>JACPZP010000091.1 GCA_016195405.1 Planctomycetota bacterium | reverse complement strand
TGTTCGTGTCCTTGAAAGCGACTACACTTCAAAGACGCGGAAAAGCCAAGGGATTTCGAATTTTTTTGAAGAATTCTTGAACGGACGACAGGATTACGCTTGGTTAGGGCCTAGTTCAACTCATTGAAGTGACCGACGCCGGCCTTCATGCGCTTCCAAGGGTTTCGGTTCCATTCGATCTGGAGCTGATCTACTGCAAAGTCACGGACGCAGGCATGAAAGAACTTGCAAAGTTCCCGCGACTGTCAACGTTGATCGTGGTGCACACGAAGATCGGCCATTCGGGATTGCGGGAAATCTGCAAACTCAAGCACCTCAAGAAACTCTACCTTTCGACCACCGCGTCGAATCGTAGCTTGAATGCGCTTAGAAACTTGCGGCGGCTTTCGGTTCTAGGGCTTCACGGCACACAAGTGACCGATGCGGGGGTGCCGCCAATCGGCTCGTTAAGTACTCTCTCGAAACTCTATCTTCGCGATCTGCGTATCGGGGACCGAGGCTTGAAGTCGATCGCCAAGCTCACAAGTCTGAAGACTCTTGACTTATGCCAGACAAAAACCAGCGATATCGGAATGAAAAACATCGCATTTCTCGCGCAGCTGAATTCTCTTAACATCGCCGGCACCAAAGTGACCGACGCCGGGATTCGAGAGCTTTCCAAACTCAGAAGTCTGAAGCGTCTTGACCTTTCGAACACGAAAATCACTGATGTGGGGATGCACCACGTCTCTGCGTTTGCGGACTTGAGGCATCTGAATGTCGCCGATACTCAAATTGCCGACAGCGGCCTTTTTGAGATTGCGAAACTCAAGAACTTGTCGAGTCTCAGTCTCGAACGAACGCGAGTCAGCGATGCAAGCTTGAAGGCATTTGCGCTCTTGAAGAAACTGTCGCAGCTCAACCTCGCCGAAACGCTCGTTGGCGACGCCGGCATGAAGCATGTTGCTCGGCTTCCCAATCTCGAATCGCTAAGTGTTAGCGTTCACAGGCATCGAAGCCCTTCCGAGCCGCAAGTGACCGACATGGGACTTATATGGATCGGCAAGCTCACAAACCTGAAATCGCTTGATCTGCGCCGAGTTGCCGTTTCGGACGCAGGTCTGAGACATCTCGCCAAGCTTGCGCGGTTGTGGAGTCTTAATCTGTCCTCGACGAGAGTGACCGATGCATGTGTCTCATCGCTCCGTAAGTTGAGTAACCTACGCTATCTGTATCTCTGGGAATCACAAGTGACAGAAGCGGGCCACGCGGCGCTGCGGAACGCGTTGCCACAATGTCAAATCAATTACACCTCTGCCGCGTGCAGCACCTAGCGCACTCTGGTGATATGGACGAAATCGCTCACGTGTATGAAAATGCACAAATATGTTGCCGCGTGAAATCGCCATTCAGATTCGTCGTCTGCAAATCCGTGCCCGCCGCGCGGTGGAGGACCTTCTGGGCGGCGAGTACCGCAGCGTCTTCAAGGGGGCGGGCATCGCATTCGAGGAAGTGCGCGAGTATCAGCCCGGAGATGACGTCCGCAGCATCGACTGGAACGTCACTGCGCGCATGGGCCATCCGTTTATCAAGCGCTTCATAGAAGAGCGCGATTTGACGGTGATGCTGGTGGTCGATTGCAGCCGCAGCTTGCAATTCGGCACGCAGGCCCAGGAGAAGCGGGAAGTGGCCGCCGAATTGGCCGCCCTGCTGGCGTTCTGCGCGATCGCCAGCAATGACAAGGTCGGCCTGGTCGCGTGCAGCGATCGCGTTGAAAAGTTCGTGCCGCCGCGCAAGGGTACGCGCCATGCCTTGCGGCTCATTTGCGACATTTTGTTTTTCGAGCCGCGCCATCCGGGCACGAACCTGCGCGAGGGGCTCGATTTCTTGAATCGCGTGCTGCACCGCCGCGCGGTCGTGTTCCTCATGAGCGACTTTCTTGACCGCGGCTTCGAAAAACCCTTCCAGCGGACCGGCAAGCGGCTTGACTTGATCGCGCTGAAGATCACCGATCCACGCGAGCGCTCGTTGCCTGCCGTTGGGCTAGTGGAATTGGAAGATGCCGAAACAGGCAAAGTCATGCTGATCGACACGGCCGCTGCCGACTTTCGCGCTGCCTTCGCCGAGAAAGCCAGCCGCCGCGACCAGGAACTCCAGGAGTTGTCACGTTCGCGGCGCATCGACCTTGTGGAAATCTCGACAGGCGGGGAACACCTCGGAGAATTGACCCGGTTCTTCCACATGCGCGAGCGGCGCTTGAGGCATTCATGAGCGGTCGCATCGCGCTGGTTCTTGCTGTTTCCCTTTTATCGGCTCAGTGCGTGCTGGGGCAATCCGCGGGACTCGTGCAAAAGCGCGGCCCCGCGACTCTGGAGGTGTCCGCGAAGCTCAAGGACGGACATATGGAGCTAAGTCTGTCTGACACGCTCGAAGCGACTTGGACGGTTGCCGGCGAAAAAAGCGTGCATGTCGAATTGCCGACAAAGCTGACGCGCTCGGCCGGCTGGGAGGTCCTTCGCGCGGAAGCGCCGAAGATCTCTGCGAAGGAAAGCGGAGGCCAGACTTGGCAGATGAAGTTCGTTCTCGTGCCTGCGCTTACGGGCGAGCAGCTTCTCCAGCTAGAGCCACTGCGTTTCCGCATCGACGAGGGCAAGTTGGAAACGGTCTCCTGGGACGCCATCCCGGCACGCATTTCGTCCGTGGTCGCCAACGCCGATTTGAAGAGCCTGCGCGATCCGACGAGCATCGAAGAGCTGCCGCCGCTCGAAAGTGATTCGCGTGTTCTTTGGTGGGTGCTTGGCGGGGGGTTGGCCGGCGCCGCAGTGTGCGCGGCGCTTTTTGTATTGCGTAAACGACGTGTCGTCCGTGCCGCCGCGCCGGCCGCACAAGTGGCCCTGCGCGAGCTTGAACGCATCGCGGCCATGAGCCTGCCGGAAAAGGGCCACGTCAAGCAGTTCCAGGCAATGCTGGGCGAGGTGGTGCGCCGCTATTTGGAGAAGACACTGCACATTCCCGCGCGCCGCCAAACAACCGCGGAATTTCTCCAGTCGGCTAAGGAGTCGGCGACGATACTGCCGGAAGATCAGGAATTCCTGCGCTTATTTCTGGAGCGCTGCGATCTGGCGAAATTCGCCGCCGCGCCGGTGTCGCCGGAGGAATGCCGAAGCTCGATCGATGAAGTGCGCGCTTGGATTCAAGAGTCAAAGCCTGCGGGGCGTGCGGGTTAGAACCGCAAAAAAAGAGCCTTGAACATGGAATGCGGGAACAGGGAAACAAAGTCATCTACTATTGCTTGCTGACGCGTTATAATGAAAGCCGTCCCGAACTTCTCCCCCGCATCAATTCCGGCGGCGTCTTTGCATGAGGAGGCACCTATGAAGCCCTTTCTTTTCCTGGCGGCGGCCTTTATTTGGGCCGTGGCGGCGGATCCCGTTAGCGCCCAAAAAGGCGGCGGCGGTGGTGGCCGCGGCGGCGGTGGCGGCAGCGGCGGCATGAGTCGCGGCGGCGCCCCCGGCGGCGCGAGTATGAGTCGCGGCGGCGCCCCCGGCGGCGCGAGTATGAGCCGCGGCGGAAGTTGGAACGGCGGCAATTGGAACGGTGGACATTCGAATTTCCACGCCGGGTATTACAATCACGGCTATCCGCACAACAACTTCTATGCCTTTGGTCTCGGCTTTCCGTTCGGATACGGCGGCTACGGATACGGCGGCGGCTACGGATATGGCGGCTACGGTCCCGATTCGGTGTATGTGGTCCCCAACGGATATAGTGCTTTTTATCCGCCAAGCTACGATGGCTCCACGCAGTACGGCTCGTCCCAATACGGCTCTTCCCAATACGCCCCCAGCCAATACGGGCCCGCTCCGAACGCATTGCCGGCCAATCAGGCCAGGGTCCAAGTTGTGCTGGCCGATCCTGACGCGCAGGTGCTCTTTGACGGCAATAGGACCACGTCCACAGGGCGCATGCGCCAATACGACCCGGGCGCTTTGGAGCCGGGTTACACCTATTCGTATAAGGTGTCCGCGACCTGGACGGACAACGGCAAAGCGGTGACGGACGTTCGCGTCGTTCCCGTGATACCGGGAAGGGTGAGCGTGGTGGATTTCACCCGGCCGCCGACGGAACAACTTCCCGCGCCGACGAAAGAAAAAGGGGCAAATTAACTGAATTCCAAGCCCGCGGATGAGCGCAGCGAATCCGCGGGGCGAAGGCAAGCAGCCTGGGAATTCGGGGCGGTTGGCGACCACTTTGCCTGTCCAGAAACCTGGATAACTTGCATCAAGTTCGCGCGAGTCTCCTGCCGAAATTAACTTTGTCGCCGGCATGCAACCAGGAAAGCCGGGAAGGGTTTGCGGCCGGTTGACCCATCTTCTCCGCCGAACTTGCTCAAAGGGCCTGTGGTCACGCGGGCCAATATACCTCAAGGAGCCTTCCGCCATGCCTAAAGCCAGCACCGCGCTGCTTGTCCTCATGTTAGCTTCGTCCCTGAGCTTGTGGGGTTGCACGCACCAAAAGAACGGCGCCACCAATACGAAAATCCGCGACCTGGAAGCGCGCCATGCCAAGCTCGAGGAAGATTACCGCGTGGTCGTGGCCGTCAACGAGAGCAACCGCAAGAAGATCGCGAACATCGAGGCGCAACGAACCGAGCTGGCCCAGCAGGTTGAGGAACTCAAGTCGATCGCGCAGGAGCGCGATGAGCTAAAGAAGCAACTTACCACGCGCACCGGAGAGCGCGACAACGCGCAGACCGCACTCATGCAGTTCAGCAAGGATCTACAAGCGCTGGCGAGCCGGGCCGAGGCCGCCGTCACCGCGATGGGACCGAGTCTGATCATTCTCCCCGCCTCCCGAAAATCCGAGTGACGGCCACGTCAGTGACCTGACCCGCATGATTTGATCACTCCGTCGTCGGTCCCTTGGCAACAGCCGATGAAAAAAACCCACGGGCGAGCGCTCGTGGGTTTTTTGTTCATACAGTAGGACGGTTTTGCAAACGTCCCTTCGAACGGACGGATTGCAAATCCGTCCTACGACCTTAACGCGATGTACGCAAGTCAGGTGGTTGCTTGACGACTCCTGGCTGGAACGTCAAACTAGTAGGTGCTGTTTTCGTAGCCGCGTTCGTCAACTATTGGGTCGGAACGAACGCTGACGAGTTCAGATTACGCACAATCGGAACTGGGTGTTGGGATGGACGTCCCCGACAAAGAAAAGACTGAGTCTCCCAGCCCGATGGCGGAGGAGCGCACGCTGATCGAGCCGCCCGGCGGCAAACCCTCCGGGCCGTCCGGTGGGGCGTTCGACGTTTCCGGCGACGGCGGCCTGTTTTTCACAGCTCACAAGCCCGGCGGGCCGCAGCCGCTTTCGCGCTTGGCCGATTATGAAATCATCAAGGAAATCGGCCGCGGCGGCATGGGCATCGTTTTTCAAGCTCGTCACGTCCACTTGGGCCGCGTCGTAGCCCTGAAGATGATTTTGGGCGGTTCACTGGCACAGCCTGAGGACATTCAGCGATTTAAGAACGAGGCGGCCGCCGCCGGCCAGCTCCAACATTCGGGCATCGTCACGCTTTATGAAGTCGGCGCTCACGAAAACCAGCCGTTCTTCAGCATGGAGTACGTGAGCGGCAACAGTCTCTCTCAACGCGTCGCCGTCGGGCCGTTGCCCTCCCGTAAGGCCGCCGCTTACCTGGAAGCAGTCGCCCGGGCCGTTCAGTATGCGCATTCGCGCGGAATCATTCATCGCGACCTCAAGCCCGCCAATATCCTTCTCGATGACAACGATCAACCGAAGATCACCGATTTCGGCCTGGCGAAACTCGTTGCCACCGACTCCGATCAAACGCGCACCGGGGCCGTCCTCGGCACTCCCAGCTACATGTCGCCCGAGCAAGCCAACGGCCGCAAGGATTTGGGCCCGGCCACCGACATCTATAGCCTGGGGGCCATTCTTTACGAACTACTAACGGGCAAGCCGCCCTTTCGCGGTGAGACGCCGCTGGCCACGTTGACCCTGGTCGCCGAGCAGGAGCCGATCCCACCGCGGCTCTTGAACCCCGAAGCCGACCGCGATCTGGAAACCATTTGCCTCAAGTGCCTGGAGAAGGACCCGCGCGGCCGTTACGCAACGTCGGAGTCGCTGGCCGACGATTTGCGCCATTACATGAGCGGCGAACCTATTTCCGCCCGGCGCTTGAACGTGGCCGGCCGGGCGCTCAAATGGTGCCGGCGCAAGCCCGCGCTGGCGATGCTGCTGTTTCTCATGGTGGTCGCTCCTTTGAGCTTCACGGTCTTCTTCTATCTTTCAGCCCAGGAGGAAAAGCGGCTGCGGCAAGAGTCCGCGAATCGTCAAAAGGGCATGCGGTTCCTGCTCTACGATGCCGATGTCCGTAGGGCGTATCAGTTCCTGGAGGATGGGGATTGGAAGCGGGTTGAGAAGATCCTCGACCGCATTGTCAAGCTGGAGGAGCAGCCGGAGCCGCTTCAGCTTCGCGATTGGGAATGGTATTTCTTGCACGAGCGCCTCAAAGGCCGGTTCGCGATGGAGGCGCATGAGGGCCGGGCCAACGCTGTCGTCTACAGCCCTGACGGGAAGTTTCTCGCGTCCGCCGGTGGAGAGCCGGCGAAGCCGGGCGAGATCAAAATTTGGAGAACGTCCGACGGTCAACAGATCGCGCTGTTCGAGGGACACAGCGACGGCATCAACTCGTTGGCGTACAACCACGACGGCACGCTCCTGGCGTCGGGCAGTTTCGACCGCACCGTCAAGATTTGGGATGTAGCGAGCCAAAAGGAGTTGATCACGCTCAAAGGGCACAGCCGGCACGTCTGGGGCGTCGCTTTTTCTTCCAAGGGAATTCTCGCTTCGGCGGGGGGCGACAGTTCGATCCGGCTGTGGGACTACGCCGCGATCCTGAAGGGTGAGAAAAACGCGGTCAAAGTGCTTAAGACCCCGTCGCACGAGGTCCGCGCCGTCGCATTTGCACCCGCCGGCGATCTCTTGGCCTCAGCGGAATTCGACGGCATGGTGCGCCTCTGGGACATGGAAACCGGCACGGAAAAGGACGCTCTGAAAGGGCACGAAGGCGAGGTGCACGCGCTGGCGTTCAGTCCAGCCGGAAAGTTACTGGCATCCGGGGGAGGCCGCGGAACCAAGCGCGGCGAGGTCAAGTTCTGGGAGACCGACACGGGCAAGCTGCGTTTCTCGCGCTACGGCCTGTCGGACCGCGTCCTCAGCCTCGCCTTCAGCAAGGACGGCAAGTTGGCGGCCGGCGGCAGCGATGGGCTTATCCGCGTGTGGGACCAGGCCCTATCCAGCGAGGCCGCCACGGTTCGCGGCGATGCCGAGGTCGTCTTCGGCGTCGCCTTCAGTCCTGATGGCCAGCATTTTGCCTCGGCAGGCAAAAGTGGCCGGCTTGTCCTCTTCAATACCGGCGGCGGCATGGAGACGCACCGCCTGGACACGCCGGGCCAAATGGAGGCGCTGGCATTCAGTCCCAAAGCTCGCCTCTTGGCCTGCGCCGGCGCCGCAGCGGGCGACCCTGGTGAGATCCGGCTGTTCAACCTAGACGATTCCGGGAAAATGAGCACGCTCCGGGGTTCGGCGGGACGTATCGATTGCCTGGCTTTTTCTCCGGACGGCAAATTCCTGGCGGCGGCGGGGTTCGACAAGGTGGTTCGCATCTACGATTTGACTCGGCCTCAGACTGAGCCCGTGCTGTATTCCGGTCATGAAGGCGGGATTCTATCGGTCGCCTTTCATCCGGAAGGAGATCGGTTGGCCTCCGCGGGCGTTGATCATACGGTTCGCGTGTGGAACCTGAAGACCGGCGCCGCGGAGCGAGTGCTTACCGGCCACGGCAATTGGGTGAATGCAGTCGCCTTCAGTCCTGACGGCAAGCTGATCGCATCGGGCAGCACCGACATGGCGATCAAGATCTGGAATGTGGAGACTGGCGAGAGCCGCGATTTACTTGGGCATAAGGGCGTCGTCAATTCGATTGCATTCAGCCCGGACGGTTCGACCTTGGCCTCATGCGGAAGCGACCGCACCATTCGCATTTGGAACCTGGCCGCGGGAGGCCGGTTGCAAAAAACACTCGAAACCTCCGCCAAGGTATTATCGGTGGCGTTCCATCCCAACGGACGGCGTCTGGTCAGCGCGGGTCAGGACAAGATCGTTCGCCTTTGGGACGTTGTCACTGGGCAGGAGATTTTGGAGTTAGAAGACACCGTCGGCAACGTTCGCGCCGTCGCCTTCAGCGCCGATGGCCGGCACCTCGCGGCCGCCGGTTTTCAAGTGTGCCGGATTTGGGACGCGATCAAGGAATGGCGCAAATTCCCCACGGACGCGGATGCCGCCGACAAGAAGAAAAACGACGCGGGAGGGTAAGTGCTGAAAACGTTTCGCTAGGTCTCGTGATTCGCCGAAGAACTCTCGGCTTTCTTGGGTGGCCCGGCGGCGAGAATGCGCTCGATGTCATCGGCGGACATGCCGCGCTGCAGCATTTCGTGCTTGAGGGCGGCATCGATCTCCGCCTGGCGATGCTTGTACCAGCGATTGATGAACGTGAGGGCGATCCAAGTCAGTCCCGCGACCACAAAGAACAAGACCGGTGCAAGGTGCTTGCCGCCTTCCCCGCTGAAAGCCTCTAACAACTCACGCATGATACGCTCCCATTTCGCTCTTGCGATGTTATTCGCTTTAGGATTGCAGTTATTGCGCTCGTTGGCAAGGAATCATTCCTTTGTCCGAACTTGGATAAACACGAACACGCCTTTCTTGTTGGACACGATCACATCGGGCAAGCCGTCGCCGTTGATGTCGATCACCTGAAACTGCGTGCCCATGCCGGAGTCGTCGTCGATCAAGTGCGGGATGAATTCGGTCGAGCCGTCCTTGTTCTTTTTGGCTTCGAACCAATAGAGGACGGCCGAATCGCCCGGATCGGCGTCACCTTTAGGACCATGAGCCCACCAGCGCCGGCCGGTGACCAGGTCTTTGAGGCCGTCGCCGTTGATGTCGACGAAGTTCAAGGCGTGCGTTTGGGCAGGGAGTGAAAAAGCGCCGGCATCGCCGACAAGGATGCAATAGAATTCTTTGCCGGCGACACCCTTAGCGAAGCCAATGCCGACTTCTAGCCACGGAGGAGTAGTGGGATTGAGATCCTCCTCATCGGGAATAGCCAAATCCCTGGCGCCATAGACACCGTTACTTGCGCGAACCACGGTGCCCTTGAAGCCCGGTGCCCACTCGCCCTGTTCCAGCATTATCGGCTTTCCCATTTTGGCCGCGTTCACAGCGATTTTCTTCGCCCCATCGGATAACACGGCATTGGGTCGCCAGGGTGCGCGCGACTTGGCCGCACGCGCTTTATTGACGGCTGCAAAGATCTCTTGCTCTTCTTTGTTCAGACTGAGTTCGGACGGCACTTTCGCCAGTGCCGCTGGTAGCTGGAAAAATTCCTTGCGTTCAAATGTCGGCGATTCCTTGTCTCCCTTCTGTTTATGCCACCACAAGCCATAGTGATGTGCTGAACTCGAGATGATGTCCTCCTTGCCGTCGCCGTCCACGTCGTAGGCATACATGTTGGCACAGTCGGGGCCGAGGTTGGCGGGGTGGAATTTCCAAGGTGTGCCGTCGATCTTCTCTGGTTGCTCCCACCAGCCGGCGGGACAAATAATGTCAAGTCGGCCGTCGCCATTGACATCGCCACATCCCAGGCCGTGAGAGAACTGCCGCGTAAACGGAATCTCCTTCCCCGGTTTGCTAGGTTCGCTGATCGGATGCCGATCCCAGAGCTTGGTCGCATCCTCTCCCGGCGTGAAGTAGCACATTTGGCCCTGATCGCCCTTCGATCCAGGCGGCTGCCAGGCCATGACCAGCACCTTCTTGCCGTTCTTGAACAGGTCGACGTAGAGCGGCGTCTCGTTGCAGGCGTTGGCGGCGAGGATGTGCTCTTTCCAGGGGCCGCCTTTGGGACCCGGGTTTTCGTACCAGGGACAGGGTTTGCCGGGGAACGGGATGACGATGACATCGGGCCAGCCGTCGCCGTTGAAGTCGCCGACAAAGCAGCCGAAGGATTCGCTGTAGTTCTTGGGATCGTAGGGCTTGTCGCGGCGGACGACGTGCATCTTCTTGAAATCGGGGCCTTCGTACCAGGCGTCGCCGACGAAGATGTCCATGTGGCCGTCCTTGTTGAAGTCACCGACGCCGACGCCTTCGGAGCGAAAGGCGGTGTCCACGACGATTTTCTTCCAGCCGATCTTGGTTTTTGTCGGTGGCGGGTCGTCCGCGGCAGAATAGGCAAGGGAAGAGGCCAAAAGCACAATCGGCAACAGTAATGCAATGCGCCCGGTCATGGCAGTATCCTCGTGGTTCGGGCAAGTTGAATGCTGAGTGCGATTATCTGGGGGAACGGGGTTGGTTGCAAGGGGCCAGTCCCGCTTGCGGGTTAGCGTGACCCTGTTTTATGGTGTCGCGCTAACCCGCAAGCGGGGGGCGAGGCATCCGCGTTTGCGTCTCTCGCCCAGTCGCCACGCCGTACATCCTGCCCGGTTTCGGGCGGCTTTTTCCAGAGCTTCGGAACTATTTTTTGCCGGGCAGGGAGTCGATAGGTAGAATTGTTACAGGCCCCATCACGAACCCATGGCGACGAACGGATTTACCCAACTTGCCGGAGTGACTTCAATGAGCAAGCAACTGATGGAAGTAGTTTTGCCTCGCCTGGCCAGGCCCCTGTACAAGCACCTCGAAAAATTCCAGACTGGGAAGCTCGACGAGTCGCAGTTCACCGAGCAATTCGAAACGCTGCTCCGGAAGCAACACCAGTGGCTCTCGCGCCGTGGCATCTCCGCGGCACGTGCCGCCATTGCCATCCACGCCGCCGTGCTGGTTCTCAGCCTTCCTGGCTTGCGTGCGGAAGCCAACGACGCCAACCTGCCTCTCGAAGTGGTGGAGAATCGCGCCGTCCGCGAGGCCGCTCTCGACGTCGCCTCCAGCTACAATCTCAACGCGCGCCGCATTGCCCACACCATCGCATGTCTGGTCGTTAAATACGCTGAATGAGCGAGCCGGGAGCGTCAGCGACCGGAGAATTCTGTGCTCATCCCCGGTGTTTTCTTCAGTGTTTGATAAACGACGCAATACCTCTCGGTCAGCTTGATCAGCGTCTGCATCTGCTCCGGCGTGGCGTCCGTATCGAGATCGAAGACCAAACGGATCGCGTCAAAGCCGACGTCCACTTCCTTATTCACTCCCATCGTGCCGCGAAAATCGAGGTCGCCTTCGACCCGCACGCTTCCCGTGCGAATCGGGATGCTCATGGCGGTGGCGACGGCTATCAGCGTCACGCCCGCGCAGCCGACCAAAGCCTCAAGGAGCATGTCGCCGGAGCAGGCGAAGGAGCCGTCGCCGCCGGTGGCGGGATGCAGCCCCGCTTCGACCGGTCCACGCGGCGTCTCCACCGTACAAGTGATCCGGGCGGCCCCCAAGTGTCCTACGGCTTTGAGCGTCACCTTGGCGCTCGCGGGATTATCACGGTATCGGGTCTTGAGCGGCGCTTGCAAGCTTCGTAGTATCTCGGCGTTCACGGCCTGCCTCCCTTGTTGTGCATCTTCCAGTTTCTCGTCAATTCAGTTTTGCGGTACAATATACCATCACACTTTGCCTGTTTTATCGAGGTGTGGCGCCATGGCATCGCTCGCGGGTTTTTTCCTGGTGGCTCGACCGGTCCTCAAGGACGGCAATTTCTCGCAGTCGGTGGTTCTTCTCCTTCAGCATGGGCCGGAAGGCGCGTTCGGCCTGGTCGTCAACCGACCGCTGCGGAATGAGGAATTGCCCTTCCCAGTTTACCTGGGCGGACCGTGCAAGATGGAGGGGATGATCCTTCTCCATGGCCAAGAAGATTGGCTCGAGGACGCCAAGACCGGCCAGGTTTGCCCCGGCGTCTACATCGGCGACGCCCAATGTGCGGAGCGCGTCACCGATCCCACGCCCGGCGACAACCTGCGTTTCAAGATGTTCGCCGGCTATTCTGGTTGGGGGCCGCAGCAGCTGGAAGGCGAATTGGTCGAAGGCGCCTGGGCGGTGATCCGGGCGACCGGCAAGCACGTTTTCGACACGCCGCCCGAGGAGCTTTGGGAGACCGTGGTGCCGCCGACCATCCCGCAACCAAGTCTCAACTGACCTTGGACGGTCAGCGCGATCTGTGCGAATAGGTCCACACGTGGCCAGAATTCCCAAGAAATGGCACTGGCTGATTCTTCCTTGCATCGTTATCGCCGGTTTATGTTCGTGGCAGCTTGTGGAACTGTCCAAAGTGACGCTGTGGATAGGCTTCTCCGATTTGAATGTAGAGTTTTTCATAGTTGACGCGACGACGAACGAGCCCGTTCCTGATGCCGAAATCAAAGTGTACCCTGACACTCGCGCGGCTCCCCAGTCGATGAACGGGAATATCACGGGAATGGCGCAAATCCGATTCAAGGATTGCAAAATGACAGGGAGGGATACGGCGTTCAGCAAGACGAAGCGGGTCTACGAGCCAATCGACGTAAGGATCGCGGTTTCTGCTCCCGGGTACGCCGCCTCGGAGACTTTCGACCTTTCCTGGCTACTCCATAAGGAAAAGCAAGATTTTTCAGGTCCTACTCCATCTTGCAAGGTCGCGATAAAGCTGACACGAATTCCTTGATTAGTCATTGTCCAATCCGCTCTTGACATCCCCCCCTTGTTTGAAAGTATGCTGAAAGGTAGTGTGCGCTCGCTTGGCCTGGAAAATTTGGCTAATGCGGCCCAGCATGGTAAAATGTTGAGGGGAACAGAAGAGGAATCGCCCCGCAGTATCAACCCGGTGAACGGGCCGTGTGCTTTCATCTGATTGGCTCGACCACGATCTCATCCCACTATACGCAGCACGGAAAGCCGGCACTCCTGTAGAAAGAGCGACCCTCTCCCAGCCCCCAGCGGGGCGCCTGTTCAGGCCGGGGTCGTCCACTTCCCGCATTGGCTCGCAAGGCTTTGCCTCGCAAGGCGGTTTTGACAATCGAGCTTTTTTCGACGCCTCGCCAGGGCGCCGCTTTCTGGAGGGTTTGGAGATGTCCACAGGAAAAGCGATCTTGAGCGCCATTCGCCAGCAGCTCAACCTCAGCGATTATCGCAAGAAGCACTGGGAGGGCACGTTCGAGGAGTACCTGGACATCGTCCGCGAGCACCCCGAAGTCACCCGCACCGCTTACCAGCGCTTGTACGACATGGTCCTGTCGCACGGCACCGAGGAAATCTATGAGAACAAGGAGCGGATCATCCGCTACAAGTTCTTCACCGATTTCGCCACCAAACACGGCGACGGCATCTTTGGCTTGGACCGCTCGCTCATGCAACTCGCCAATACCTTCAAGTCGGCGGCACAAGGCTATGGCACCGAACGCCGCGTCTTGCTCCTGCACGGCCCTGTCGGTTCGTCGAAAAGCACCATCGCCCGCCTACTCAAGCGTGGCCTTGAGGAATACTCGCGCACCGACGAAGGCATGCTCTTCACCTTCGCCTGGAAGGGCGACAACGGAACCTTGCTCAAGGACCCGATGCACGGCGAACCGCTCTGCCTCATCCCCGTCGAGCTGCGCCAGGCGGTCCTCAGCCAGCTCCGCGGCGACCGCGACAACAAGGACTTTCACGTGCAGATCAAGGGCGACCTGAGCCCCTACAGCCGCTACATGTTCAACGAACGGCTGCAGAAATACGACGGGGACGTCTCGCGCATGTTGGCCGAGGAGGTCAAGGTCTTCCGGCTCATGCTGTCTGAGCAGGACCGGATCGGTATCGGCACCTTCCAGCCCAAGGACGAGAAAAACCAGGATTCGACCGAGCTGACCGGCGACATCAACTACCGCAAGATCGCCGAGTATGGCACTGACAGCGATCCGCGGGCCTTCAACTTCGACGGCGAGCTGAACATCGCCAACCGCGGCATGGTCGAGTTCATCGAAGTCTTGAAACTTGACGTGGCATTCCTCTACGATCTCTTGGGCGCCAGCCAGGAGCACAAGATCAAACCTAAAAAGTTCGCCCAGACCGACATCGACGAGGTGATCCTGGGCCATACCAACGAGCCGGAATATCGCCGGCTTCAGAACAACGAGTTCATGGAGGCCTTGCGCGACCGCACCGTGAAGATCGACGTCCCCTACGTCACGCGGCTGATGGACGAGATTAAAATCTACGAGAAGTCGTTTAATCCCGACCGCGTCCGCGGCAAGCACATCGCGCCGCACACGGTCGAAGTGGCTGCCATGTGGGCGGTGCTGACCCGGCTCGAGCAACCCAAGCACGCGAACCTGACGCTGCTCCAAAAACTCAAGCTCTACAACGGCAAGACGCTGCCGGGCTTCACCGAGGACAACGTAATCGAGCTGAAGCGCGAGGCCGCCAACGAAGGCATGCACGGCATCAGCCCGCGCTACATTCAGGACAAGATCAGCAACGCCCTGGTCGCCCACCCCGATGAAGACAACATCAATCCGTTCATGGTGCTGCACGAGCTGGATACGGGGCTGCGGCATCATTCGCTCATCACCAGCCAGGAACAACTCCAGCACTACAAGGAACTGTTGGCCGTGGTGAAGCAGGAATACGAGGATATCGTGAAAAACGAAGTGCAACGGGCTATCGCCGCCGACGAAGACGCCCTCACCCGGCTGTGCTCCAACTATATCGACAACGTCAAGGCCTACACGCAGCGTGAGAAGGTCCGCAACCGCTACACCGGCAACTTCGAGGACCCCGACGAACGCCTGATGCGCTCGGTGGAGGAGAAGATCGACATCCCCGAGGGCCGCAAGGACGACTTCCGCCGCGAGATCATGAACTACATCGGCGCCCTGGCCATCGATGGCAAGCGCTTCGACTACAAGACCAACGAACGCTTGCAGAAGGCCCTGGAGCTGAAGCTCTTCGAGGACCAGAAGGACACGATCAAGTTGACGAGCCTGGTGTCCAACGTGGTCGACAAGGCGACCCAAGAGAAGATCGACGTGGTCAAGGCGCGCTTGATCCGCAACTACGGCTACAACGAATCGAGCGCGACGGATGTGCTGAACTTCGTCGCCAGCATCTTCGCCCGCGGACACACGAAGAAATAGGCTGGGTTCGAATGAGTGAATGAAGGAATGAAGCCATGCAGAAAGTCGCGGAAGTCAAAAAACGTGTGGCAGGGAGGCCATGGATGCCGGCGATTCTGAGAGATGTTCCGGCTGGGCACCGATGGGGTTGGTATTCCCGCGAAGAACCGCGCATGCACTTGCAGTCGGTGGACGAGGCCCATCACTACAAGGTCTGGCTTGAGGAGAATGGTTTCAGGATTTTCGAACCGGTTGGGAAAATACCAGCGAAAGTACTGAAGGCGCTCGGGAGTGTCGTCAACGAGAACCGCCTGTTTATCGAGGACAACTGGGCGAGGTTCATGCTGGCGAAGAACTGGTTGGCCCTGCACATTGCATTGCCAAAGCTTACGCTGGTCGCGTATCCGAACATGCCAACTAAGTTCACTCGCGTAATTGACCTGACAACCTGGCTCAACCCGAAGGCGCTGGCCACGGTGACCCCCGACATTATCGAACTCAACCGCGATATGGCTTCGTTACGGCTCTGGACGAATCGGCCGGAGGAACAGACTTTCGATGCGAGGCTTTCGCGGTTGTTGTGGGGGAACGAGATTGCATAGATGCATATAGGGACAGTGAGGCGGATATGGGACAGAAAATCGAACGCGATCAACAGCGCTTCCGCAAGCTTGTCCGCGGCAAGGTGAAGAGCAACCTCAGCAAGTACATCAGCCGCGGCGAGATGATCGGCAAGAAGGGCAAGGACCTCGTTTCGATTCCGTTGCCGCAAATCGACATTCCTCAGTTTCGCTACGGACAAAAGGGCACCGGCGGCGTCGGCCAAGGCGAAGGCGACCCTGGCCAGCCACTGACCGCGCCGCAGGGCGACGGCGATTCCGGCGCCGGCGATCAACCGGGCGGGCACATCCTCGAAGTCGACCTGACCATGGAGGAAATGGCTCAGATTCTCGGCGAGGAGCTGCAACTGCCCCGCATCGAGCCGCGCGGCAAGAAAAACATTGTCACCACCAAGGACAAGTACACCGGCATCCGCCAGACAGGCCCCGAATCGCTCAAGCATTTCAAACGCACTTTCAAGCGGGCGCTCAGGCGGCAGATTGCTTCGGGCGTCTACGACCCGGAAAAACCGATCGTCGTGCCCGTGCGCGAGGACAAGCAGTATCGGAGCTGGAAAGAAGTCAAGAAGCCGGAGAGTGTCGCGTGCATCATCTACATGATGGACGTGTCCGGCTCAATGACGGACGAGCAGAAGGAAATCGTCCGCATCGAAGCGTTCTGGATCGACACCTGGCTCAAGGCCCATTACCAGGGCATCCAGAACGTCTACATCATCCACGACGCGGCGGCCCACGAGGTTGACGAGCACACCTTCTACCACACGCGCGAGTCGGGCGGCACCAAGATTAGCTCCGCGTATGAAATGTGCGACCAGATCATCACCAAGCGTTTTCCACCGGATCAATGGAATCTCTACGCCTTCCACTTTTCCGACGGCGACAACTGGGGCGACGACAGCCCCCACTGCGTCGATCTTTTGAACGAGAAGATGCTGCCGAAGCTCAATCTGTTCGGCTATGGTCAGGTCGAAAGCCCGTACGGATCGGGCGAGTTCTACGAATACATCACGGAACTGGTCAACAACAAAGAAAACGTTGTCGCAAGTCGGATACCGGACCGCGACGCGATTTTGGGATCGATCAAGGAGTTCTTGGGAACCGGGAGATAATTTCCAAGCCCGCAGATGAGTCTTCGAATCTGCGGGGTAACGCGGAACCCCGCAGATTCGAAGACTCATCTGCGGGCTTGATTAATTGATATGGGTATCCCGTACGACACCAAACTGCCGCCTGACCTGCGAGCCCTGAAAAGGGAGATTGAAGGCTACGCGCACGAATACGGCCTCGACTTCTATGAGACCATCTTCGAAGTCGTCGAGGCGGAGGATCTCAACGAGATCGCGGCTTACGGTGGCTTTCCCACGCGCTATCCCCACTGGTCGTTCGGCATGGCTTTCGAGGAACTCAAGAAGGGCTACGACTACGGCCTGTCGAAGATTTACGAGATGGTCATCAACAACGACCCGTGTTACGCGTACCTCATGCGCTGCAACCACACGGTCGATCAGAAGCTGGTGATGGCCCACGTCTACGGCCACTGCGACTTCTTTAAGAACAACGCTTACTTCGCGCATACCAGCCGCAAGATGATGGATGAGATGGCCAATCACGGCGTCCGCATTCGCCGCTATGTCGAGAAGCACGGCGAGGACGAGGTGGAGGCGTTTGTCGACCGCTGCATGTCGATCGACGACCTGGTCGACATTCATTCGACGGCCATCCGCCGCCGCGAGGAGCATTCGCGCTACGACTTCAAAGAGAAGGAGGAGGATCAGCTCCGTCTGACGCGCTTCAAGAGCAAGGATTACATGGACGACTACATCAATCCGCCGGAAGCCCTGAAAGCGGAAGAGGAGGAGCGCCGCAAAAAGCAGGAGGAAAGCCTGCGAACCCCGGAGCATCCGGAGAAGGACGTGCTCCTCTTTCTGATCGACCATGCCCCGCTCAAACCGTGGCAGCGCGACATTCTTTCGATCATCCGCGACGAGGCCTATTATTTCGCGCCGCAAGGTCAGACCAAGATCATGAACGAAGGCTGGGCCTCGTACTGGCATTCCACCATCATGACCACGCGCGCCTTGTCGCCCAGCGAGATGGTCGACTACGCCGACCATCACTCCGGCACCATGGCGACTTCGCGGGGCCGGCTCAATCCTTACAAGTTGGGCATTGAACTCTTGCGCGACATTGAGATGCGCTGGAACACCGGGCGCTTTGGCAAGGACTTTGACGATTGCGACGACCTGGACAAGAGGCGGACTTGGGACACGAAATTAGGGCTAGGACGCAAAAAAATCTTCGAAGTTCGCCGCGTGCATAACGATATTACTTTCATCGACACGTTCCTGACGCCAGAATTCTGTCAGGAACACAAGATGTTTTCGTTCAACTATGACGAGCAAGGAGGCAACTACGTCATCGAGTCGCGCGAGTTCGAGAAGATCAAGCAGAGGATTCTGTTCGGCCTCACGAACTTCGGCAAGCCGTGGATTTACGTGGTCGACAGCAACTATCGCAACCGCGGCGAGCTGCTTCTTCGCCACGAGCACAACGGCATCGACTTGAAACTCGACAAGGCAGCGGATACGCTGGCGAATATACAGGCCCTGTGGAGCCGTCCTGTCCACTTGCACACCGTCGTGGACAATCAGCCCAGTTTGATGACCTTTGACGGCTCCAACCATTCCATCAAGAACTTAGGAGAGAGCGATGACCCTCGCAAACATAGTCCTGGAAAAGCTAAGTGAAGCCAAACCGGCGACAGGCCGGCACGAGCTGGCCTTCACCGACGAAACCTCCGGCTGGAGTGTCTATCTCGTCGCCGACCGCACCGACGAGATGAGCGTGCTCGCCTGGGAGATCAGCCTGCGCCGACCTGAGAACAAGGGCGACGTGGCCGGCTGGGCGAACCGGCTCGCAGAAGAATCAGGCGCATTGGATCCTCTTGAGGTCATCGAGATCGACGCCCCGCGCCGCCAAGCTCTGATCCGCAGCGCCACTCCCGCCAAGCGCAAGGACAAGCTTTTCTACTACGAGGTCATCCTCGAAGGAACCGGCTCCGCGCTGGTGCGCCGATTCAAGGCATCCAACGCCGGCGACAAACGCGCGCAAACGGCGTTCGCTCTGACGCACGAGGCGCTCGGGAGGTTGGTCGAAGAGTTCACGACGGAACAATAGAAGATGATCCTTATCAAAATCACAGATGAAATGCATGCGAGAAAGGCGCTGGGCTACCTGGCCGGGCGCTTTTCGTTCAAGACGTGGGCGAACGGCGACATAATCGTTCCGGAGGATGCTTTGGCTCATGAACTGAGCCGTTTCGAATCGGTCCTCGTGATCTAGCAGCCAGACCTGTCCCTCTGGTTGTTTGTGGCAGAGCGGATTGCCGGCTCCATCGGATCCAATTATCCGATACATCCCTAATCGCTCACGATCGTTCGCGCTCCATTGCGTCGGAGAACCAAACACCTCCCAGATTGGGAGCATGGTTTCTGCGTCTTTGAAGGACAAACAGGGAGCCGTCGCGGCAGGAAGCACCGCGTAGCCACAACGCACGAACTCTGTCCTCAAGTCACCGCTGCCAAGAGCTTGTTCTTTTCGCTTCCATCGCTCCATGAATGAATCACCAGGCTGCTCTCGCGTATCCATTCGACACCCGTGACTCTCCGAGGTATCCTCGTGCTAACACTCATTCACGCTGGCCAAATCACCGCCAATCCGAACAGAATCGTAAAGCTGGAAAACAGCAATGTCAACGTGTGATACCCCGCCTTCAGCCACCACGTCGTCAGGTGCGGCCCCACGTCGAGTATAGTCTGCAGCGATAGCCTTATGCCCCAGAACACGGCGCCGTACGCGCAGACGCTCCGAGCCAGGAAGCTGCCTTGGGCCAATTCGGCGGCGTTGAAGATGCAGATTAGGCCGAGCGAGCTTATGCCCAACACGACGTAGCCGCCGTAGATCCAATAGAGTTGGCGGTGCAGCTTGGGCAGCACCTGCAAATCGTCCTTCCACTTGAGCCGAATCGGCACCAGCGCCGAGGCGATCAGGACCGCGAGCTGGCAGAAACCGGCGATGAAGATCAACGGCTCAAAGATTGCACGCATGGCTTCTCTCAAAAGGCGCCGATTGTTTCCAGAAACGGCACGATGACGCGCTCGACAAACGGCGGATGAAACAACAAGAACGCTGGGCCACCGACGACGACGGCCGTGAACAGCCAACCCACAAATCCTCTGCCCAACCCCGAGTGCCGAGCCGAGCGCGAGCTCTCCAGGAGCACTCCCGATCCTTGCAGCAAAAAGTACAGCGTCGGCAATCCGTAGCCGCCGCGCGCGGGGACGGAGATGACCAGGTCATGGACCAGGCCGCTCATCAGAAATCCGCCCACGACAGCCCAGCGCGGCCCGCACCGTTTCGTCAGTGGGCGAAACAGGAAACGGTGTGTGAGGTCACGAAACGCGGTGTTCCAGCGCCGGCCCCAGAACTCGGCCAAAGTGTTTGACAAGATCGGCCAATTCATTAGCGGTCGGGCTTCATAACCCAGAGAGCGCCATATGCAGCTCAGCAGCAAGAAACAACCGAAGTGAAGACTCAGGACGATGCCGATCATGCCGATCCAGCCGCGAACGAGCGGCAATTCAACTGATGTCTGCCGAGCCACGACCCAAATCAAAAGCGCGCCCGTCGCCGTTTGTAAAACCGCCAGGCCCCATTCGGCCGGCTTCGGAAGCCGAGGGCACGGGCCGCGAAGAAAGCCTTCCGCATCGAGCCCCGGCCAGGAAAAGAGATACGCCGCCTGCCGCGTCCACGCCACACCACGGCGATCGCAAGTCACGAACGTCAACCACTTGCATCCCGCGAAAACAGCAGCGGCCAGCGCCCACATGAACGCCCACGCCGGCCAATCGCTGAACTGGACCATGTAGGATAAACCGCAATCGTCCGACTTTCGTAACTCTAAGCCAATCTGAGCGACAATCTCGTTCAAACCTCCGCGCAATCGACCTTTTCCTATGCTACAGCACGGCGTACAACATTTCCGTTGCCGGTGCCGACTCTCTCCAAGCCAACCGAAGGAAACCTCCGATGCGCTTGATTGTCGTAAGCACTCTCCTCGTGTTCATGGGTTCGCCACTTCTCGCGCAAGAACCACCCCCGGCGCCTTCATGTTCGGCCGCCTCCCAAGAAAGTAATCTCTTCTCGATCACATAGGAGCCACTCATGTCACGCATCTTGAACGGCATCGTCATGCTACTCACGCTTTTCCTGGCGGTGATTCAAGAGGCAGCCGCGCAGCAGCCCACCGCGGGGACCATCGAGATTAACCTCGATGCGACCGAGACGCCCCGGCGGCTCATTCG
Source organism: Planctomycetota bacterium (assembly GCA_016195405.1). GTDB lineage: Bacteria > Planctomycetota > Planctomycetia > Gemmatales > Gemmataceae > JACPZP01. Next base: position 3,907 of record JACPZP010000091.1, on the reverse strand, counting down.
AACGCAGATGGTCATTCCGGTTCAACCCGGCCCCCTGACTCTCTACTACCCCAAATGGATTCAAGGCGAACACGCGCCCAACGGCCCCATCAACGACTTGTCCGGGCTTAAACTGCAGGCCAACGGCAAGCCGATCACCTGGAAGCGCGATGATCTGGACCTCTATGCTTTCCACTGCATAGTCCCCGACGGCGCCAAGACACTCGAAGTCAATCTCGAGTTCCTCGCTCCCACGGGCGATATCTCCGCCAAGCTCGCATTCTTGAATTGGCACCATGTGCTCGTATATCCCAAAGGAACTCCGGTTTACGATTTGCAGGTTCGCGCCAACATCAAAGTGCCCCAGGGTTGGAAGCTCGGCACGTCCTTGCCGCTTGAATGGAACAAAGACAATGTGGCCCAATCGAAGACGGTTCCGCTTTACACGTTGATCGATTCGCCGATCCTGTGCGGCGCCCATCTCCGCGAAATCCCAATCGGGCCCAAAGACGGTCCGCCGCATTACCTGGTGATCGCCTGCGACAGTCCCGCCGGCCTCGAAATCAGTGAAGCCGTCAAAAGCCAGTACGATCATTTGGTCGAACAAGCCGGCGAGCTCTTCGGCGCTCGCCATTATCGCGGCTACCGCTTCTTGTGTGCTTGCAGCGATCACGTCGGACAGGGCGCCGTCGAGCATCACGAATCGAGCCGCAATCACTTGCCGGAGCGCTTCTTCGTGGATGACTCCTATCGCAAGAGCGTCGGCGTTTGGGTGTTGCCGCACGAGTACGTTCATTCTTGGTGCGGCAAATATCGTCGCCCGGAAGGTCTGGCGACCGACGATTACCAGAAGCCGTACAAGACGCGCGACTTGTGGGTCTATGAAGGACTCACGGAGTATCTCGGCTTCGTACTGACGGGCCGGGCCGGCATGTACACATCCGCGCAGTCGCGCGAGCAGTTCGCCAGCATCGCCGACTGGGCGAAGTTGCAGGGCGGCCGCACTTGGAGGCCTTTGGAAGACACGACGGTGGCGGCGCCGCATCTCTACCATGCTCGCAACGACTGGAGCAGCCGGCGGCGCGGCGTCGATTTCTATGACGAAGGCGCCCTGCTTTGGCTCGACGCCGACACTTTGATCCGCGAAAAGACCAAAGGCCTTAAGAGCCTCGACGATTTTTGCCAGGGATTTTTCGGCGGCAAGAGCGGTCCGCCGGAAGTCAAAGCCTATAGCTACGGCGACATTATTCAGTCTTTGAATGACGTCGTCGCTCACGACTGGAAGGCATTCCTTGACAAGCGCCTGACTTCGACGGATCCCGAACCACCTCTGGACGGCATCGCCCGCGGCGGCTGGAAGCTCGTGTATCGCCCGATGGCAGGCGATCTGCTGAAAACGTCCGAATCCCTGGAAAAATCCCTCTACCTGAGCAGTTCCATCGGCCTGTCAATCAATAGCGATGGCCAGGTGAACGACGTAACCCCCGGCCGCGCCGCCGACAAAGCCGGCATCGGTCCCGGCATGAAGTTGTTGGCCGTCAATGGCCGCCGCTATTCGCCGGAGCGTCTGCACGCCGCCGTGGCCGCCACCGCCATGGACAAGGAAAAGCTCGCCCTCCTGCTGGAGAACCGCGACTACTACGACACCTTCGTCCTGAATTACACGGACGGGGCGCGCTTTCCCCATTTGGAGCGCGACGGCGCGATGGTGGACTGGTTCACGGAGATATTCAGCGCGCGAAAACCGGCACGATGATTTAAGGGGACATTCATGTTTTATCTTGGCACCGAGGGCGTCCGCGTGCGTTTTCGCTAATGGTATAAATAAACATGAATGTTCCCTTTATTCTCGCCCCTAACGAGTCGCGTACCAACCGAAGCTCGCGTCGCCCGTTTTGGCGATCCCCGCAACGGCCTGATCGTTTCCCTTCTTCGTCGGGTCGTCGTTCAGCAAATACCCCTCATACTCTTGCCCCTCGCCCACACGGGTGAAGGTGATCTTGTTGCCGTTGACCTTCCCCTCGATCTTGCTCGACTGGTCGTTGTTGATCCCGGTCATGGCGCCGGTCACCGTGTCGTCTTTCTGCTCGATCTTCAAGATGAACTTCCAGCCGTTCGCATTCATGACCCACGCCCCGCTGAAGTCATCGGCCCGGGCCGATGCGTTCGCCGCCAGCAGGAAGACAGACACGAAAACGAGCCGAGCGCAGGATGGAATCAAGAACCGTTGCATTGGACTCTCCTTGTTGTGCGGAACGAGCAAACTAGGGTCTATCGTACGCCTCCGGACTTCTCGAGGAGTTTAACCACGCGCCGTCTACGGTTTTATAAGCACGGAGAGAAGTTTAAGGGAACATTCATGTTTTATCCTGGCACCGAGGGCGTCCGCGTGCGTTTTCGCTAATGGCATGAATAAACATGATTGTCCCCTTTGTGCGCCTTGCCGCCTAACGAAAAAGGTAAGCTGCGGGCCGCCCTGTTGGACGCCATGACTCGGTTGCACGTAATGGCGGCCCGTCAACTTGACCGCCCTGGTTCGGCCCGGATATCCAGAATGTCCTCGTTTCAGCTGTCCTCGGCGGCTGTCGCGCCCCGTTAGGTGGAACCTTCCTCGCCGTTGCTCTCAGCAAGCGCCGCATTCTGCTTGCGAGTAGCGGCCGCTTTCAAGGCTGCGGCTCGACGCCCTCGTTTTTTCAATGTTGCACGTCGCAACCGCGTTAGGGCTGCTTTTTGTCCGGCGTCCTTCATACGTTTCGACCATTTCACCACCTTGGGCCGATCACGCATTTGGATGATCGTCTCGGTGGAGATCAGGTCAAGGTCGTGCATCTTGTGGCAATTGGGGCAGAGGATAACAAGGTTCGCCGACTCGTTATTGCTACGATTGCCATCAATGTGAGCAACCTCCAAGACCGCAGGGACACCAAAGCCGCAGTGAGCGCACAGCGGATCGTACTGAATGAAGGCGAGCTTCCGGTAATTCACGCGTTTCGTCATCGAAGAATCCAAGCCGCCGAACGACAACGCTAACTTGGCGGAGCCGCTGCAACGACAATATATCGCGCGAAACAAGAATGCGGCCCCGCTCAAGTTGAGCGACTTGTTCGGCCCGGCCCGTCATTCATCGGACTCTCCCGAGACTGTTTGGGCTTTGCCAGCAACGGGATCGAGGCCGTTAGCCGCCACCCAATAGTGCAACGCCCGGATGGCACTCGTGGCGTGTGCACCCCAATGATGCCGGAAAGCGAAGGCCCACTCCCATACCGCAATCGGGCGTCGACCAGCTTGGTATTCGCGCAAGCCGGTAACAACGTCTCGATAGATGTCGCTGATATCGTCCGAGATGCAGGCACCGACCGGCTCTTCAGGAGGGTCAAGGAGCGGGTCAAAGACTTCGCGGTAGAAATCGAACGGGAACCGAGCGCACGCAGAAGCAACCGTTCGACACTCCTCATCAGTGAGACGCTCGGCCTCTGGTTGGTCAGCTAATTCCTCGCTCCATGGCGACGGCAGTTCGAGAGCGGCCAAGTATAGCCGGGTAAGGTGGAATAGGGCTTGACGGGCGGCCAACTCTCCTTGGGCGGTTCCATATCGCGCCCACTGCTCGAACAGCGAAGCTACGGCGGCAAATCGATCAACAGCATCCATTCGTTAGATTCCCCAGGGGCGTTCAAAAGTGCACCGAACGATGAAACCGCCACGCCGCGCAAAAACAGCATTCCACGTCGAGGCCGAACGCTAACGCTAAGGATTCTATGCGGCCTGCTCCGCGTGCAAGCACCTGGACCCTCAGCCACAAGACGAAGGGCGGAGCAGGCCGCATAGAATCCAGTTGAACTGAACCGCGGACGCACCGTCTGAAGACTATGGGCTTTCAATCGCCTGCACCTTTTCCAATGCAGTTTAGCGATGCCGTCGCGGCGCTGGC
>JACPZP010000086.1 GCA_016195405.1 Planctomycetota bacterium | reverse complement strand
GCCAACATCAAGGATCTGTTCGACGTCTGCATCGCGGAAGGCCTGCTGGCGCACATCGGCGAAGACATTTACCTTCATGCGGACATCGAAGCCGATATGCGCCGTAAGGTGACGGAGCGACTTCAGAACGGCCCTGGAGCGACAGTGGCCGAGATTCGCGACCTACTCGGCACGACGCGCAAGTATGCGGTGCCGTTGTGTGAGTACCTGGACCGGATTGGGCTGACGCGACGAGAAGGAGATTTGCGATTGCTTGCAATCTCCAGTCCGACTCCAATATAGACCGTTTGCCGTTTCGCGCTCGCTGAAAGCGCGGACTACGCATGTGATGTGCGGTCAATGAGTGTTCTCGGGACACAAAGCCATGACCCCCAACCCATTTCGCAATCTACCAGCCGTTCACGAGATCCTCGACTCGTCGATCCTCGGCGATCTCAAGGCGCGGCATGACCATGAGCTTATCGCGGCCGCAGTTCGCCAAGCACTGGATGAGCTGCGATCGCGGATCAGCAACGGTGAACCGCTGAACGGCGAGGTTTCCGCCGAATCACTTGCGGGCCTCGTGGAAAAACGCCTAGAAGCGCAGCTTCGCTCCAAGCTGCGCACGGTTATCAACGCAACCGGAATCGTGTTGCATACCAACCTCGGCCGGGCGCCGATAGCTGAGGGGGCGGCCAAGGCGGCATACGAAGCGGCGCGCGGCTATCTCAACCTCGAAATGGATCTGGAGACCGGCAAACGCTCTTCGCGACAGGACGCCATCCGCGAGTGGGTGTGCCGGCTGACGGGGGCGGAGTCGGCCACCGCGGTCAACAATAACGCCGCCGCCACGGTCATTGCATTGCGCGCCTTGTGCGCCGGCAAAGAAGTCGTCGTTTCACGCGGGCAGCTCATCGAAATCGGCGGCAGTTTCCGCATCCCAGAGATTATGGCCGTCAGCGGTGCGATCTTGCGCGAAGTCGGCACAACGAATATCACCCGGCTGGGCGATTACGAAAAGGCGATCGGTCCCAATACGGCCGCGCTCATGCGGATTCATCCCAGCAACTATCGCGTCTCAGGCTTCACCAAGTCGGTGTCGCTGACGGACCTAGTCACACTCGCGCGGAAGCACAATCTCAAGGTGATCGACGATATCGGCAGCGGCGCGGTCATCGATTTCAAACGCTTTGGGTTCGCCGGTGAGCCGATGGCGCGCGCCAGCATCGCGGACGGGGCCGACCTCACGCTCTTCAGCGGCGACAAGCTTCTCGGCGGACCGCAGGCAGGCATTCTCGCGGGACGAGTCGAGTGCATCCAGCGCATCGAGAAAGATCCGCTGATGCGTGCGATGCGCCTCGACAAGATGACCCTCGCTGCCCTCGAAGCGACTCTGCGGTTGTACCTGAATGAAGTTCGAGCACTTCAAGAGGTACCGGGGCTGCGGATGCTAAGCGTCCCACTTTCCGAGTTGAGAATGCGCGCCGAGTCGTTGGCACGAGAGATAGCGAACATCGCTGGCGTTCGCAACGTAATTGCACGCGAAGACGTGGCTTACGTCGGCGGCGGTTCGCTGCCCGATCAGAAAATGCCGACTTGGGTGGTCGAAATCGAAGCCAAGAGCATCGGAGATGCGGAGCTTGCGCTGCGCCTTCGGGTCGGTGATCCTGCGATCGTGGGGCGGGTGCAAGATGGTAAAATCGTCTTTGACCTGCGGACGATATTTCCACACCAGTCGGCCGACGTGATCGAAGGCGTTCGAAAAGCCTTCGCCAGCTAACCCTCTTTCATTCGACTTTTCCAATTGCTCCGGGGACAACGACCGTGCCGGGTGCGGTTTCGTTCTTTCACTCCTTTCCCCCAACATACTGTAATCTTCCGATGCCGATGAATGCGCCGAGGCGATGGCACATTCTGCAAATCCCGCCACGCAGTGGCCCCACGGAGTGTTCCCATGTCCACTTTTTACGTCATGCCTTCGCGCCCACTTTTGGGCCGGCTTTTTGGCGACTTTCTATCCAGCCTCTTTCCGGGCCTGGACTGGAGCACGGACGGCCCGAGCGTGCGTTATTGGCAGGTGGGCTGGCGGGCTGCGGCCTAGGATTCCTCTACCCGCAAGTTTCTTGGTCAACTATACTAAGGGCTTCACGGATCGCGGCGTCGGGCCCGATCATTGTCTCTTGTGGCATTCACCGCACGGTGTCCTTGAAAGGAGGACGAATGACGTTACGCATGCGCGTCCATGACAAAGAGCCGATCGGTCTCGCACTGCGCCGGTTCAAGAAGCTCATCGAACGAAGCGGCATGCAAAAGGAACTGCGGGCCCACCAGCATTATGAAAAGCCAAGTGAATTGCGCCGCCGCGCCCGCCTCCGCAAGGAAAAGGCAGCTCGCAAGGCATTGATCAGTCCAGCCTAACCTCGAAAAAGCATACACCCATTGGGAGAGCGAAGCGTCCCACGCACAATGCGTCGCCCTCCCAATTTCTTTATCGCCATCGTTTCGATAAAATAGCGCGGAATCCCTTGTGGAATCCCTTACGGAATCCGAGGCGAATTCGCGTTCGAGCGAGGGGAGCGTCCATGTTGCGCCTTGATGCCGAAAAGCCGATCCGGTTTTGCGATGGCTTCACGCGCCGCGATTTTCTGCACGCCGGATCGATCAGCACGCTGGGTCTCACGTTGCCGGGCTTTCTCGCCTTGAAGGCGGCCGGTCAGACCGGCGAGCGTGACATCAACTGCATCATGCTTTTCCTGGTTGGAGGTCCCAGCCAGCTCGACACCTGGGACCCCAAGCCGAACGCTCCACCGGAGGTGCGCGGTCCGTTCCGCCCGGTTGCCACCAATGTTCCCGGAATCCAAGTCAGCGAAATATTCCCGCGCATGGCGCGCCACGCGGACAAGGTTTCCTTGATCCGCACCGTTTACCACACCGCAACGGCCGTTCACGACACCGGCCATCAAATGATGCAAACGGGCCGCCTATTCACCGGCGGCGTGGAGCATCCGCATGTCGGCTGCGTCCTCGGTTATGTCCGCGGCCAGCGCGGCGAGGTGCCGGCCCACGTGCTGTTGCCGCGGCCCATCGGCCGCACCGGAGGCAATTTGCCGCATGGCCATACCGCAGGTTATCTGGGGCGACAGCACGATCCGTTTATCCTCAACGCCGATCCATCCGCGCCCAACTTCCGTGTGCCCGATCTGTTGCCGCCCGCGTACATCTCGGCGGTCCGTGCCGAGCGCCGCCAGCGCTTACGCGATGCGGTCGACGGCGCCATGGCAAGCTTCGAGACTAGCGCCCAGGCCCGCCAGCTCGACGGCAACTTCGGCCTCGCCTATCGCCTCATGTCTAGTCCGCAAGCGCGCGAAGCCTTCAACCTCGACGGCGAGCCCGCCCGCCTCCGTGACCGCTATGGCCGTACGCGGTTCGGGCAGAGCTGCTTATTGGCGCGGCGCTTGATTGAGCGAGGCGTTCGCTTCGTCACCGTCAACATGTTTGAAACCGTATTTGATGAGGTCACCTGGGATATTCACGGTTCGCGGCCGTTCACCGACATCCAGCAGATGGCCCGCGAAGTGGCGCCGAATTTCGACCTGGGATTTTCGACGTTGATGGAGGACCTGCAGGAACGCGGACTTCTGGAATCGACGATCGTGACCGCGATGGGCGAATTTGGCCGCACGCCCAAGATCAATCCTGCCGGCGGCCGCGATCATCACCCCGGCGTCTGGACGATCCTGATGGGCGGCGGTCCGATCCGCGGCGGCCGGGTCGTCGGCGAGTCCGATGAGCTTGGCTACCGGCCGAAGCGCCGACCGGTTACTTGCGCGGAAGTGGCCGCCACGCTCTATCGCGGCCTCGGCCTCGATCCCCACCGCGAGCTACCCGGCCCACAGAACCGACCCCTTCCTCTGGTCGATTTCGGCGTGCAACCAATCCGCGAGCTGTTTTGATTGACTCTGGAGCGCCCACTGATTGAGTCCCAAAGCCTGCCATGCAAGCCAGCAAGCCCAAAGTCCGAACATTTCTTGAGCAGACCTTTATGGAGCGGCTAATGGAGGTCTCCAAGTTTTTTGCGGGCAAGGATCAGGTTTTCAAATCCTTGCGCCGGATCGTGCGGCGCCTGCAGAAGGCAAGCATTCCTTATGCGGTGGTGGGAGGGATGGCTGTCTTCGCACACAAATACCGGCGCACGACCAATGATGTCGATATTCTTGTAACGGCAGCTGGGCTTAAGGAGTTCAAGAAGCAATTCGTACCGAAGGACTACGCGACCATACCGGGGCGCCCACGGCGATTTGTTGATCGCAGGAATCGGATTACGGTCGATTTGCTAGTCACAGGGTTCTTCCCTGGAAGCGGAAAGCCGGGGCCGATTTCTTACCCAGATCCCGAGGACGTTGCGGAAATTTGGGAGAAGATCCATGTCGTTGATCTGATTACGCTCGTAGAACTGAAACTCGCCGCCCGGCGGCATCGTGATTTCGGCGACGTCGTGGAGCTGATCCGATTCAACGAGCTCGATGAAGCCTTTGCTCAGAAGCTGCACAAATCGGTGCGGGGTGACTACACTGAGTGCTTGGAAGAAAAGCGCCGCGAGGACGAGTATGAAGCTCGTCAATGACCGATTCGCGTTTGCGGATTGAATTGCGAACTCGCGTGGAAAACTAACATGAGACCTTTATTCCTGTCTCTCTGCTTTCTGGGCTTCGCCTGTCCCCTTCACGCTGCGGACCTAGTAATCGCTCCGAAGGACATTGTTCTCACCGGCCCACAAGCGTCGCAGCGATTGCTCGTGCTTTCGACCACTGCCGGCAAGGTCGAAGGCGATCTCACTGCGAAGGCCAGTTACACGACGAGCGATCCGAAAGTGGCGATCGTGAAGGATGACGGCTCCGTTGTTCCCAAGGGCGACGGCGAGGCGATCATCACGGCCAATATCGGCAACGATCAGGCCACGGTCAAAGTTCGCGTAGAGAAAATGCAGGAGCTTTGTGAATGGAGCTTCCGCAACCACGTGATTCCGGTGCTGACCAAGATTGGCTGCAACAGCGGCGCCTGCCACGGCGCCCTCGCCGGCAAGGGCGGCTTGAAGCTTTCGCTCCGCGGTTACGCTCCCGCCGATGACCACTTTGTGCTCACACGGCAGGTGGGCGGCCGTCGCGTCAACTTGCTCGAGCCGGCCAAGAGCTTGATGCTGCTCAAACCGTCTATGGCCCTTTCGCACGGCGGCGGCTTGAAGCTGGAAGTGAATTCACCCGAGTACAAGCTGATTGCCGACTGGATCGCATCGGGGGCGCCTGGCGTCGATCCAAAGGAGCCACGCATCCAGAGCATTGAAGTGTTTCCAACGGGAGCCGTCCTCAAGCCAAAGGATCGACTGCAGGTGTTGGTGCGGGCCCACTACTCCGACGGGCATGCCGAAGACGTCACGCGCCGCGCGAAATTCGCAAGCACCGAAGATCTCGTGGCCGGTGTGGATGACCGCGGCCTGGTCACGGTCTCAGGTCATGGAGAAGCGTCGATCACCATTGGATATGCGAACGTCGTCGCGGTATCTAGAGTCACTTCGCCCTTCGATAATCCGATCGAGGCGAATGTCTTCGTTCCATCGCCGCGGCATAACTTCATTGACGAGCACGTGCTGAAAAAGCTGCAAGCCTTGCGGATCCCGCCCTCACAGCAGTGCACGGATCGTGAGTTCGTTCGGCGGGCCTTTCTGGACGCGGGCGGCGTCTTGCCCACTCCCGAGGAAACAACCAAGTTTCTCGCAGACTCCCGGCCCGACAAGCGAGCCCGGTTGGTGGAGCATATTCTGGCCCGCCCCGAATTCGTCGATTATTGGTCGTACAAGTGGTCCGATCTGCTTCTGATTTCGAGCCGCAAGATGCCGCAGCCGGCCATGCGTGCCTTCTATCATTTCGTTCGTCAAAGCGTGGCCGACAACAAGCCGTGGGACCAGTTCGCTCGTGAGATCGTGACGGCGCGCGGAAGCAACCTGCAGAACGGCGCGGCCAACTACTTTCTGCTGCACCGCGAGGTGACCGACCTGAGCGAGACCACGTCGCTGACGTTTCTCGGTATGTCGATCACATGCGCCCGTTGTCATAACCATCCGTTGGAGAAATGGACGCAGGACCAGTACTGGAGCATGGCGAATCTCTTTTCACAAGTGACGGTGAGGAACGGCGAGCGCGGCGGGGTGACGGTGCAATCACAGTCGGAAGGCGACGTGCTGCATCCACGGCGCGGCATCGCCATGCCGCCCACGCCTCTGGATGGCAAGCCGTTGACTGACCAGAGTGATCGACGACAGTACTTCGCCGATTGGTTGACCGCCCCTGAGAATCCCTTTTTCGCGCGGGCCATCGTGAATCGAGTCTGGCGCAACTTTATGGGCCGCGGTTTGGTCGAGGCGGAGGACGACCTGCGGCAAACCAATCCGCCCAGCAATGAAGAGCTACTCGACGCCTTAGCGCGCGATTTCGTCAAGCAAAAATACGACGTGAAGCACCTGATCCGCCTCGTCATGAATTCGGCGACGTATCAGCATACATCGGTTGCGATTGAAGGCAATAAGACGGACGACCGGTTTTACTCACGCTATTTGACGCGCCGTCTACCCGCCGAGGTGGTGCTGGACGCTTACAGCTACGTGACCCGAGTGCCGACCGCTTTCAAGAAGCTGCAAGTCGGCACGTCGGGCGGCGAGGCCGACACGGGCGACTATCCTCTTGGCACGCGGGCCTTGCAGCTTCCCGATACGCAACTTGTTTCGCAATTCCTCGACGCCTTCGGAAGGCCGGAGCGGACCCAAACTTGCTCGTGCGAACGCCAGCAGGAATCGAGTGTGACCCAGGCCTTGCATCTGAACAATGGCCAAACCTTGAATGACAAGCTGCGCGACAAAAACTCGCGCGTCGAAGCATGGTTGAAAGAGAAGATCGGCGACAAACAGGCGATCGCGCGCATCTTCGACCTGGCCCTGTGCCGTCCGCCCACCTCGGACGAGGAAACGCGATTCACGGGAATCATGGCCGAAGCCGGCCGCGATCCGCACACTAGCCGGCGCGAAATCCTCGAAGACCTCTTCTGGGCTGTGTTGACGGGGCGGGAGTTCTTGTTCAATCGCTGAGCACATGTCATGAGAGTGGTCTTCATTTCCTTTGCAGCGTTCCTATTGGGCGGCAATACGATTGCGGCCCAGGAATTGCCGAGCTACGGCAGACACATTCGGCCGTTCCTTGCCAAATACTGCCTGGAATGCCACAACGCCAAAGATGCGAAAGGCGGACTCGTCCTTGAGTCGCTTAAGGACATCCTCGAAGGTTCCGACAATGGCGCTGTGCTGACGCCGGGCGATCCGGAGAAAAGCAAGCTCGTGATGCTGCTTGACGGCAGCGCAAAACCGGCCATGCCTCCGGCGAAGGCAAAGTTCCATCCCAGAGCCGAGGAGATCGCGCTGGTGCGCGCCTGGATCAAAGCCGGCGCCAAGGACGACAGCAAAGACATTAAAGTCGCGATTCCGGACATCAAGCCGCGGAAGCCTGTCGCCGCACCTGTAGTCTCGCTCGCCGCTGGCCCAACGGGAGATTTGTTGGCGGCACGACCGCATGGCATTCAAATCATCGCCGACGATGGGATCAAGAGCGATAATGCGGTTGTTTTGGCGGACCCCATCACTGCGATTGCTATCAGCCCGCACGACAGCATAATCGCCATCGGCACAGGGCGGCCGGGGCGGTCTTAGGATATCGTCGTCTTTTTCGGTGGCAAGTTTCACGGCGGCAAACTTCACGGCCAAAAACGAGTCCTCAAGGATTACCATGCCGACAGCGTACTCGCCTTGGACATCAGTGCTTCTGGCATGTTGGCAAGCGCCGGTTACGACACGCAGATCAAGCTCACCGACGTGAAAGAGCCGGCCACGCCGGCTCGAACTCTCAAAGAGCATAGCGACGCCGTCTATGGCGTTGCATTCAGTCCCGACGGCAAGCTGCTCGCCTCCTGCTCCGCCGATCGGGCGCTCAAAGTCTGGGACGTAGCAACCGGAAAGCTGCTATACACGCTGGGCGAAGCAACCGATTGGCTTTACGCGTTGGCATGGAGTCCCGAGGGCAAGCATCTGGCATCCGGCGGCGTCGATCGCAGCATTCGCGTTTACCAAGCGAATGGTCTGGGCGCCAAACTTGTCCATTCCGTCTTTGCCCACGAAGGCCCCGTGCAAAAAGTGCTGTATTCGAAGGATGGAAAGACGCTGTACTCACTCGGTCAAGATCGCGTCGTCAAGGCGTGGGATGCCGACCGCATGGTTGAACGCAAGGTTTATGAGCGTCTTCCCGAGACCGGCCTGACAATGGCAGTGCGCGAGGGCGATATCGCCGTGGGGCTCTACGACGGCTCGGTTCGAATCATTAATGCAACTACGGGAGCGTTTTGGACAATCGAGCCGCAAAAAAAGTCAAACGGTGTGGCCGGGGCTGAGGCTTTGCGAAGCCCCGACGGTGAGCGACGGTCCGCGCCCCGGGGCTTCGAAGACTCAGCCCCGGCCACACCTCATGTGCATCGCGCTCTGGCGCTGCAGCCGTTGTTGTCGCCTGACGCGGATAAGATCAGCCCCGCATTCGGCCAACGCGGCGTGCCGATACGGGTGATCGTCGAAGGCAAAGGATTGGACAAGGCCGACGGCATCGTCGGCGAACCGGCCGGCACGACTGGCAAGATCCTGTCGGCAACTGCAACCAAGCTTGAAGCGGAGATTACCTTTCCGGCAAATACACCGGCGGGTTATGTCAATGTGCAAATGAAAAACCTGGCCGGCACATCCAAGGCGCTGCCTTTTTTGATCGATCCGTTTCCGCTCACCAAGGCGATCGGCGGATCGCAGTCGCCGGTCACGGGACAGACGATCACGTTGCCGGCTTCGGTTGTGGGGACCCTCGACCGGGCAGGGGCGGCTCATTTCTTTCGCTTCGGCGCCAAGAAAGGTCAACGGCTCGGCGTCCAGGTACTAACCAAGCTCGTAGGCAGCAAGCTGGAGCCATTGTTGCAACTGACCGACGGCCGGGGTGGCACGCTCGCGGAGTCCACAGACGGCTTGCTCGGCTTCACGGCGCCGGATGCGGGAACCTATGCCGTCGGCGTCCGCGATCGTGAGCTGCGCGGCGGAAAAGAGATGCACTATCGCCTTCACATCGGCGAGATTCCCGTGATCACGTCGCTCTTTCCGCTCGGTGGGCAGCGCGGCGCCGAGGTTGATGTCCAAGCGCGCGGCGTCTTCCTCGGGTCGAAGAACGTCCACGTCAAGATTCCCGCCGATGCCGAGGTTGGAAGCAAGATCCCAGTGCCCATGACCTCGCCCTTGGGAAAGCCGCTTGGGCCGAGCGAAATCGTCGCCGGCGAGTTTCCGGACGCCAGCGATAAAACCATCGCCGTGCCCGGAACCGCCAACGGCGTCCTTTCGGCCTCGGGTCAGAAAGACGCGTGGCGTTTCCATGCGAAGAAAGGCGGGCGGCTGATTCTAGAGGTGCATGGCCGGCGGCTCGGTTCGCCGATCGACTCGCTGATCGAGGTGCTCGACAAGAATGGTAAACCGGTGCCGCGCGCCATGCTTCGCTGCCAGGCGAAGACAATCGTGGTTTTTCGCGATCACGATTCCGCTGGGCAGAACATTCGCATCGAAGCCTGGAGCGAGTTGGCGATCAATGATCTGCTGTACGTCAACGGCGACCTGATGAAGATCAAAGAGCTGCCGACGCATCCCGACGCCGATTGCCTTTTCTTCACGTCGGGCGGTCAGCGCACCGGCTTTCTCGACACGACGCCGACCAACCACACCATGAACGAGCCGATGTACAAGGTTTCGGTGCATCCGCCGGGCACGACCTTTCCGCCCAATGGTTACCCCGTCTTTACGCTGGTTTATCGCAACGATGACGGCGGCCCCGGCTTTGGCCGCGATTCCCGCCTCTTCTTCGACCCGCCTGCCGACGGCGAATACCAGGTCCGCATCAGCGACGCGCGCGGAATGGGCGGCGAAAACTTCGCTTATCGGCTGACCGTCCGTCCGCCGCGCCCGAGCTTCCGGGTCAAATTCTCGCCGACCAATCCGATCGTATCCCGCGGTGGCGCCGTTTCGATCGGTGTTGAGGCCGAGCGCATCGACGGCTACGACGGGCCGATCAGCATTGAGTGCGTCGATCTGCCGCCGGGATTTCATGCTCCGACGACATCCATCGAACCGGGCGAAACCTTGACCGCCTTCGCCCTCTATGCCGAGGATGATGCAAAAACGCCGTCGCGCAAGACTCCGTTGCAGCTCGTCGCGCGGGCCGAGATCGCCGGTAAGACGCACGAGCAAGATTTGGAAGGCGAAACGCCGCGGCTCGTCGATCCCGGCGAGATCGTCGCTTTCACCGAGGAGTCCGAGGTCGCGGTCAAGCCGGGCGGCCAAGTCAAACTGACGGTTCACATTGAGCGGCGCCACGGTTTCCTGGGCCGGGTGCCGCTCGAAGTCCGCGGTTTGCCCCATGGCGTACGCGTGCTCGACATTGGGTTAAACGGCATCCTGGTCAACGAGAACGAGGTCCGCCGCACTTTTGTCATCTACGCTGAACCTTGGGTGCAGCCGACCAGCCGTCCCTTCGTGGTCCTTGCCAAGCGCGAAGGCAAGAACACCGAACATGCCGCCAAGTCGGTGCTCCTCAAAGTGGCGCCATAAGGCCTCCCAGGAGAAAACGTGCAAGTCGAGGGCGAATTCACAAGTGCGTGACAATAAACGGGTTCAGGAATGCATTTCTCTCGACTTGCACGTTGTTGAGGATGGCACCCCCTGAAAAGTTCTTACGCCTGCTTGACAGAGCCCTTCGGAGCGTGTCTAATACCTAAATAATTAGGTGTTGGCCGCGGAGGGGTGAGCTATGTTCCGGACAGTGCCGTCCATTCTTGCCACATGTCTGCTCGTCGTCTTGCAAGCATTGGGGTCGATCTCGGCTTCGGCTCAAGATGCCGCCGCCCTTCTCCAAGATGCCTGGAAATCATGGAAGAACGGCGACGTGCTCGAAGCTGAGAAGATGGCCCAGAAGTCGCCGACGACTTCCGACACGCACGCTCTTCTGTTTCTATGCGCGTTTGTCAAAGGCGAGTATGAAGCCGCACTCCTTCATCACGCGAAAATCGACGCTTCGCACGCGAAACGCAAGGAGTTGAACGAAGCCGTCGTTCAAGCGTACCTACATTTGGGCCGCCCCAAGGAAGCCCTCGATTTTGCCCGCGAGCGGAAGATGGGCGAGGCCATGCTCACCAGCTTGGAAATGCGCGCTCAGCATCCCTTCCAATCTCAGTTGAAACGGGTAGCCGTCGTTCCCTTCGCCAAGCACAATCTCACGCCGTACTTTCCTGCTTTCGACGCCGAGCTGGAGGGAGAGAAGATCAAGGTTCACGTCGACACCGGGGGCAACTTTCTGGTCATGGGCCAGGAGCGCGCCCAGAAGATGGGGATCGCTCTCAAGGACGTGGGCGAGGGCTTTCACGCCGCCACACGCGTCAAGCTGCAAGCCGGCGTCGCCAAGAAATTCGTCTTGGGCGACGCGGTCTTCGAAAACGTGCCAGTCACGGTGATGCCGACGCTCAAAGGGCCGCAGGACTTCGTCATCTTCGGCACGAACATTTTGGAGCCGTTCCTCGCGACTCTTGACTATCCGAAGTCTCGATTGATCCTGTCGCCGCGCAAGGACAAGGACCTGGCGAAAAAGCACCTGGAAATGCTTCCGGAAAAGCGTGTCGAAGTGCTGTTCTATCTTTGGGGCGACCATTACATGTTCGCTCGCGGCGGTTTCGGCAAGCGCAGGGATCTGAACTTCTTCATCGATTCGGGTTTGTTGTTGTTGGCGCCAGTCAAGGGAAAGCCGCGGCAAGCGTGTTTCCTGGCCACGCCGCAGCTCTACAAGGAGTGGGGCGTGGACGCGGCCCTGGCGGAAAAGAAAACCTTCGAAAGCTCTCTGCCTATTACGCTTGGCCCGCTCGAGCAGAAGGACCAATTCTTCGCCACTGCTGGACAGACCGCATGGAATTTCTTCGGCGGCGTGCGCATCGACGGGCTGTTGAGCCACGCGTTTCTGTACAAGTACACGTGGACGATCGATTTCGAGCGGCGGCGGTATGTGTTTGGGGAGTAAGATACGTTCGAGGCGGCGTCATCGAAGTCTATGATTCGTCAACTTGCGCCGGAAGCAGATTCGCAGCATCTCCGGGAGTCTTCTTCCGAACAAGATCAGGCCGATGACCATGAGGATAAGCGCCTCTTGAAATCCAAATCCGAGTTTCATGGCGATGAAGCTTGGGAATGTGAAGAGCGCTAAGAGCGCGACGAGTCTAACCATGCCCATGACAATATAGGGCGTGCGCTTCGAGAGCGGCGGTCGCGACGAAACCGTAGTTCGACTGAACCACAGCAAATGCCCGCAACCGGGACATGGCGCATCGCCGGCCGGCGACGATGGCTCCATGCGAAGCTCCAAGCCACATATTGGGCAACGATTCGGAAGGCCTTCGGGCGTTCGGGAGGAGATGTTCATCGGGATCGCGGTTTACGTTTCGCGCTCGCAGGCTCAGGGATAGCATTTTGGGCCGTGTGCTTTCGGGCTCCCTGCGGTCGCTCACGCTCCGGCTCGCCTTATCATTTCTTTGCGTGCTCTACTTTCTCCAGCGGCCCAAGCGCCAACGTTGACACATCCACAAACGAGAACTCATCGAGCACCTGGCGGATGTCTTTGAGCGTCACCGCTTCGAACGACTTGAGTTCATCATCGACGCTGCGGTATTTACCCAGGTAAATCCACGACATGCCGAGCGCCTGCATCCGGCCCATGGGACGCTCGCTGCCTCGGACCACGCGTGACAGGATTTTGCTCTTGGCGGTGGCCAGCTCCTCCGCGGTCACGCCTTTGGCTTGCACGTCGCGCAAGATCTCCTTGACGATGGCGAGGTTCTCCTCGGTTTGCTCCGGATCGCAGCTCAGCGTCGTGAAGAACGCGCCGTTGCCTTCGTTGTCGTGGAAGCTCATGTCGGCGGATTCGGCCAGGCCGGGGTCGATCAGCGCCCAGTAGAGCCGGCTGCCGGAGTCGTCGCCGAGGATCATCGCCAGCGTGTCGGCGGCGTGGCGCAACGGCGACGTGGCGGGCGGGGCGGGGGAGATCAGGATCACGTGCTCTTGAATCACCTTTTCTTTGCGAACGACCTGAAACGATCGGCTGCCGCGCGTTGGGCGGATGCCGTCGCGCGGGGCCGTGCCCGTGGGCCATTTGCCGCAGAGCCCATCGAGAAGCCCGACGAATTGCGTCCAATCGTAGTTGCCCGCGGCGGTCACGGTGATATTCGGGGCAATGTAGCGGCGATCGTAATAGCCTTGCATCTGATCGCGGCCAAGCGAACGGACGCTCTGCGCCGTGCCCAGAATGCTGTTGCCGAGGGGATGGTCGGCAAAGTACGCCTTGCGGGCCTGGTCGTAGGCGGACCAGGTGGGCCGATCCTCGTACATGCCGATCTCTTCGATGATGACGTTCTTTTCCATGTCGAAGTCGTCGCCGCGCAGGCTGGGCCGCAAAATGTCCGCGAGGATGTCGGCGGCCTGCGGCAAGTATTCGGGCAGGATGGCGGCATAGAAGACAGTGTTTTCCTCGCTGGTGAAGGCGTTGTAGTTGGCGCCGATCCGGTCGAAATCCTTGTTAACGTCGTCGGCCGACCGGCGCGGCGTGCCTTTGAAGACCATGTGCTCGAGAAAGTGCGACACGCCGGAGACGTCGGGTGTTTCATCGCGCGAGCCGGTGCGGACGAAAAAGCCGAGGGAAACCGAGCGCGCCGACGGGCTGGTTTCGCCGACGAGAGTCAGGCCGTTATCGAGAACGTGGTGATGAAATTGCACGGAATAGAACTCCTCGAAAATCGTTTCACGTTTAGCCGCGAGCCAGCGGCGAGCGCGGGCCGAATCCAACCGGGTTGGACGCCGCCCGCGCTCGCCGCTGGCTCGCGGCTAAACGGTTGGCACATTCAATGGTTTGGGGCCTAGCGTCACCACGGTGAAGTCCTTCGCCGGATGCTTGCGCAAATGCGCGACGATGCTGTCCGCGGACAGGCCGTTGATGGCGGCTTGGACTTCCTCCATGGGTCGCACGCGGCCCAGGTAGTACCAATCGGAGGCAATGGCGCCAGCACGGGCGGACGTCGATTCTTCCTGCATGATGACCGATGACTTTAGGCCTGCCTTGACGCGATCGACTTCTTCGTCTTCCACGCCTTGAGCCACGCGGCGCAATTCCGCCAATGTCACATCCAGCGTTTCCTGAGCGCGCTCGTTGGTGGTGCCGGCGTAGCACAGAACGCAGGCGCATTCCTTGAACGTCTGGTAGCTGGCCCACACGGAATAGCATAGGCCGCGTTTCTCGCGCACCTCGGTGAAGAGCCGGGCGCCCATGCCGCCCGAGAGAATCTGCACGCCGGCCTGCGCGGAGTAATACTCGGGATGGCCGAACGGCACGCTGGGGTACGCGAGAGCGATCTGCGTTTGCGTGGTTTCCTTGGAGAGATGCGCCTGGCCGTTCAGCGCGGGGCGCAAGTCGGCGGGCGGCTTCTCCTCGCCTTGCCAATCGCCGAAGAGGCGTTCCACCTGCTTCTTGAGCGATTCCCATTCGATGTTGCCGGCGACGGACAGAATCGTGCCCTTTGGCGCAAAGTTGCGCTTGAACTGGCGGCGCAGTGACGCGGCCGTGATGGCGGCGATTCCTTCGGGCGTGCCCCGGCGGTCGCGGCCCAAGGGCATCGGCCAATGGCGGCGGCGCAACTCGACCATCACTTTGGCTTGCGGTTCGTCCTCTAAGGACTGGATGTCTTGCAGCGCCAGGGCCTTGACGGCATCGAGATCGTCTTCGGGCAACTGAGGCCGGCGCAGAATGTCGGCATAGATTTCCAGGGCCGCGGGAAGATTGCGGGCGAGCGTGGCGCCCCAGAAGCGAATGTGGAGTTGGCCGACCGTTTCATCGCGATCGAGGCCGAGGTTATCGATGGCAAGGCTGAGTTCGCGGCTATCGCGCTTGCCGGCGCCGCGGGTGATCATCTCCGCCAATACGGTCGTTGTGCCGAGCGCTTCGACAGGATCGTTGACGCAGCCGGCGGGCACCAGGAAATTCAACGCCGCCGAACGAACGTGATCCATGCGCTCGGCAAGAAGAGTGAGTCCGTTGGGAAAGGAATGATGATATATTTGTTGGGGCACTTTGTTGGCTCCGAGTCACCGCTTGCGGTTTAGCGCCTACAGAGCCCAATTCGGCGCTGACCCGCAAGCGGGGGTTCAGTTCATTCTACGCGAACCAGCCGGATGACGCGCCCTGCAATGCCGCGAACGCATCGGCGGTCTTGTAGATGGTTTTACGGAAACGGAAGCCGAGACTGCGATAAAGCCGAATGGCTGGCTCGTTCTGCGTGGTGACTTCCAAATGAACTCGATGCACGCCGCACCCGCGGAACCCGTGCAAGGCTTGCAGGACCAGCGCCCGTCCAAGCCCTCGCCCACGATGCTCCGGTATGATGCCGACATTCTGGATCGCGCCCATGCCGTAACGATCGCGGACGCCTTGGATGGTGCCGCAGTGTTGTCCGTCGTAAGCGATCAGCCAAGTCGCCTCGGGCTTGAAACCTGCATTGGTGGAGATGTCACGCATCAGGCGAAGACAGCCTTCACGGCTCGACAGGTTGGGGAAGACGACGGCATCGATCTCTTCGAAGAAACACTGATACTTGACGTCGGCGTGCTGATCGATGAGCCCGGCTTCCCACGGCGCCCACGCATAACCGGGCGGCAGACAAGGCACGTGAGGCAGCGGATCCTGCACGTCGATTTCCATGCGGAATCGCTTGAAGTAGGTCAGGGTTGGCAGGTCCTGAGAAACCATCTTGCACCTGAATTGGGCATATTCTTTCACTTCATCTTAACGGCCGGCACGCGCAAAACATAGATCGTTCCGTCTTGGTTGCCGAGCGCGAGGTGCCTGCCATCCGGCGCGAACGTCAAGGCCAGGCCTTGGTTGGGAAAAACCCATTCGAGCCGTTTCTCGTCACGCGGCACATCCCAGACTACCAGCCGGCGATCTTGCCCGCAGCTTGCCAGCGATTTGCCGTCCGGCGAAAATGTCAACGCTTTGACACTGCCCGGCGCGACTTTTTGCGAATGAGCTGGAAGCGATTTGCGTGGTCTCGCTTTGCCTTCCTTGAAATCCCACAGCCGAATCTCCGCGTTGCCGCTGAAAGCCAGCAACGGTTCCTTGGGCGAGAACGCCACCAGCCGGGCCATGGCGTCGGGAATGTCGATCTCCTCCATGATGTTGCCGCCAACGTCCCAGATGCGCAGCGTACTTTTGCCGGCATGATGGCCCATGGCTAGATACTTGCCGTCGAAGCTGAATGATAAAGACGAGACGCCGACTGCGGGATTGGTTTCATTGGCGAGGACTGCCCAGGCTTCGGGTTCGTCTTCATCCAATTTCCAGACGCGCACGGTGGGTTCGCCGCAACCGCTGGCGAGCAGCTTGCCGCAGGGAGAGAAAGCGACAGCGAAAGGGCGGTTTTGGTGGCCGGCAAGGGGCCGAGCTTGCTTGCCGTTTTTCCACAGGTGAACATGAGCGTCGGCGCCGCCGCTGATAAGAGTCTTGCCGTCCGGCGAAAACGCCACGCCGCTTGGACTGCCCGCCGCGGTGTCGCCGGCCACGAACTCGGAACCGCGCACGCGCCACCAGATGAGCTTGTTGTCCCAGCCGGCGGACACGAGCGTCTTACCATCCGGTGAAAAGGCGAGACCGGCGACGCCGCGCGTGTGCTTGTGCAGGATCGCGACGATCTCCGATGGCTGGTTCGGAAGCCGCAACTCCTCCGGAATCTTGGCCGGATCCAGTCGGTCGAGTGATGAAGATTGCGATTGAGCCAACGACATGGCAGCGCTGAAAACCAGAACCAAGAGCGATCCACGGAAAACCATGCAACACCTTCAGCTCCGGCTAAACGGCAAGAGTTCGATTGCATAGAATTGTCACGGATTCGCGATTCCTTCGCAAGCGACAACGTCTTCCAGGAGATTCGATGATGTCTTCTCCCGCCGCGAACATTACCAGCGTCCTCAAGGAAACCAGGAAGTTTCCACCGCCCGGCGCCTTTTCCGCTCAAGCCCACGTCAAGAGCCTGGCCGAGTACGAGAAGCTCTGGCAGAAGGCGCACGACGATCCCGAAGGATTCTGGGCGCTTCAGGCGGAATCGCTGACCTGGTTTTCGAAGTGGCAAAAGGTGCTGGAGTGGAAGGAGCCCTTCGCCAAGTGGTTTGTGGGCGGCAAGCTCAATGCCAGTTTCAACTGCCTCGACCGGCATTTAGTGGGGCCGCGCAAGAACAAGGCGGCGCTCATCTGGGAGGGCGAGCCGGGCGATTCGCGCGTGCTCCGCTACCAGGATCTGCATCGCGAGGTCTGCAAGTTCGCCAACGTGCTGAAGGGGCAGGGGATCAAGGCGAGCGATCGCGTCACCATTTACATGCCGATGATACCGGAGTTGGCCATCGCCATGCTCGCCTGCGCCCGCATCGGGGCCACGCACAGCATCGTCTTCGGCGGCTTCTCGGCCGACGCTGTCGCCGACCGCAACAACGACGCCAAGGCGCGGCTCATCATCACCGCGGACGGCGGCTGGCGGCGCGGCAAGGTTGTTCCTCTCAAGAACAACGTGGATGGCGCCTTAGAAAAATCGCCGACCGTCGAGAAGTGCATTGTCTTCAACCGCTGCAACCAGCAGGTCCACATGAAGCAAGGCCGCGACATGTGGTGGCACGAATTGATGATGGACGCGTCCGCCGACTGCCCCGCCGAGCCGCTCGACAGCGAGCATCCCCTCTACATCCTCTACACCTCCGGCTCGACCGGAAAGCCCAAGGGCGTGTTGCACACCACGGCCGGCTACTTGCTCGGCACGTCGTACACGCATCGCCTGGTGTTCGATCTCAAGGAAGAGGACACGTATTGGTGTACGGCAGACATCGGCTGGGTCACGGGGCACAGCTATATCATCTACGGCCCGCTGGCCAACGGCGCGACCACGCTCATGTACGAAGGCGCGCCGAATCATCCGCGCGAGGACCGGTTCTGGGAAATCGTCGAGAAGTATCGCGTCAATACTTTCTACACCGCCCCGACCGCCATTCGCGCTTTTCACAAATGGGGCGACGAATGGCCCAAGAAGCACGATCTTTCGAGCTTAAGGCTCTTGGGCACTGTGGGCGAGCCGATTAATCCCGAGGCGTGGATGTGGTATCACGAGGTGATCGGCGGCAAGCGCTGCCCGATCGTCGATACCTGGTGGCAGACCGAGACCGGCATGATCATGATCACGCCGCTGCCGGGCGCGATTCCCACCAAGCCCGGCTCGGCGACGCGACCGCTTCCGGGCATCGAAGCGGAAATCGTCGATAAAGCCGGCAACCCGCTGGCGGCAAACCAAGGAGGCCTGCTCGTCATTCGCCGTCCCTGGCCCGCGATGCTGCGGACCATCTACGGCGACGATGAGCGCTATCGCAAGGAATACTGGTCGCACGTGCCGCACGCGTACTTCACCGCCGACGGCGCCCGCAAGGACGAGGACGGTTACTTTTGGATCATGGGCCGTGTCGATGACGTGCTCAACGTCGCCGGCCATCGGCTCAGCACCATGGAAGTCGAAAGCGCCCTAGTGCACCACAAACGAGTCGCGGAAGCCGCGGTCGTCGGCAAGCCCGACGAGATCAAAGGCGAAGGCATCTCCTGTTTCGTCACGCTGAAAACCGGCGAAACGCCGACGGAAGAGCTGAAGAAAGAACTGCAAGCGCACGTCGTCAAGGAAATCGGCGCCCTGGCCAGGCCCGACGAAATCCGTTTCACCGAATCGTTGCCGAAGACGCGCTCCGGCAAGATCATGCGCAGGCTGTTGAGGGACATCGCCAGTGGCCGGCAAACGACGGGCGATACGACGACGTTAGAGGATTATTCGGTGCTGGCGCGGTTGCGGGAAGAAGAGGAGTGAGCCTGCGTTCGTCTCGCTATATGGTATCGGGAGAGGTCCGTCATTGCCAAAGAACTCGGAAATCCACTGCCAAACCGAATCTAGCGGAGTGAATCCAACTGCTTTCTCGTAAGCTGCCCTTTCGCGTCTTGCGTGTTCAGGAGTTGTGATTTCGAGAAGGCCATCTTGTCTTAGCAGCAAAACGGCCTTTTTCCAAAGTACCTGATCAAGCAAAGCGCGAATGAACTGAATCGCCGTCATTTTACCGCAGGGAAGTTTGATTTGGGAATCAAGGAAGTGATCCTGAGGGACTTGGTTGCTACCATCGCGCATGTTCACAAAGAAGTGAAGATTGAGGTCCCCTTCGAAAAGTTGTTCATGAAGCAATTCCAGTGCTCTACGCGCGCTCATGGTCCCCTGGAGATGGCTTAAGTCCACGGGAGATTCGAGAAGAGTCATCAATTCCCTGATTTGTCGAGTCTTGGGCCCAATCCACTGGACATCGGACTCTTCGATGAAGAAGATTCTGCACCCAAGGAACGCTGCCGCTGCGATTAGGGACACACATGCTACTCTTTTCCACATATGAACATGGCGGACCATCGCAATATTCTCCGCTGGCACTAATCGGTGTGTTCATGTGCGTCCCGACGGCGGCCGATCGATTGCGTTTAAGTCCTTCGAGACGTTGCGGCCAAAATCCGCCTCGGCGCGATGTGCTTCTTCCGGGCTATCCCGAAGTTGGCGTTTGAGAGCATTGCGGCGGTGCTTGTTGCCGCCCCGTTTAACGGCGCGTTTGAGTTCGCGGAGCTTGCGCTTGTCATCTTTTGGAGCCACTCTTCCCGCCTCCGCCGCCTCGATTTCCGCTTCGCGATCGTCCGCCGTCGCCATTGTGCGCTCCGCCTGAACGGTTGCTCGATGAAGACGAAGTCACGCGCGGCGGCGACGCTGGCGCGGCAAGGCGGGGTGCGGTCGAAGCCTGCTTGCCAAGTTGCGACGGCGTGGCGGCGTTGTAGGTGACCGTCGCCATTCGCGATCTGCCGGGATTGGACAGTGAGAGCTTTTGGCCGCTCCTCGAGCGTGGCGTCGCCATCGGCGTCACAGCCTTTTGCGCGTCGACGCTGCCCGTCTTCGGCTTGGTGTTATTCGGGAGCGGCGGCGCGCTTTTCGGCACGTCGATCACTTTTGGCGGCGGCGACGAAACTTTTGGAGCCGGAGCTGGATTCAATGGCGTAGTCGTCACCTTGGGCAGAGGCGTCACCCCTGGATTCGTGCCCATGGGCGGCAAAGTAATGGTGCGTGGTGCATCGCCGGCCGCCTTTCCCGTTGACGGTTGCGACGAGTGAACCTTCGGCAGCGCGGGGCTCACGACGACGTTTGCAGGGCCCGAGGTCGGCAGTTTGAGCGTCGTGTGTTCGCCGCGCGGCGTTTTCGCCTTGCCGGATTCCGCCAGCGCCCGCATTTTCGACAGTTCCATACTTCGCTGGCTGTTCAGCTGCGCGCTCGCCATCTGCGATGGGCTCGTCTGCACCAACCGTATTTTGTCGCTTTTGAATTGACCTATGGGCGTCACCACGCGGATGTTGTTCTGCACGATTGCTTGGTTCACGATCTTGGTTTGCTGCGCGAACGTCATGGGTGGAACGGCGACGCGCCCGGCGACTCGGTCGGCGTGAAGTTGCTCCAGGCCGGTCAACCAGCTGGCATTCGACCGGTTATTCCAGCGATAGTACGAGAACAATGGGTCACGGCGTCCCGTGCCTGCGAACCACGGATTGAAGCCGGCGCGCGCATACGCTGGTCCGTAGAAGTTGCCGAAATAGAACTGGAACGAGCGCGTGCGAATAAACAAACTGTCGAGCAGGAAGTTCGGCGCGACGACGTAACTCGGACGATAGACCCATCCCGGAGTCTGCCAGAACGGCTGCGCGAACACGACCGGGGCGAACAGCAAGCCGCGGTCGTCCAGCGGGTAATCCCAATAGCCAGGCACGAAGATGAATCCCGCGGGCGTCCAAAGATAGCGCGGCGCGACCCAAACGCGGCCGTCACGGAACGGCGCGTAATACCCTGGATGCCAGGCGTAGCGGGAATCGCGGTAAACCCAGTTGCCGGGAACGTAAAAGCTATTGGCGTCAGGCGGTGGAATGCTGGGGTCGGTCTCGAGCGGCGCCGGTGGTTCGGGAACATACGGCATTTCACCCTGATTGAGCGGCGCCCAGAAACCGGGCACCCAGACCCAGCCGTCGGCGGTGTGGACCCAATGGCCGGGGACAAACTGCCGGCCCGGAGGCGCATTGCGAAAAACGCCGCTGACCCAAACGAATTCGTTGCGCTCAGCATCCCACGACCAGTAGCCGGGAATCCACTGCACATTGTCGCCCTCGGGACGCTGTACGGCGGGATCCTCTGGAATCGCCGGCGGCGGTTCCTTGGGCGTGGGCAGGCCCTGCTCGGGTTTCAGTTCGATTGGCTGCGCGAAGGCCTCATGCACTGGTCCGCGCGTTTGGATTTCTATGCCGGCTACAGGCTTTTCGAGATCGAAATCCTGCGCGGCGATTGGTCCCTCGAATGCAATGAGCGCCGCCAGGGCGGCCGCCGAGAGGAACATGCTAAGAATGGCTTTCATATGGGGAGCCTCCTTTGGGGAGGAGCGAGTTTCATTGTACCCTTACGCTCTGTCAGATAAACGAAAATCCGGCGTGAAGTTGCGCGTTTCGCTCGTGTTTTTCACTTGAACGTCGCCCGAAACTCGCGTAATGTGAAGCTTTACGGGGTCATCGCACATTCGTTATCAAAGGAATTCTTTCCCAAGGGATTCGGCCACCACAGTTCTTCGAGTGTTCATGCCCGTCGCATCCGGTTGGATTGTTCAGTTCTGATGGCGTTTTTTCCTGGCCCGGCCTTCCGGCTGGCCCGGCTTCAGGCTGAACGAGCATTATTGGAGAAATCATGGCTAAAGGTCGTGGCGAGTTCACTGACATTCTTCTTCGCAAGAATCTCCTTAGCCAAGATCAGCTGATCGAGGCCCGAGCCTTGTCGCAGCAAACCGGCGCCAAACTCCAAGACGCCATCATGAAGCTGGGCTATGCCTCGATTGACGAGATCGTCGGAGCGGTCGCCGAGCACGCAGGCATGCAGTCGGTCAATCTGGCCGAACTGACCATCCCGCCGTCCATCATTGAGTTGGTGCCCGAGTCGGTGGCCCGTGAGAACGTCGTCATCCCGCTGTCCCAAGAAAGCGGTACGCTCAAGATCGTCGTTCACGATCCGGCCGACTTCGACACACTGCAAAAGCTGCAGTTCATTCTCAACAAAGAGGTGCAACCGGTCTTGGCGGCTCGTGAGCAAATCGTCGAAGCCATCAACCGGCACTATGGCCAGACCGAAACGGAGTCGGTCGACTCCATGTTGCAGGAATTCACCGACACCCAAATCGACTTCACGGAGACCGAACAGACATCCAACATGGCCGCAGCCGAGGACAGCGACGCCCCGGTCGTGAAGCTCATCAACTTGATCATTCAAGAAGCGATCAGCCTGCGGGCCAGCGATATCCACGTGGAGCCGTTCGCCGATCGTGTGCGCATCCGCTACCGGATCGACGGCGTCTTAGTGGAGCGCGATAGCCCGCCCCGCCGCCTGCTGCCGCCGATGATCTCCCGTATCAAGATCATGGGGAGCATCGACATATCAGAAAAGCGACGTCCCCAGGATGGCCGTATCAAAATGACAGTGCAGGGCAAACACTTCGACCTGCGCGTCAGCATCCTGCCAACGAGTCATGGACAGTCGGCGGTGATGCGTATTCTCGACCGCAATAGTATCCAGGTGAATATTCGTGATCTTGGGTTCAGCGAGGAGGATTACAAGCGTTTCCAGAACATCATCAAACGCCCAAACGGAATTTTCCTCGTAACGGGACCGACGGGATCTGGAAAGACGACGACGCTTTACTCGGCTTTGAACGAGTTGAATCGACCTGATCGAAAGATCATCACAGCCGAAGATCCTGTTGAGTACTACTTGCCAGGGATCAATCAGGTTGAGGTTAAACACCAGATTGGCCTCGACTTCGCCCGCATCATTCGAGCGATGCTGCGACAAGCGCCAAATATCATCCTCGTCGGAGAGATTCGCGACCAAGAGACAGCGGAGATTGCTGTGCAGGCGTCTCTGACAGGACACTTGGTTTTCAGTACATTACACACGAACGATGCGCCTAGCGCTATTACACGTTTGCAGGATATCGGCGTTCCGCCGTTTCTTGTCGCATCGTCTGTGGTTGCGATCATGGCGCAGCGTTTGGTGCGTGTCATTTGTTCAAAATGCAAGGAGCCAGACAAGCCGCCGGCAGCGGAAATCAAGGCTGCTGGACTCACACCAAGCCAAGCACAAGCGGCGAATTTCTGCCGAGGACGGGGCTGCTCGCACTGCCATCACACGGGTTATCGCGGCCGCAAGGGAATATTCGAAATGCTTAGAATGAACGGAGTTATGCGCGAGATGACATTTCACCGCGAGGCGACTCAAGCCATCCGTCGCCAGGCCCGCTTGTTGGGTATGAGAACGCTGCTGGAAGACGGTGTAAACAAGGCGGTCTCGGGCCTTACAACTCTTGAAGAAGTTCTTAGCATTTGCCACGCAGCCCATGATTAGGCCAACGGGTATATACTGATCAAATGAATATATATCGAAGACGGACCTACGTGGAAGCGCATTTTTTCATTGAATTCGTTTACTCCGCCCCGGCGGTCGGGGATAATTAGGGCGAGAAGTTTGCCTAGCTTGCCTTACACAAAAACGCATTGGCTCTATTCGAACCAGAGGGATTGAAGTGGCTGGCGGCAACATCTTGATGGAGAAACTCCTTGACACGGTCGTCAACCTCAAGGCGCAAGACTTGATTATTACGGTCGGTCAGCCTCCTGTGGTGCGCCATCATGGCCGGATTCGGAGGCTTGACACGAAGACTCTGGATAACGACGACACCACGGCCTTGATGAAAAGCATCACCCCCGACCGCTGCCAGCAGGAGCTTCAAGAAAAAGGCGGCGGCGACTTTGCCATCGAGTATGTCAACGGCGTCCGCTTTCGCGTCGCCATCTTCAAGCAGCGCGGCAGCATTGGCATTTGCATGCGGCGCATTCCGAGTCAGTTCCTTTCCTTTGAAGAGATCGGCATGCCCGAGGCGATCAAGCGCCTTATCGTCAGGCAGCGCGGCCTGATTTTGGTCACCGGGCCGACCGGTTGCGGCAAGACGACGACTTTGGCCAGCATGATCAACTTCCTCAACACCAACTACGATCGCCACATCGTCACGCTGGAAGACCCCATTGAGTACTACCACCACCACAAGAAGTGCACGGTCAACCAACGTGAAATCGGCGTCGACGTGCACAACTTCGCTGAGGGAATCAAACGCGCCTTGCGCATGGCGCCGGACATCATTCTCGTCGGTGAAATGCGCGACCTGGAAACGATTCATGCCGCCATTGAGGCGGCGGAAACCGGCCACATCGTCTTCGCCACGCTGCACACCAGCTCGGCCTCAAGCACGGTCAACCGCATTATTGACGTTTTTCCCAAGGACCAGCAGGACCAGATTCGAACACAGCTTTCGACCGCCCTGATCGGCGTGTTGTCGCAGATGCTGCTGCCAAAAAAACCGGAGGGGCTCACCGCCGCGTTTGAAATGATGGTGGTCACGCCCGCCATCCAAAACCTGATCCGCGAAAACAAGACCTATCGCATCGATTCCAGCATTCAGACGGGCCGCAAGGAAGGTATGTTCCTGCTCGACGAGAGCCTGTTCCGGCACTGGCGCAACGGCGTCGTGGACAAGGAGGAAGCCCTGCTGAAATCGTCGAAACCGGCGGAGCTTGCGGGACGATTTCGCCTCGCCGAATCCGGGGCCCTCGAAGAGGAAGAGGACGAAGACGAGGACGAGGATGAAGATGAGGATGAAGACGAGGAGGAAGAATCGCAGCCGAAGAAGCGTACCGCCGCCCGCCGCATGCAGGAAGACCACGACGACGAGGATTAGTTTCGGAACGTAGACCTTGGAAGAATCAAGTCATGGCCAATCCGATCGATCCGAAGAAACCGCAAGGAACGCCGCAGAACGCACAGGCGAACAAACTTCCCGCGCAGCAGAAGGCGGGTCAGCCTGCCGGCGCCAAGCCGGTGAATCAAACCAAACCGGCTGCCCAAGGCGCCAAACCCGCGGCAGCAAAACCTGCGGCTGCCGGACAAACCGCGAAGCCCGCGGCGGCGCAAGGCGCCAAAGCCGTAGACGGCAAAGCCGTAGACGGCAAAGCCGTAGACGGCAAAGCCGTCGACGGCAAAGCTGTGTCTGCCGGAAAAAAACCCGGTGCTTCCAAGCCGGGTCACGGCCCCAAGCCGGCGCCGGTCAAAGCCTCGCAGGCGGCCCGAAGCAGCGGCCGCCGCATCGGCCAGGTCTTGGTCGATTTGGGCTACATGGATGAAGAGCAGCTCTGGGAGGTCATTGAGGAAGCCAAGGAAAACGGCGTCCCCGTGGGCCAGGCGGCGTTGACCCGCGGACTCATCACCGAAAACCAGCTCCTGCAGGCCCTTGCCGATCAGTTCGGTTTGAAGCTCTTAAACGACGAGGAACTCAAGCCGTCCGCGGAAGCGTTGACCATGGTCCCGGAGACGATGGCCAGCGTTTACAAAGTCCTGCCGCTCTCCGTGAAAGACAATGTCCTCACGGTGGTCCTTGGCGATCCGGTGAATCTGCCGGCTCTCGACGACTTACGCAATTTCCTTGGCTGCAAGGAAGTGATCGCCACGCTGGCGCCGCAGTCCATCATCAACGACCTCCTTGTCAAGTGCTATGCCGGCAAGGAAGAGTCGATCATGGACATCATCCAGGCGCTGCAGGACGACGACAACATGCCGCGCCGCAACGAGCAGTCGATCGACCTGGAAAGCCTGATGGAAATCCAGGACGCCGCCCCCGTCCGCAAGCTGCTGAACATGGTGATGCTTCTGGCGATCAAGGACCGGGCCAGCGACATCCACTTCGAGCCCTTCGAAGAAGAATACAAGATGCGCTATCGCTGCGACGGCGTGCTCTATGAAATGGTGCCGCCGCCGCGCCACCTGGCCATGGCGATCTCGACGCGCATCAAGGTCATGTCGAATCTCGACATTGCCGAACGCCGCCTGCCGCAGGACGGACGCATCGAACTCAACGTCGGCGGCAACTCGGTGGACATGCGCGTCAGCGTCCTGCCTACGATGTTCGGCGAAAGCTGCGTTATCCGCGTCTTAGACCGCGGCAACGTGGGCCTCGATCTCAACCGCGTGGGCATGGAGCCGTCGATCTTGGCGGCTTTCCGCGAAGTCATTCACAAGCCGAACGGCATCTGCCTGGTAACGGGACCGACCGGCTCGGGCAAGACGACAACGCTTTACTCCGCCCTCAACGAGCTGAATGAAATCACCGACAAGATCATCACCTCGGAGGACCCGGTCGAATACGACATCGACGGCATCATCCAGGTGCCGATCAACTCCGATATCGGCGTCACCTTCGCCAATGTGCTCCGCTCCATTCTGAGGCAGGATCCCGACAAGATCCTTGTGGGTGAGATTCGCGACCTCGAGACCGCCCAGATCGCCGTCCAATCTTCCCTCACCGGGCACATGGTTTTCAGCACGTTGCACACCAACGACGCGCCCAGCACCATCACCCGTCTGCGCGACATGGGCCTGGAGACGTTCCTCATCACCGCGACCCTGGAAGCGATCCTGGCACAGCGCTTGGTGCGCAAGATTTGCGAAGACTGCCGCACGGAGTTTGAGCCCAGTCCCGACCTTTTGATGGAGATGAATCTTCGCCCTCAAGATGTCACCGGCAAGAAGTTCTATTACGGCAAGGGCTGCGACCGTTGCAACAACACCGGCCACCGCGGCCGTATGGGTATCTTCGAGCTGGTGATCATGAACGACGAGCTGCGCGACATGGTCTCCAACAATGCCTCGACCGACGAGCTGCGCTCCGCCTGCCGCAAGCAAGGCATGATGACCCTGCGCGAAGCCGGCCTCCGCGCCGTCTTCAACGGCTTCACCTCCATCGACGAGATCGTGCATGAAACGGTTTTGGAAGATGAGATCTGATTCTCATTACTTGGGATGACGCTATGGCGACCTTCAAATTCGAAGCGATGGACACCACCGGCGGGGAAGTGAAAGACTCCGTCGAGGCGACCAACGAGGAAGAAGCGCAGCAGAAGATCCGCCAGATGGGCTACTTCGTGACCAAGCTCACCGAAGTGGCCGGCAAGGGCAAGAAGAAGGACAAGAAGAAAGGCCCGCAGCAGCGCAAAAAGGGCAAGACCTTCACCCTGGGCGGCGTCAACAACAAGCACCTGGTGACCTTCACCCGCCAGTTCTCGACCCTGCAGGACGCCGGCCTGCCCGTGCTGCGCAGCCTCAAGATTCTCGAAGGCCAGATGCGGCCCGGCGTGCTCAAGAACGCCTTAATCGACGTCGTCGACGACGTCGAATCCGGCAGCACCCTGTCGGAGGCTTTCGGCAAGCATCCCAAGTGCTTCGACCGCCTCTACGTCAACATGGTCAAGGCGGGCGAGGCCGGCGGCGCCCTCGAAATCATTCTCAAACGCCTGGCGGAGTTCAAGGAAAAGGCGCAGAGCCTGGCCCGGCGCATCAAGGGGGCCATGGTCTACCCGGCCGTCGTCATCTCGGTGGCCGTCGCCATCTTGTCCTTCATCATGATCTTCATCATCCCGAAGTTCGAGAAGATCTTCGCCGACTTCCGCATGAAGCTGCCCTGGATCACCGAAGCGCTCATCAACACCTCGCGTTGGTTCGTGAAATATTGGTATGTCATTCCCCTCATCCCCATGTCGATCTGGCTGACGCTCAAGTTGATCCGGCTCAACAAGACGGGGGCTTATATCCTCGACAAGATCAAGCTCATTATCCCCGTCTCCGGCTCGCTTGTGGAGAAGACCATCGTCGCCCGCACCATGCGCACGTTGGGCACCCTGATCGCGAGTGGCGTGCCCATCCTCGAGGCTCTGTCGATCGTCAAGGAGACCTCGATGAACGCGGTCTTCGAATCCTGCTACCAGCGCGTCTATGAATCGATCCGCGAGGGCGAAACCATCGCCCAGCCGCTCAAGGAAAGCCGGCTCGTCGACGACATGGTGGTCAACATGATCGACGTCGGCGAGGAGACCGGCGATCTCGACACCATGCTCAACAAGATCGCCGACGTGTACGACGAAGAAGTCGACGTGCTGGTCGAGTCGCTCATCAGCTTGCTCGAGCCGATCATGATCGTGGTCCTGGGCCTCATCGTGGGCACCATCGTCATCGCACTGTTTATGCCGCTCTTGGCGCTGCTCGAAGGCCTCTCAGGCGGCAAGAAGAGTTGACCCAAGTACGGGGTTCGAGATTCGTCGACAACCGGTGCCGCACCCTTTAGGGTGCGGAGTTCGCAGGCTGAAGCCTGCGGCACCTTTGAGGAGAATTGTCATGCGTTCCATGCGCGCAAAGTCGGGCTTCACGCGGTCGGGCAAAACGCAATCGGGCAAAACGCGGTCGGGCTTTACCCTGGTCGAACTGCTGATGGTGATCGCGATCATCGTCTTGCTGGTCGGCTTGTTGGCCGCGGGCATCATCCCGCTTCTCAGCAAAGGCCCGGAAATCACGACGGTCAACGAAATCCGGCAGCTCGAAATCGCCGTCCAGAACTTCAAGAACAAGTACCACGTCTGGCCGCCGAGCAAGATACGACTCTATCCCAATTACACCGATTATAATCTGGCCAATCCCAATGACGCCGAGTCACTCGCCTATATCAACCAGCTTTGGCCAAGAATAGGAGCCTTTACGGGTGTTATTTGGAACGGAATGGACATAAACAAGCACGAATTAGACGGCGACCAGTGCCTGGTCTTCTTCTTGGGAGGCCCGGCGCCCCTGGTAGGAGGCATTTTCGGCCCCCAAGGATTCTCCACCAACCCGACCAATCCCGTCAACCTAACTGGCGACCGCGTCGGCCCGTTCTACACCTTTGACCAGTCGCGTCTCTATGACCGAAAGTCCGGCGAGAATTTCCCGTCGTACTACGATCCGTGGAATAGGAAAATCCCCTACGTCTATTTCAGTTCAGGGAAGACTGTCAACGGTTATAATTCCGGCGGGGCGTGGAGTCATACGATTACGATAGGCTCAGAGACCATCTCTCCCTATTATGAAGTCCTGAATACGCGCTATCCCAACCCAAACTCCTATCAGATCATTTCAGCCGGCAAGGATGGATTGTTCGGGACCACCACGCAATGGCGCGCTCCAAGCGCGAGCGCTGACGCCCCCGATACCGGGAACTCGTTCGACAACCAAGTGAACTTCCATCCCAGTAAGCTCGGCGTGCCGTGAGGAGAGAACATGAGCGGTAGATTATCGCGCTTGCGACGTGATGCCTTCACCTTGTTGGAGATGCTGGTTGTCATCGCCATCGTCGGCGTCTTGGTGGCGCTGACCACCGCGGCCGTCATGCAAGTTGCCGACAGCCAGCGGGCCTCCACCACCGAATCGAACATGCGCGCCGTCTACAGGGTCTTGGCCCAGCAATGGCAGGGCGTGCTCGACATGGCCGACAAGGAAAACATCCCCGACGGCGTCGTCGCCATGGCGGGCGGCGACGGCAGGCGGGCGCGCGTGATCTGGAAATGCTTGCGGCTCCGCCAGGAGTTTCCCATGACCTTTGCGGAGGCAAGCACCGATTTGGTGATTGGCACAGACACCCTGAAAGCGAAGAAAATCTACGCCGATGCGGTCTTTGGGTTCTCGGGAAAATGGTATGTGGAGAACGCCACTTGCGTGCTGCTCGCTTTGCAGCAGAACCGAGGCGGCGTCGCGCTCTCCCTCGATAACATTCCCGGCAGTGTTGCGCCGAACGGCATCAATGGCCGCATGCAACTGGTGGACGGCTACGGATTCCCCATGGTGCTCTATCGCTTCCCCACCGGCAATAGCGAGCTTGACGGAAAGAACCCTGCCAAATTGGGAAGCCGCGCCGCCACCTATCGAAATCCGCTCGACCCCGAAGGAACTTTGATGGACCCGTCGTGGAATTTCAACGGCAACCTAGCGGTCGCGAACTTCGAGGCGCTCTGTTTCTCGGTGCACGCGGGCAGCGGCCCCACGTACTCGCCCATTTCGACCTATATGGTCCCAACTTTGGTTTCGCCGGGCAGAAACGGGAAGTACGGCTTCAGCATCCCCACGCCGTTCTTTCCGGCCACGCCCACGGATTGGGACCCCACGCCTCCCGATTGGAGCATGACGGTTCCCATTGATCTCGTCAATGATCCCCAGGGGTACGCCATCAACAACGCCAACGACAACATCTACAGTTTCCGTCTCGGCATCGACAAGCGAGGAGATTGAGCCATGCGGCACAGAAGATCAGATCGCCCACGAACAAAAAAATCCGACATCCGAACCATTTACTCCTTTTCCCGGAGGTTTGTCATGAAGCGTCGAAGCGGCTTCACCTTAGTTGAGCTCCTGGTCGTGATCGCGATCATCGGCGTGCTCATCGGTCTCTTGTTGCCGGCGGTGCAAGCCGTGCGTGCCGCGGCGGCGCGGACCCAATGCATGAACAATCTCAAGCAGATCATGCTGGGTATGTACAGCTATCAGGATACCTACAAGAAGCTTCCACCCGGAATTGACGGCAACGGGCATTCCGGATTCAAGTATGTCCTCCCCTTCATTGACCAGAAACCCATGTACAAGGGGCTTAACAATGCTAATTGGTTCGACAACACCATTGGCAGCCCCACAAACCAACAGCAGTTGACCGATCCGACATTATTGCCGTTTTCGGATGTGCCGCTTTTCCATTGTCCGTCGGACAGCCACGTGACGGTCTTTTCAAGCGGCAATTACCGCCTGAATACCGGCAACAGCGTCGTCGATTATCTCCCTCCGGCGGCGGATCCCAACGCCTCAATACCGAATCCTGCAAACGGGGTGTTTTACTCGGGGAGCGACACGAGGACTTACAACATCGACGACGGCGCCAGCAATACCGCGGGCATCAGCGAACATCTAATAGGAAACTTCGCTGGCAGTTCTGCCTCGCTGATTACTGACACGTTTATCCGGGGGCCCTTGTATGTGGGACCTGCGGATCCCACCGTGCAAGCCCGAATCGACTGCTCGCAGGTGACGGACACCACAACTTACACTGCCGTGCTGGACATCGGACGGTACTGGCAGCGCGGTTGGCACACGACGACCTTGTACGACCATGTAATGCCGCCCAACAATGTTTCGTGCGTGTTCACTGACAATACCCAAACGTACTTCCAATGGGCGACCTCGGCGAGAAGCGGACATCCCGGCGGCGTCAACGTGGCGTTTTGCGATGGCTCGGTCCGCTTCATCAGCGACGGCATTGATATCAACACTTGGCTTGGAATTGGCAGCCGAAGCCTCGGCGAGCGCATTGGGCCGCTCGACTAAGCGATTACGTGCCAGCGTTAACTTGTAGCCGAATTCAGCGGAATTCGGACGGTCCGAACTCTTACGAGTTCAGCTACGTAGCTTCCGCTATTTAGCTGGACCGGCAAGGGAAGCAGTCATGGTGCGCAAAGGGTTTACGCTGATCGAGCTGTTGGTGGTCGTCAGCCTGATTCTGGTGCTGGCCGCCATTGCCGTGATCTTCTTTCCGGGCATCAACGAGCAAGCCCGGGCGGCGCGCGGCGGCGTCTCGCTTCAGGGCTGGCTCAACGTCGCCCGTTCGACCGCTGTTCGCAATCAGGCGCCCTACGGCGTTCGCCTGATTATTGACTCGCTCAACCCGACCATCGTGACTTCGTTCCAATACATCCAACAGCCCGACGATTATGGCGCGGGCCAAATTCAGACGGATCTCAGCGACCCGACGCTCAAAACCATCCAGTTCGTCGGCGTCGATCCCACCGGCGGCTCGGCCAACCCGGAAGAATGGGGCGTAAAGTCCGGCGACTACCTGGAAATCCAAGGCGGCGGTCTCGCACATCGAATCGTGACTGTCACCCCCGGGGCCACAGTCTCGATGACCCTGCAGTCCCCGCTTGCTTATGCCCTAGGACCGACGTCCTATTATCGCGTTCAGCGCACGCCGCGAGTGGCTACGGAGGAAATTCTCGAGCTGCCCGATAACGTGGGCATCGACATTAACACGAACACTTCCGGTCTCCTCCTGGTGAAGAACCCGCTGCCGGTAGTTACGGATTCCGCTGGGAATAAATATGTCGACATTCTCTTCGGCCCCGGCGGCGACGTGGTCACTCCAGGAGTCACCACGGCAAGCGTAAACCTGTGGGTGCGCGACACCACGCGAGGGGTTTGGGACGCTTCGGCAAGCAACTTCCAGGGCGATCCGTCGATCATTGCCATATACGTGCGGTCCGGTCTGATTGCCGCCCATCCGCCTTATCCGGACCAGACGCAGCCGTACAAGTACGTCGATGACGGGAGATCTTCGGGAAGATAGTAGCCGCAGGTTTTAACCTGCGAACGGTCGCAGCCTGTAGGCTGCGGCTACGGGTTTTATGAGGGCTGGATTTATGCGGCGCAGCGGAGCGACATTGATCGAGGTGCTGGTGGCCATCTTTGTGATGGGCGTTGGACTCATCGCGCTCCTGGTGTTGTTTCCGCTCGGGGCGCTGCGGATGGCTCAGGCGATTCAAGACGAATACTGCGCCCAAGCGGCCGCCAACGCGGATGCCGTCGGGCAATTTCAAGGAATCCGCAACGGCTCCCAAATAATCGTGCCGCTCGTCCCCGACCCGTTCAACAATCCCGGGGGAGGCTTGACGCCAGCCGATCCGGACGGACCAAGCTATGCGGTGCTCGTCGATCCTTCGGGCTGGCGGGCTATGTCGTTTCAACCCGGCGCCGCCAGAGATTGGGTTGGAACGGATTTCACTTCCCGTGTCCGGCGCGCGCGCGTAGGCTTTGCGGATCCCACCAAACCATGGGAAATCTACCGGTGGTTCAGCTTGCTTGACGACATCAATTTCGACGTCGACGGCTTGCCCAAGAAGCTCGGCGCCGGGACTCCTCCCCCGATCGAGCGCGACATTCGCTACACCTGGGCGTACCTGTGCCAACGGCCGCGCTCCGCGGACGTCGGCGCCGTCAATTACGCGATTGTCGTGTACAACCGCCGGCAGCTCTCGCCCAATAGCGCGCTCACGCTCAACGAGTATCCCTACACCAATGCGGTGTACGACACGTCGCGCAGCACCGTCACGATTGATTTCACAGGACTACCGGCGCCTCCGGTGCGCCCCGGAGACTGGATCCTCGACACGACCGTGGACAATAGCAAGGCGCCTTTGACGCCGCACGCGTTTTTCTACCGTGTGGTCTCCGTTAACGACATTTCCGCCACCCAAGTGGAGCTGGAAGTGCAAACACCCTTGCGCGGGTTCCAGGCCACGCGACCGCCCATCCAGACCGCGCCGGGCGCGACGACTTACGTGGGTAGCGTTGTCGTGTTCGAAGGCATCGCCGAAGTGTTCGAGCGCGGCTTGGGCAGGTAAGACCGAGGAGATTCCAATGCGCGGGCGAAACGACAAAGTGTGGCCGGGGCTGAGTCTTCGAAGCCCCGGTTGCGCGGCACGCCGGGGCTTCGCAAAGCCTCAGCCCCGGCCACACCGATTGGCAGTGCGGCAAGGCTTCACTTTGATCGAGATGCTAGTCGCCATGACGCTGACGATCTTCGTCATGGTGATCCTCTCGCAGTGCTTCATTCTGGGGCTGGAGACCTTCAGCAACCTCAAGACCATCGGCGACATGCAGGAGAAGCTGCGCACGGCCACCAACCTCCTGCGCAACGATCTCATCCAGGACCACTTCGAAGCCAAGAGGCGCTTGACCGATGCGGACATTTTTACAACCAGGCCGCGCGAGGGATTCTTCAAGGTTTCGCAGCTTTACGCCTCGGGGGTCGACGGACTCGACGCGGACAACCTTTACTCTTTGAACGCTTCCACAGATGCGCTCCTGGCAGCGCGAAATAATGGGCACGTCCTTAACTTCACGAACAAGCAGCGCGGCAACCGGCGCGAGAAGTTTTACACGGCGCTTTGCCGGCTGAACCTTTTGGGCGTGCAGACCAACTATTTCAACCAATCTTCGGATTCGCTGTTCCAAGACCAGGCGGGCACTTATACGAGCCCGTGGGCCGAGATCGCTTATTTCGTGATCAAGACCGGATCGACGGTGGAACCGCTCAATCCCCTTTCGAACATCGGAACGCCGATCTACGCGCTTTATCGTTCGCAATATCTGATTACGCCGGACAACACCGCGGTGAACAACGTCAGTCCGCCGTTTCCGGATACCGTCAATGACGCGGGCGGCGTTGCGTTTGGGAGTTACGAGAATATCGCATGCACGTATTTGGCATCCGACGCGACAAAACTCTATTTCAGTAATCCCGCTGACGCTGCGGAAGCGCCGCCTGTGCTTGGGACGCCGGGGGTGCAGTTCAAGCGCACTTTTGAAAGCCGGCTCTATGGGGTGCTGACAAACCCAGCGCCTCGGGCGCCGCTCGATCTGACCAGCCTGACCCAGGCCGATACGCGCATTCTCGGAGCGAGTTTGGTGCTGACCGATGTGCTCTCGTTCCAGGTTCAGGTGATTACGGGGCCCGTCAACTACCAAGGCACGAACTACCTCGGCACGAACGACCCCACCTATCCCGGCTATCCCGGCGTGGATGGCAATAAAGAGAACTTCGTCGATCCCATCAAGTTCAAGTACCAGACCATTGCGCCCGCGGTTGCACCGGCCGGCCTTGGATTTGACAGCAGTACTTCGAACGCTTTTTATTCCGACGCCCCGGCGGTTCCGACGACTACGTTCAGCCAAAAGGTTATCGGTTTGAAAATCACGATCCGCCTCTGGGACGGCGGCACGCGCCAAGTTCGCCAGGTCACGATCATTCAGGATTTGTAGGACGGATTTGCAATCCGTCCGAAATGAATGGAATGCTAAGCGGACGGATTACAAATCCGTCCTACGTAGAAGGTTTACGTTAGGGGATTAGCCATGTTGCAAGTCATCGTCACGTTCGCGGGCGCCCAGCCGAAAAATCGCCGCCAAGGCATGGTCCTTCTGGTGGTCATGGTCATGCTGGCCTTGTTCGCCAGCGTGGCCTTGAGCTTCATGTTCTATGCGGAAGCCGAAGCCCTCGCCTCGCGAAACGCGCGCGACCATCAGTTCCAATTCCAACCCGACGTCGACCCGGAGTTGCTCATCAACTATGCCCTCGGCTCGCTCATTTATGATCACGACGATCGCGATGTTCCTGCAGCCAAGACGTACGCCAACGTCTATAACGCAGCCCGTGGTTGGAGCCTGGCGCGGAATCTCTATGGCTATTACTTCGACCCTGCCTTGCCCACGCCGCAGCCAAACTTCATTCCGCATTCAGGGGTCGGAACGCCGACCAATTACAATGAAGCTGCGCTTGGACAGCTGGCGATCAACCTTCCCAACTACACATATTTTCCCGGCGATGGTTTCGTGCGCGATCGCGAGCGCCTCGGCACCCGGCTCACTCCTGCCGCTGCTGTGACCGCACCCTACGCCGGCGCCAATATCCCCTACACGGCCGCCGACTTGCAAAACACGTACTTGGCCGCCGTCACGGCGAAGGGCGAGGTTTTGTTGCAATCGTTCTTCCGCTCGTGGACGGGGATCGGCGCGCTGGACTCGAGCAACAAAATGTGGGACGCCCCGAATTGGACGGTCGAGCCACCGGCCTGGATGAAATACGCCACGCTAAGGCCTATGCCGTACGTCGATCCCTATTTGAAGTCGATCTATCCGGGCCAACCGGCAAAATATGTCATTAACTACTCCTTTGCGCCTCCGGAAGACGGTGGCGGCGACGTCCAGAACCTCGATTGGGGTCGCGGCGTTCCCAATCCGGCCGGCGGCTACTACGTCAACGACAGCATCTGGATCGACCTGGGCCACCCCGTCCTGAACGGCGTCAATGGCCGCAAATACAAGCCGCTCTTCGCGCCCTTGATCATGGACCTTGAAGGCAAGCTGAACATCAACGCCATCGGCAACGCGCGCGGCCGGGTCAGCACCGTGGACACATTCTACTTCAGTGCGAGCAATCAGGGCTTGGGACCGTGGGAAATCAACCCTAGGCACGCACTCACACAAACCGATTGGCTGAATATCTTGCAGGGGAACTTCAACCTTGCGGGCAACAGCTACCCTGCCAACAAGATTCCCGGACGCTATGGATTTCGGCAGGGGATAATACCCTCATCACCGTATCCGACCAAGTTGGGCAGCTTCCGCTTCGTGAGCGGCGGCACGCCGATCGCTTATTACGGAAGGGGCGATCTCGACGCCACGGCTGCCACCGCCGTCTCGCCGTTTTATGGCGCCCCAAGCAAGAAGGTGTTCTATCCCGGCGAGTCTACCAACACCTGGCCGCCCTATTTCGGTTGGCCGTTCCTCGATGCGGCAACGTATCAAAACGGCAGCCTTGTAACCGAGCAGAAAGACCATCCCTGGCTTTACAATGTTTTTTATCCGAAAGACAAAGCGCCTCCGGCTTTCGCTTTCGCGCCGGCCAACAACCGCATCTTCGAGCCGTTTCATTTCGAGGCGCTTTGGCGTTACGGCGGCACCAACTCGCCTGCCTTGCGTTCCGAATTCTTCCGCATCGGCGACGGGGCGACGCCGAATTTCAACGCCTTGAGTAATCCCAATGCGGCCCGGCTCTACCGCATGCTCGCGCCGCGCGGCTGGGACTTCGGCCGTCCGGGGCTGGTACCTTGGCTTTACTCCGCGACCGACCCCGCGGTGGCCGCCGGTCAAGCGCCTAACCCGGCGTACACACTTGCGGCAGGAAATCTATACCCGAAGTCGACCCCAGGTTCCTTTGGACCCATTGATCCAAGCAAGCCAATTCCTACTACCGGCGAGTTTTCCTCGACGGGCGCTTATCGCGGCATGACCATCGCCGACGATCCGAGTTTCCTTCTCACTTGGAAGCGGCTCAACCTGCAGCGATCGCTGCCAGATTGGCCTTCATTCAATCCACTTACGGGACGAGTCGATTTGTCGGTCAATCCGGTGACTCTCAAGACCTATTACCAAGAAGCGCTCGACGCGCGACAGAAATTCGCCCAGGACCTATTCGATCTCCTTCGTTTGGTGTGCATGGGCGCACGCCCGACGGATCCGTTGCCTGCCAACCCATCGGCCGATTACGATGCGGCGCGCTACCTCGCACAACTGGCGGTCAACATGGTGGACTACCGCGACCAAGATCTCGTGCAGGCCGCCGACAACGCGAACGGCATTCCGGCTGCGATCAGCGAATATTTCACGCCCTTCCATTGGGACACGGCTGACCCAAATGCCTACGTCTTCGGCACCGAATTGCCGCGCGTGGTTCTTAACGAAGTCTATTGCGACGCGATCAATGATCCCGCGGACGCCACCAAAGTGAAGCTCAACTTTTGGATCGAGCTGTTGAACCCGCTCAAGCAGGATAATGCTTTGAATGAGCCACTCACCGGCCAACCGCCCACTCTGCAGCCAAGCGCCGCCATGCTTTACAATGATCAAGGGGCTGGTTACGCCGCGTATCAGATTCAGATCTTGGACTCGAACGACGTAACGACGATACGCGATGCGTCCAATTCGGCCG
The DNA here is from genome assembly GCA_016195405.1 of Planctomycetota bacterium. GTDB lineage: Bacteria > Planctomycetota > Planctomycetia > Gemmatales > Gemmataceae > JACPZP01. The sequence goes on along the minus strand of JACPZP010000086.1, from coordinate 8,612 downwards.
GAAATCCTAATTCCGACCCCACCAAGATCAAGGCGCAAATCAAGGACCTCGCCGGTTGGACCGCGCTCGCCAACGGTTTCACGGTGCAAGCCGGCGTTGAGCCTCGCATTATTCAGGCGCTCGACACCAATTACTCGGGACCCAACGGGAGCAACCAGGGCTTCTATCTGCTTGGTCCGGACACCGGAGCGGCTAGTTACCAGTTCCCGGGAACGGATCCGGCCAAGCCGCAAGCGACGTTGCGGCTCCAAAACGGACTCGCGTACGGAGGCGTTGATCCGGCCACTATCGATCCAACTAATCCTGTGAAACTGATTCACACGGTGGTATTGCGCCGTCTGCTTTGTCCTTATCTCGATCCTCAGCCCGATCCCGCACTCGCACTGACCGACCCCACCAAGCCTTACAACCCGTACATCACCGTCGATTACATCCAAGGCATTACGGTGAATAATAATGCTGCCACCGCGGGCGGCCTGACCCCATTGGCTGTAGATAAGTGCAAATCCCAAGGACGCAAGCAGCCCTATGCGGCTTATTACAATTCGGATCAGACCAAGAGCCAGGTCATGGACCAAGCGCCGAGCCCCCCTCTTATGAATCAACCGCAGCACACGTTCTTCCTGCATAATGGCTCCACCGTTACCGCCAGCAATCCTCCGACGAGTGGGGACAGCACGCTCACGCTGCCCTTCGATTGGCTGGTCCATCTGGATCGGAACCTCATGAGCCCGGCCGAACTTCTCTTCGTGTCCGGCTTCCGGCCGCACGAACTGACGCAGCAGTTCATGAAGGGCAATAGTACCGGCATTGCCATCACAAACGCGACCAACGCCTCGCCCATTGTGGTCACGAGCGCGGCCCACGGCTTACAAAATGGCGACCAAGTGCGAGTCAGCGCGGTCACGGGCAATACGGCAGCCAATGGACTCTTCTTCATTACCGTCATCGATGCGGATAACTTCGCGCTAAATGGCTCCACTGCAAACGGGGTTTACGCGAGCGGCGGCATCTGGACCGCCCGGTTCAACCATCAGGCCCCATGGCTTGACGCCGCGGCGCGCATTTATCGCCTGCTCGAATTCGTAGACGCCGGCTGGCGCGGTCAGGGCGTGAGCCAGGAAGGCCGGTTCCCGGGACGGATCAATATCAACGACGTATGGGATCGTGAAGTGTGGCTCGCGCTATTGGATCCGAAGGTCAAGACAACCGACCCGGACAGTGCGAGCTTTCCCCAGCAGGCTTGCTTCATCGATCGTGATGCAGCCGCCAACAATCCGGCCGGCAACATGTTCAAAGACTTGATGACATCTCGGAATCCTGACCAAATTTCAGGTATCTTTGTGCCGGGCCCCAACGGCCGTCCATTCTTAAGCCTAAACGCCGCCTTCACTTCAAACAGCAAGGGCGTTGAAGATACGTTGTTGCGGGCATATCCGGGAGATCCGGGACGACCGCCAACTGATCCGGGATATCCGGGACGACGGCTGTTCGATCTTGACCCCAATGTTCTTGCCGCAGATACGACCGGGGTTCCCAAAGACCATCCGTATTTCGTGAAGGAACCGCTGCGCAAGATCTTCAACAACGTCACCACGCGCAGCAACGTCTTCGGCGTGTTCTTGACAGTCGGCTTCTTTGACGTGACCGAAGTGGCCAGCAAGGATTCCGCCGGCAATGACGTGACGATTTATTCGCTCGGCAAGGAGATCGGCAAGGCGGAAGGCCGCAACGTGCGCCACCGCATGTTCTCCATCGTCGATCGCTCGGAACTTACCCTGTTCAATCTGCCTTATCAAGGAACGATTCCCGTCGATTACAGCGACCCGGTCAACAAGCCGTTGCCCCAAGCATTGACGATCGGGAAAGTCCCGCAGCCGCCTTTGCCCGCGCCGCCCGCGGCCGCCAATGGTCGCACGTACAACATCCAAAAAGGAATGCTCTTGACGATCCAATCCGATCAAGGGCTCGAAGATGTGCTTGTGACCGACGTGGATGCGGCAGTGCCACCGACGTGGTTCACTGCGAATTTCCAGCGAAAGCACGACACGAACATCGTCATCACCGCCCGCGGCAATCCCGGCCCGACGCCGTCCTACAACGCCCGCAACGACCCGGTGGTGCAGTACTTCTCGATCATCAAGTGAGGTGAGTGGCCGGTTGTTAGTTGTCAGTGGTCCGTTGATCAAGCAGATCCGTCAGTGGTCCGTTGTCAGTAGTCCGTTGACTGAACTACTGACAACTGACTACTGACAACTGACGAAATCAGCGGCTCGCGGTGGCCAGATTATTGAAATCGATGTTGATCTGCTGGCCCGCGCTTAGGTAAATGCGGCGTTCCTGGGTGATGGGTTGCTCGCCCTGGTTGATCTCGACCCGCAACGTGTAGTAGTACTGGCGGCCCGGCTCCAGTGCCGGCGTGTTGAAAGTTCGCAGACTCGAAGTGAGCGGGCAACTCACGTCGTCGACCCAAAGCCTGGCTTCGGCCGGCAGGCTTACGCTGATGCGGGCGACGTTCGAAGTGGAGATTTCTTTTTGGCCCGGCGGTGGCGCTTTGAAGTCTTTCTTGTCTTTGGAGGCCGGAGGGCCAGTGCCTGGGCTCATAGTGCCGGGGCTCATAGTGCCTGGGCTCATGATCACGCCGCCCGAGCAGCCGTAGCAGGAACCGTAGCAGGAACCATAACAGCCCGAGCAGCCGAAGAGGCCGTAGCAACCCGAGCAGCCGAAGCAGCTGCTGTAACTGTAGCTGGAACGACCGCCGTAGCAGCCCCAGCAGCCATGGCACGAGCCATAGCAGCCATGCGAGCGGCCCCCGCCGTAGCAACCCCAACAACCGGAGCAACCGTTGCAACCGTAACAGCCGCCGCAACCGCTGCAACCGTAACAAGAGCCGCCATTGCAGCCGTGACACCAGCCGCCGCCATGGAACAAACCGCCGGAGCGTCCGCCGGAACAGCCGTGGCCCCAGCCCCAGGCAGTCGCCTCCCCCCCCGTAGTCAGCATCGCCGCCAACAACACGCTGTACATCTTGTGCTTCCCCTTTCCAGTAGGGCGCCTTCGTCGCTGGGCGAAGGACGCTGGCCTGATGGGTTTGCGTAATGGAACGACAGCCCGTTTAGTGCAAACCTCGCGCCGAGCGTAGTCTTCCTAGGTTACGCAACCCGAGAAAATGGTTCCCCAAGGGCAAGCATAAGAAATGTAAAAATGGGAGTCAAAGGTAATGTGCGCAAATTCGATAAAATTTGCCGATGGAAAAAGGAATAACCGGGTGCCTTAGAAGTGCTAAACGATTTAAGTGCTTGGTGTGAAAATCATTATGGATAGCCTTCAACGATTCGTCTAACACATCCGCGTTTTCATTCAAAGACATGTGGGTGGGGGTGTGTCGTTAGACGCATTCACGGATGTTGTTTGGAAATATGCACTTATGGAGGAATAATGCGTCTAACGGTGATAGACGCATCCTGGAGGGCGTGCGAACCCCACGCCCTTCGAAGACTCAGGGCGTGCCACCGTTTTAGAGACGGCGGCTGTATTTGCGCGAACGGTCGCCGAAGACGGGGACGTAGACTTTGGGCTCTTGGGTCTTCTTCGGGGCTCGAAAGGCGTCGTATTCCTCGTGCCGGTCTTCGGGCACTTCCCTATTGATGTAGGCCTCGATATTGGTCAACAGCTCGCCCTGCTCCGGCGTGACGAACGCGATGGCCACGCCGTCCTTGCCCATGCGGCCGGTGCGGCCAATGCGGTGGACGTAGTTTTCCGGGTCGGCCGGCAGGTCGTAGTTGATGATGTGCGAGATGCCCATGACGTCGATGCCGCGGCCCACCACGTCGGTCGCCACCAGGCACGCCACCGATCCCTCGCGAAAACGCTGCATGATGCGGGTGCGCTGCGGCTGCTCCAAGTCGCCGTGCATCACCGCGACGCGCTTGAAGACGCGGCGCAGGTCGTCGTAGATCTCCTGCGCCCAGCGTTTGCGCTCGCAGAAGATGATGCACTGCCGGGGCCGTTCCTTTTCGATCACCTTGAGCAAGAGGTCGAATTTCTTGTGCGCCGCGACGGAGACATAAGTCTGCCGGATGCTCTCGACCGTCAATTCCGCGGGCGACAGATTGATGTGAAACGCGTCGATCATGTAGCGATGCGCCAGCCGCAGGACCGGCGGGGGCAACGTGGCCGAGAGCAGGAAGGTTTGGCGCTCGCTGGGGCAACGGCGCAGGATGCGTTCGATGTCGGGGCGGAAGCCGATGTCGAGCATGCGATCGGCTTCGTCGAGGACGAGGTAGTTGACGCGGTCGAACTGCAGTGTGCCGCGCGAAAGATGATCGAGGATGCGGCCGGGCGTGCCGACGACGATGTTGCAGCCTTGGCGCAGCTCCTGAAGTTGCTCGCGGAAGCGTTGACCGCCGATGATCGGCACGGTCCGGCAGCGTTTGTGCGGAGCGATGCGGTTGGCTTCTTGGGCCACCTGCACGACCAGCTCGCGCGTCGGCGCCAGCACCAGGGCCTGCGGGCCGGGCTCGTTGCGGTCGCGCCAGCGATTGAAGAACGGCAGCAAGAAGGCGGCAGTTTTGCCGGTGCCCGTCTGAGCCTGGCCAATGACGTCGCGGCCGGCGAGAGCTTTCGGAATCAACGCCGCTTGAATGGGAGTTGGCTCAATGTAACCGACACGATCAAGAGCGGACAGAACGGAAGGGGACAAATCAAGGGCGTGGAAGCCAGACGGGCGTTCCACTAGAGCGGCAGTCGTCAAACGAACCTCCAAGGAAAAAACGTGTGTTCACTATTTCCTCTAATCTAGACCAAATTCCCGGTTTTGTCTAGAGAACTCCGTAGCCGCCCGTAGCCGCAGCCTTCAGGCTGCGATTTCGCAGGTTGAAACCTGCGGCTACAAGTGTTATTTGGCGTTTTGGTTGATTTCGCGGAGCCGGCGCAGGGCGACGTCGACTAGGTCGACGACGCGTTCGGGCAATTGCTGTTCGCGGGCGTGGCTCTGAAACTGCGTTTCGATGTCGTTGATGGCGCCCGTGAAATTAAGCCGGTCGAGCTTGGCGGAGTTGTTGACGTAATAAAGGATGGTGACGTCGAGCTTACCATTATCCATCGGTTGACACTGAACGCTGACCGCGGGCGGGCCGCCGGGCTTCAAGAAGCTCTTGGGCGCCGTGAACGCGTTGAGACCTTTTTCATCGGGGCGCGGGATCGTGAACGGCAGAGTCTTTTCCTTGCCCGCGCGGAAAAGGGTCAGCTCGAGAATCTGACCGGCTTGCACGCGGCCGAGATTGTGGAGCAACTCTGTGGAATCTTGAACCGGCTTTCCCGCGGCCCGAGTGACGATATCATGCCGGCGTAGGCCGCCTCGAAATGCCGCGTGTTCCGAGTCAATCTTGTCGATCAGGATGCCCTTGCCGTTTGGAAGTTCCGGCATTTGCGCATAGAGAGCTTCCGGCACCGGCGCGAGCTTCAGACCCAGACTCGCAGAGGAATCCGGCTGAGTGGATTGCGCAAGAGCGAAGTATGGGGAAAGGAGAATTCCAAGAGAAGCCAAAAGGCCGAACCGAGACATCGCCACGCTCCCCCAGCGCCGCTCAGCGAGGCTGGTTGGGTTTTTTTGTTTCTTGGACGTTAATGATCTGCGCGGGACGAGCGCCGTCGCTTGGCACAGACTCCTCCCAGCGAAGTCCCTCGGCGCCGCTCGGCAAACGCTCACGATGCGGGTTCAAATCGCGAATGTTCCTAAAGCCAATGATTCCACCTTGGCGGTCCATTGGCGTGCCGTTGTTTTGGGAGAAGTTCCCGGCCAGTGCCAGATAGCTCAGCACCAATAGCGCGATCGACGCCGCCAGCGCCAGCCGATGGTAGCCTCGCAACCGCGAGCGTTTCAGCGCGAGAACGGGCGGCTCGGCACATTCCAAAGCGGCTGCTTGAGGCCAAGGCTGGGGCATCTCAGCGCGGAAATAGTCGCGCAGGACGCCGTCCACGTCATGCGCGGGCATACCATGTGTCTGGGTCATGTGAGGAATCATGGTCAGGGCACCAATCCCTTGCCGGCGAGGCGCTCCGCCAGGCGTTGTCGAGCCCGGCTCAGGCGCATGTGCACGGCGGTTGCGTTCACATCTAGAATATCGGCAATTTCGCTGGCGTTGTATTCCATGGCGTAGCGGAGCGTCAAGATCTCGCGGTCCGCAGGCGCCAATTTATCCATTTCTTTCCGCAGTCGGCCAAATGTTTCCTGCCGCTCCATCTTTTCCAGGGGCAGCACGTCGCGGCCTTTGACCCCGTTCATCGTTTGGGGCGCCTGCGTGCCGTTGCGGCGGAAAGAGCTTTTGGCATAGTCTTCCGCGAGATTTCGGGCAACCCGAAGCAGCCACGCACGCGGATTGAGGATTTCGTTCCCCTCCTGCCATTGCTTCCACAGCCGGAGAAATGTCTCCTGCATGATGTCCAACGCGAGGTCGGCATTCAACCATCGCGCATAGGCAACAGCCCAAACCTCGCGGGTATGGCGTTGGTAAATCTCCTCAAACTCCGCCTGTCGCGGATCCCGTTTCGCCCTGGACTTCATGGGCCCTCATTCCCTGCCGTCGAAATCGCGCCCTCGAAATCGTGCCAAGTGGGATATGGGGCAGGCGTCGCTTTTCTACCTTGAAGACGACCCAGCGCCGCTTTCCTAACACATGACCGCAAAATGATTGGGACCCAATTGCCCTTCGCTGACGGTAAATGAATTAAAAATAGAAACTTTCTAATGCCTGGATCGTCTTTGACATAGAGTTACCCATAGATTATAGTGCAAGTCTGGTCTTCCCGGACTGTCGAATTGAGGAGGTTGGCAGTGCGAATGAATCCGCGCCGATCTTGGAGCGTCTCCCTCCTATTTGCCGGACTCATTCTCTTCCCTCAAATCGTCGCCGCCTATTTCGACAATAAGCTACTCGAAAAAGACCTTCTCAAGGCAAGCGCGCTTGAAAGCGACGGCCAATGGGACAAGGCTTGTGATCTCTACGAAGCCATCCTTCGCGACCATCGCAACGCTCCGGGGTTGCACGCGAAGTATCAACACGCGCTCAGGCGCTTCTGGCAGAACCGCCGTCACGACGACATCAACTTCCGCAAAGAGGTTCTGTCTTTGAGCTACGGCCAAGCGCTCAAGCTCCACGCCATGATCCGCGATACGCTGTTGGACAATTCGCTCGATCGCAAGAAAGTGGACCCGGCCCGAATCTTCCAAAAAGGGCTTGAAGAATTCGACTTCGCGCTGGCAGACAAGAGATTCCGCGAGCTTTACTTGCCGGGCTTCAAAGAGAAAGACGACGAGATCAAAGCGTTTCGGGAGTTTGTCAAACGGACATGGGGTGCGGTCGTTCCCACGAGTCGAGACCAAGCCGAAAAGTTGCTTCGTGAAATTGCCATCAATGCCCAAAACGCGCTGCAGATTCCGAGCACCATCTCCATCATGGAATTCGCTTGCGGCGCCTGCTATGCCTTCGATGATTACACGTTCTATCTCACGCCGATTCAACTCCGCGAATTGTGCGACTCGTTGCGAGGCGGAGAGCTGGTAGGTGTTGGCCTGACCTTGCGCAGCAGCCTCGACGGCAAGGTCACTATCGGCGAAATCGCTCCGCTCAGCCCGGCCGAGAAATCAGGCAAGCTGGCCGCCGGCGACATCATCATTGCGATCGACCGGAAGCCCGTCGCCATGCTGATGGTCGAGGCGGTCCAAGACCTGCTGCAGGGCACTGCCGGCGCCAACGTCGAACTGGAAGTTCTTCGCATGGGCATGGCCATGCCCTACGTGGTAACGCTCCAGCGCCGCGGCATGTTCACGCCCAGCGTTCAGGCGCATGTGAGTATGGCCGAGGAGGACATTGGTTACTTGCATATCAGTTCTTTCCAGGAAACAACCGTTCAAGAAGTCGATGCCGTCCTCGCCGGGATCCTCGCAAACGTGAAGGTCCTGATTCTCGATCTGCGCGGCAACAGCGGCGGCGTTTTTGAAGCGGCCATCGATGTCGCCCGGCGCTTCATCGCCAACGGCGTCATCGCGTCCACGCAAAACACCGACCCCAAGCTCAACGCCGTCTATCAGTCGCGCAATCCCAATGCCCTCGCCATTCCGCTAGTCGTCCTTATCGACGGCGAGACGGCGAGCGCTGCCGAAGTCCTCGTCGGCGCCCTCAAGGATCACAAACGGGCTTGGCTGGTCGGCCAAACCACCTTCGGCAAAGGCTGCACGCAGTGTGTCTTGAAGCTGCCGTCCGTTTCGGGCAATAGCCCCAGCGGCGGCCTGCGCTTGACGGTTGCCCGTTTCTTTTCTCCGGAAGGTCTTCCCTACACTGGCCGCGGCGTCACCCCCGATCACTTTTCCACTTCTGACGACCAGGAGCGAGCCGCTCTGGACGATGCCCGCCGCCTCCTGAAGAACGAAAAGTAATTCCCTTGTCCAGCGATCCTCTCGCGTTTTCCTTCGTTCCCCTCTGGGTTCAATCATTGCAGTCGCCTGCGTCCGGCCTTTCGCTTGCGCGGGAAAAAGGCTGGTTGCTGGCGTGGGATCGTAGTCACTGGCTATATCTGCTAAATGACGCCGGTCGCAGCCAGGGACAGGTGCA
>JACPZP010000074.1 GCA_016195405.1 Planctomycetota bacterium | reverse complement strand
AGCCCGCGCTCGCCGCAGGCTCGCGGCTAAACAATATGACCCAAGCGACCGCCACCTCTACCGAACCCCTCCTGCGAACCTTATCGCCCGCCTTGCGCGAGCTGGAAACTCGGCTGCGCTCGTGGTTGAACGGGCAGCGCCGCTTTACGCTCACAACGTTGCAAAAAGCCACGTTGGAGGGGCTCGCCGGTGATCTGGCCCGGCAATCCGAGGCGCTCCAGCTCGAGCAGCCTTTGCTTGTCATCATGCTCATGGGCGGAACCGGCGTCGGGAAATCGACCCTCCTCAATGCCCTGGCCGGCGGCGCCATCGCCCAAGCTTCCCTGGCCAGACCCACCACGCGCGACCCGGTCGTCTACTATCACGAGTCAGTCCAGCCGCATCGCCTCGATCCCGTATTGCAGCATTGCCGGTTGGCCGCCCACGATCGACCCACCTTGGAGCAGAAAATCCTCGTCGATACGCCAGACCTCGACAGCAACGATCTCACCAACCGCGAAAAGCTGATGCGTTTGATGCCGGTCGCCGACGTCGTCCTCTACGTCGGTTCTCAGGAGAAATACCACGACCGGCTCGGCTGGGACCTATTTCTTAAGCAACGCCGCCGCCGGGCTTTCGCCTTTATCCTCAACAAATGGGACCGCTGCCTGGCGCCGCTCACGAGCGGCGTCACTCCCGATCAAGATCTCTTGCGTGATCTGGTGGGCGAAGGCTTTGAGAATCCGCTGCTGTTCCGGACGTGCGCTCAGTTCTGGGTCGACCATCCCTGGCAAAACAATGGCCAAATGCAGGCGCCTGTGGACGGCGAACAGTTCCTCGATTTGGCAATTGCTGCGGCAACTGCAAGCGACGCTCGAAGCCGCCTGTCCACCGGACTTAACCGCGCCGGCCGAGCGCGTGCAAGAGAGCTGGTCGCGGCTCTTGGGTGAGGAAGCCCATACGACCGCGACCGTGCTCCTCAACACGCTCGAACCTTATCAGAAGGAGATCGAGCACCACTTCGCCCTGGAACGGCAGCGCAAGTTCCGCAACATCATGGGGACGTATCTCTATTACTTCAACCGCCTCAAATATGCCGGCAGCACGCTGCGCGATCACATCCGTTTCCTACCGAGCTTCGGCAACAAGGTCGACATGCCGCGCGAATGGGACCTCGCATCCTTCACTCACGCCTGCAGCAAAGCCGCCTCGGAACAACATCTTGGCTCTCGCAACCGCGCCCTCGCCAACCGCCTTTTGGTCGAGGCCGACGCAGAAGGCTTCCCCGTACAACTCTTGAACGAGCCCACGGAAGCGGTTTCCAAGCTCGATTGGAAGAACCGCTACGCCCAGTCGATGACCGACGTTTTGAACAAGGTGGGCAGCGAATGGTCCAAGCCGACCGGCATTCGCCGACTAATGCAAGGCACCATCATCTTCTTCGCCGATTGGCTGCCGCTTCTGGCCTGCGCCGGCATGGTCACCAAGCTCCTGTGGGATTACACGATGGACAAGCGTGAATTCCATCTCGGCGATTTGCTCTTGCCGGCCATCGTGATGATCCTGGTGGTGATCATTTTGCATGTCGTGATCTCGCTGTTCCTGCCGTTGCGTTGGCAGGCGATCCGCGGCGAGTTCGAGCGCGAGTTGGGCAAACGCCTGAGCGGCGATCTGGAAACGGCCTACACTCAAATCCCCAGCGAAGTCGCACACGCCTTGGTAGGCGAGCGCCGGCAAATGGAGCAGTTCCTCATTGAAATCCGCGAAGTTAGCGGCTGGCTGGAAAAGCAAGAACAGGCGGCAAGCATTGCGGGGCTGTATGGAAGATCGTGACCCTAAAGATCTTACGGTTTTTCGCGCCATTCCTCACGCAGAATGCCCATGAGCACCAAGTCGTCGTAGGCGCCGTCGGACCAAACGTGCGCTCGCTGCCGGCCTTCCTCAGCCAAGCCGCATGCCCGATAAGCGCGGATCGCACGTTCGTTGGCGGCATTCACGCGCAACCAGACCTTGCGATAATTCAGGTGCTTGAAGGCGTACGCAAGGAGCAGTCTGATGCTTTCGCGGCCATAGCCGCGGCTCCAATATTCCTTGTCGCCGATGCCGATGCCCAATTCACACGTCTGGGCGGCCGCGTTGGTGTTGAATGAGCCGCACGAGCCGATGCATTTACCGTCGGCCTCGATGGCGAACTTCGTGCCGTCGCGTCCGCCCTTGGCCGCGTCCTGGTCGAACTCGGCCTGCAAGCGCGCCAACGACTGCGGAAAGGGCGGATCGCCTCCCCCCGCCAATTCGACCGCCAGATCATTGTTGAACTCGCAAAGTCGCGGCAAATCATCGCGCGCGATGCTGCGAAGCCGAACGCGTGGACCTTGTAGCATGAAGGACGCTCCTGAATACGTGGCGACCTTGGCCGATTGGAATGCGTTGTGTCGCCACCCCCCCACACACCCCTCCCGACGCAATTCAAAGCGGCCGTGGAACGAAAAGCTTCATAGGCACGATGCGTAGCTTATTGTCAGTCAAGCGTTTATGTCATGCGGCGGCGGTCAGCCTGATGAATCAGGTGGGGATTCGTCGCCCCCCTCCCTCCTGATTCCTTCGTCATTGTCTTGCCTAAGGCTCACCCCAAAAAATGTACGTTGCTTGGTAGGGGACATTGGCGACCTGTCCAGCCATTGTCGGCTTCATGCTGGGCATTTTGCCCGCCCAAGTATCGGCTCGTTGGATGTGCGACACCTTCGCGTAAAGGCCCCCATTTTCGTTCTTGCCCTCTAGGAGGAGCCAATCAATGGCATCGGGATTCGGGGCCGGCTCATTGCCGATCAGCTTTCCGATGAGCTTGCTACGCTTCGCATCGACCCAAATCGGTCCTTTCGCATGCGTGCCAACCTCCTCTCCGGTGCGATAATCCCGAAGCGTGGCCTGGGGTTCTTGAAAGACCCAGTCCAGCTTGGCATCGGCTTTGTAGCTTTGGACGCCGTCGGCCCGCACCATGAACAACGGCTGCTTCCCCTTAGGCGTGAGGCTTTCAGGGATCGCGAGCCGTTTCACCTCTTTTTCGATCGCGGTCTCCTGCAGGACAGCAGCGGCCGATGAAGCCGTCACAGCCAGGATCAGCAATATGTAGCGCTTCATTTCACACCCTTGTGTAAGTACGCCTAGGATCCTTAGATCTTGATCTACGCCAGGCCTACCGCAATGACATGTGCGAGTCCATGGGCCAGCACGAGGTACTCGAAGCCATCGCGCGCGTACAGCCAACCAAAGAGAATTCCGCCGGTGCCGTTGGCGATGACGCTCGTGAGCACAATGGACATGGGTTGATCCGCGACTGTGCTTAAATGGAATGCCACGAACGCGAGTGCCGAAATCGCAATCCCCAACCAAACGCGGCCACCACTCAACACGACGACACCGCTCATGAGCGCCAGGTGTACGACGACTTCGAGTGTCACGGCGGCGAATAGCGCTGAGCCAACTTTCGCGGGCAACGACGCATTGACTTCGGAAATCTGGACGATTCGCAGGACGGCGAGGGCCCCAAATCCGAAAGCGGCGCCGACGCCGACGGCACGTAGGATTCCAAGAGCTGTCGGTCGAATCGGAGAGCGCATTTCCCAAGCGCGCAAGAGCGGCATCGGAAGCTGGGCGCGATCCGACCAGCGAAGACCGAGCCAGCACGCGGGAAGCGATAGGCTTGTGGCGATCACCATGAAGCCGGCCAACTCGCTTGTTGAGATCGCGCCGGACGCGCTCGCGCTTAGAAACGGCAAAAAAAGCAAGGCGCCCGCAAAGGACAAGGCAGCGAGCAGGATGAAACGACGGATGATCGGCATTGCAGGTATAGGAACAACGAATTCCTTTAGTTTTTTCGCGGCCGCAGTCCTTCCCAAACGACATCCACCAATTCCTTCAGGTCGCGGACGCCGCGCGGGGAAGGCCCGTGTGCAAGCGCGCTGGTGAGGGCCCAATCATGCGCGATGCTTAGTAGCAGTCGGGCCGTCGTGGCTTCGGATGACTTCGCAATCCGTTTTCGGCGTGCCAGGGACGCAATCCGCTGAGCCAGGCCTTCCCGCAGCGCCGCCGGGCCTGGCGGTTGCACGCGCGCCAGTGCGGCCGGGCCCAAGGACGGGTGCGTCAAAATTCGCAAAGCCACCGGAATGACTTCGGCAAGGTGCTTGCCTACGCGAACGACAACATCAGCCAGGTATGCGTGGGCGTCATCGGGCGGATCCTCCGGCCCGAGCAAGCGCTCGACGTCGGGACCGGTCGGATGCATGGCCGCGAAGAAAAGCTGGTCTTTGCTGGCGAAGCGCTGATAGAGGACCGCTTCGGAGATGCCGGCGGCTTCCGCGATCGCGCGCGTGGTCGCGGTATGGCCGTGCTTAAGAAACGCGGCCCGGGCGATCCGCAGCACTTCCTCGTCGGAAATCGTTTTGTGACGCCCCATCCGGGCCAATGTATGGCGAAAAAGAACCACCGCCAACCGCTTGACATATAAGCAAGCACTCACTAATATATTCCATCGGCTGGGTTTATTGCTCGTGAACGTCCCGTCTCCGGGTTCGCGGCCGGCCCGGCGGCGGCTCACTTGTGCGGTCGCGATGTTCTTAAGGAGCGTGAAACATCATGGCACGAACAGCTTTCAAGTGTGGCGCGGCGCTCTTATGCGCCATCGCGGCGTGCGCGATCCTCGTCCACCTCAACATGAACGCGTCGGCCGGCGACAAGAAGGACAAGCCCGCGCTGTCGGGCAACTGGGAGCTGAAGGGCGGCGAAATGAGAATCGAGTTTCTGGACAAGGGCGTGATGAAGCTCTTCCCCCACGGCGAACAGGGACCGATTGTGATCGTGTGCAAATGCACCGCCGAGAAAAAGCTCGTCAAGGCGAAGATCACCGAACTCGAAGGCAAGGACGAGGTAATCAAGCGGGTCAGGGAACTTCTGCCGGTCGGATTCGAATTCAGCTTCAAATGGCAAGTGAAGGACGCCGTCGCCACGGCTTCCGACGTGGAAGGCGCCAAGGCACCGGCGATCTTGAAGTCGCATTTGGAAGGGGAATACGAAAAGAAGAAGTGAGCGCATGCGGCCCGCGACCGCTGCAAAAGGAACTCATATGCGGCGATCATTCCGAGCTGGTTAAGCCGGCCCGGTTTGGCCGCCTACTTGTCAGGCATTACGCGGACGGACCAGTGAACGGGTCTTGGCGGATGCGTTTCCGCGACCAGTCGTCGTAGATTTGTCATGTCCTCTTCGGACTTAACGCAACCTCCCACCCCAATCGCCCCGTCCATCCCTGTATACACGTAGGGTTTCACTTCGGAGAATCGTGAGTCGCCTTCGACGGCCATTCGGATTACCGGCAAATGCGTCTCAGCGATTTCCATGTTCTTATCTTGAGAATCTCGAAAGACGTATGGATAAAGCACGAAGTGAAAGACAATCACAGTGCCGGCGATCGTTAAAACCACGATTTTGAGCCACCGGATCGACATCGTGTTCACACCGATCCTTCACGGTTCATTAGACGATCACGCTATTCTTGCAAATTCCGCTACGTCGAGGATTTGTATCTAACCTCGTAGCGGAATTCGCAAGAATTCCGACTGCACCGCAATAACGGGAATGCATTCCCGGGGCCCTTGCACTTCCCCGAATCGAATGCGAGAATTCTAGCCAAAGCCTTGTGGCCCATCAACGCGAGGTACGCATGCAGTGGCTTTGGTCCCCCATCGCGATTACATTGCATGTCGTGTTTCTGCTGGCAATTTGCCTGCTTACTGCAGAACTCCTCGCGGGCAATCAAGGGCCCGCCGGGGATTATCCGCTAGGATTGCTCTTTTGTAGCATCGCTTATCCGGGCGTACTTCTGTTGCTCTGGCTCAAGTGGCGGATAGACGGACGAAACGCCAGCCCGGTCCATATTCTCCGTTTGGTTAGGCCCGAATTGCCTGTACCTACACTTTGCCCGCGCGAACCGGCATCAGAAAGTGTCGATCGGCCAGAAAGGCAACATGCTATGGATATCGCCAAATGCAACGCGCTCAAGAAGGAACTTGCCGCGCAGCCGGAGCCACACGTTGTTCCCATCGCCCGGTTTTTTGACGGCAACGACGATCTTGGTTCGATTGGCTGTAATCTGCCCGACCATCCGGGCATCGACACATTTCGAGAGATTCTCACGGGTCTTTTGAATCGTCCTGACGTTGAGGCCGTTTACGCTCAGATTTCGGAGCTTGATCCTGGTGAAGACTCTTGGCCCTTCGCGGACACAGTCTTGGTCGCCGGCATGATTTCCAGCAACGATTTAGCAGAGCATTTAGCAGCGCTTCAACCCGATGAAGTCAGTGCCGCTGAGAAAATCAATGTGCCTTCGTCCGTCCGCCAGAAGCACAAGACCCCAATTATGTACGCATGGTGGGATTAACGGCATCAGCCGGCTGGTCGGCTTTGCGAGCGATGGACAGGAAGGGTATGGCAACGGTGATAACCTATGTCCACTGACTCATATACTCCACGGATTAAGAGGCTTGACGTCGCGTTTGTCACCGAGCAACTAAAGAGCCGCGAAGAGGTCAGGGCGGAAACCGAGGCTCGGATTCGTGAGCAGCCGAAGAAGGGTCTTCAATGGGACATGGCTTCATTGTGTTCGCATTGCAAGAGCATGGCCTACTATAAATACGCTCTTGGTTACCCGGTAGAAGAGATTCGACAAACTTTTGGCGAGGCAGCCACTGCGTGCCTCAAAGTCTTCGAGCTGCGCGGGACCATGGACGATCCACAAACCTATCCACCCCTTCCGCACGGCACCAAAGATTACTCATTCACCAATTCGAAGGCTTGTTTCGAAGGGATTTGCATAGCACTGATCGCCGCGCAATACGAAATCGCTGATAAGCTCACAGAGTTGATGTGGGATCCGCCCAAGGCGAGATACATTGGCCCGCGCTCAGAGGTCTGCACAATAACTCAACAACATCTCGCATACGCGGTCAAGCATTTGCTCTTGAATCAAATGGACGATGCCCAGAAAGAGCTGCGCCGCTTCGTCTGGCGCTCGAGCGAGGCGGGGATTGCCAAAATGGTGCGCGGCTTGGCCGAGAAGAACGACGCCATATTTGTAGAGGGGCTGCTGGAGTTGTTGTTCTGGCATCGCAAGGAAGCCAATGAGTCTTACGAGGCTTACAACAGGGATTATTCTGAGACGTATTTCTCTCTCCCGGCGGCGGCTTTGAGCAATCTTGCCGTGAAACAGTGCTTGCTCAAGAGGCGGGACCTGCCGGCGGATGAGTACCTGCCGTTGGAGTTGGTTGCGGACCAATAGGCGGCGAACGAGGTAGGTCATGGCCAACCGCGCATACCTGTATTCTTCTGACAGGCCTGATGCTTGGGGCTTCCCCGACGAAGACTATTATGACTCGCGCCATACGATCCCGCTGGCCTGGTTCTTTTTCTACCAGCCGGGCGACATCCGCATAGTCAATGTCCACTATAACGGCTCGCACTGGCAGGAGGTCAAGTTCTCTACGGAGAAAGAATCCGCCTTGGTCCTGTTCGCGGCCCGACAGCCTCTGGTAATGTCGCTAGTCGAGGGAAGGATCAGCGCCGAAACAGTTACGACGTTCGTGACGACGGTCGCGAAGCGACGTGGGCGATTCCTGCAGATGAATCCCGGCTCGGTATTGAGCGCCATGCCCGATGACGACCCAATTCATGCCGAGCGATTCGCCCGCATCTTGGAACTTCTCGGGAGGTGCGAGGGGTCGGGGGAAGAAGCTGTCCGCGAGGCTATCCGCCCATATGTCGGCAGCCTCGACGCCGATCGAGATAGGTCTCTCCGTCAAGTAATCGGCTATACATACGTGTGGCCCCGCCGATCAGGGGGCTGACCTACAATAGCCGAACGCGCTGAACCACGAAGCCTTTTTCCCAAGAGCTCAGCAGCGCCTCCGCGATTTCTAAGGGACTCTCGGTCCCGCGCAGGAGAATCGACGCCGTCCCCGCGCACGCCTCACCCAGCAGCGCCGCGCATGCCTGCATCTGCGCCTTAAATTGATTTGGTTCGACTCTCCGATCTGCGCTTTCGCTCTCTTCTGAGCCTTCCTCAGGAAAAACGCTAAACACAACATCCAAATTTGCGTTTCTCCCTTCGGCTTCCAACGTTTGCCACAAGAGGCCGACGATCTTTCGCCCCAAGTCGAGCGAGAGCCGGGATTGGGCCATGCCTCGGCCGAGCAGGCGATTGACGACAGCGTCCAAGCCAATCGGACTCACGAGCCCGCGGGCGCGGTCGAGCAAGAAAGCACGGGCCAGGCGCTTGTCGGCTTCGCTGCGGCGGCGAAGATAGTTGTGTTTCTGGGCGGCGGCGCGCGCTCCCATGCGCGCCAGACTGGGCAGCTTTTCGAGAAACGGCTCGAGTCGGCCTTCTGTCAAGTCGAGCAGTCGCGGCAGCGAAAGGCCCACTTCGACGAACACGCCCGAATGCCTGCGGTCGAGGCCGGCCCCAAGCACGATCTCTTGTTTGGGGCGATCCAGAACGAATCGCAGCCAAGGTTTCTCGATGCCCAGACGCAGCAGATGTTCCAGCCGCCCGCGATTGGCGTGGGCGAAAGCAGCTTCGCTGAGGTGCCATTCCACGTGTAGCGGATGATCAACCGTCACAATTCGATTGACGGCGGCGAGCACGCGTTCGGCCGGATCGTCCGCGTCGACGGTTTGCGGTGTTGGCTCGGTTGTAAAAAGCGGGCCGTGGACGTGTGCCCGGGCCCAGCCTGGCGGTTCGGCGCAATTGAGGTTGAGTGTGATCGTTCGTCTGAGCGATTCCGCGAGAGTCGCCAAGTCGGCAAGCTTCTGAGTCAATTCCAGGGGCGTGCGGTCTTTCCAGAGCAACTCCGGACTATCAACGATAACCGTTCGAGCCGGGGACTGGCGAAGTGTTTGGATCCAATCGCCCCATGCAGCCGGCACCCCCTCGAGCACCACGCTGGCCAGGGCGTCCGGATCGGTCAAGCCGCTGACGGTCAAATAGCCTTCCTCCAGGGCAGAACGGAGATCGCGGGAAAAAACGGCGTGCAAGCTGAATTTGGCCAGGCATTCGTTCGTCACCTGTTCGGGGGCGCTGCGCGTGGAAAAGCGAAACGTCACTTCGGCCGGGTCGATCCGGCGAACCGCCGCGGCGTCCGTGTCGTAGTTCTTTTGTGCATGTTCTTGGAAGGCGCGGGCCAATTCCGGTTGGCCCAACTCGCGCACGACCTTGACGATCAGTTCGGCAACTTGTCCGGTGGTGGGTGCCTCAGCCCCCGCCTCCGCTTCCTGGGCGAGAAAGTGCAACACTCCGTCGGCCAGCTCGCGGGCCAGAAACGCGTCGGGCCGGCCCAAGGATTCGGCGGCGGCGAACAAGCTCTGGCTGATCCGATCCGGCTCGAACGGCACGCGCCGGCCGTCGCGCTTGACGATCCACTCGGGCAGTTTGCTGTCACTAGGCGCCGCCACGGCGGTAACTCCATTTGAAAAGGCAGTATTAAGTGGCGAACCGCGCGCTCTGTTTTTACAATATGAAGACTTTAACCCGGGAGTGAACCGACACATGCAGCAGAGCCTCCTTCAGGAAAAACCACACGTCGCCGGTTCTGCAGCGCCGGGACACGATGTCGATGCTCAGGGCATCCTCGATCGCCTTCGCAAGAATCTGGACAGCGTTTTGCTCGGTAAGAGCGAAGTCGTCCAGCTCGCGGTCGCGGCCCTCCTCGCGGAAGGGCATGTCTTGATCGAGGACGTGCCGGGCGTCGGCAAGACGCTCTTGGCCAAGGCAATGGCCCGCAGCCTGTCGTGCTCCTTTCACCGCATTCAGTTCACCCCCGACCTGCTGCCCAGCGACCTGATCGGCACCAGCGTCTTCCATCAGCCCACGGGCGAATTCATCTTTAATCCAGGCCCGTTGTTCGCGCAGATCGTGCTCGCCGACGAGATCAACCGGGCGACGCCTCGAACCCAAAGTGCGCTCTTGGAAGCCATGAGCGATCACCAGGTCTCCGTCGACGGCCAAACGCGGCCTCTCGGCCCACCCTTCATGGTGCTGGCGACGCAGAACCCGTTCGAGTTTGAGGGCACTTATCCCTTGCCGGAAAGCCAGCTCGACCGCTTCATGCTCCGGCTAAAGATCGGCTACCCGAGCCGCGAGTTGGAGAAGGAGGCCCTCGTCCAGCATCGCCAGGGAGAGCCGGTGGAGAAGCTCGGCCCGGTGCTGGGAACGGCGGAGGTGCTGGCGCTTCAGCAGAAAGTCCGGCAGGTGCGCTTCGAAGAGCGGCTGCACGACTATCTGCTCGACATCGTGGAGGCGACCCGCAACAATCCGCAAGTTCTCTTGGGTGCGAGCATCCGCGCCGGCTTGGGGTTGTATCGCGCGTCCCAGGCGTTGGCCCTTTTGGACGGGCGGAACTACGTGATTCCCGACGACGTTAAGCGCCTGGCCGTGCCGGTTTTGGGCCATCGCCTGCTGATGAAATCGCTGCGGACGCAACTGGGCAAAGACGCCGCCGATCAGTTCCTGCAAGACGTGCTGAGCAAAACGAAGGTCCCCGTCTAAGTAGCCGTTTAGCCCCGGTTCGCAGAACCGGGCGGAAGCCACCTGAGAGTCGAAACAACATGCGCTTTCCCCGATTCGCCAAGCCCTTCACGCGCGAAGGCTTTTTTTGGCTGATGATCTCGGCGGCCATGCTCGTGACCGCGCTCATCAAGGGCATCAATCTCATCACGCTCTTGGCATCGTGGATGCTCACGATCGTGTTCCTGAACCTATTCTGGGCGAGCCGGCAATTGCGACACCTGAAAGCGGAGCGCTTCTTGGGCGAGCCTGCCTTTGCCGGTACGCCGTGCCAGGTGCATCTCCGCCTGCAAAATACCAGCAAAAAGCAGCTCGGCGGACTCGGCGTGCGTGAGGACCGGGGCGAGCATGCCCAGACCGCATTCCTGACGCAGCTCGGACCGGGGGCGGCTCAGACCATTGCGTACAACTTGGTGTTCCCCAGCCGCGGCCGGCAGACGCTGAAAAACGTCGAGTTGAACAGCGGCCATCCTTTCGGGCTGGTGCGGCTAAGGCGGGCGGTGGCGACCGAGCAAGAAATCGTCGTCTTTCCACGTCTCGGCACGCTGAACCGCGGCTTGTTGCGTCGTTTTTTGGGACGATATAGTCCAAGCATCGGCCAAGCGCAGGCGTTTGCGCGCCGTCATCCCGGCGCTCAAACGGAGTTCCATGGACTACGTGCTTTCCGGGCCGGCGACAGTCCGCGTTGGATTCACTGGCGCACGACCGCCCGCCGCGGCGAACTCATGGTGCGCGAGTTCGAAGACTTGCCCGACGAGCAATTGGTGGTCGTGATGGATGCGCTGAGACCGGCGCTCGCCGAGGATGGCAGCGTCGATGTTGCAGCCGAACGCGCCCTCTCCTTCGCCGCCACGATCTGCTGGGAATACTGTCGCCATAAGGGAAATCGCTTGGCGCTCGGAATAGCTGGTGCGACTCCAGCGGTGATCGAAGGCACCACCGGGATGCCTCTGGCGCTTGAGATGCTCGAAGCACTGGCCCTGATGCAGCGGGATCAGCCGCAGACCGACGAGCCGCTGATCGACAAGCTAGTCGAAGCCGAGCTGCCGACGGGGCCCATGCTGTTGGTCACTTTGCGCGATACGGACCTGGCTACGCGCACGTCGCGAGCACTGGGAAGGCCGGTGGCGCAGATCAACGTTGCACGCGGCGAGGATACGGAATTCTTTGACCTGACACCGGCGCCGATGAACGGGAATCATGTTGCGGCACATCGGTAAATGAATCCTGGTGAATAGTCCCATACCCGAAGTTTGATTGCATTGCGCGGCGGCGCGCGCACAGCTACTTCACTTGGGGGACACCCTTGAGAGACTGCACCTTGGCGCCAGAGCGCCAAACTCGGAGTCACAGCCTCACGCACTTTGGCGATGAGCTTATCGACGTAAGGCATTTAATATATGAAAGTTACGGCGGCGAAAATGTCAGGGACTCACAGTCTCAAAGTCATATACCCCCACTGAGCCTGGACACCAAAAAACGCGCGTTCGGAATATGGACATCATCTTTAATGAAAACACCGCCGACATGCTCATTCGGGGCGAGCGCTGGGTACTATTTCTCGATGGAATAATCGATATCCGCAAATACACGGACGATGTCTGGACCATCCACCACCGGAACGGCACCACGCTTCACGTCCCTGTTTCAGCGATTACCGATGACCAAATCGAACATCTGCGAGTTGCGATGGCGAGGGGGAAAACTCCAGAAGGATTCCAAGCGGTAATCGAGCGCGGCAGACAGATTATTGAGTTCTTGGAGTCCGAGCGAAAGGCCTGACAGGTGCTCTTGATCTGGGATTGAAGCCACCCTACAGCGGAAGATAGGATGATGGCTAACACGCCACACGATTGCCTTGAGGAATTGTCCCATGCCATTCGTAGTCGCTTACGCGGACGGCGGCGTTAAGCGCCACGAGCAGGTAGGGTGCGTCAAGCGTACTCGCGCCGACGCACCAAGGCAGCGTGCGGCCCATGAATCCGCATTACCAATAGAGTACCATCCGCAACGGCGGGCGGTGAGATTCCATCCGTGGCGGAGCGGCGTAGCGGTGCGTCGGCGCGAGTACGCTTGACGCACCCTACTACCTTGCCGCCGAGAAGTAATCACTTCCCCCACGGTTGCATCGACTTCTCACCCTCAAGAACGCGATAATACCGGTCCACCGGCGTTTCGCCCGTTTCCAGCACCTGATCTCCTCCGTGCGACCATTCGATGGTGATGCGGTCGACCTTCTTCGCGGTTCCCAGGCCGACCAGAATGCGCGGGTCGTTGGCCGACAGGTAGCTGCCGCCGCCTTTGACGAAGCGAGTCAGTTTCTGGCCATTCACTTCCAGGGTCACTTGCGTGCCGACGATGTCGCGGTTCTTGGTGCCCTTGAGGTCCAGGCCGATCCAGTGCGGTTGCTCGCCCTTCTGCCCGGCGGCTCCTTCGCCGACGATGCCGCGTAACACCGTGACCGGCTCGTTGATGTTGCTGACGATGAAGTCGGGCCGGCCGTCGTTGTCGAGATCGCCGACGGCCAGGCCGCGGCCGCGGTGCTCCTTCTCGGTGAACGTGCCGCCGCGTGACGTGATATCGACAAACTTGCCTTTGCCGTTGTTGCGGAAGAGCACCGGTTTCTGGGCCAGCGGGACGTGAACGGGAAAGCGAATGACATGGCCGTTTACGATGAAGATGTCTTCCCAGCCGTCCATGTCGAGATCGGCGAAGACGGCGCCAAAGCCGACGTAGCGCTGGCCGATGGAAGCGATGCCCGTCTGTTGGCTGCTGAAAGTGAACATGTCGTTCTTGCCGGTGTTGCGATAGAGGGCGTGCATCTCGTTCTCGTAGTTGGCCACGAAGATGCTGGCCAGGCCGCTGTTGTTATAGTCGGCCACGTCCACGCCCATGCTGCCCTGCGGATTGCCCTTGTTATCGCGGGCGACGCCCTTGGTCAGGCCCAGCTCCTCGAACTTCCAGTTGCCGCGATTGAAGTAAAGGAAGTTGTCGACCGTGTCATTGGCCACATAGATGCTGGGGCGGCGGCTATTGTCGAGTCGGGCGACGACCACGCCCAGGCCTTTGCCGAGTTCTCGTTGCTTGCCGTCCTCGTCTTTCTGGCCCTCGACGCGAATGCCGGCTTCTTTGGAGACGTCCGTGAAGCTCATGCCGCCGTTGTTGCGAAACAAGAAGTGGCGGATTCCTGAGAAGGCGCTGGGCGGACACACGTCCCGATTTTCCTCTTTTTTCTTATTTGGCCAATAGCTGGGGCAGGGGGGATTGTTCTCCCACGACCAGTCGACATACTGGACGACGTAAAGGTCGGGGAAGCCGTCGCCGTCGAAATCCGCCCAGGCGGCGCTGGTCGTGAACACCATCCCCTTGAGGCCCATCTTCTCGGTCACATCCACGAACTTGCGGCCCTTGGAAGGGTCCATCGTATCGACCGGTTCGTTATGGAACAGGGCGACCCGGCCGTAACCGGTGACGAACAAGTCGGGCCAGCCGTCGCGGTCGTAGTCGGCGACGGCGACGCCATGCGTGTAGAAATCGATCTGATCGAGGCCGACGTCCTTGGTCACGTCCTTGAACTTCATGCCGCCCAGGTTTTTGAAGAAACGGCATGGATGACCCTTGATGAGCTTCTTGTCCTTGCTCTCGAAAAAGCCGCCGCCGGTGACGAAGACGTCGTACAGGCCGTCGTTGTCGAAGTCGATGAGGGCGGCGCCGCCGCCGAGCGACTCCACGATGGAATACTCGTCTGCTTCCTCGCCGTTGCGGTAAGTGTGCACGAGGTTGGATTCGGCGGTCACGTCGCGGAGAAGGGGAGGGCCCGCAGGCTCCTCTTTCGACTCGATCCTGAGTTGCGGTTTATTCGAGCCACAGCCGACCAGGTTGACACTAGTCATCAGGGCCATTGCCGCGGCGAGGCTCAGGCTCACAGAAATGGGGCGCGTCACCATGGCGATGATCCTCTACGAGATGAATGCGATCAATTCAGAAGAGCCTGCAACATTTTACGCTGGGGCGTCGCCGACTGTTCGGGCGCATCAAAAAATCCCAAAGCGGTGACAAGTCCCCGCACTCCATATAAGGTAAGGGGACCTATCTCCCCTGAAGCGCACGGGAAAACATGTCGGAGCCCTTGCAGATATTCCTTGTGGAAGGCGAGGATGATTTCGCCCACTTTACGCGGGCGGCGCTGGAGCGCGCCGGCCATCAGGTCACGCTGTGCCATAGCGGCGCGGACGCCCTCATCGTCCTGGGTCACAGCACGTTTCATTTGGTGATACTCAATCAGCACCTTCCTGACATGAACGGCTTGGAATTGGTGCATGCGCTCTGCCGCGAAAGCTCGGCGACGCCGATCCTAGTGGTCACGGGGACGGACACGCAAAACCTGGCTGCCCAGGCCCTGCACGCGGGCGCGCTCGATTACCTCGTCAAAGACAAGGCGCTTACGTATCTTGCGGAGCTGCCCAAGCGTGTGCAAGAGGCGGTCACCCGTCATCGCTTGCAACAGGCGAATTCGCTGATGATCGGGGCCATCGAATCGGCCCACGACGGCATTCTCATCACCGACTTGCAAGGGACCATTCAGCACGTCAACCGCGCTCTCGAAGCCAAGTTGGGCTATCCGCGGCAGGAGTTGATCGGCCAAAGCCCGCGTCTGTTTCGCAGCGGCATGCACGAGCGGTGCTTTTTCGAAGAAATGTGGCGGACCATTCTCAACCGCGCGAGTTGGCAGGGCGAGTTGGTCAACAAACGGCGCGACGGCACGCTGATCGACATATCGCTGACGATCTCGCCGATCCTCGACAGCCGCGGCCAAATGACGCATTTCGTCGGCATCTACCGCGACATCAGCGAACGCAAGCTCATGGAGCGGCAGCTATTCCAGGCCCAGAAGATGCAAAGCGTGGGCACCTTGGCGGGCGGCGTCGCCCATGAATTCAACAACCTGTTGGCCGGCATTCAAGGCTATGCGTCCCTGGGGCTGCGGGAATCGGGCCTGTCGGCCAACATCCGGCAATTCCTCGATACCATCGTGCAATTGTCGGATCGGGCGGCGCATCTGACCCGGCAGCTCCTGGCCTACGCCCGCAAGCCCGCGCTGCGCCGCCGGCCCACGGTCATGGAGGCGCTTCTGCGCGACACCGTTGAAATGGTCCAGACCAGCCTGCGCATCAGCGTGGCCATGGAAATCAAGGATGCGACGGTGGATGGCGAGCCGCTCATCGCCCTGGCCGACGCCAACCAGCTTCAGCAGGTCCTGATCAATCTCGCTCTCAATGCGCGCGACGCCTTGCCACAAGACACGGCGGAGGGTGACGTGCGCGCGCGCGCGTCGCACCCGCCCATCGTTTTTCGTCTCAGCCGGCAAGTGGTCAGCGGTGAGACTTCAGCTTTCCCGCAGAACATCCCAGCCGGCGACTATGCCGTGTTCGAAATCGAAGACCGGGGAAGCGGCATGGCCCCGGAGGTCCTGGCGCAGGCGTTCGATCCATTCTTCACCACCAAGCAGATCGGCCAGGGAACCGGGCTGGGCTTGCCCGTCGCCTTCGGCATCATGCACGGCCATCACGGATTTCTCACCATCGCCACCAAAGTCGGCAGAGGCACGCGCGCCCGGCTCTATCTTCCCCGACTGGTCCGGGCGGCTGTCGAAGTCGGCGCCGGCACGACGCCGCAGGTGCTCGAGCCGGAGTCGGCGCCGGGGCGTCACATCCTGATGGTGGACGACGAACACGCGGTGCTGGACGTGGTCAGGCGTTTCCTGGAGATTGCGGGCCACAAGGTGACCCCGGCATCCAGCGGCGCCGAGGCTTTGGCTGTCTTGGAGCGAATCGACGGCATCGAAATGATCGTCCTCGACTTGATGATACCCCGCGAGGAAGGCTCGACGAATTTTCGGCGTTTGCGCGAACGCGTCCCTCAGTTGCCGATCGTCCTATGCACGGGGCACATCGATCAGGAACAGGCCAACCAGCTTATGCAGGAAGGGGCCGCGGAAGTGCTCCACAAGCCGTTCCGCATGAACGAATTATGGTATGCTGTCAATAAGGCGCTTGAACGTTGACGCCAATCCCCGCGGCAAACTCGCTAGAATATCTTCATGGCCTCCGATAGCGACCGCTTGCTGGTTCAGCAGATTCGCCAGGGCGACCCGCGCGCCTGGGACCATCTGATTGCGCGCTACGAGGGGCGGCTGCTCGCCTTCGTGCAGCGCCGGCTCCACGACCGCGCCACCAGCGAGGACGTGGTTCAAGAAACGTTCATCGGCTTCTTGACAAGCTTGCCCAACTTCGACGAGCGCCGCGAATTGCAGACTTACCTCTTCACCATCGCCTCGCACAAGCTTACCGACCACCTTCGCCGCAACGGACGGCATCCGCTGCAAAACGCTCCCGATGAGCTGTTACACTTGAAGCTCGACGACAACCCGGCGGCTTCCAGCATGGCCCGCAGCCACGAGCGGCGCATGCTCGAAAGCGAAGCGGTCGCCCGTTGCTTGGGCCAGCTCATCAAGGATTGGCAGACGGAAGGCGAATTTGGCCGCATGAAGGTCTTGGAACTCCTGTTCGTCAAGGGCTGGGCCAACCGCGATGTGGCCGCCTTCCTGAAGATCAATGAGCAACAGGTCGCCAATATTCGATTTGCCGCCGTCAAGAAGATCGGCGATTTCATCCGCGACGCCGGCTTGCCCGCGGACGTGTTTCCCGAATTGCACGTCGCGGATGCGCCTTAGTTGGAAACGCTATCATTGGAGTCGCCATGACGAAAGCGGCGAAGACTTCGATTTCTCGAGAGCAGCTTTGCGGCTACCTCGACGATTCGCTCTGCGACACCGAGACGGCGCGCGTCGAAGACGCCCTAAGGCATTCCGAATCCCTGCGAAAGGACTTGCGCTCCTTGATGCAAGAGCGCGACCGCGGCGAGCACTCCGTCGGGGCCATCTGGCGGCGCAGTCGTCTCACCTGCCCCAATCGCGAGCAGCTTGGCAGCTTTCTCCTTGGCGTCTTGGATGCGGGCTTCCACGGCTACGTCGAGTTTCACCTTAAGACCGTGGGTTGCGCTTTCTGTCTTGCCAATCTCGCCGATCTCGAAGAGCAGCGCCGCGAGGCGGCGCCGCACACCCATCAACGCCGCAAACGCTACTTCGAGTCAAGCGCCGGCTTACTGCGCGGCAAGCGCTGAGGCCGGAAAAACTCGCACCAATACAATCGCATCCCCCTGCGCGTCCTGGAGATTCGCCACAACTTCGGCGGAACGTCCGGACCAAACGCGCCACTCCTCCGCCGTCAACAAGCAATAAATAGTCTGTCCCGCGTCAGGAATCTCCGCGACTTGATGCAAGCGCATCGCCGGGCGGCCGTAGTAGAACAAAATACCCTCGTCCTTGATGCGAAAGAGGTACAGGACACATTCGGAGGGAACGAGGGTCGCCAGCTCTGCCGCCTTGTCGCGCGTGTGACGCTTGGCCACCCGATGCGGCACCACGACCTCCACATAGACGACCTTCACAATCGTCCAAGCAAGCAAAGCAACGGTAAGAAAACGACGAATTGAGCCCGAAGCGCCAGCGAGGGTTGCCGTACTCCTCGCTAGCGCTTCGGGCTCAAACAGGCGGACCAAAGCCAGCGCCGAAAGGCCCAGGAGCGCCGGAAACAGCGGCGCGCTGTGGCGAACCGAATGTTCCGTGGCGAACGTCCAAAACACCATGCTCGGCCAAACCCAGCAATGGAGCGCCTGCAACAGGAAGCGGCCGCGCTCGGAGAACCCGGCGGCGAAGGCGGGACGCAGCGTCAAAAGTGCCAACGGCGACCAGGGCAGGGTGGATGCGAAGATTCTGAAGGGGTGCAAGAGCACTTCCATCCAC
Organism: Planctomycetota bacterium; assembly: GCA_016195405.1. Taxonomy (GTDB): domain Bacteria; phylum Planctomycetota; class Planctomycetia; order Gemmatales; family Gemmataceae; genus JACPZP01. The sequence continues at coordinate 8,900 of JACPZP010000074.1, read as the reverse complement.
GAGTATGGCTTGGGCGATTGACCGGGAACCAGGTGCTCAAGCGCCTCCCGGCTCACGGTGCTCCAGATAATTTCCCAACCTACCTGTGAGATCGCGGCCGCCAACCACGCTAGCACGATCCCCATCCCAACCAGGGCAGACACGATGTGTTGCCGGCTCCAAAATAGCCGCAGTCGTCCGCGACACCACAGGAGCGGCGTGACAGCGCCATAAACAAACAACGGCGCCGTCCACTTGGTCAACACCCCGCCCGCGAGACAAATCATCGCCGCCAAGATCCACAAAAACCGCGGCGCCTCGTTTAGCCGCGAGCCAACGGCGAGCGCGGACTCCATGCCACGCAGGAAAAACAGAATCGCCGCGGTCACCCACGCGACCTGAAGCATGTCGATCTCGGCCGTCGTCGATTTGTCCAGCCAAAACGGCGTTATCGGCATCATGAGCGCGGCCACCAGTCCGGCGCGCGGTCCGAGTTGCCGCGAGAAGTACCAGAACACGAGGAGGACCGTCGCCGTCGCGGCGATGGCGGATGGCAGCCGCGCCGTCCATTCGGTCACGTCGCCGAAGGGCCAACTGCATAGCGCGATGGCGATGTACATGCCCGGCGGCTTGGTCAAGAGCGGCTCGCCATAGAGCGTCGGCACGATCCAATTGCCGGTGCGTAACATTTCGCGCGCCAAGATGGCGCGCAAGCCTTCGTTGCGATAGAGTTCGACGGCGCCCAGACCATAGAAGCAAAAGAATCCGCAAACCGCGAGCAGCAAAGCGAGACAATGCCATCGCCCGGTGAAGAAGCGTCTGGTCGGCGCGCGCCAGACTTCGACTTTCGCGTTTGGCGGGAGTAGCGTGGTCGCCAAGACAGCCTCCATGCTGCGACGAACATCCCGTAGGTCCGGCGAGCCGAGCGGGAGCATTTCGGCACAAAGCGGGATGCTACCACGACGCGAATGTCGCGGGAAATGGCAAATCCGCGGACCTTGCAAGAGGCAGTATTGCAAAACCTCATTTCACAAACGTTAATGCGATTTCAGATTGGGCAGGGTCAAGCTTTTCGGGTATGCTCAGGGGTGGAGGGCTTACCATGAGGAGTTTCTGTAGAAAGGGACAGGTTGCTGTCCTTTTTTCCTTGGCTTTCACGCTACTTGTGGTCACCGGGGCCCGGCGCCAAGAACGGCCGGAGAAAGAACGGAAGCCCGATGACAAGCTCACTCATCAAGAGAGTAAGACGATCCGTGACATTGTATTTGCGGGACTGCGGGTTGGAACGACCGTGCCTAAGAACGGCGCAATTGTCGGCTACAGAATCGTCGTTGTTCCGGCTGAAATCAAGAAACTCCATAATGAGAAACGAATCGCCACATTAAGTCTGTTGCTCGATATTATAAGAGGCGGCAGACAGGGGGATTGCCTATCGGCTGCCGGATATGCGATGGCGCTTGAAGGGGATCCAATGACAGCACTTTGGTGTTGCATTATGCATACGGGCCCGGGCGCGGTAGATGAAACGAGCGATCTAAAGCCGCAGCCCTTTCGAGAAAAGACTGCGGATTGGCTTCAATTCACAATTAACTTCTACGGTGGAAAGGCTAAGAGTCCATAACCGCCGCGCAGGGCGCCTTGAATGTCTCCGCCACCGCCGGGTTCGTGATCTTCCCTTTGCGAATGTTGACGCCATGCGCCAGAGCAGGGCTCTCCTTGATGGCCCGGTCGAAGCCCTTGCGAACCAGTTGCATGACATAGGGCAGTGTGACGTTGGTGAGCGCGTAGGTGCTGGTTCGTCCCACCGCGCCGGGCATGTTGGTCACGCAATAGTGGACGACTTCTTCCTCGATATAGATGGGCTTCGAATGCGTTGTGGGCCGCGACGACTCCACGCAGCCGCCTTGGTCGATGGCCACGTCAATCACCACTGCACGCCGCGGCATGCGTTTGAGATCCTCGCGGCGCACCAAGAACGGCGCCTTGGCTCCGGGAATCAGCACCGCGCCGATCAAGAGGTCGGCCCGCGTCAAGCTGTCGAGGATGTTGTGGCGGTCGCTGTAGAGCGTGGTCACGTTGGGCGGCATGACGTCGTCGATATGTCGGAGCCGGTCGAGGTTGATGTCGAGAATGATGACGTTGGCGCCCAAGCCCGCAGCGACCTTGGCGGCGTTGGCGCCGACAATGCCGCCGCCCAGGATCACCACGTTCGCCGGCAACACTCCAGGCACGCCTCCCAGCAATATCCCTCGCCCTTCCTGAGGCCGTTCCAGATACTTCGCCCCTTCCTGGATGCTCATGCTGCCGGCGACCTCGCTCATCGGCGTAAGAAGCGGCAAGTTGCCGTTGCCGTCGCGGATCGTCTCATAGGCGATGGCGGTGATGCCCGATTTCATCACGGCTTCGGTCAAGGCCTGGTCGGCGGCGAAGTGAAAATAGGTAAAGACCGTCTGCCCTTCGCGCATCAACGGCCATTCTTCGCGCAAGGGCTCCTTGACCTTCACGATCAGGTCGGAACGCTTCCAGACCTCGGCGGCGCTGGCGACCAGCTCGGCGCCGTTGGCCGCGTATTGCTCGTCGCTGATGCCGCTGCCGTGGCCCGCGTCCGTTTGAATGAGCACCTTGTGGCCGGCCCGGGTCAACTCGTCGGCGCCAACCGGGATCATGGCGACGCGGTACTCGTCCGTCTTGATTTCTTTCGGTACGCCGACGACGTATTTCGGGGACGTGCTCATATGACGCGGCTCCTAATCGTGAGATTACTTCTGGTGAGATATGAACAAGCGCCGCGGGTTGCAACCCGCGAACTTTGTTCTAAAACAACCACGTCGTACACTTTCCAAAAAGGAGTCCAGCCGTGAAGCGCTATGGTTTGCTCGCTCTGGGTTTGGGTTTTCTGGCGGTTTCGCTTGGCGAGGCCCAGGGTGAAAAGAAGAACCCCGTCGTTCTCATGGACACGTCCATGGGCAAGATCAAGATCGAGCTGTTCGCCGACAAGGCGCCCAAGACGGTCAAGAATTTCCTCCAGTACGTGGAGGACAAGCACTACGACGGCACCATCTTCCATCGCGTGATCGCCGACTTTATGATTCAGGGCGGCGGCATGGAGGCGGGACTCAAGGAGAAGAAAACCCGCGAAGCAATTGAGAATGAGGCGGGGCTGTCGAACGAAAAGGGCACGATCGCCATGGCGCGCACCAACGCGCCCCATAGCGCCACCGCGCAATTCTTCATCAACGTCAAAGACAACAACCTCCTCGACAAGGCCAGGGCCCGGGACGGCTGGGGCTACGCCGTTTTCGGCAAGGTCATCGACGGGATGGGCGTAGTCGACAAGATCAAGCAGGTCGCAACCGGCACACAAGGCGGCCATCAGAATGTGCCCGAAACCGACGTGGTCATTCGATCGGTACGGGTGGAAAAGTAACGGAGGACCAATCGTGCGTCGATTGCTGATCTTGTTCATAAGCGTGGCGTTCATAGCCGGTTGTTCGTCGTCGTCGGAGCGCGGGCCCAATCCTGTGGTCGTGATCGCGACTTCCAAGGGGGACATCAAAGTCGAGCTTTTTGCCGACAAGGCGCCCGGCACGGTCCGAAACTTCCTGCAGTATGTGGACGACAAGCACTTCGACGGGACCATCTTCCATCGAGTTATTCCGGACTTCATGATTCAAGGCGGCGGCATGGAACCGGGCCTCAAGGAGAAGAAGTCGCGCGATCCAATTGCGAACGAGTCGGACAACGGCCTTTTGAACAAGCGCGGCACCCTTGCCATGGCACGCACCAATGATCCTCACAGTGCCACGGCTCAATTCTTCATCAACGTCAAGGACAACAGCTTTCTCGACAAAGCTCAAGCACGAGACAATTGGGGTTACGCGGTGTTCGGGAAGGTGATCGACGGGATGAATGTGGTCGACGAGATCAGAGTTGTGCCGACCGGAAACAAAGGACCGCATGAAAACGTTCCGGTTCAGGACGTGGTGATCAAATCCGTTCGAAAGGTCGAGACGAAGGCGGAGAGCAAATAAGCGACTGTGGTGTAGTGCTCTCCGCGCGAACTGCGCGCACTGCATGCACAAAACTGGGGGAAGACATGGTGGGGCGGGTCGCGAGAGGAAGTCTGTTAGCGGGATGCCTGCTTCTGTTAGGGGTGTCACTCTCCGCCCAGCAACCGCAAAAGTCGCCGGTCTTGCCGCCGATCAATCCGGCCGTCGCCAGGCTCGATCAGACCATCAGCGGCCTCGATGGTCTAGGCTTGGCCATTGCATTTCACCCGGGCATCGACATTCTTGTCGCAGGCTGCTAGCGCGGCAGCATCCAGGTTTGGAAGAAGGACGTGCTTCTGGGCGTGCGCACCGGCTCCGGAACCGCCGACTCCTTGCGCGGGCATGAGGGCGCCGTCCTCGCCGTTGCCTGGGAAGCGGGTCCGACACTCGTCTCCCTCGGCAGCGATCGCAAGATCATTTTCTGGAACATGGCGGAAGGGAAGATCGCCAACATCGGCCAAACCGGATCCCAGATGCGTGCTTTGGCAATGTCGCACGACGGCAAGCTGGCGGCCACCGGCGGCGACGACGGCATCATTCAACTTTGGGAAATCGACACCGGCAAGCCCGGCCCCACGCTCAAAGACACCAGCGAATGGGTGTGGTCGTTGACCTTCAGCCCCGACAACAAGCAGCTCGCGGCCGGCTACTTCGACGGCTCGATCCGCCTTTGGGACGTCGCCGGCGCGAAGAAAGCCGCCGATCTTCCCGCCAAGCCGAACCCGCCGCCGAAGGAGCCTCCGGAGCCATCGCCGACGCACGCGCTCGCCTTCGCACCCGACGGCAAGACGCTGGCCCAAGGTCGCGGCGACGGATCGATCCAACTCATCAACATCGCCGACGGCAAAGTCCTGCGGGCCTGCACCGGCCACACCAGCGCCGTCACCGGCGTCGCCTTCCACGAAGGCGGCAAAGTGTTGGCCAGCTCGAGCAAGGACCGCACCGTGCGGCTATGGAATTTCGACAACGCCCAGCCCTTCAAGGTCCTCGAAGGCCACGGCGCTTGGGTGGAAGGCGTCGTGTTTCTGGCCCAGGGCACGCGCCTCGCCTCGGTCGGCGCCGACCAGACCGTTCGCCTTTGGGACCTTACCGACCCACCGAAGAAATAACACAAGGAGGTTCTTCCCATGCGACGGATCGCGATCATCAACCAAAAGGGCGGCGTCGGCAAGACCACCACGGCAGTCAACCTGGCGGCAGCGCTTTCCCGCGCCGGCCAGCGCGTCTGCGTTCTCGACCTTGATCCCCAAGCTCACGCCACTACCCATCTCGGCATCGAGCCCGACGGTAAAGCCCCGTCGATGTACGACGTGCTGATCGACTCGAAGCCGCTGTCGGAAGTGCGCCGCCAAGTCGAAGATCATCTCTGGCTGGCCGGCTCCGACATCAATCTGGCGGCGGCGGAAGTCGAGTTGGCGGGCGTCGTGGGCCGCGAGGTGATTCTGCGCGATCTTCTTCAAGCCGATGAAGGCGCCTTCGACTATGTGCTGATGGATTGCGCCCCGTCGCTCGGCGTCCTGACTCTCAACGCGCTCTCCGCCGCCACCGAGGTATTCATCCCCTTGCAGCCACACTTCCTGGCGCTACACGGCATGGGCAAGCTGCTGGAGACGACGGCGCTGGTCGCCAAACGCATCAATCCACTACTCAACGTCACTGGCATCATCTTCTGCCTCTACGAAACGAGCACCAAGTTGGCCCAAGAAGTGGAGCGCGACTTGGAGGGCTACCTCGAGAAAAGCCGCGGCGCGTCCGTCCCTTGGAACAAAGCCCAGCTTTTTCAAACGCGGATTCGCCGCAACATCAAGCTCGCGGAATGCCCGAGCTTCGGCCAATCGATCTTCGCGTATGCACCGACGTGTCACGGCGCCGAGGATTATCGGGCGCTGGCGGAGGAGGTGCTGGCCCAGACGCCAACCGTAATGTCGGCCCGTGTCGCCATTTCAAGTCCCGAGCCCACTGGCGAGCGCAGCGAGCCTGCGGGGTACCCCAAGTGAGAAACGTGATAGAATAAGGCGTGATCGGTAGGTCTTGCCGGCATCGGCGAAAAGCAAGGAGGGAGGCTCATGAAGTTAAGAGTGTTCATTTACCAGGCAGATGAGGGCGGGTATTGGGCCAAAGTGCCTGCCATTCCCGGATGTGTCAGCCAAGGCGAGACTCGTGAAGAGGTCAAAGCAAACATACTCGATGCGCTGGAAGGTTGCCTCGCAGTCCGAGAAGAAATGGCCGCCCAGGAAGCGGATGTCGTTGAGGAACTGGAGGTATGAAGGCGACCTCCGGAAAGAAATTCTGCAAGATCCTTGAAAAGTATGGTTGGACCCTAAAGCGTACCACTGAGAACACCCATTTCATTACCCAAACGCGCCTCTGATTACCCAAGCGCACCTCTAAATGTAACCCAGTACCAAATAGCGACGGGGCTTGCCAACACAGAGATGGCAAATAAGCCCCAGCGAATGAAAATGAGGTCTCCCTCTGTTGGCGACTGTGGCCGGCGAACGAAGATCACGATCGTTATTACCCAAAACCCTAGGGAGGAGACACCAAGCGCTCCCAAAAACAACTCGGGTGGGTCACCGAGTCCGGTGATGAAAAGCAACACGATCTGCAGCCCAATCGCCCGAAGAAGCGGTCGCGTATATGGGTCGTTCCAAAGGGCCATAAGTACCACCAAGAAATGGGCGTGGCATATCTGGCTTGATAATCCTATCAGCCCCGATGGCAGCCATTCTATCCGATTGGGCGCCTTCAAAAGGATGTCGGCGACCCGCTTCCTTACGGTCGCGGCTCTGACGCTGCTTGCGCGTCTCCGTTAATGCGGCGGCTAAGCGGGCCGTTAGCCCCCAAGCTGTTTCGCCTACCGGGCAAACCGGCAGGGGTCCGAGGTTGCGCGAACCTGTACCCCCCATATTGGTCTGGCGAGAATTGCACCAAAGGTTAGGATGAAAGGGAAGGGATATTCCAGGGAATCCAATTCGCGAAGCGACACCTTCGATTTCTCCCCAAGGATTGACAGAGCCCAGCAAGGGGGACGGCGACATGGAGGCCGTGCGCCAACAATCGGCAGAGCCTCGTCCGGTAGAGTCCCGTCCGGTGGTGCCCCGACTCGGACTTTGGGACGCCGTTAGCCTGATCGTTGGCATTATTATTGGCGTGGGCATTTTCGCAACCCCCGCTGAGATCTTTGCCAAAGTTCCTAACCCGCTGCTGGCCTTGGGTGTTTGGTTTCTTGGCGGTGTTCTTGCCCTGATGGGAGCGTTCTGCTTCGCGGAATTGGCCAGCACCTATCCTCGTTCCGGCGGCGAATACGTTTACCTGACGCGCTCGTTTGGCTCGCTCGCGGGATTCTTATTCGCGTGGGCCCAGCTGGCGGTCATTCGCCCCGGCAGCATCGGCGTGGTGGCATATATCTTCGCGTTGTACGCCAACCAACTCTTGGGAAACCCTGGAATTCACCAACTCTTTTTGGCGACGCTCGCAGTCGTCGTTCTCACCGGCATCAACATTCTTGGCGTCACTCTCGGAAAACAAACCCAGAATCTCTTGACCGTGCTGAAGGTTTTGGGCCTGGGAGGCATCATCGTCGTGGGATTCGGTTGGGGTCAGCCGCGCTTCCAGGAAGCGACTCAGAGTTTTTCTGGAGAAAGGAACTGGTTCGCAGGCGCCATGTTCTTGGTCCTGTGGAGTTACTCCGGCTGGCACGAGGCCGGCTATGTTGCCGCGGAGGTCCGGAATAACCGGCGAAACCTCCCCCTGGCGATTTTTCTCGGCACCGGCCTGGTTACTGTCGTTTACCTCCTGATCAACGTCGCCTATTGGTTCGCCTTGGGTTATTCCGGCACTCGCACCGGGGAATTGCCCACGGAGGTGTTGCAGCTTGCTTGGGGGAGCTTCGCCTCCAATGCCATGGCCGTGTTCATCATCATCTCGGCACTAGGATGCATCAACGGCATGATATTCACGACGGCCCGGCTCAACGCCGCCTTCGGCGCCGATCATCGTTTGTTCGAGCCCCTGAGTAGATGGAGCAGCCGGCAAACGCCCGTGGTTGCCCTGCTCGTTGAAGCCGGTATTTGCATGGCCATGATCGTAGCCGTGGGCGTTCTTGGCGCGGGCAAAACCACGTTGGAGTCGATGATCGATGTCACCAACGGCGTCTTCTGGTTCTTCTTTCTCGTGACCGGACTGGCCCTGTTCGTATTGCGGAAAAAGGACGCCGGCATCTACAGACCCTTTCGCGTGCCTCTCTATCCGGTAATGCCCATTCTGTTCTGCGCGTGGTGCGCGTTCATGGTGTACGCATCACTGGGCTCGTGGTATTCTCTCCTCGGTCTGGCCATCCTCATTGCCGGCTTGCCTTTCTATTTCGTGCCTAGGAAAAAAAAGCTCAGTCTGCCTACTGACATCGGTTCTCGCGAAGTTGCTGCTGTATAATCGCGTACATGAAATCCCTTTTCGAATCCCAAGAATACTGCACGGTCAGCCAGCTCACCTTGCAGATCAAGAACATGCTCGAAGGCGGTTTCAGGGACGTGTGGGTCGTCGGTGAAATCTCGTCGTTGACGCGCGCCGGCTCCGGCCACGTCTATTTTTCGCTCAAGGACAAGGAAGCGGTGCTGCGCTCCGTAATCTGGCGCACCACCGCCTTGCAGATTCGTTTTCCTTTCGATGAAGGCATGGAGGTCCTGGCGCGCGGGCGGCTCAGCGTCTATCCGCCGCGCGGCGATTATCAGCTGGTGGTCGACGATCTTCAGCCCAAAGGCATCGGCGCTGCCGAGGTGGCGCTCAAGAAACTCAAGGAGAAACTGGCTCGGCTTGGTTATTTCGCTCCCGAGCGCAAGCGGCCGCTGCCGAAGTATCCGCGCCGGCTTG
>JACPZP010000025.1 GCA_016195405.1 Planctomycetota bacterium | reverse complement strand
TCACCATGCCCAGCAGCGTGCTTCAGAAGGCCAGTGACCTTGCGCCTGACGTCCGGCAGGCCGTCGAAAGCCTCCTGGGGCGTCCGCTCGAGCCGGAAGAGCATGTCAGCGTAATGGCCTACCTTCCTCACAAGGCTCCTGTCGGCCCCGAGCGAGCGGAACTGGCGCACCGCTTGAAGGAGCGGATCGATACGACCGCGGCAAAACTGAAAGATGTCCCGGAGGCCGAACTCGACGAACTGATTGACGAAGCGGTTGATCACGTTCGGCACCATCGATCGTGAGGATCGTCCTTGACACGGGCATCCTGGTGCGGGCAAACGCCAAATCTCGGGGACCTGCCCGCGAAGTCCTCTTGGCTATCGTTAGCGGGCCCCACGAATTGATCATCTCTCCGTTCCTCCTGAATGAAACGGAACGCGTACTTCGGTATCCCCGCCTGTTGGTGCGGCATGGCCTCACTGACCTGGAGATTGCGGAACACGTCGAATATCTCCGGCAAGTTTCTGAGCTTGTCGATGCAGTCGTGAGGGAACCAGTAGTGTTGTCCGATCCCGACGACGACCCAGTGGTGTACACGGCGGTGGACGGTCAAGCGGACGTGCTTTGTACCTTGGACCGGGACCTGTTTCAGCCGAACGTGACGACGTTCTGCCGGGAGAAGAACATCGCCGTGATGACGGACGTGGAGCTGCTGCGGATTCTTGTGCCCAGGGTTCCAGCCGTCGACTGATTGCCTCGCCACCTGGACAAGGCTCCTCGGCAAGTCCGTCGGTTGACTGGGGGTTTGTGTCAAGAACGCGCCGGGAGGCGCGATGCTGTACGAAAGATGAAGGGAGGTCCTTCGGAGCCGCCTTGTGGGAGGAGGCTTCAAACTGCCGGAAGCTGCTTCGGTCAAAGGCCGCGGTGGTGAACGTTTCGGTTAAAAGGCGTGGCTTTGATCACGTCATGTGTGGGATAGAGAGACGAATGCAAATGAACCTCTGATGACGCATCGAAATCAACTCAGACGGCATCAAAACCGGAGTCGTCCCCTTGCTCCGGGAACAGCATGGAAGGAACCTACTTACTGGCCATGCGATGTCCGGTGTACAGGAGGCGTGAATCTATTCCGGGCTTTCGTACGGAACTTGAGAACCTGGCTGGCGATGGCAAGGGAAGAGGCACAAGCGGAGGCTCCGCGAGGCCGAAAGTACCGATGCGCCAACTCAGGGGCGGACTGCTCCGCAGTAGCGGTGAAGCGGGGTAATGCCTGTGGAGCGAAGGGAGCAGGTCACCCGCGTTGAGATCGTGTAACGGGTCGCAGTTTTCCCTCGCGTAGTGAGCAGTTTTTCTCAGATTAGTTCCCGCCACGCCGGAGGGGATCGAGAAGCGGCACGGGAGCCGAGCGTGCAACACGGTGCGATCGCTCGCCCGATGCGCTATCCCTTCCCTGTCCGGAGACCTTCTCTTATAGGATGTCGAAGTGAGCGGGAGAACTC
>JACPZP010000068.1 GCA_016195405.1 Planctomycetota bacterium | reverse complement strand
CCGAAGCGTTGCTGCAACTACGTGCCGACCACCTCAGCGACGCCAAACCGCTTGCACACTTTTGGCAAGCCCGGCAAAACAAAGAAACCGGACAACGCCCCTATCGGCAAGCCGCATGACTACAAACCGGGTCGTGCACCCACATTCGGTCTGGTTACCCTCGTGCCCAAAGTCCTCTTTGGGCACGCACGGCCCGCAACGCTGCTTCGACCAACCAACCACGTCGAGACGGATAATGTTGCGGCTGGGCGCCGGGCCGAAGTGGGAATTATTATCCGAGATCGATTCCGACAAGGCCGACGCAATTCGCGCGCACTTCCGCAACGCCATTCACGAGTTGATCGCCCCGGACATTTTACATCGTCGAGTCAGCGCATGTCCCTGACCCGCGCCGAGCGGCGGGGACCACTCTTAGGGCGCGAACATCCAATACTTCAAACTTCCTAGAGGGACAGAGCGAAGGCGTTCCCGTCTTTCCGGCGGGAGTCCCCCATGAATCAAGTAAAAAGCATCGGCAAGAAACGAATTGTTATCCCCGTAATAGGAATGCCCTATCAGGCTCGTATCGACGTTGGAGACGTCGATCGTGTCCATCTTGAGCATGACTACGATATCGTCGCCGCTTTCTCCGGCCCGGGGATACCCGTGTACTTGCTTGGACAATTGAAGAGCACGATCGCGGGACGAAGCATAGAGCGTTAGCCGCTGAGCGGCACTGCTAATTCCCGGAAAGATTTGGGTCTTAAACACATCAGCGTCGATGTCTGGCGCCGCGAGAATCACCTCGCTAAATCGGGGCGGGTTTTTGGCTTCTTCCGCCATAAGTCCTTGCAGCGCTCGGGTCAAGGCGCGGTTCCCCATGCTGTGAGCGATCAGATGAATAATCTGTGCCCCCGACCTTGTCGCCACGCTCTTGAGGAACGCCTTGAGGTGAGGTATCGTCCATTCCGCGTTGGCCTCATCCACGGTGTACTCCAGGAACAATCCTTGTGAAGGCCAGCTAAAAAAAACTGGAGCGCCTTCAAACTTCAAATCGTACGCGAGCTGAGCGGTGCGCCGGGCGGCATCCTCAAAGGACACGTTGAAGCCATGCACAAACACGAATGCGTCTTTCTTGCTCGATGCATTCACCGTGTCGCTCAGTTGTGCGAAAAAGGCATCCTGGGCCAGGCTTTCCACTTTCTGCAACATGACGTGCTTGGCAGGATCCTCGTGAAACTCCAAACGGATGATATGCGGAGATTCCAGTTCCGCGTGCTTGTGTGACTTGGGAATGGTCACTTCGCATACGCCAAACGACAGGTCGTCGCGATCGCTTCCGAACCACAGCCCCGTACGGAGAAGCTTTGCTGAGTCGGGTGAGAGGCGCTGATTTAGGATCATGAGAACGCCAAACACAGCCGCGATCGTGATGCCAATGGTACGTCCCTGTGTCCCGACTTTCCAAGAGAAAAACAAAACTGTCAGCCAGGAAAGAGCCGCGAGCCCAAGCCCTGTGAGCAGTCCCCAAAAGAACAAATTCGATAGGCCTCCGTGCTTGGCCCGGGGTTTTTCGGGGTGCGAGGCATCGACGGGATTCCGATCGGTCCCGTAAAAAACCTTGACTCGAAGGAACCTTTCGTCTTCCACCGGCGTGATTCTCTGCTCCTCAGGCACTCCGTGCATCATGGCCTTTTCGGCCTTGGCCTCGATGTGCACGGCCACCTTTTCCTTTTCATGCTCTTCGTAGAAAATACTTGCCTTGTCTCCTGGCCGCAGATCGGCCAACCTTTTTTCCGCGCCGTCTATCTTCACCATGGCGCCCGGCTGCAGCGGAACGGAGACATCCTTTCCTGTTTTGTCTCTTAGAATGATCCGATTCGCTTTCGGATCAATGCGAACTACGTTGAGCTTTATGCCCTCAACCTCGATCTCCTTAGCAACGGCGACCCCCTCTTGGGTCTCGTAGTGCACAAGAACTCGGTAATCCACTTTCAAGTCCTTGGCGGTCCCCAACTTGTGCGGCAGAATAACTTTGGTGGCCGGCGTGAGTTGAAAACTCTTGTCCCTGTTTTGGGAGTCGGTCACGACGACATGCTTGGAGGCGACACTCTTGATGCGGCCGGCCATCTCATCCGCCTTTGCTGTCTGCTCGGCCGCAACAAAAGATACCACCATCAGAAGCGTAAGGCGATGCATGGGACTCTCCAGGGAATAGGGTTCAGGATCTGTGCGTCACTGCCTGCTCCTCAAAGCCTCGCCGCATGAATGCTCAAGCCCACATGGCTCGGTACGCATCGTGCAGATTTTTCAACTCCGATCCCCTTCGCTCAAGTCGTGTGAATCTTTTTTTCCGGATAAGGAACATGGAGAGCACGGGCAATTTGCTCAAAACCGTCGCCGTTCTTGTATTCTTCAATCCTTAGGCCACGAGTGATCACTTTCTCCCAGGAACTCGAGGTATCATGATGTTTTCTGATGAAAGCGCGAGGGAACGTGTAAAACTCCGGCTCACTTGCGCCGGTGCGGCATGCATTGCGTTTCGCTTTGTCGAAGTAGAAGCCCACGTTGAGAAATGCAATGACCAAGTAGTCGAACGACTTGAACGTTTTCGCGCTCACCGGAAACCCGCGATCGCAGTCGGTGGCCATGCGGCTTTTCACTTGGACGCGGATCGGATGGACCTTCTTTTTCGGATTGGGATGGATGCAGATCAGGTCATAGCCTTCGTTGTTGGGCGGCGCCTTGTATGCCAGCACGTTGCGGCGCATCAGGTGCCCCATCACCAAATACTCGGCCGCTAAGGAGACAACCGGAAACCGGGTGAAGCGAGGCTTTTCTGCGAGTTCTGGCATTTACTTGCACCTTTGCTCGTGGGTCGCACGCGGCGGTGTCGCAACTCAACCACCGGCTTGTATATTTAGCTTACGGAGGCGGCTTTTCAAGACGTGGCGACTGAGACGCGCGCTGCCTCGATCGTCGGTGACCGCGTGGAGTCGCAATGACGTTCCCTACAGTCAAAGCGTTTACCGAGTTGCTGCAATCGACCCGAGACAGCGAGCTGGAAAAGCTAGTGACTGGCGTAGTTTTCCCAGGTTTGCCCTTTGTCTTTGAAGGTGATCCACCCGCTTACGACAGGATGCGAACTCATCTTGCTGTGCGACTCGGAATACCGGTCCAGGACATTATCGTGATAGGAAGCGGCAAAAGCGGATATAGCCTTGCACCGGACAGCTTTCCGAATCAATATTCTGCAACTCGCTCGGACGTCGATGTCCTAATGGTTGCTGAAGGACTGTTCGATGCTATCTGGTATTCGGTTTTGGAGTGGCATTATTTCGTCCACACACGGAATATGAATGGCGATGAAAAGCGATGGGTCGCGGCGATGCAAAAGCACCTTTGGTGGGGAGCCCTAGCGCGGGACGACCTTGTGGCTGATAATCGAGGGTTACGTTCACTGTATTTGCTTCGTCCGATGCGAGATATTCGATCACAATGGTTTGACGCATTTCGTTCGTTATCTCAAGTGCGCGGTCTTGAGAAGCTAGATATTAGTGGTTGGCTGTACCGGACGTGGGATCACGCGATCATTTACCACGTGGACAGCCTGCGGCAGGTCAAAGAAGGACTTGGGAGAAAATCATGAAGTACAACTCGAGCGAATTGCCAATAAGCTGGTTCCGAGAACGCTACATCGACGGATCTCTTACGATCAAGCCTCCTTACCAGCGAAAGCCCGTATGGAAGGAGCGTCAGAAGTGCTATCTGATCGAATCGATCTTGATGGGGCTACCCATCCCAGAGATTTACGTCCAACAGATCGTCGAAGCCGACGGCAAGACGACATTCGCCATCGTGGATGGCCAGCAACGCATGCGCTCGATTCTTCAGTTTCTAGGTGCCGAAACGGAATCGGAAGAACTGGAATACAACAGCTTCCCTTTGGGCAAGCTGGATGCGAACTCGCCGTGGGCGAATAAGAGATTCTCTGACCTAACCGCAGCAGAGAAGAGAACATTCTTTGGGCACCGTCTTGCGGTGCGCTATTTGGACACAAGCGACGATGCGGAAATCCGTGATCTTTTTGCGCGCCTGAATAAGTATCTGACGCCCCTCAAGCCTCAAGAACTCCGGAATGCCATTTACCAAGGTCCCTTTATCCAAATGATTACCGCGTATGCTGACAACGAATACTGGGCCGAGAATCGAATCGTGACGGCTGAAGCGATCCGTCGCATGGGCGATTTGGAGTTTGTCAGCGAACTTTTCATCGGACTCCTGCATGGCCCTCAAGGCGGTGCTGCGGAGATCATAAACGACTACTACGCTCAGTACGAGGACTACGAGGACGAGTTTCCGAGCCAGAAATCTGTGGCCAAACTCTTCGATAGCACTCTAAAACTCCTCCAGGCCGTTCTCCCTGATATCAAGGATCGTCGATGGAGCAACAAGACAGATTTCTACACGCTTTTTATCGCCATAGGCACTCTTTTGAGAACGCATTCGTTTGTGGAAAACAGGCTGAAATCTCTCAGAACGGCATTAGTCGATTTTGCAGACGACATTGAACTGCTCAAGTCTGACGAAAAGGCGAAAGTGTCCGATGAAGTGAGGACCTATGTGCAAGCAATGGAGCGTGGTGCCAATGATAAGAGCAGACGTTTTGACCGACAATCCGCTCTCATCAAGACCATCGAAGGCTGTTTTGCTGCGAAGCGTGGCAAGTAGCGACTGAACTCCGGCATTCCTGCCGCAGGCGCCGCAGGCTTTCGATATTCCGGCAGAAGTCCCGAATCAACCTGTTTCGCAACATGCAAGCAAAGCGATAGCGAGTTTCACGTCCTTCCTGGAGTTTGTTAACCAGGCACTGCACGCGAGGCCTGGAATCGATCCTCATGCCCGCAGATTTTAGCAGCATTGTGGGTTACTTCGTCGGCGCAGCAATCCCCAAGTTTCATCCGAACTTGCTCCGCATGTGGGCAGTAGTGCACCGGCTTGCGGAACGACAATAGCCGCGAGCTTTGGTATCGCCTTCAGGCTGATTTCAAAATACTCCCGGTGACGTTCGACGCCGATGCATGAAATTTCGAGCGCCTCCGCAGCGGCAACCGTTGACCCCGAACCCATGAACGGATCAAGAACGGTCCCTTTGCCCAGGGGAAGCGAAGCGTAGACCAGTTTACGCAAGAAATCTTGCGGCTTGAGACTTGGGTGAGTCGCAATTAACCGTTCTTTTTTCGGAGTTCGTTCGCTCGGTATTAAGTCGGCGAATGGCTTGTCGTCTTGTGTTCGGCGCAGCCCACCAGTCGCGTACCGGCGCAAACACTCTCCCACCGTCATCTTGGTCGGCAAGCTTTTGCGGAATATCCCCCACGGTTCGTAGCAGCCGCGCGGCATTGACGACACGCCGGGAAATTCTTCCTCCGCGTTTTTCGGACGGTCGCCGCCGCGCAAGGTCCGGACCAACCGAATGACTTGCCCGCGAAACTCCAAGCCGCCGTCCACGAGGGCGTCATAAAGCAACTGGGCGATGAAGGCATTGGTGGCAATGAAGACGTGCCCCCCCGGCAGTAATGCGCGGCGAACAAGTTTAGCCCATGTCACAAAGAAGTTGTAGAGCCGGCGGCGCTCGTCGTGGTCGAGCGCAGTGAATCGCGGAAGCGGCGAGCGGACATGGCCATCGAATGACGGCGGAATCCGCCAAATTCCACCGTTGCCGTTGGCCCGCTTCGCGAGCTGATTGACGTCGTACTCTTTCACTCCATATGGCGGGTCGGTAACGATCGCGTGCAAGCAGTCCTCGGGGAGGCGAGCAAGCCACTCAAAGCAATTAGCGTGAATCGCCAACGAGTTCCCGATGCGGCTGGCCTCATAATCAAATCGCAGGCTTTCCAGCAACTGTCGATTGTTGTTCATGCGGCGCGTCCTTCGCATCGAGAAAACCGGCTGGCCCTTGTTGTCCGCGACTTCCAAGCCTCAATCCGAAACATCACGAATTTCGGATCAGTGTACATTAGGCCATGCAATCTGGCAAGTACCTGTATGCAGATTTGGGTCGCTCGATCCATCCGCGAATAGGCCGCCCAGGTCCACACACCGCGCCCGCATGCTAGATTCGAACATATGGAGTGCGGGGACTGGTCCCCGCTTTAGGATTCTTGAGACGACCGAAAGCTTCGGGTGGAATTCGAATGCAGAATCAAGCAGAAGAGAACGAGGTGATTTGGAGCGCCGAGTCGTTCACTCTCGGATTCGCTCTTCTGGGCGTCGTAATCGTGGTGGCCATCGTCATCATGGGCGCTATGGCGACTCGATTTCCTGCGCTGCGCAGTGTTCCGCTCTTAGTCGGCGTCTGCTTGGCGCTGGTAGTTCTCGGGGTCGGCTGCCGGCGGTTTCTGTTCGGCAGGAAGCAGCTTCGCATCGGCAAGGACCGGTTTGCCGTCGTGGAAGCCTCGGGCAAGGTGAGCAAGGAAATCCCTTATTCGACGATTGCTGAGATCAAGGTGTTCGAGAAAACCGTTACGGTGGCGCCCGAAACGGTTCAACCCGTGCCAGGCGTTACGGACTTTTTCACGATGGGCGCGGTGGGAACCATGCGCGAACGGGCCGTGAGCACCATGGGGGAGGTCCGGTTTCTCGGCATTCGCTTCCACGACGCCATTCGTGACGATGCCGCACTTAACTCGACGGAGCGCGCGGATCTGCTCGCTCGGGCAAGAATCCGTGGCAAATTCCAGGGATGCGACTGGGTGATCGGCGCCGATGTCTTCCAGGCGCCTCTGGAGATCATCAAGCACAAGATTCGCGAGCGCTGGCTGGCATTTCAGGAACACGCGACGGGTGGTGGGCGTGGGGGTATATGAGTGTGGAACTGTGGCGCTGAGCTCGGGTTTTCGCCATAACTACCAGAATACTAAGCGATTACGCCAGCGAGCTCGCCGCCAAACTGCTTGGCGCTGAGGAGCGCCACCTTGGCGCTCGGGCGGAACCCGCCAGGATTCATTTACCGACCTGCCACATTCATTCACCGACATGCCGGATGGTTTCATCGAGGCCCCCGATTGCATCTGTCCCAGCGCCACGCTGAAATCATTTTCGTATCTCGTTTTCTGGTATGCCTTTCTGGCCGAAGTATTGCTTCAGCGGCGATGAAGCAATCGCTGAAGCAATCCGCGCGAAGTTTGCTTGCCCTGACTTGAGCTTCCCTCTGAACGCAAAAAAAGGGCGGAGTGCACCAAGTGATGCGCTCCGCCTTTTCTTATCCGTGTCATCCGTGCAATCCGTGGTCTAACCTTCTTCGCTTAGAATCGCAGGCGGTATTCCAGACGCAAGATGTCCTTGTACCACACCTCGCCCGTAAGGGCCCGGCCGTAGCCGATGTAGATATCGGAGTTGCTGAAAAGTCCCGTGTTTCCGTCGGGTGCGAAGCCAAAGCGGACGCCGATCTTCGCGTTGATGATCGTGTCGCCGGAGGCATTGAGAATCGCGTTCGTGGGGAACACGGATTCCCGGCCGCCCAGCACCGTCCAGCCCAACAATTCCACCACCGGAGCGGCGCGGAATCGGCCACTGTCCACAACGGCGTAACTGGCGCCCACGCCGTAGCGCAGGATGTTGCCGGCGAACTCGCTGCCGCCAACCGGGATCCAATCGCCGAGTTGGGCATATACGGTCAGCCGATCCGTCACGTTCTCGTTGTAGAGGAGCGACGGCTCCAGGCTCACGTGGTCATTGCCCAATCCGCGATCCCCGTCGCCGGTCGGCAGGAAGATGCGGCCCTGGAAGGTCACGAAACGCCGCTCGTTGGCGACAAAGGCATACTTGAATCCGAGGTTCATATCCGCCATGCCGGCGGTGTTGTCGTTGTTGTCCGGGTTCAAGAAGCGAACGGGGACCTCGGCGAACACCGAGAATCGATTGTTGACGGCGTATTCGAAGTAGGCGGAGATATCCTGATAGTCAACGGAAGATTCGGAAAGGGGCGGTCCGTGAGCGTTGCCGCCGAAGCAGCCGCACTTCGGGTAGAAATACTCGGCGCGGTCGGGACGGTTGTCGCGATAGGCGGCGTCGAAGCGCAGGCGGAAATGCGTGAATGGTATGGCGTTGTCCAGGTAGCCCGGACCGAATGACATCGCGTTGTCACCCAATGCAGCCGTCGTGACCGGCGCCAGCGAAGGCTCGGTCACTGCCGGCACGTCGGGCGTCTTGCCATCCGGGGTCAACGGCTTGGAAGGCATGAGGGTGGACGGCATGCACGGTTGCGGATAGGGATCACGGTCGCAGCGCGGCAGGCCGAACAGACGCAACTGCGCGTGGGCCGTCGGCGCCCCGACGGTGAATAGAACTAATCCCGCGAACGCCAACTGGATCACACGGCTCATCTTGAGCTGAAAGCCCATGGTTTCCTCCGTGACAGGGCATGATTGCCGTCCTGGTTTCATCTTCATCGACCCAGGACAATGAAGATAACAGCAAATTCATCAATCCGGTCTCAATCCGCACGGAGAAATGGGCAAGCTTTTCCAGATAGTGAGCGGTTTCAAAAGGGTCGGCACCTCTAAACTCAAAGGTCCTGACCCCTTTTGAAACCGCTCTTTGATAATCTAATGAGCATGGATGAAGCTCTGATTCCGCACTATGAACGTGAGTTGCTCTTCTTCCGGCAGATTCTGCAGGAATTTGCCAAGAAATATCCGAACGCGGCGGGGCGGCTGCTTCTCGAGCCCAACCGCAGCGCCGATTCCGAGGTCGAACGCCTTATCGAATCCGCCGCCCTTCTGGCCGGGAGCGTGCAGCACAAGCTGCATGATGAGTTCCCGGAGATCACCACGCCGCTCCTGCAGGCGATCTATCCCCACAACCTGGCGCCGATTCCATCGATGGGCATCCTGCAATTTGAGCTGGATCCCGCGCGGGCCCAGTTGCCAAATGGATTCCTTATTGATCGCCACAGCCTCTTGCACACGGAGCCCGTGGACGGTTTGCCGTGCAAGTTCACCACGGCCTATCCGGTGACACTGTGGCCGATCGCGCTCGCCAGCGCTGATTTTCATGCCGCCCCTTTTCCACGCGGGCTAACTGCGCCGCCGGGGAGCAAGGCCGCCTTGCGTCTCACGTTTGAATGCACCGGCCCCTTGAAATTCGCGGAGTTGAGCCTGGAGCGCCTGCGGCTGCACCTCCACGGCGATGTGCAAGTTCTTCCGGCCCTTTATGAACTGCTTTTCAATCACGCTCTCCAAGTGGCTTTTCGACCTGTTGCGCCAGAGTCGGCGCCGGCGACTGTAACTCTGGCGCCACAGGCGTGTTTGCACCAGGTGGGGTTCGAGACTTTAGAAAGCCTATTGCCGTATGCGCCCGCATCACGACTAAGCTATCGGTTGCTGACCGAACTGTTCGTCTTTCCCGCGAAGTTCTGGTTTATGGATTTGAGCGGCTGGAAAGAGGTGTGCCGGCGCGGCTGGCAGCGCCATTGCGAAGTCGTCGTCTTCTTCGATCGCACGCATAACATCCTGGAAAAGAGCATCGACCTCCAAACCTTCCGGCTGGGTTGCACGCCCGTCGTCAATCTCTTCAAGCAGGTTGCCGAGCCCGTAGCGCTGAAGTCGGGGGGATTTGAGTATCCCGTCGTGCCCGATGCCACCCAAACGCGCGGCCTGGAGGTCTACACCGTGGATCGCGTGACCAGCACAAGCCCCGGCGAAGGCGCCCCACGCGAAATCCCGCCGTTTTTCTCCTTCCAACATCCGCGCGACCTGGAGCGTTCCCGCGTGTTTTGGCACGCGTCTCGGGAGCCGTCGCGCGTCGACAAGGACCATGGCACGGTGGTCAAGCTGCACCTGGTTGATCTGGATTTCAATCCAATCATGACCGAAGTCGCTGTTTTGGAGGTGAGCACGACTTGCACGAATCGCGACTTGCCGAATCAACTGCGGATGGCCGGCGACGCAATCGCATTTGAGTTGGAGGCGGCTGCGCCTTTGGCCCACGCCCCGCGCTGTCTGCGGTCCCTTAACCCGCCGCTTCGTTCACGGCCGCGCCGGGGCCACTTCTGGCATCTGGTTTCGCATTTTTCCCTTAACTATCTTTCGGTGGTCGAAGGCAGCGACGGCCTGAAGGCGTTTCAGGAGCTTCTGAGCTTGTATGACTTCTCCGATGCGGAAGCCGGCCAACAGCACCTCGCACCCACGCGGCAATTCATCGAAGGAGTCATCGCGGTCCAAAGCCGGCGCGTGATCGGCCGGTTGACGCGAGACCACATGAGCAGCTTTTGCCGAGGCTTTGAAGTGGCCCTTGAGCTGGACGACGACAAGTACCCCGGAATTGGCATGTTTCTGTTTGCCTCGGTGCTGGAGCGATTTCTCGCCTGCTATGTGTCCAACAATTCCTTCACGAAAATGGTAGCCCGGCTCAAGAACCGCAAGGACCATTTCAAGAAATGGCCCCCGCGGCCAGGCGACTTGCAAACTCTGTGAGACGGACCCGTCTTAGAAGCGGAAGTTAAACTGCACGAACGCCTCCACGTCGTACGGCCTGGGACCGGTGATCGGCGTTGCGACTCCTAAGCTCAACACCGATCGGCCGCTGCCCAACCCGAGGTGAACGCCGCCCGTTAGGCTCACGACGTCAGAAGCGAACACCGCGCCGCCCGCATTGCGGTGATTCAGGGGCGTCGATACGTGCGCTTCGAAGTTGGGCGCTACGAAAGCAAGGTACGGATTGGAGCGCGTGGTGAAGACATACCCCACGTCGAGGTCATTGAAGAACAAGGTTACGTCGCTGGCATTGGTCGGGAACACGATCGAGTGGATGCCCTGGAAATAGAAGTCCCCGCCCCGCCAGATGTACCCGAAGAATGGCTGCAACAGCACGGAGTTGATGTTGCCTTCGAAGGTGTTGATCGCCGGTCCGGTCGGGGCGGTGACGGCCAGGCCTACCGAGAAGACATTGCCGGAGTTGCGATCATTCAACAACGCGTACTTCATAACGACGGTGAGGTCGCCGAAATCGTCGCCGGCGAATCCGTCCGCAGTGCCGCCCCCGCCTTGGCTCTGGAAAACAGGCAGGCGGAGTTCGACCGAGGCGTCGCCCCCGAATAAGGTCTTCTCGAAACCGAACAGCTCGCGATGGACGTTTAGGTTGCTGCCCGCGACGGCCACTCCCGGAGTGGCGATCGTGATACCCTGCAACTGAGTTGTCGATGCGGGCGAAAAGCCGCCGTTGCTTTGGATGTTGTTGAAATAGTTGTAGGTGAAGAAGGCGCGGTCCACCGGCCTGGGGCTCTCGTTGTCGGCGACTTTGAATCCGGACCCTGCCCGCGAAGCGATCGGATCGCACACCAACACCTGCTGTGTGCCCGGCACTAGAGTCTGAATTGTTTGTGTGATGGGCAGAAGCGGCGGGGTTTGAGGAATGATAACGGTCTGCGTGACGACTCTGGTGATCGGCACGGTGACGAATCTCTGGCCGCAGTAGCCGAAGAAATCGCCCATGATTTGCGGCACCGAGGTCGTCGTGTCGGCAAGGGCGACCGTGGTCAATGGCGGAAGCGTTGGTTCGGAAACGTCTTTGGGCGCCGTTTCTTTGCCATCCTTGGGGAGAATGTCTTTTGGCATCTCTACAGGCGCGCGATAGTCTTGGGGGCATTCGGGACGCGGCCTGCAGAACCAGCGCCATTGCGCCTGCGCCTCGGAATCCATCGACAACAAGATGATCGCACCGACAAGACCGACCCGGCCAAGCCGTCGCGTTAAAACGCTCTGAACCATGATCCTCACTCCTTAAGGATTTGCAAGGGCACTCCATGCCTTCATCTACGCTTCGTCTTTGTAGCGCTGGGCATTGAGCGGAAACCCAGAATCGGTAAGAAAGGTTAAATGGAGGATGCCGGATATGCGGACGATGCGGCTCAGATCGATTGTACTTCCTTGCACGTGCGGCAACGCTCCTTTATGATTCTCGAAAGACCACTACCTCTCCGGGAGATCGACTTGCCATGAGCAGCCCTGCGGTTCACTGGCACGAGGGCATGTTTCTTCGTCCGCAGCATTTTCAAACGGCTCAGCGAAACTGGGTGCAATTGATCGAGCGCAACGTCAAGTGGGACCACCATTACAACTGGGGCCTGCGCTCTTTGGACTTGGATTTGGATTCGCTCACCAATCACCGTTGCGTGGTTCGCACTCTGGAAGCCCGGCTGCGCGACGGCGCCATCGTGGCGGTTTCCGAGGATGATCCACTCCAGCCCGTCAGCTTGCGGAGCGCCTTCGAACAAAGCAACAGCGTGACCGTGTACCTGGGCGTACCCTCGTTTCATCTAGGTCGGCCCAACGCCGTCGCGGGCTCCCCGGCCGACGATGCCCGTTTCGCTGTTGATACGCTGGAATTCGAGGATGAAAACTCGGGCGCCAATGCGCAGTCTATTCCGGTGCGACGGCTCAACCTCAAGCTCCTCCTGTCCACGCAATCTTTGTCCGGTTTTGATGTCATTCCGCTCGCGCGTCTGGAAAAATCCTCCCGGGCTGAAGCAACCCCACAACTGGACGCAACCTACTTCCCACCGCTCTTGGCTTGTGACGCCTGGCGACCCCTCGCCGCCGGCATCTTGCAATCCCTCCACGATCGCATCGGCAAGAAGATGGAGCTATTGGCCGACCAGGTCGTCTCGCGCGGCATTACCTTTGAAAGCAATTCCCAGGGTGATGCTCTCACCTTCAACCAGCTCCGTGAGCTTAACCAGGCATTCACCACTTTGGGCGTTCTGGCATTTGCCCAAGGAGTTCATCCATTGCAAGCGTACGAGGAGCTTTGCCGGCTGGTCGGCCAATTGGCGATCTTCGGCAAGGAGCATCGGCCGCCGGACTTGCCCGTCTACGATCACGACGACCTGGCCCGCTGCTTCTTTCAGGCCCGCCAGCACGTCGATACTCTCTTGGACATTTTCGTAGAGCCGGAGTACCGGGAACGCGCGTTCGTCGGCGCCGGCTTGCGCATGCAAGCGTCCCTGGAGCCCGCCTGGCTCGAGCCGAGTTGGCAAATGTACCTGGCCGTGCGCAGTCCTCTGGATGCTGAAGAATGTGTGAAGCTGTTGACCAAGCCCGGAAACCTCGACATGAAGATCGGCAGCTCGCACCGGGTGGACGACATCTATCGACAGGGGGCGGCCGGCTTGCGCTTCACGCACGTCGCCCATCCCCCTCGTGCCTTGCCCATGCCGCAGGGCCAGGTGTACTTCCAGATCATGCGCGAAGCCAAGGATTCCGAGTGGCAACACGTCCAGAGATCACTTACGCTCGCCATCCGCCTCAACGAAAGCCTCATTGCGGGCAACATTCAAGACCAGCGCATCTTGTCGATTCGCCACGGCGGCCAAACGGTGCCCTTGCATTTCATCCTCTACCTCTTGCCCGTGTAGACACGAAACCTTTCACAACTCGAAATTACGCTGACTCTCGGCGCAAGTCTGACGCCAGCAAAGCGTAACACTTTCAGCAACAAAAGGCTCTAGTGTACGAGCGCTCATTAGCTCTCGAAGAAATGGGATTCCGTGGATTACTCGGTCCAGCCCGATCCGCAACGACTATTGGCCGAGGCACGTGCCGGCCATCGCGGCAGCTTGGGTGTTCTCTTGGAGCGTTATCGCGCATACCTCGGGACGCAAATCTGCTCGCAAATCGGTTTGCATCTTCAGGCGCGAGCTAATCCTTCCGACGTCGTGCAGGAGGCGTTTCTGCTCGCGAGCAGGCACTTCGATCGCTTCCGCGGCACGAGCGAGAGGGAGTGGCTGCACTGGTTGCGGCGCATCGTGCGGCGCTGCCTCCTTCGGCTTGTGCGTAAGCATGTGCGCGCCCGCCGGCGCAGTGTCCAGCGGGAGTTGTCGCTCGATCGAAATTCGATTGCATCCGGGGCGGAACCGGTGTCCCCAAAACCTCAGATCGCGAGCCACGGAAGTTCGCCGAGTTCAACCGCGCAACGTCGAGAACTGGCCGGCATGGTGGCCGAACGCCTAGCTCGGCTAAGTCCCGCTCATCGCGACGTTCTTGTGCTTCGGAACCTCAAAAGTTTGTCGTTCGACGATGTTGCCCGGCAGATGGGACGCTCGCCAGGGGCGGTGCGCGTTCTGTGGCTGCGCGCGCTGGATCAACTCAGACGGCAACGCATCAATGAGGATTGGTTATGAGCACCCATTCGGTGGATCGGCTCAAGTCGACGGAAAACTCGACTCCGAGAGCGGCGGAGGTGCTTGATTTCCTTGACCGCTACTTGGAAGAATTAGAGGCTGGCGGCCAATTAAGCGCCGACGGGCTTGCAGGACTGGCCGAGATATTGAGGCCTTATCTCGATGAACTCGATCTTTTGCACGAGGCCGCGGATGCCGGTCTGGGCGCATCGGTGCCGGTCGAAGAATCTCATCGAGGTGTGGCGCCAATGGAACAGGGTTGCCTCGGCGACTTTCGTTTGCTGCGCGAAATCGGTCGCGGCGGCATGGGCATCGTGTACGAGGCGGAGCAAATTTCGCTGAATCGGCGAGTCGCGCTTAAAGTGCTGCCGTTTGCCGCGACGTTGGACGCC
This sequence comes from Planctomycetota bacterium, assembly GCA_016195405.1. GTDB lineage: Bacteria > Planctomycetota > Planctomycetia > Gemmatales > Gemmataceae > JACPZP01. Next base: position 37,626 of record JACPZP010000068.1, on the reverse strand, counting down.
AAACAACTGTTGCGCTTCAGGAACGAAGCCCGGGCGGCCGCCCACCTGCACCATCCCCACATCGTTCCGGTCTACGGGGTGGGCACGGATGGAGGCGTTCACTATTACGCGATGCAGTTCATCGAAGGACAAAACCTGGCCGACATTGTTGAAATAATGCGCCGGGCGCCCTCAATGCCACTCCAGAAGGCATCGCAGGCCGCGCTCACAACGCCTCCATTTACGACCTTGCGGTCGACCAACGTCCCAGCATTTTTCCGGGCGGTCGCGCAAATGGGCAAGCAAGTCGCCGAGGCTCTGGAGTACGCCCATCAACTGGGCATCGTTCACCGGGACGTCAAGCCGGCAAATCTAATTCTGGACTCGGCGGCACACGTCTGGATCACCGACTTCGGCTTGGCGCGATGCCGGACCGACGAGGGAGTTACGCTGACCGGCGATGTCGTGGGCACGTTGCGCTACATGAGTCCGGAGCAGGGCCTCGCCAAGCGCGGGCTCGTGGACCATCGCAGCGACATTTATTCTCTCGGCGTAACGCTTTACGAGATCATCACCCTGGAGCCAGCCAATCCAGGGAACGACCGCGAGGAGTTGCTCCGGCAGTTCGCCCTGAGCGAGCCGATCCCGCCGCGGCGTCTCAACGCAGCCGTTCCCGTGGAGTTGGAGACCATCGTGCTCAAGGCGATGGCCCGAGAACCGGAGAGGCGCTACGCTTCGGCCCAAGAACTGGCCGACGACCTGGCCCGTTTCTTGGAGCATCGGCCCATTCTGGCAAGGCGGCCATCGATTCGGGAACGGACCTTGAAATGGGCGTGGCGGCACAGGCCGATCGTGACTGCTGCCGCCGTCGTACTAATTCTCGCAATCGTGTCTCTTTCCGTGAGCACCATTATGGTTTGGCGCGAGAAAGAGAAAACGGACAGGGCATTGGTCGCCGCCCAAACACAAAGCAGGCGGGCTAAGGCAAAGTTCAACGAAGCGATTCGCGGCTCCATGATCCTGATGACGCGGATCAATGACAAGCGCTGGGACCACTTCCAGCCGATGATTAAAGACTTGCGTCAGGACGTAATCGACGAGGGGCTCAATTTCTATCGGGAAATATTGCAGGAAGATAGCTTCGATCCGGTTGACCGCTACGAAACAGCTCACCTGTACCAGCAAATAGCCGCCATTCACTGCTGCCGTCATGAATCCGCGCAGGCCTTGGAACTCCTGCACCGTGCACGCCATATCTTCGAGGACTTGACGGCCGTCGATCCGGAAAATGTGGATTATCGCATGGATCTAGGGCGGATACACCATCGCATCGCTTTTCAACTGACGCTTCAGAAGCGGTTTCCGGAAGCACATCCGGAATACGCGCGGGCCCTCGAGAACTACCGGTGGGCGGTGCAGCGCTCGCGCGGCGGCAAGAACCTAAACCAACTGGCTTGGTTCCTGGCTACCTGCGCGGACAAGGAAATTGTCAACGCACCGGAAGCGGTCGCTTTTGCCCGGCAAGCGGTGTCACGCCAACCCCAGACGGGCGCTTTTTGGAATACGCTTGGCGTCGCTTGCGTTCGGGCGGGCGACTGGAAAGGCGCCGTCGAGTCGTTGAACAAGTCGATGGCGCTCCGCAAGGGTGGCGACGCCTACGACTGGTTCTTTCTGGCCATGGCATATTGGCGGCTCGGCGACCATAGGCAAGCGCACGAATGGTATGCCAAAGGGGCAGAAGCGACCGAGACGGTCAGGCCGGAACACGAAGAGTTATTGGACTACAAAGCCGAAGCCCAAACCATGCTCGGGATTCAGTCTGGATCCTGAGACAATGTAGTTTTGGAGTGCGGCGATTAGTCGCCGCACTCCATCGTCCGCACGTCATGGTTAGCACGTCGGCAGGACCAGACCGAACACGTCGCTGTTGCTGGTGGACGCGAAATTGCCGAAGATCAGCGTGTTTGTGCCGCCGACATCGGCCGAGGGATCGATGTAGATTCCTCCGCCGATTCCCTGGCCCGGTGCGGTGCCGTTGCCACGCAGCGCAACGTTCGCAATCAGCCTCGAATCCTGGAAGCATGCGCTTGAGCCGGCAGCGACGTAGACGCCACCGCCGAATCCGTTGCCGCCCTGGCCGCCTGAGCCTCCATTCCCGCCGACGGCGAAGTTGCCGGCAATCAAGGTGCTGCTAATGCTCATCGTCGGAGAGCTAGGTGCGCTCAATAGGCCCTCCTCGATGCCGCCGCCAAAGCCGTCGCCACCGCTTGCTCCCGCGCCGCCCTTGCCGCCCTGGGCGACGTTGGCAATCAGCGTGCAGCCGTTCAACGTAAGCGACGCGGCGTCCAACGTCGTCTCGAATGCAACTGGGTGGCCGTTGCCAATGGCCCCGCCGGCGCCTGTGCCGCCTTTGGCGCCGGCACCGCCCGGACCTCCGATTGCCTGATTGCCCGTAAACGTCGCATTGGTGAAACTCGCGGTCGAGCTGAATTGATTGGCGATGGCGCCGCCGAAGCCGATGCCGCCTTCAAATCCGGGGCCGCCCAGCCCGCCGCGCGCGATGTTGACCGAGAACGCACTGTTGCTGACGGAAAGCGAGCTGCTCTCGTCGCTGTCAATGGCGCCGCCCTCGGCCTGGGCGCCCGGGCCCGCGATGTTATTGCCGGCAGTGGCCTGATTGCCCGCGAAGGTGCTGTCGCTTACGGTAAGCGTGCAATTGCGGAGACTCAGAATTGCGCCGCCTAGCGCAAAGCCGACGCCGACCTCATCGGGGTTGTCGTTGTTGCCGTTGTCGCCGCCTTTGGCGGTGTTGCCGGTGAATGTGCAACGCGCGATCGTAAGCGCCCCGCGGGAATTCAAGATGGCGCCGCCGTCGGACTGGCCTGAACTCGTGAAGCCCTCAGCTTCGTCTCCGGCGCGGGCCGTGTTGTTGCTCAGCGTCGTGTTGGTGATGGACATGGAGGCGCGCACGTTCGAGATGGCGCCGCCGCCCGCGAAGGCGCCTGCCGTGCCCACCGCCTGGTTGGATATGAACTTGGAGTCGCTGATGGTGGCGGGGCCGCGCTCGCTGTCAACGGCGCCGCTCTCCGCGAAACTGCTGCTGCTTGCCTGGTTGCTCACGAAAACAGTCCGGGTAAGGTTGAGTGTGCCCAGAAAATTCAGGATGGCGCCGCCTAGGCTTTCTTGCGCGCCGCCTTGGGCTTGATTGCCGCTGAACGTGGAATCCGTGACCGTAAGGGTTCCTTCCTCATTTTCCAGCGCGCCGCCGGCAGCCAGGAAGCCCTGGCCCGATTCGGCCAAATTCCCCGTGAACGCACAGCCTACGACGTTCGTGCTCCCACCGCTTTGATTGGCGACAGCACCGCCGGCACCGTAGGCGCTGCCGCCGCCCACAGCCTGATTCCCAGTGAAGCTGCTAGCGCTTATGGAGGCGTTGCCCAAGTTCATGATCGCCCCGCCAAAACCGAATCCGTCGGCGCCGCCCTGCGCCTGGTCGTTCGAGAACGTGGTGCGGGACACGTTGAGCGTGGCGCCGGCATCGTTGAAAATGCCGCCGCCCCACCCCGGCGCGTTGTTGTCGGCGACAGCCTGGTTTCCTGTTAGGACGGTCTGGCTGAGATTCAGCGTGCCGGCGTTGTCGATGCCGCCGCCTTGATCGGCCAAGCCATTCGCAACGGTCAATTTGGAGAGCGAGAGCGTGTCTCCGCTCGCAATGGCGAACACCCTGCTCGCCGCATGGCCGCTGATCGCCAACTGATCCGCGCCGAGTCCGACGATGCTCAGGTTTTTATCGATCGCCAATTCCCCGGTGGTCAGCGTGATGGTTTGGCCGCGCAGATGGCTGTTGAACACGATCGTGTCGCCGCTCGATGCGTTGCCGATCGTGGCCCGCAGCGATCCAGGCCCCGCGTCGGCGTTGTTCAGCACGGTCAGCGTGCTGGGGACGGTTCGGTCCTCCAGGCGCTCGAATTCGAGGATCATCGGCCGACGAACCGGGTATTTGCAAGGTGCGGGTTTACGAGTTCGTCTCAGGGAACGAGGCACAAGGTAACGCAGCATTGTCGAATTCTCCTGAAGTATGCCGTCTGCTTGAAATGATGGGTCCGTTTAAGCGCGCAGACCAAGCGCCCAATGGCGACCGAGCCACTGATAGCCCCGAATCCTCGGACGCGGACTCCGTACTTACAGGGAGCCTTTGGCGTGGGCGGTTGTTACACGGAAAGTTGTGAAGGTGCAAGAAAATGAAGCGAGGGTACAACTTATTTCGGCAGTTCGCTCTTCAGCAGTCGGCGCACTTCGTCGATTTGATTCGGACTGTACGGCAGTTTGGGCGATAAGTCGAAGCTGACTTCGAGGTCGAAGCGATGCACGAAAGCGTTGACGGCCACGTCGCACAGGCGCTGCAGTAGCCGCGCACCCGAATGGGAGATGTTAACCGCTTTGCGCGGGTCGTCAAGTGTGACTGCCAGAGCGCGCACGAGCGCGGGAGATTGGATTTCGCGCAGGGCGGCGAGAAGGAACTCGACTTCGGCCGGTGTAGACTGGGGAATGGCTTGGATGAGCGACCGTTGCGACACGGCGTCGCCGAGGCGGGTGAGGGCGACTCGGGCAGGCAATGCGCTGTTTACAGGCGCGGACCAGGAAAAGAGTTTAACGGCGGACGGCGGCGTCCGGTCTCGCTCGGCTCGAAGTGTCTGTTCCGCTTCGGGCCCCGGGAAATAAGCGAGCAGCAACGCCGCCGCCGCCGATGGATTTTCGGCCGTCACGCTGGCGGCTAAGGCCTCGCCGAGCGCGGGCTCGGTTGCCAACTGGGAAGGCTCGTATTGTTCGTACAAGGCCAAGGCCGCCCGTTCTTGAATTTCGGGATTGGGGTCGGCCAAGGCTCGAGTCAAAAGCGGCAAGGCGGCCGGCCCGCCCTCCATCGCGATAAGCAGGACGACCTCGCGGCGCACGTCTTCGTTGCGGTCGCGCAGATAAGGGGCCAAGAGCGGCGTGAGGTCTTCCGTCACACTCTGTAGATCGGAAACGGGCCCCAAGTCGCCTGCGCGAACAGCATCCAAGGCTTGCTTCACGTGCGTCGCCAAGTCGGTGCTTTGGACCGTCATGACAAACTCCTTTGAACGACAGAGCAACCGATTTGCGTAACGGAAATCGCAAGCATTCCGAGACCTCGCCACGCTGCGACCGAAGGCATGGATCGCAGGAGCGGCTACCAACAAGATTATGCACTTTCAGCCAAGAATCCGGCGGCGGCGATTTTGACCGGCACAAAATGATTTGCGCTGCGCTCCCCCCCTGGGCAGCCCTGCAAACCATTTCGCGGCAATTTCGACTGAAGCCCTTAGCTACGTGAGAGTTAATGGTTTGCGCGCGAGCCCTGCAAGCAATTCCGTTTGATGAATCGTGGAAGGCAAACCTGTGGACTGCGGGAAGAAAGCCAGATTCGCTCCCGGCACCGTCCCTTTCGCGCCTCGTCGAATCTCGGGTATAATGCCTGAGGGAGGGTTCTGAAATGCCGATCCAAGATTGGACGCGCGTGCCGGCGGGGCTCTTCCATCATTTTCATCAAGACTGGTCCGTAGAAATCGTCCGCGCGTTGAACCGCGGGATTCTTCCAAAGGGCGTTGCGGCACTGGTCGGGTTCTCTCTCGTCGCGTATACAGCCAATAACGCATTTTCTTACAGACGTAGTCCAATTCACTCCAAGGATCGGCGAAACGGCAAAGCGTGCGTGGCGGCTGTGAATTCCTGAGCTTCATGGCGCCTTCCTCCAGCGCGGTCTGATTAGCTCGGGATCGAGTTCATGGCGCAGCTTTGGCGCAAGGTCTGACATCTTCTCCCGTGCTCCCCTCTCTTCATCGTACGCAACAGCTTCGTCTTAGGGCTGAGGTTAAGAAGATTCGAATTCAGCTGTTGGAAGCGGTGTAGGGACGGTTGCGAGCGGATCCGGTCAAAGCCACAGCCAAATCTTGATAAGGTCTTGGCTTTCGCCGCGAGCCGTGCTAGCCTGGCGCAGACAGGCCGCGAGACTATGCGTGGTGCGAATAAGCACCGATCCTCTAGGGGTGGCCCTCCCCATGGGGCTCCGCTTAATTCTGGAGTGATCAAATGAAAACTCGCGCTGCGCTAACCCTTATTGAACTTCTCGTCGTTTTCGCCATAGTCGCGGTGCTGCTGGGCCTCCTTCTCGGCGCTTTGCAAAAAGTGCGCGAAGCTTCTCTGCGCACGCAAAGCATGAATAACCTAAGGCAAATTGGACTCGGCTTGCAGCAGTTTATCGCGAGCCATAACAATCAATTGCCAAGTCTTGACGGTTACATCGGACCGAATACAGACACGTCCCTTTACGGCGCGATTCTTCCCTATTTGGAGTCAAGCGCCGGACCCGAGGGCCTGTTTGCACCAGGGCGGTGGTTTTCGGTGCTAGTGAGCCCCGCAGATCCTACGGCCGCGGAAGCGTTTGCCGAGAGATATCAGGTCACGAGTTACGCGGCAAACGCGCTGCTCTTTCCAGAGCTATCTCGACCGGCCCCCAATAGGTTCCCCGCGGCAATTTCGGATGGCACGTCGAATACCATCGCATTCGGGGAGCATTACAGTTTCAATTGCAATAATGTATATTATGCCGCTTTTTCGGGATCTGCCCTTCCCGGGGGAAACGGGCATCGGCCTACCTTCGCAGATTCGATTGGAGCAGAATCGATAACTGACGTGACTCCGATAACCGAAGGGGTTCCACCAAGAACTTCTGCGAGCCAGCCGGGCCTTACGTTCCAGGTGGCTCCATCCCTAGCAGAGTGTAATCCTCGGATTCCTCAAACTCCGCACTCTGGAATGCTGGTCGGATTGGCAGATGGGAGCGTGCGAATCCTAGCCGCAAGTATTTCTGAGAACACCTTCTGGAGCGCCGTGACCCCCGCAACCGGCGAAGTCCTTGGACCCGACTGGGCTGACTGAGGCCCTTAAGTGAGAGTTTTTTAAGGTGCCTAAAGTTGCTTTTCACTCCACTCGATACGCAAACTTCCCTTCCGCCGTCACGCCCACGTGCGCCGTCGTCACCGGTTTGCCTTCCGCCATGTGCGAGAGGAATTCGCCGGCGAGTTCGGGGAGCAACGTGCCGGTTAGGATGTGATCGACGTTGCGGGCGCCGCTTTCGACTTCTTTACAGCGGCCGGCGATGGTGGCGATTAGCGATTCATCAAAGGTGAAGTCGGCGCGGTGGTTGATGCGGACGCGGTCGCCGATGCGTTTGAGTTGGAGCTGGATGATGCCGCGCAGCACCTCGTCGGTGAGTGGAAAGTAGGGGATGACGCTGACCCGCCCCAGAAGCGCGGGTTTGAAGGATTTCAAGAGGTCGGGGCGGAGGGCTTCGGCCAGGCCGGCGGCGTCGGGACGAGTATCCGGATCGGCACAGACTTTCATGATGGTTTCGGTGCCGACGTTCGAGGTCAGAAGAATGATGGTGTTCTTGAAGTTGACCTCGGTGCCTTTGTCGTCCTGCAGCATGCCCTTGTCGAAGACCTGGTAAAAGATTTCCTGCACCGCGACGTTGGCTTTTTCGACTTCATCGAGGAGGACGATGCTGTAGGGCTTGCGGCGGACGGCTTCGGTGAGGACGCCGCCCTCGCCGTAGCCGACGTAACCGGGGGCCGAGCCGGTGAGGCGCGAGATTTTGTGGTCTTCCTTGTACTCGGACATATTGATGACGACCATGTTGCGGTCGCCGCCGAAGAGGATTTCCGAGAGTGCGATTGCGGTTTCGGTCTTGCCGACGCCGGAGGGGCCGACCAGGAGGAAGACGCCGATGGGCCGGCGCGGATCGGTGAGGTTGGCGCGCGCGGTGCGGATGCGTTGGGCGATGGCCTCGAGGGCGTGCGATTGGCCTACGACGCGCTGCTCGAGCTTATCCTTAAGTGCAAGCACCGTTTTGATCTCGTCACGCACCATCTTGCCGACGGGGATTCCGGTCCAGCCGGACACGACCTCAGCGACGGCCTGGCCACCGACCACGGGAAGCACCAGCGGCTCCTCTCCCTGGAGCGCCACAAGCTCCTTTTCGAGCGCGGCGAGTTCCACGCGGCAGTTTTTCTCATCGTCGGGGCTAAGTCGATCCTTGGCGTCGGGCGGCGACTTGTCCTTTTTTGCCTTAGCGCTTTGAGATTTGTCCGACGGCGCTTTGTCTGGCTGCACCATGGCGACCTGGTGCTTGTCGAGCTTGCCGCGCAGCTCGTGAAACTTGCCGACCAGCTCCTTTTCCTTTTCCCAGCGTTGTTCCAGGCCGGCGAGCCGGCTTTGCACCTGCTCCTTCTTTTCCTTCAATTCCGTAAGTCGATGCTTGTGGTCCGAGCCGTAACCGGTCTCCCGCTCCAATGCGGCGATCTCGATGTCAAGATGGTCGATCTCGCGGCGGCAATCTTCAACAGGCGCCGGCAACGACGCCTGACTGAGAGCCACGCGGCTGCAAGCGGTGTCGAGCAGGCTGACGCATTTGTCGGGGAGCTGCCGGTCGGTGATGTAGCGGTGGGAAAGCTTGACGGCTTCGGAAACGGCTTCGTCGAGAACGCTGACCTTGTGGTGCTTTTGCAACGTATCGGCCAGCTTGCGCATCATGCGGACGGCTTTGTTCTCGTCCGGCTCGTCCACCTTGACGACCTGGAAGCGGCGCTTGAGGGCGGCATCGGTTTCGAAGTACTTCTTGTACTCCATCCAAGTGGTGGCCGCGATGGTGCGCAGCTCGCCGCGGGCCAAAGCCGGCTTGAGCATGTTGGCCGCATCGCCCTGCCCCGCCGAGCCGCCGGCGCCGATCAGCGTGTGGGCTTCGTCGATGAACAGGATAATCGGTTGCGGCGAGGCTTTGACTTCGGCAATGACCGACTTGAGGCGATTCTCGAATTCGCCTTTGACACCGGCGCCTGCTTGAAGTAGGCCCAGGTCAAGCGTTCGCACGGCCACATTGCGCAGAGGCGGCGGCACTTCGCCGGCGACCACTTGCAGGGCGAAACCTTCGACGACGGCCGTTTTGCCGACGCCAGCTTCGCCGGTGAGAATGGGATTGTTTTGCCGACGTCGCATCAAGATATCGATGACCTGGCGGATTTCGAATTCACGTCCGACGACCGGATCGATCTCGCCGCGGCGTGCCCGCGCCGTCAGGTCCATCGTGAACTGATCCAGCGAAGGGGTCTTCGAGTCAGCGGCAGGGCGCCCTGTGCCGGCGTCGGCCTGCGCTGTTTCCCCCGGAGCAGCAATATCCTCGACGGTGCCGGTTACCAGCGTCGGGGCCTCGGCGTGGAGCTTTTCCGCGGAGATTTTGGCGAGTTCCGGAGAAGCCTTTTGAAGCCGAGCGGAGAGGGCACGTTCGCCGACGAGCGCGGCCAGGAGATAGCCGGAGCGGATGCGGCTCGACTGGTATTCGAGAGAAGACAGAACCCAGGCCTCGCGCATCCAATCGAGGATGTCGAGAGAGAGCTCGGGAGGGCGGGCGTTGCCGGTTCGTAACCCATCGAGCGAGCGGGTCAGCTCTCGAGACACGCGCGACTGATCGATTTCGTAATGGCGCAGGATTCGCGGCAAATCGGTGTCGCTGGGCTCCAGCAGCTTGAGCAACCAGTGCTCGATTTCGACGTTATAATTGGTTCGCGAAAGGCAAAGACCCGCGGCGCCTTCGAGTGCCCGGCGGCAGGTCGCGTTCAGTTTGCCTACTAATGCTTTCAGATTCAGCGTTGCCACAATCGTATGTCCTCTTGCCGGAGTTGAACCGGCTCTTAACGCAGAGAGCGCGGAGAACGCTGAGAAGATTAAGCCACTCCGCGTTCCCTGCGCTCTCCGCGTTGGAAGTGAGATTAACCCATTTGCAGTTGCCGCCACTCCAGAAGGCTTAGCGCATCGTCGCCGCGAAGAAACACACGTGCGCCGACGCCCTGGACAGGACCTTTGTCCGTGCTGGTCCAGTCGGTCGAGCGGCCGAGCTTTATTTGGTCGTCGGGGTGTTCATGCGAATGAGGATAGAGCGCGGGAAGGAAAACGTCGCCGGCCGGGCCGTCGCGGACTTCCAGTCGCGCCGGCGCCCAAAGCAAATCGCGCGGCGACTTCGGCGGGTTAAGGGCCAGCGATTCAATTTGCTCCAGCGGCACCCAGTAGTAATCGCCGTGGGCCATCACTTCCATGATCGGCCCGAAGACGTCGTCGCAATCGCGCAGGCCCTGGAATCCCTGGCCATTTAGCTGTCCGGCGAGGGATGGGGCGGCTTCATCGGCCTTGGCAATCAGTTCGGTCGCCTGGGTTGTTTGATTGCCGCGCAGGCAGGTGAGTGCTTCGAGCCGCCAAACGACGTGCTCGGGTGGATCGGACAGGAATTTCGGCTTGAGGCTTTCCGAAAACAGGCGACGCCGCAAGCGTTCGGCCTCGAGCAGCTTGCGGTAGGCTTGCACGGACGCTTCGCGCTCGACTTCCTCGTATTTGACCGCATCGATTTGCCGCTGGGCGCGATCGAGGTCGCCGGTGAAACAAATCAGCTCGAAAAGGAAGATGCGAGCGCCCTGATCGGCCGGCTTGCCTTTCACGGCTAGAACCTGAGCGTCAACGGCTTGCTGCAGTTGGCCCGCCTTGAACAGCTCGGTGGCATTCATGTCGTTTCTCGCAACAAGTTGTAGCCGCAGGTTTCAACCTGCGACGTTAGCGCAGCCTGAAGGCTGCGGCTACTTGGCTTCCTCAGTCTTGGGCGCTTCTCCGATGCCCATTTCCTTGGCCAGGGCCATGGCTTTTTCGGTGTTGGAGAGCACGTCGCCGAGCAGGGCTTCGAGCTTGTCGTTGCCTTCCATTTTGGTCAAGAGCTGGGAAAGGCGCTGGCGCATGTCGAGAAGTTCGCGCAACGGACCGACCTGTTGGGCAACCTGGGCGGGCTCGAAATCGTCGATGTGCTTGAAATTGAGTTCGACGGCCAACTTGGTGTCTTCATCGGTGAGCTTGTTCTGCACCTTGAGAGCGACGCGCGGGCCTTGCTTGCCCATGACTTCGTTGAAATTGTCACGGTCGATGGTGATGGCTTTGCGTTCCTTGAGCGGCCTGAGCGCCTCTTTCGGGTTGCCGGATAGATCGGCCATGACGCCCACGACGAAGGGCAACTCAACCTGTCGCATGGCGCCGCCGGTTTCGACGTCGTAGGTGATTTGGACGCGCGGGCGTCGGACGCGATCCAGTTTGTGTTGCAGGCTCTCGCTTCCCATATAGAGGCTCCTAGTTAGGATGCACCTGGAGATGCACCGACACGAGACGGAAAATCCACGATATGCGCTGGAGGTCGAAGCATAATTACAGAATAGATATACATTACCGCCCAGTCCTGTCGAAGCAAAGGGAAAAATGAGCGAACCTGCGTCCAAGCCAGCCGCCGGAACCCTTACAGCCAACATCCACTTGCGCTGGGAGGATGTGGATCGAACGATCCCTGTGCCGCTCCCGCGCGGAGACTGCACGCTGCTCGATTTGCTGCCGGCCGCGCGAGCGATTTCGCACGAGGCGACGGCCGTGGCGCTCGAGCAGGCCCGGTCGCAAGGGAGGGAGATCAGTTGCCGGGCCGGCTGCGGCGCCTGTTGCCGGCAACTCGTGGCGATATCCGTAGTAGAATCCCAGTCTCTTGCGGACCTTGTGGCTGCGATGCCTCCTGAGCGTCAGTCGGTCATACGCCGCCGTTTCACCGACGCGATCGGGCGACTGGAGGAATCCGAGCTTCTCGATCCGCATGAGGCGAAGGGCGAACGATCGATTGTCGCCGCGGACCAAGGAGCGCGCGACGCGACTCTTCAGGGAGTTGGCCGGCGCTATTTCGAACTACAGATCGCCTGTCCGTTCTTGGAAAACGAGTCGTGCAGCATTCATCCCGATCGGCCGATCGTTTGCCGCGAGCACCATGTCACGACGCCGGCGGAGAACTGCGCCAAGCTCTACCAGGTCAACGTGGATCGCGTGGAGCCGGCAGCGCGCCTTGGCGAGGCGCTGGCGCGAACGGCGGATCACGTCCACGGCACGGGAGCATTCATGATCCCGCTAGTGCTGTCGCTGGAATGGTCCGAAGCGCATGGGCCGCTTCTCAAAAAACCTCAAGATGGGAAAGTTCTGTTCCAAACGATGATGGGCGAGCTAACCTAGGACGGATTCGTGATCGGTCCGGAAGCACAATACTTTTCATTCCACCCTCACGCATGACGTGGTGAAACGAGTTTCCGGGTGTGAAACGTATGAAATGAATTCGCGAATTCTGCCGTAAGTCGGTTGCGTCCGTGGAGCGAATTCGTTTCGTTTCACGAGGCGCGGGAGGTGGGAGGTCGTGAAGCGAAATTGCGGTTGATGCAACGAATGGCGCCAGTGCGTAATGGGCCGTCAAGAATGGTGCGCGTCCTGTCCGCGTGCTCTTTTTTCTCTTACAAGCTGAAGACCCGCCTCAGGAGCCCAATGTACTGGGGACCCGTGGCCACAATGATTGCCACCAGGTAGGCCACCGAGATCACGCCACCACCAACGAACCGCGCCCAGTGCGGTAAACCGGGCTTCGTGCGCACGAAGGCGGCCACGGAGCCAACAATGAGCGCGAAGTGCCCACCTGCGGGAAGTAGCGTTATCAACAAGTCAGCTCCAGTCGGCGGGTTCGCAGAATGTTCGCGCAGGCGAATTCAACATGCGGTACAATTCACCCTTCGAATTCTCATCCGGTTGACTAAGGCGGAGAGTGTACATGCTCTCGTTCTCCTGCGCCTCGTGTCAGAAGAAGCTTGCGGTCAAGGAGGAGTACGCAGGCAAGAAAGTTAAGTGTCCGGGCTGCGGAACCGTCACACGAATTCCGGGAGGCGCCGCGGTGACGCAGGCCGCGCCCACAGGCCATCCGCGTGCCTCCTCGTTGGGCCCCTCCTCGCCCGAAGTCTCCTCGCCGCACGTCCGGTCAGCGCCCCCTATGACGGATGAACGAACTGTGCCGCCGGCCGCAGCAGGCCGTTCGGGTGCACTGCCAACTAGCGATCGGCCGACCGTGCCGCCTTCGAGCGAGTCGAGGGCCACGCCAGCGCCCGTCCCCGAACAGGCAGATCACGATTCCAGCCTCACCGATTTTCTCGCGCCGGCCCAGGCCGACGACGAGCTGGGGCGGCTGGGCGGCTTTCGCATCCTCAAGATTCTTGGCCACGGCGGCATGGGCGTCGTCTTTCTGGGTGAAGATCCCAAGCTGGGCCGCAACGTGGCCATCAAGGCGATGCTGCCGCATCTGGCCGAGAGCAAATCGGCGCAGCAGCGTTTCTTGCGAGAGGCCCGCGCTGCCGCCGCACTGGAACACGATCACATCGTCGCCATTCATCACGTTGACGAGGACCGCGGGGCCCCGTTCATCGTCATGCCGTTTCTCAAAGGGGAGCCGCTCGATGCCCGGCTTCACCGCGAAGAGGGACTGCCCCTCCGGGAAGTGCTGCGCATCGCCCGTGAAGTCGCGGAAGGCCTGGCATGCGCCCACCAGAGCGGGCTCATCCATCGCGACATCAAGCCGGCCAACATCTGGTTGGAGACTCAGAGCCGCGCCCGTCAGGAAGCGGGAGCGCGTCACGGCGTCGGTCCCACCCCGCTTCCTGACGGGCGCGGCTCTGATTTTCGTATCAAGATTCTGGATTTCGGCCTAGCCCGCGCCTCTTCGCAGGAAGCCGGGCTCACACAGCAGGGCGCGATTATTGGAACGCCGTCGTACATGGCGCCGGAGCAAGCGCGCGGCGAAACCGTGGACGCCCGGTGCGATTTGTGGAGCCTGGGAGTTGTTCTATATCGTCTTTGCACCGGCACGCTGCCCTTCCACGGCAATGACGCCGTTTCGACCTTGATGGCGGTCGCGATGCATGATCCGCCCGCGCCGGTGGAGGTCAATCCGAAATTGCGGCCCGAGCTCTCGGAATTGGTCATGCATTTGCTGGAGAAGGATCCTGCTCAACGGATTGCCACGGCCCAGGAAGTAGTGAATGCCCTGCGCGAGCTGGAACAAAGTCCGGTGCCTTCTGATCATGTCATCGTGTCGAAAACGGTTTCAACGCCGAAAGGACAGAGCACGCAGCGACTAAGTCAGAGCGGGCGAAGGAAATCAGCGACCGAGATCGCGCACGAAAGCGAATGGGGACCTCGCCGGCACGCAAACAAGAGCCGGCTGCCGCTTTTTCTGGGACTTGGCGGTTGTCTGGCAGTGGTCGTCATCGGCGCGGGTTTCATTTTCTTGCCATCCACCAACGAGAAGAAAGTCATCAATGATGCCGGCCCATCGCCGCTCGATCCGCCAACGAAGCCGCCTACCATCGCGAAACCAACTGGCGCGCCGATCAGCCGCATGGCCCTGGTGCAGCGGCCCGCGAAGATTCCGGGAATCGAAAGCTGGAGCATCGAAACGCGCGGCCACTTGGGGGTGGCGAACGACCCCCGACAGCTCGCCCTGAGCCCGGATCCCGAACGCTTTGCCACGGGCGGCCAAGACGGCTCAATCCGAATCTGGCAGCGTAAGGCCGGTGAATTGCACCTCGTGCGTCTACTCCTGGGTCATGACACGCCGGTCAACTTTGTAGACTGGTCTCCGGACGGCAAGTGGATCGCGAGCGCCGGCCACGACAACACCGTCCGCCTCTGGGATTCGAACACAGGCAAACTCCTGCGCACGCTCGCCAAGCACACGGCCATAGTCAGCGCGCTCGCCTGGTCGCCTGATAGCAAGATGCTGGCAACCGGGAGTCATGACACGATGGCACTGGTCTGGGATGTGACAACGGGAAAAGCAGTCACGACGTTTGCATTGCACCAGGGCCACATCACAGAGATCGGCTGGCAGACCGACGCAACCGTTGTCTCCATGGACGCCGGCTTTCACGCCTGGAGCTGGGATGCCAAGTCAGGGAATTCGCTGAAGACGCATACCATCAAGAGGCTCTGGCTGAATTTCTACGCATGGGGCGCGAATCGAAGCATGCTGGCCTACATAAGCGGGGACGACCAAGTGACGTTCTGGAATCCCGCCACCGATGAAACGCGTCCCCTGAAACTGAACGAAATCCAGGGCAGGCTCGAAATTCTGGCACTCTCGCCCGATGGCAAGACACTGGCGACGGCGGCGAACAAGGAAAATGTCGCCACGGTGCAGATCTGGGACACAACGTCCGGGCGGCTCATCTCCTCCGGTCGCCACGGCGTCTGGTTCCTGGCTTTCAGCCCCGACGGCAAGACGGTCGCGTCCACAAGCACTTACGGCGGCGGGACCTTGTTGTGGAACGCCGATCCCGGGTCCAAGGACGTGAACCTAGAGCCCCTTGCGAAGCCGATTGGACAGCTACTCACACTTGGGAACTATGTGTGGAATCGCTGGTCGGCCGACGGCAAGAGCCTCTACAGCAAGAACGGCCTGAGCGTGGCGATCCATGATCCGAAAGCGGCCAAGGCCAAGATGTCTGCTTCCGCGCCCGGACAGGACCCGACCGTGGGGCCGTCTTTCGTGGTGCCCGTTCACGAACCCGGCTCGGACGTCGCCTGGTCGCCGGATGCCAAGCGCGTGGTCACGATCCATCCGTGGAATTGGACTACGCAGGTTTGGGATGCCGAGACGGGCGTCTTCCTGCACCAGCTAGGGGACCGAGAAAGCGTTTCCCCGCAAGCATGGTCGCCCGACGGCAAGACCCTGGCTCGTACCATGCATTACGGAAACACACTGAAGCTGTGGCACGTCGGCGAGGCGACTCCCGACAAGTTGCTGCCTACCAAAGGCCTGCGGGCTATTGCCTGGTCGAGTGACGGCCAACGTTTTGCGACCGCGGAAGAGAACTCGGTCCGCATTTGGGATGTTGCCGGCGCCAAGGATGTCCAATCCCTGCCGGTGACCGCCGAACCGCATCGCCTGGCCTGGTCTCCCGATAGCGAACAGGTCGCCCTCGTCGCAGCCGGCGAAAAGGCCGTCTCGCTCTGGGAAGTCAAGAGCGGCAAACCCGTGCCGACGGAATTCGAAGGGCACAAGTCCCAAGTCAATGGGCTCGCATGGTCTCCCGACGGCCGTCTCGTCGCCACCGGCGACCAGACCGGCATGATCCGCTTGTCGAATGCCAAGTCCGGCGCATCGCAAAAGTTCTTCCAGGCTCATGACGGTCCGCTCCAAACCCTTGTTTGGCAAGATCACACGACGCTCGTTTCCCTGGGCGGAATCCTGCGTCCGGGCAATCAAGGCGGCACGGTGCACTTCTGGCAACTCGATGGTGACAAGCCGATTCGCAGCCTCAAGGGGATGCCCGCGGCCGGCAAGTTTTCGCCTGGCGGCAAGTTCTTGACGCCGGTCGCAGGCGGCGATTGGGGATATCAGTCCCCCTCCCGACAGATCTGGGACATGCACACAGGGCTCTTGCGCGGCACCTTGGCGCACTTCCAGGAAAACCCGCACCAAGCCGTCGCCATCAGCGCCGACGGGCACTACCGGCTCACGGGCGACGCCTTGCGCCATGTCGTTTGCGTCGTGCAATCCGCTGAGGGCCAGCAATTCTTCAGCCCGGAAGAGTTCGCGAATCGCTTCGGATGGAAAAATGACCCGCAAAGAGTGCGGTTGACCCAGCCGTGAAACGGCGCCAGCCAATGCGGTCTATGTCATAACAAAGGCGTCTGTCCCGTACCTGCCCCCTCTATATGACTACGAAATGAGCAGCGCGATGCGCGCAAGCCTTGTCAGGCAGGCGTCGATGCCGTCGCTGAGGAATTCGCGAATCTTCTCACGTTCCTCGATCACCTTTCCATCGAATTCGAGCGTGAAGGCTTTGCGCTGGCCTAGGTCGGTAAGCGTCTCCACGAGTTGTGCGCGATTGCGGCTGCCGTCCAGGTATCGAAGCACAATGCGGTCCAGCTCGCCCGGCACCACCAATCCATGGCGCAACGTTGTGATGGGAGACGTGGATGCGGCTTGCAAACGCGCGAGCGGGCTGGCGAGCGGCAGTTCACCAGGCTGGAGCGTGAACTGAGGC
This sequence comes from Planctomycetota bacterium, assembly GCA_016195405.1. Classification (GTDB taxonomy): domain Bacteria; phylum Planctomycetota; class Planctomycetia; order Gemmatales; family Gemmataceae; genus JACPZP01. Next base: position 20,647 of record JACPZP010000068.1, on the reverse strand, counting down.
GGATGAACGTGCAAAGCGGCGAGGTTGGAAAGATAACAGCGGAGAATCGCCTCGGCAAGGACGAAGGCGCCGACTTCCTGAAAGCGGGGAAACTTTTGAGCCGTGTTGGGGAGCCGGCTTTGCACCGAAGACCATAAGGCTGCGAACGGAACGGACTTTGGCCACGCTTCAAGAAGGGCCATCAGAGCGGCCTTCACCATGGGCTCATTGGTGGTGGCGGTCGTGCCGTCGTGGACCGTGAATTTCTCCGTGGCCGTGCTATCGACGTCGGGCTGTTGCGCGACCGGCCGGGCCATGCCGGTAAGGTAGAAGTTCATAATCGACTGGGGCGGCGGCGTTCGGTTCAGCTTGACGTTGTCGTGGCACAAGATAGTGCGGCGAAACTTGCGGTTGTGGAGGAAATCGAGATATTGCTCCAGTTGCAGAAGATCGTCGGACAAGTCGCACAGCGTGTTCTGCACTTCCTTCGGAAGATTGGAGAGCCGCATGTGATACCACGCTTCGCCCAGGTATTGCAGCCCCTTGGCGGACGCTCGTTCCATGAACTGCCAGAAATAGACCGGATAGTTGGCGTCCTCCAGATGTTCGTGGAAAACGTAGGTGTCCGCCGCCGGCCTGAGCACGTCGGCCTCTTCCTTGAGAAGCCGATGGTAGGTGCTTTCGGGATTCGGCACGGATTGGACGAGAAAATCGAGAAACGCCCGCGCCTGCTGGACGCGAAGCTGCGGTTCGGTGAAGCGTTGTCCGTGATAGCCCATCATCTCGCGGACTACCGCGCGCAGGTGCCAGCCCGGAAACGTGTTGTAACTGATGTACGCCACGCCCTCAGGCGCCAGATTGCGCTTGCAGATGTCCAGAATTTTGTCTTGCACGGCGGCCGGCACCCACGAATAAACGCCGTGACAGGCGATGTAATCGAACTGCCCGAAGGAGTCATCCATGTCGAGAATGCTCAACGGCCGCAACTCGATGTTCTTGAGCCTCAAGGCGTCTACTGTTTCCTGACCCGTAGCGATCTGCTTGGGCGAAAGGTCGATGCCCACGAATTGACTGCCCGGCAGAGTCAGGGCCATCGGGATCAGGTTTCCACCGGTGGCACAGCCCAATTCGAGGACTCGGCAGTTGCCCACGGGCGCGGGCTTCATCCCCATCAAGGTCGCCATGGTCGCCAAGCAATCCGGATGCGTCGGATAGAGCGGCTTGCTTTCGTAGGGAAGCTCTTCGTAGCTGGTTAGGAGCGCTTCGGACATGAGATCTCTCCGGGAATGTAGCTGAACTCGTAAGAGTTCAGGACAATCCGAATTCTCACGAATTCGGCTAGTTTGGGATCAAGCCAAGCCGAGCGGCGGCGCGGGGATGTCCTTTCCCGTGAGGTGCTCGAACAATTCCTTGAGCAACTCGGGGCCGGGGCGGGGCGGCGTTTCGTCGGGGTTGGCGTCGGCCCATTCCGGCGCCAGGATCAACGGCACCCAACGGATGAAGCGCTCCCCCGGCGGCAGCTTGTCAAAGCGAGCGACCGCGGTCCAGACCTTGAGCGGAATTCGCGCGGTATTCACGGATTCCCGAGTCGGCCGGGCACAATTCTCCGCGGGAGAAGTAACTAGATATTCACGACAAGTGATCGGCCGATCGGGGTGGATCGAGCAGGATTCGTCTTCCAGAAATGGACACGGAATTCCCTGGCGAAAATACTCCAGGCCGATGGTCTCGATGCCGTCGGGCGCCCAGTGCTCGCGGTCAAGCAGCTTTTCGAGGATTCCGGCTTCCTCAAGGCGGCGGCGAGCCTCGGCAAAGCGGGCGCGGATTTGTGAGCGGCGCGGCTCAGGCATTTCTTCCACTAAGTCGCGGATGCGCCGGGCTTCCACTTGGGAAATCGGCACGAGCTGCCTGCAGCAAGCGCCGCAACCTTTCTTGCAAGAGATGGCCTCGCCCTTTTCGACGACGTCCTCCACGGCTGCTTGCACCATAGTGTTGGCGAGATTCTGCGCCAACGGCAACAATTCGACAAGGCGCATCGGGCCGGGGTCGACCGACAGCTTAAGATGGAGCTTGCGGTCGCCGACGCTCATATCGATTTCGGCGAAAATCTTTTCAGCGGAGGGTGGTGTTCCTGAGCGCATCCGGCACCTGAATAAAACGGAAGCCCGGTTTCCAGAAGAAACCGGGCTTCGTGGTGTCGAACTCCAGAAGTTTGTTACAGTTTTTGGTTGGCTTTGACATCCCAGCCCATGTCGCCGCCGGGTTTGCCTGCGCCCTTCTCATCCTGTTCGGTGTACTCGACCCAGAACTTGGCGAAGTTGATGGTGACGTTCTCGGTGAGCAGATCGCCGCCGCCGTGGCCGGATTCCTGGACGCTGGAGATCAAGATGTCGGCCAGCTTGATCTTCAGGTATTCCAGGGGCTTGTCGCCGGCCTTGCGGACGGTGATGAGGCCCGTAGCGATGTGCTTGCCGGCCGCACAATGGAGCATCAGCGCCGGGCTCGACTTGTCCACAACCTTGGTGACGGAGATGTCGTGGACCGACACCTTGCCGGCCCCGCCGCCGCCGCCGGCGCCGTGGGCTCCGGTTTGGTTCATGCCCCAGCTGAAGGATTCAATGTGAATCTCTCCGCCGTGCTTATGATCCTTGGATTCGCCCTTGATGCCGTCAAGCTTCAAAAACATGTCAACAGCCATGGAACCATCTCCTTAAGGATGCTGTCCTCCTCATGGGGATGGGCTGGGTCGGCCGGGGACAGCAGGACCGGCTCGAAAAACCCGGGATCGACCAGGACCACTGGACAATCGCTTGGTGGCCCTAAGGCCGCCTCATCCCAGGAATCTTGTTACCTTGTTTATGCACTTCCTTGGGTAAAGCCGGACAAGATTCTTCCAGTAGGTCCGGCGAGCGGAGCCGGACCCGATTCCAAGTAAGTCCGGCGAGCCGAGCCGGACCCACCCCGCTACGTGGGTCCCGCTCGGCTCGCGGGACGTACTAGAGATTTACCCGGCCTTTTTGGGCACCTCGGCCACCAGACGCATGGAGGTGGTGAGGGCTTCGAGCTGGAAATGCGGCCGCAGGTAGGCGATTGCCTCGTACCAGCCCGGCTTTCCTGCGACGGCCTGCACTTCGACGCGTGCTTCCGCCAACGGTTTGCGTGCCTTGGTCTCATCCCCCGCCAGGGACGGGTCACAGACGTAGTTGTTGATCCAGTCGTTGAGCCAGCGCTCGCAATCCTTGACTTCCATGAACGAGCCGATCTTGTCGCGAGCCATGACTTTGAGATAGTGGGCGAAACGCGACACGCACAGGATGAAATTGAACTTGGCGGACAGCTCCGCGTTCGAATTCGCGTCGGCGGAGAAATAGGTTTTCGGTTTCTGGGCCGACTGCGCGCCCATAAAGGCGGCGTAATCGCGATTTTTGCAATGGATGAGCGGCAAGAATCCCAGGTTCGACAATTCGAACTCGCGGCGGTCGGAAATGGCGATCTCCGTCGGACACTTCATGGCCACGCCGCCTTCGTCAGTGGGGAAGGTGTGTACCGGCAGGCCCTCGACCTTGCCGCCGCCTTCCACGCCGCGCGTCCGGGCGATCCAGCCGTATTTCGAGTACGCATCGGTGATTCGGGTGGCATAAGCCCACGCCGCATTCATCCACAGGTATTTGTCGTGGTCGGTGCCGTCGACCATTTCCTCGAAGTCGAACTCATCGACGCGCTTGAACTTCTCGCCGTAAGGCAGCCGGGCCAAGACGTGCGGCAGCGTCAGAGCGACGTAACGGGAGTCTTCCGATTCACGGAACGATTTCCAGCCCGCGTATTCGACGCTCTGGAAGATCTTCGCGAGATCGCGCGGCGCCGTCAGCTCGGTAAAGCGGTCGAAGTTGAACATCCCCGCGGCGGAGGCGGCGACGAAGGGAGCGTGCGAGGCGGCCGCGACCTTGGCGATCTTGTCCACCATGGCGACGTCTTCGGCGGTGCGCGTGAATTCGTAATCGCCCACCAGAAGGCCGTAGGGCTCGCCGCCCAGTTGCCCGTATTCCTCCTCGTAAATCTTCTTGAAAAGCGAACTCTGATCGAATTCGATGGCTTTTTCCAGGTCCTTGAAGAGTTCGCGCTTGCTGACGTTCAGGACCTTGATCTTGAGGGTGTCGCCGGTTTCCGACTGCATAACCAGGTAATGCAGCCCGCGCCAGCTTGCTTCCAGCTTTTGAAAATCCGGATGGTGCATGACTTCATTGAGCTGGCTCGATAGCTTCTTGTCGATCTCTTTGATCCAAAACTTGATGTTCGTCTCCACGTCTTTGGAGACGACTTGGCCGGGCTTGACGGCCTGATCGAGGAATTGGCGGAAGTAGTCCTTGGCGCGTTGCTCTTCCTTCTTGTCCAGGGGCTTGGTCGCTTTGATCACCGCCTCCAACAAGGAAGGGGCATCTTGAGTCGCGGCGCCCGCCTGGGCAGCTTGAGCCTTGTCTGCGGCACTCATGGCTATTTCTCCAGTGAAGGTTTGTCCCGTGAAGGATTGTCCGGTCAAGGGTCATTCTGTTTGGGAGGAGTCGGCAACGGATCCGCCCTCCCCCTGTTTTATGCCGAATTCACGCTGGACCTCGGCCAAAAGACTCGGTTCCCGCACTATTTCTTGAATCAATTGCCGGAAGGGCATTTTCCCAAGTTCAATGGCGCGCCGCAACAAGTACGGAATCGGGCTGTGCGGCTCCAACTGTTCGAGCACATTCGCGATCTGGCCGAGCTGGCGGTAGGCTTCTTCGCGTGAGGCGATAGCTTGAGGCATGTCCCCGCCCCCCATGCCCCCGCTTCCCGGAGCGCCGTTAGCGGATGCATCCGCCGGGGCCATGCGGCGCAGCACTTTGTTCATGAAATTCTGACACTCGTCCATCGCGTGCCGCAGGCCGGTCCAGGCGGGCGGATCAGGGGCGCATTTTTCCGCCAGAACGAGTTCGAGCTGGTTCAGTTCGGCCACGCACTGGGCCAAGTCCTCCGCGACGTCGCCGCTCGCGGGTTCGGCAGTCTCAAAAGCCCCTGCGGGCATTGTGCCTTGGCCACGCATGGCCAACTGCAAGTCCTGGTAGCTGAGAATGTGATCCTTGACCTTGACAAGCGGCATGGCCCGAACGGAATTTGGAAAACGCGCGCCTTTGTCCGGTTCCGTCATCCAGTAAAACCGTTCCGCGCGCACTTCCATGCCCTCGCCTTCGTCGGGCATGGGGTGCAAGCGCTCCCAACACTGAGCCGCCAACTCATTGAGCAGATGCAAGCCGTCGCGCAAGCCGGCGACGCCGTGATTCTTGACCAGAGCTTCGGTAAGTCGAAACGCGGTTTCCAGGTCCTTGGACGTGTTGCTCAGGGTGTCAATCGACATCCGCTCAATCGCCTGCCAGTCAGGTTTCTTGGGCACCGGCGGCAAGGAAGGATTGTCCGGATGGGGCTCAAATTCCTTCCGCAACGACTCGAGCTTTTGCCGCACGGTTAAAGGGACGGACGAGCCGGCGGGAGTCTCGCCGGGAATAGGGGCGACGAGGGCCACGAAATCCAACAAGGCAGCGGAAGCCATGAATGACCTTAAAGTTTGATGGAGCAAGACCTGAAATCGGTTGCCGCTATGATAGGGCAAGCCTATCGCGAACGCAAGCAACTCGATTGCAAAACTCGCAATTACGCGTAGGACGGATTGGCAATCCGTCCGTTCGACCGGACGGTTTGCAAAACCGTCCTACTTTGAAACGGCCTCAAGCCAGGTCTGGTACAACGGGCGGGCAGGGAATGTTTGCTCCAACTCCTGGCGGCGGCTCTCCGCATATTCGAGGGCCAGCACCAGCGGCACGGTGAACTGGAACGTGCCGGTCAACTTCTCGCCCGCTTGCAGGGTCGCGCCGGCCGCCGCGATGGGCATTGGCACGGGCCTAACCGGATTGTTGAACGGATCGACGCAAAGCGCGGCAGGCGAAGTCACCAGATATTGCCGGCACACGAAGGGCCGCACCTCGTAGATCCCGCAGCTATCGTCTTCCAGAAACGGACAAACCAGACCGAGACGGAAGTAGCGTTCGGCAATGGTCCGGGCCTCGTCCTTGGTCAAGTCTGACTGCCGCTGCAAGAAATGCTGGTCAAGCCCGGCTTCGCGCAGGCGCCGCACCCGGTCGGCGAAGCGGCCACGGATTTCGTCGCGGCGCGGCGGCGGCATCGACTCGACCAAAAGGTACAGCGAATACGCTTCCGGCGGTGTCACCGGCACCGGCTGAGCCTTGCAGCACGCCGCGCAGCCTTTACAGCACGAAATGCTTTTCCCTTCGGATTCGGCGCGACGTATGGCCACGCCGATGGCTTTGTCATCCAGTTCCCAGAAGAACGGCAGCGCCTGGTCCATCCGCACCGGTCCCTCCGGCCGCGGCGACTCCACGACCACGGATTCATCCAACACGCGCAAGGCGACGCGCAACATCGGCGAATGCTCAGGCGTCATGACGCAATTCCGAGGCGAGCGTCGAGGCGTCTGCCCGACGTGGATGACACGCGGCGCTTACGCGGCGACGTTCGCCATGAACTCCTTCTCTGGATTTGATGTAGGAAAACGTTATGCTGGTTCCATGGCCCGCGTCGATCCGCTGCAAAAACTGGTGCCGTCCATCTTGGATCGCCTTACCGATCCGGAGACCGGCACGGGGGGACAGCCCGGCTACACCCTTCACGACATGATGGAATCCGTGCGCGAAGATCTCGAAGATTTGCTCAACACCAAGCAAACGCTCGGCCCCATGGCCAAGAATCGGGAGAGGGTTCGCAATTCCATATTGGGATATGGGTTGCCCGAAATCACCTCGATGCCGGCCATCACGCCGCAGCAGCGCCAGGACATCGCTCGAGTCGTGGAAGCAACGGTAATCCGCAACGAGCCGCGGCTGCGCGATGTACGGGTCACGTTGCTGAATCCCGAAGGCGAAAAATTGCCTTCCTTGCGCTTTCGCATCGACGCTCGCTTGATGATTGAACCGGCGCCGGAAGTGGCGTTTGATGCCACCGCGAAGGAAACCGGCCAACTCACGCTGCAGCTTTCCACCAAGCCGACGGAATCATGAGCCTACCGCTCGAAGATTACTACGAACGAGAGCTAGCGGGCTTTGACGAACTCGCCCGCGGTCTTGCCCGCCGATATCCGGCCGAGGCCGGTCGACTGATCCCCGATCCAACGCGGCCCGCCGATCCGCACCTGAACCGCTTCATCGAAGGATTCGCGCTTCTCGCCGGGCGTCTCCACCACAAGCTCGACAGCGAATTCCCGGAACTGAGCGAAGCCCTCTTACAAATCCTGTATCCGCACTTGCTCGCGCCGGTTCCGTCGATGTCGATCGCCCAATTCAGCGTCGATACGCAAGCCGCGGTCCTGCGCGCCGGCAAGCTTATCCCGAAGCACACACGCCTGCGCACGCGACCGCTTGGGCCGCAAGGCGAGAAGCCGATTCCGTGCCAGTGGCGGACCGGATATCCCGTGACACTTTGGCCCATCCAGGTGAGCGGCGCCAAGGTGTACCGGAGTTACTTCCCAGCCGGGTTGGCAGTCCCGCCGCGCACCGTAGCCGCTGTCGTGTTGCAACTGGAATGCATGGCGCCCCATTCCTTTTCCGACCTCGCTCTAGACACGTTGCGCTTCCATCTGAGCGGCGACCGGCAGGTCATCTCCAATTTGTATGGAGCGCTCTTTAGCCACACTCTGCAGGTGGCCTTCCGATCGATGGATCCAAGCGGCAGCAGAGAAGTCATTGCCTTGCCCTCCGCGGAGAGTCTTTTTCAAGTGGGTCTCGGATCGGACGAAGGCTTGCTGCCCATTCCCGAGGAATCGTTTCTCGGCTACCGCATCCTGACCGAATTCATGAGCTTCCGCGAAAAGTTCCTGTTCGTGGATCTGGGGGGATGGCGCCGCGTCGCGGAGGCCGGATTCGGGAAGAAAGTGGAAGTGATCTTTTTCCTGAGCCGAGCCGAGGAAAACCTGGAACAGGGAGTGACCCAGCGCACCTTTCTGCTCGGCTGCGCGCCGATCATCAACTTATTCGCGAAAAGCGCCGAGCCTCTGGCGATGACGCAGAGAACGTCGGAATACCGCATTGTCCCATCGCGCAACCAACCGATGGGAATGGAGGTCTTTTCGGTTGACTCGGTCCTGGCCTTTGACCCGGCGCGCCGCGAGACGATTGATTTTCAGCCGTTCTATCGCCTCCCAGCAAGCACGGAGCGCGCCGGTTATGCGTTCTGGTACGCGCCGCGGCGGCCTTCCTTCGTCGACGGCGATGTGGGGACCGAAGTGTACCTGACCTTGGTTGATTCGGAGTTCAATCCGCGTCTGCCGGCCGAGGCCGTGCTCAACGTGCAAACCACATGCTCCAACCGCGATTGGGCCGTCCGCTTTCAGCGGCCCGAAGAAGCCCTGATCCCGGATTCTGGGGTCGACGTCCCCGGCCGTGTGGTTTGCTTGTACTTGCCGACAATGCCGTTGCGCCCGCCCTTGCGCCGCGGCACCTATTGGCGCTTGCTGGCTCAAAATAATCTCAACCATGTGTCATTGACCGATCCCGCCGAAGGCCGTCAAGCCCTGCAGGAGATGCTGCGGCTATGCGACTTCTCCGAGGTCATGCTCGTCCCGCAACTGGCACGCGTCAACCAGCAGGTCATCGAAGGCATTACCGGGCTGAAATGCCGGCCGGTCTTGGGGCGCGTGAGCCAAGGCCCGCAGATCGGCTTTTGCCGTGGGACGGAAGTGACGCTGGAATTCGATGAACGCAACTACGTCGGCGTCGGCCTGTTCCTCTTCGCCTGCGTGCTGGAACGCTTCCTAAGCATGTACGCGGCCGTGAATTCATTCACGCAGTTGATCGCGAAGACGAAACAAGCGGAAGGACCCTTTAAGAAATGGCCACCACGGGCGGCAAACCGACTGCTCCAGTAACTGACGGCGGCCGTTCCGGCTCCCGAGCGCGGACTCCGCGCGAACGCACCCTGGAAGACTGGCTCTTCGAAGAAGGCTACGTCTTCGATTTTTTCCAGGCTGTGCGCGTCATGGAGCGCCTCCTGCCGGAGCGGAGCGCCGTGGGACTGGCCAACCCGCCCGCCTCGGAGACGGTGCGCTTACACGCCCGTCTCTCGCTCGACTTTCCGCCCAGCACGATTTACGAGATAAGACGCCCCACAGCGGACATCCCACTGCCGGCCATGACCGTCTCGTTCATGGGATTGACGGGTCCCAGCGGCGTGCTTCCACGTCACTACACGGAATTGCTGCTGCGTCTGGACCGGGAAGCCAAGGGCCGGGAAAAGCATGCCCTGCGCGACTGGTTCGATCTGTTCAATCACCGTTTCATTTCCCTGTTTTACCGGGCTTGGGAGAAGTACCGATTCTTTCTCCCGTTCGAGCGTAGGGAGTTTGCCAAGCGCGAACCCGACCCCTTCACCCTGGGCCTCTTAAGTCTGATGGGGCTGAGCACGCCCTCCTTGCGGAACCGCCTTCGCATCACCACGCTGGAGATTCGCGACCATAGGCCGCAGGAGCGCGAGCTGGGCCGTATCGACGACCTGGCCCTCTTGCGCTATAGCGGCTTTTTCGCCCATCGGCCTCGCAATGCCGTCAACCTGGAAGCGATGCTGCGCGCCTACCTGCGCTTGCCGGTTGACGTGATTCAGTTTCATGGCCAATGGCTTCGTCTGGAACCCGACAACTGCACCGCTCTGGGCGGACCCAACCAGATGGGGCTCAACGTCATCGTCGGCGATCGCATCTGGGACGTGCAAAGCAAGATCCGCATTCGCCTGGGCCCATTGTCTTATGAGCAATTTCAAGCATTCCTGCCTGACCGCAGCCCGATTCCCGAGCGCAAAGCTTTGTTCCTCTTAACGAAGCTCGTCCGCCTCTACGTCGGACCCGAGATGGACATGGAGTTTCAGCTCGTCCTGCGCAAAGACGAAGTGCCCGGCTGCAACCTCGGCCCAGGCGCCGGCGGCATGGGCTCCCGGCTAGGGTGGAACACGTGGTCGCGCAGAAAGCCCAAGACGCTGGACGCGGAGGAGGCGGTTTTTCAAGCGGAGGACTTGATATTTAGCGCATCAAGGAAGGAATAGCCGACCGGTTCCGAGAATCTTCTTGTAGCAAATAGATGAACAGGTTCTCAATGACCTTCTGCGCGTACGACAGATCGCGGCGAAGGCGCGGTATATCGCCTACAGTAAATACCGGCAACGACGTGGAAGTCGTGTGCATGCGGATGGTTGCTTCCAGAGAATCGGGAGCATCTTTGTTACGGTTGTCGGTAATCAGAAACAAACTTTGACGCTGGCATGTATGCCAAACTATGGAATCAGGTGCTTGCGGGCTCAAACCGACGTCATGGAATCGCACATAACGCAACTGGAAATAGTCCCAGAAGAGCCTCCACGGATCTGCTTGCATGACAGTCACGAGCTGATCGACGTACCCTTCGATGTTGACGTCCGCGAGTATTCCTTTCAAGAAGCAGCTCCGTTGGTTTTTGCCTGCAGCAGGCGTTCCCTCAGCACCTGAATTTTGGCGGCGCCTTCTTGAAGGATCTTCTCAACCTCCGGCGGATTCGATCGCTGAGCGTTTCGTTCCCGAATGCGCCTGTCCTCTTCGTCTAACTCCGCCTGATGTTCTCGGTAGTAGCGTTCCACAACGGTGACTTCCTCGTCATTGAGCGTCGGAATCCAACGAAGGATCTCGTCATGGGAGCAACCCTCTTGGAAATAGGGAACAAGATCCTGAACCGTCACTCTGCTGGTTGACAGTTGCAGGCCTCGGCCACGATCGACGATGTTGACTTCGTTTTCCATTAGTCTTCTCTTTTGAGCCACGGGAACTGAGTTATTTTACCAAACTCTCCTTCTGCACACACTACGTATTTTCCGCCACGATCTCGAAAGAAAACCAGTTTTTTCATTTGCCTTGTCCGCTTTCTCTCTGGAATGTGAATTAGCCTTGAAGAGGGCGTCCCGGCGCGATGGGCGCTTTTCACCATCCAACACGATTTTCGCAGTAGCGGGGAGCACGTCATGGTTCAGCAACCTCGATGGCATCGAGTTCATCCATGGATTCTCGGGCTGGTCGCGGTTCTCGCCAGCATGGCCTGGGGGCCCCAAGGCGTTGCTTGGGGTCAGAGCAAAAAAGGTCAGAATAAGCCGTCCTATGGCTTGGCGCAGGCGCCTCTTGAGGTTTACGACCGGCTGTCCGAATTGAAGATGGGCGACGTGCCGGCGCTCAGCACAGAAGAACGTCAACTGCTTGCCAAGGCTTGGGAGCTGAAGACCAAGAACCGCGAAGGCAAATTCGATGAAGCTCTCCTCTTGGACGCGATGCTGTTCGCTTCGGGAATCGAGAAAGCGGATGCCCGTGCCAAGTACCGCGAACACTACGACAAGCTGGCAGCCAAGGCGCGCGAAGCCGTCAAGGACGCCAAGAACAATCGTGAGCGCGGCGAGACGCTGATGACGGTCCTGCACAAGGCAGCGATGAACAAGGGATATGAGAGCAAGCAAACGTCCTTCGCGACGATCTTCGATACGGGCAAGTACAACTGTGTCTCCTCCACGGCCCTTTACTATCTTGTCGGCTCAAAGCTGGGCTTGGAACTCAAGGCGATCTCGATTCCTGGAAGCGGCTTTCTTCCGGGCCACGCCGCTCTGGACATGATCGAAGGCGGCGAGCGCATTCAGGTCGAGCCGACCAATCCCAACGGCTTCGATTGGCAAACAAAGCTCAAGCGACCCGGAGTGGTCGTGTTCGGCTTTGTGCCGGACCGCAAGGACGGTCACGAGGTGGACGGGCCCGGCATTGCCGCCATGATCTATTCCAATCGCGGAGTTGCCTTCGCCCAGGTCAAGCCGCCCCAGCACCTCGAAGCCATCCGCTGTTACCTGGGGGCTCTGGCTCTCGATCCCACGGACCAGACGGCGACCAACAACCTGTTGGCGATTTTCGTGAACTGGGGGCCGGACCTGAGCAAGGAAAAGAAATTCGAGGATGCGGTTCGCGTGCTTGCATTCGGACAAAGCATCGCTCCGAAATCGGACGGCTTGCGCAATAATCATCAAGTCGTCTGGTCTCAGTACATCGAGGCCACCTTATCGGAAGGCCGAGGGGCGGAAGCGCTGAAGATCATTGAGCGCGCCGCCGCGGCCCTTCCAAGCGACCGAGAATTTCGCAAACCCAGCGTCTGGATCACCCGGCACGCCGACAAGATTCAGCGCGACAAAGGCTGGGAAGCGGCCCTTGACGCCGTCGAGACCGGCTTGAAACTGTTGCCGCCGGATGCCCGTAAGGAGCTGCTTCAAGAGCGCAGCAGCATGTACCGGAGTTGGTCGCAATCGCTCTTAGTCAAAAACGATGCCGACGGCTCATTGAAAGTGCTGGCTCGCGCTTATGCCCTGGATCCCAAGGACAGGGAAATCATCGCGGGCATCGGTTATCACACGCAAGAGGCGCTTAGGAGGATAGGAGAGAAGTCCGGACGGGAAGCCGTGATCGCGCACTACAAGGCCCTGCGCGAACAATTCCCAGACGTGTCCGAAGTGACGGCCCGAGGCGCGGGATATGCATCCTGGCAAATCGAAAAGCTGGCCAACGACAAGAAGTTCGCGGACGCCGTGGCGGCCATCGCGATCTGCCGTCCGCTGTTCGCCAAGGCGGATCAGGAAGCCCAAGCCGCCGCGATCGCTTATGGCCGCTGGGGACGCCATCTGGCCGACAAGAAAGATTGGCAGGCGGCGCTGGACAAGTACACGGAGGGTCTAAAAGCCTATCCCAAACAGGATCACCTTCAAAACGGCGCCCTCGCGACGGTCGACAATTGGGCCAAGCCGGCGATGAACGCGAAGAACTGGGACGAGGCGATTCGCATCTACCGCGTCGGCCTCGACTACTTCCCCGGCGACAGCCATCTGCTGCACAACAAGGACTACTGCGAAAAGATGAAACAACGCACCAAGTAGCGGAATTCGCAAGAATTCAGAATCATCCGAGCTCTTGCGAGTTCGGCTACCGAGCGAAGAGTGCGAGCGCAAGTCCTTGTGACTGCTTGACTCCTGCAATAAACTGACCAGGTATGGTATAACGGTTCCACTTGGGGGAACTCCATGCCTTCGTCGGGCGACCTGGGAAACCTGAATACGAAGGAGTGGCAAGTCTTGTTGGATTTGGCCGACTCCCTGGAAGAAGCCTGGAAGAACGGCGAGACCGTGGACCTGAACCGGTTTCTGCCCTCCACGGGGACGCCGACGCGCGCCGCGATTCTGCTCGAACTGATCAAGACGGACTTGGAGTGTCGTTGGCGGCATGGGCAGGCGGTCGGTCTCGATTATTACGTCGAGAAATTCCCCGGAGACTTGGGCTCGGCCAAGACGTTGCCCGCCAACCTTGTCTTCGAGGAATTTCGCGTCCGCCATCTCTTTGGCGACCGCCCGCCCCTCGATCAATTCAAGACCCGCTTTCCTACGCAATATGCGGAAGTTGAACGCCTCGCCAAGCAGCACAACATTCCCGCGCCGCACTTCTCCCCCAGCATGGCGCCCACCGGCACGCCCGCCAGCCCGACCGGCGCCTTCGGCCGCGGCTCCATCTTGAGCGGCGGCTACAAACTGATTGAGAGAATCGGCACGGGCGGATTCGCGGAAGTGTGGAAAGCGGAGGCGCCGGGCGGAGTCTTAAAAGCAATCAAGATCATCATCCGTCCCGTCGACAAGGAAGAGGCGCAACGCGAACTTCAAGCGCTGGAGCTAATCAAGAATAGCCTGCGCCACCATTTCCTCATGCCGACGCACCAGTTCTGGCCCGAAGTGGATCGGCTCGTCATCGTGATGGATTTGGCGGACGGCAGCCTGCGCGATTGCCTGAACACCTACAGAAAGCAAGGCAAGCAAGGCATTCCGCTGCCGGAACTCCTGAAGTATTTTCGTCAAACCGCCGAAGCAATCGACTATTTGCACAGCAAGAAGGTCTATCATCGCGACATCAAGCCGGAGAACATCCTTCTGACCGAAGGCAATGTGCGGGTGGCGGATTTCGGTCTGGTCAAGGGACAGGGCTCGCAGCGCTTGATGAGCGTCAGCTTCGCCGGCACGCCGCTCTACATGCCCCCTGAGGCATGGGAAGACAAGAACCACCTGCACGGCGACCAATACAGCCTGGCCGCCGCCTATTTCGAGCTGCGCGTCGGCCGCCGCTTGTACAAGGAAGGCGGCCTGCCGTCGCTGATGCAGAGCCACCTACACGAAATTCCGAAGCTCGATCCTTTGGGCGAGGCGGAACAAAAGGCTCTGCACAAGGCCCTATCCAAGAATCCGGACGATCGCTATCCGACATGCGTGGAATTCGTTCATGCCCTGCACAAAGCGGTGGCCGCCGAACTCCCGATGGACTCCGCGCTCTTGCCGGCCTCGCCGACGCCGACGAGCCTGGCGACCGAGATCAACACCATCGCCCCCGGAAAAGGCGCCCGCGCTTCCTGGGCGCGGCCCGACACCCACGCCGAGAGCGGACCGCCATGGGCAATGACGGGAACGGGACAGAAACGATCCGTGCTCGGGCGGCTAATGACGACAGTGATCGTGCTGGGCCTACTTGGGGCGCTGAGTTGGGTAGTGCTTAAGCCATACTTCGCGTCCTCCAGCTTCTCGTTGCTTCCACTTGAGACGGTTGATGTGAATGCGGGCGATACTCAGATGGTTTCAATTTTGATCAAACGTCGCAACTTCACCGAACCCGTGCACCTGCTGTTAAAGGGCGACGCCTACGTCACCGCTGAGGAAGCCATTGCGGGGAACGAAAGCGCACAGCTGCTGAAGTTGACCGTGCTCCCTGAAGCCGCTCCAGGAAGGCGAGAATTCACCCTGGTAGCATCCGCAGCGGGGCACGAGGAGCAGACCCTCCTTCTTACTGTGAACGTTGAACCCTTGCTGACATTGCCCAAACGAGCGCCTGCCGGACCGTTCAAACCCACGTTCCCAATCAAGACTGTCAACATCGGCGGCAAGAATTATTACAAGCACATCGAGTGCATGGTCGGCGAAAAACCGGTGCGTTTCGTGTTCGTTCCCGGAGACGCGAGGGTCAAGCGTTCCTTTTACATCATGGTGGACAAGGTCTGGAACGGCTTGTTTGGCGAGTTCGCGAAGAATAATGCAGAAGCGGTGCTCGGATCCTCGTGGACGAGCGGTGCGGAGACGTCTGAGGGAGTGAACTTAGGTGTCGATGACCCCGCGCTGCCGGTAATGCGCGTGACACCCCTTGAATCTCATAAATTCGCCGAATGGCTCGGCGGTTTCTTGCCATCTATAGATCAATGGGAAAAGGCTGCCGGCCGATTTGAGAAAAATCGCGGCGTTGGACCCTATTTGGCGGATTGGGACAAGAATTCGGGCGGCATAGCAATCGGCCGAGGCAAGCTGGGCCCAGTGCCCGTTGGGACTTCACTCAAAGATCACAGTCTTCTGGGATGCAATGATATGGCTGGCAACGGTATGGAATGGACTCGGTCATACCGTGGTGACAATGAGATTGGTGAATTCCTCGGTGATCCCAGCAAGATGAAGGATGATTTTCGCTTAACGCGGCGCGGCAACGAATTCGCTTCGCCGACGCCGCTGACGTTCGAGCACCTTGAAGGCCGATTTAGCGGCGTGCATGTCCTAGAACTATACATGGACGCAAGTGATCGCACCGCCTTGGCTCGAACCGGTTTTCGCGTGGTGCTTGAAGTGGATTCGTGAGCTAAACGGCTCCAAACCAACAATCGAGGCACTTACGGCGTCATCCCCACCTGCTCCGCTTGGCTGCGTATCCGTTCCATCAGCCGCCGTATCTTGCGGTCCGAGATGCCGAGCTTCTCCGCGATTTCCAGGTTGTTGTAGCCTTCCATCCGCATCTCCAGAATCTGCCGATCCGTCGGCTTCAGCAGGCTGAAAAAGCTCTCGATCTGATCGACGAACGCGACGGCTTCCTCCGGCGTCGGCCCGCTGGCCAGCCGGGTCAGCAGCACTTCCTGGGTTTCGCCGGTCTCGATATCGGCGTCGCGCTTAGCGCGCTTGTGAAAGGCGATTTGCCGGAACGTCTTGTGAACGGTGATGCGGGCCAGGAGCTTGCACAAATCTTCCGGCTCTTCAATGTGGAACTGACCTTTGTGGGCGCGATGAAAGAACGTGCGGAAGACCGATTGGGCGATGTCTTCCGGATCGACCCGCCCCGCCATGCGTTGCCGCAAGTGCCGCTTGGCCAGCTTCAAAACCTGATCGACGTAGCGGTCAAACAGCTTCTGGGCCGCTCCTTCGTCTCCCTTCCGCCACATCTCCAGATAGGATTTGTCGTCTTGGGATTCGGGCATGGCGTCGATCCTTGGCGGGCGCTTCGATGCCTTGGAGTAGCCGCACTCGTTAGAGTGCGGATTGGACCGCGTTCTGACGAACGCGGCTACGGTTAGGTTTGGCCCTTCTGCAAATTGTAGGGTTTCAAAAATGGAATTGCACGTTTCCTTTCCGTGCATATCTTCATCGATGGGGTTGTTGAGCCCGGAGCGCTAGCGAGGACGGATTGATCCCTCGCTTGCGCTTCGGGCTCAATGGGTTGCGGGAGGAAAACCGTTCATGACCGTACGGTCGGTTCACTGGCATGAAGGGATGTCACTATGGCCGCACCACATGCAACAGGCCGAACGGTTTGTTTCTCAAGAAATCCAGCGCAATGGCTCCGCGAACGTCCATTACAACTGGGGATTGCGTCACTTTGAGCTGGATTTGGATTCCCTGGGAAACTTCCGCTTCGAAGTGAAGGGCCTGTGCGCCCGGCTCCGCGACGGGACGCTGCTGGCCGTTCCCGAGGACACCAACCTTCCGGTGCTCGACCTGAAGGACGCTCTGGAGCGCCAGGACAACGTGACGGTGCTGCTGGCAATTCCGCAGCTTCGCTTGGGAAAAGCGAACACAGCCGAGGCGCCTGCCGAACCGCCGAAGGGCGCCCCGCCGGAAGCCGCCACCAAGGACGAAGGCGACGCCCGCTATTGGATCGAGACGCGCGATTTCGAAGACGAGAACACCGGCGTCGACAGCCAATCGATCCAGGTGCGCCGGCTTCATGTCAAGCTGCTCCTATCCACGCAAAACCAGGCCGGCTACGAGGTCCTGCCCTTAGCCCGCGTCAAGAAATCCATGCAGCCGGGCGGCAAGCCGGAATTGGACGTCGTCCACATTCCACCGCTCCTAGCTTGCGAGGCCTGGAAGCCGCTGCGCGACGGCATCCTGCAGGTCATCTTCGATCGCTTCGGGAGCAAGATCACCAAGCTGGCCTCGCAGATCGCCACCCGCGGCATTTCCTTCGACACTCGCAATCCAGGCGATGCGGTGCTACTGGCGCAACTGCAATGCCTCAATGAGGCGTATTCCTTTCTGCGCGTGCCGGCCTTCGCCGAAGGCATCCATCCGCTGCCTGCTTATTTGGAGTTGTGCCGCCTGGCGGGAAAGTTGGCCATCTTCGACAAGACCAACCCGCGCGCCCCCGACTTGCCGCGCTATGACCACGATGACCTTGGTGGCTGCTTCTACCGCGTCAAGCAATACCTCGACAGCGTCGAAATCTCCGAGCCGATCTACGAGGAACGACCGTTCATCGGCGAGGAGCTGCGCATGCAGGTGGCCTTGGAGCCGAAATGGTTGGAGCCGATTTGGGAGATGTACGTCGGCGTCCACAGTCCCCTTAAAGCGGAGGATTGCATTCGCCTCTTGACCAAGGCCGGCCAGCTCGACATGAAGATCGGCAGCTCGTCGCGCGTCGATGAGATTTTCGATCGCGGCTCGGCAGGCCTCAAGTTCACGCCGAGCCCGGCGCCGCCGCGAGCCTTGCCGTCGCGTCCGGACCTTGTTTTCTTTCAGGTGAGCCGCGAGTCGCAGCAGGCCGAATGGCAGCACGTGCAAAAATCGTTGACATTGGCCATCCGGTTGAACCAACAGCGCATCGCTGGTACTATCCAGGGTCAACGGACCCTGACCATCAAGACCGGCAGCCAGACCGCGACCATGCAGTTCACTTTGTTCCTGGCGCCGCGCGAGAGTTAACCCCAGCGTAGGACGGATTTGCAATCCGTCCTACGAGTTTTGGAATCCTATGCGTGAGGAAATAGCCGATCTGGTCTACCCCGTGTTCACGCGGGGGCTGCGGTTGCGAGAAAAGCTGGCTGACGGCGAGCCGCTGGATTTCGCCACCTCCCAGAAGGAGCTGCAGGGGCTGCTCCAGTCCACCAGCCAGGCGCAGCGCTGGGCGGACTTCGGCGGCGACAAACCGGTGGACGACAGCATGCGCGCCTCGCGCAGCGATCATTTCCTGGGAATTCGCTATGCCCTGGTTTGCTGGCTGGACGAGATCTTCATTCTTGATTCATCGTGGAAAGACAAGTGGAGCGAACACAGTCTGGAAGTGGACCTGTACAAGAGCCGGGAACGGGCCTGGAAATTCTGGGAGCAAGCCGACTGGGCCAGCGCCCGGCCCACGACCGACGCCTTGGAGGTATTCTACTTGTGCGTCATGCTCGGCTTCCGCGGCGACAAGGCCGGCAAGTCCGACGAATTAGCCGCCTGGTGCGATCGCATCAAGGCGCAGCTCGAACAAGGCCAAGAGGCCGAATTCAAACTGCCGGTCGGCGGCCAACCGCGGACGTATGTGCCGACGTTGCGCGGCGCGCGCCGCCAGCAAAACATGCTGATGGTCGCCGGCGTCGCGCTCTTGATCCTAGTCCCCGCTCTCGTGTTCATCCTTTTGCTCCCCAACCGTTAAGGCGAGCCCGGAGCGTGAGCGACCGGAGAACTCATGTTGGACTTCTTCGCGAACATTTGGAACGGATTCATCCAATTCCTGGCCATCCTATTACCCTTCGGCAAAGACTCACGCTGGCGCGGCATGGGGCGCGGCCTTCGTACGGCCTTGCAGATCATCCTTCTGGCCTTGATCGTCGTGGGCCTGTACTTCCTTGACTCGCACTTCATCGGCAAACGCGTGGTGCCCGGCCTTCCCCAAGGGCTTTGGTCGCCGCTCCTCTTTCTGCTCGTTTATTTTCTGATCTGGACAGCCTGGTGGATTTGGAAACTCTTGATGGAGGAGCCGGAACCTTCCAGCTTCCCGGATATCGACGCGGCATGGGAGGAAGCGAGCCGCGCCCTGGCCCAGGCCGGGCTTCGCTTTACCGAGTTGCCGGTGTTTTTGGTGCTGGGCCGGCCCGAAGCCCCCGAAGAGCATCTCTTTAGCGCCGCCCAGTTGCAGCTTGTGGTAAAGCAGACTCCGCCGGGGCCGCATGTTCCCTTACATGTTTACGCCAGCCGGGATGCGATTTTCATTACCTGCCCAGGCGCTTCTCTTCTGGGCAAGCATGCCGCCTACGTCGCCCTCGAAGACATCGACGAGGCGGGCGCCGGGGGCGAGGGCGAAGGCGAAGTCCCAGGCGGCGACCAGACCATTCGCCCATCGCGGAAAGAGAAAAAGGTCATTCAGCGCTTGGCGAAGATCGGCGGCCGGCAGATGAACGTGCTCGAGCGCCGCGCCGCCCGCCGCGAATTGGAAAAACCGATGCCGGACTTGCTCAAGAACGTCGGCGAGGTCGAGACCCTTCGGGCCAGGCTGGCGCACCTGGGCCGTCTGATCGTCCGCGACCGGCAGCCGTTCTGCGCCATCAACGGCATCCTGGTGTTGGCCCCGATCGGCGGCACCGACACCGATCACGACGCCCAGCAAACGGCCGAGGCCTGTTCGCGCGACCTGGCGATTGTCCGCCAGGTGCTGAAGATGCAGTGCCCTGTTTTCGTGTTGGCCTGCGACCTGGAAGCGGTTTCCGGATTCGGCGACTTCATCCAGCGCGTGCCCGCCAAGGAACGCATGGGCCGATTGGGTCAACGTTTCCCGCTGGCGCCTTCGGACCTCACCGGCGAAGTCCTGATGGAACAGGTCGACAGCTCCATCCATCACCTCTGCAACAATTACTTGCGCGACTGGGTGTACCGCTCGTTTCAAGCCGACGGCACGAACGACGATAAGGCAACCGCGACTAACACCGGCTTATACCTGTTCCTAGATGAAATGCGCGCCCGCAAGAAAAACCTGAGCCGCATCCTGACCCACGGCATTGCCAAGAATTCACCGGCCCCGCTGCTCTACGGCGGCTGCTACCTCGCTGCGACCGGCCCCGACAAGGACAGAAGCCAAGCGTTCGTCGCCGGCGTCTTCAAGCGGCTCTTGGAAAACCAAAGCTACGTGTCGTGGACGGAAGAAGCGGTCTTAGAAGATCGCCGCAATCACCGCCGGGCAAATGTGGGCTATGTGCTGCTCGGCGGTCTGGCGCTAGCGATCCTGGCGGCGCTGGGATATACGATTTTCGGCCGGCGTACGCTTTGAATTGCCCAAAGTAATGTTCGATAGGCACGGCCAATGGCCGACAAGAAAACACACCAGACTTTTTTCACACGTCTGCGGATTGGTCTTGAGGAGGGAATCCGATTTGCACGCGGCGAGCAGTCGCTGCGCGTAACGGATGTACTCGAGCAACCTCCCGCGTGGAAGCCGAGCGAAATCATTCGGCTGCGCCGCAGGTTGCGAATGACTCGAAGCACATTTGCTCAAGTAGTG
>JACPZP010000085.1 GCA_016195405.1 Planctomycetota bacterium | reverse complement strand
AAGAAACTCGTCGGAGAGCCGGATGCGGCAAATCCGCACGTCCGGTTCGATGAGCGGGGAGTGGAAACGGAGCATGGTGGGATACTCGGGCACCGGCAAACGAAAGAGCCGGCAACACGCAAGGCCACACCTAAACCACCGCGTCACTCCTCGACTCTACATTTCGTCATCTATGAGCTATGGTTGCGTGCCATGCGGCATGCCCCAGCCCTGTACGCATTCCAACTCGACATTCAGCGCCGGCGTGAAATCTAGCGCGAGCCAAGAATCCCGCCAAGAATCCCGCAACGCTCCGCGAATTGTCTCCCGCCATGGTCCTGCCGAAGGCCGTTACGATCCTGAGCC
Organism: Planctomycetota bacterium; assembly: GCA_016195405.1. Classification (GTDB taxonomy): domain Bacteria; phylum Planctomycetota; class Planctomycetia; order Gemmatales; family Gemmataceae; genus JACPZP01. The sequence continues at coordinate 39,466 of JACPZP010000085.1, read as the reverse complement.
GCATTTTCCGTCGGAGCGCTGCGCTCCGCAAGCCTCCGCGTCCACGGAGCGTCCCGTGCCGACGTTTTTCCTTCGAAGAGCTCGAGGCACGAATGCTTCCGAGCATCGTGCCGATCGGACCCGAATTTCGCGTGAACACTTTCGTCGCCGGCGAACAGCGTACGGGCGAGCAAGTGTCGAGCGTGATGTACGGTCCCAAAAGCGCTGCCATGGATGCGGCCGGCAACTTCGTCGTCGTTTGGTCCAGCGATCAGCAGGACGGCAACGGCTGGGGAGTCTACGGGCAGCGCTTCGACGCCTCGGGCACGCCGCTAGGAACGGAGTTTCGCGTGAACACGACGACGTCGGGCGATCAAGAGCGTCCGACGGTGGCCATGGCGTCCAACGGCGATTTCGTCGTCGCCTGGTCCAGCCTGGGCCAGGATAGCGCGGACACGTGGGGCGTCTATGCCCAGCGCTACAATGCGGCCGGCGTGGCACAGGGAACTGAGTTTCTCGTCAACACGACGACCCCCGGCGACCAGGACGATGCAGCGCTGGCCATGAACGCGGGCGGCGCTTTCGCGATTGCCTGGTCGAGCGCGGCCCAGGACGGCGATGGCCTCGGAATTTATGCACAGCGTTTCGATGCCGGCGGTGTGCGCCAGGGAGGCGAGTTCCGCGTCAACAGCACGACGGCGCACGATCAATACGATCCCTCGCTTGCTCTGGCGGCGAATGGAAGTTTCGTGGTCACCTGGTCGAGCGACCGCTTGGCCGTGGCCGCGCCCGGTTTGTTCGCCCAGCGGTTTGACGCGGCCGGCGTCGCGCAAGGCCCCGAATTTCAGGTCAACGGCACAACACTTCCCTTACAGGAACATTCCGCAGTCGCCACTAATCCCGTTACCGGCGACTTTGTCGTGACCTGGAGTTCCTGGATGCAAGATGGCAACCAGGACGGCGTGTTTGCGCGGCGGTTCACGCCGGCCGGAGTCCCGCAAGGCGCCGAGTTTCAAGTCAATACTTTCACCGCGTATTCTCAGAGCCTTCCCGATATTGCCGCCGACGCCAGCGGCAATTTCGTCATCACCTGGATGAGCCGAAATCAGGACGGCAATCAGAACGGCGTCTACGCCCAAGCCTTCGCCGCGGGAGGAACTCTCGTCGGCGTCGAGACACGCATCAACACGACGACGAACGGCAACCAGCAGTATGCGTCTCTGGCCATGAACGGCGCCGGGCAATGTGTCGTCGTCTGGAGCGGCAATGGTCCCGGTGACGGCCAGGGTGTGTTCGCCCAACGCCTCGGCTCGGCCAGCATCACGGTGACTCCAACCTCGGGGTTGGCGACCACGGAGAGCGGCGGGACCGCGAGCTTCTCCGTCGTGCTCGCCAGCCAGCCAGCCGCCGACGTTACGATTGGCGTATCTTCGAGCAATCTGAGCGAGGGAACCGTCTCGACCGGCGCGTTGACTTTCACACCCTTGAATTGGAACGTGACGCAGACGGTAGTCATCACCGGCGTCGATGACTTGGTTGCGGATGGGAATGTCAGCTACATCATCGTTCTCGACCCCGCAGTGAGTGCTGACTCGGCGTACAACGGATTCGATCCGAGCGACGTGAGCGTGACCAACGCCGATAACGAGGCCCCCGGGATTTCCATCACGCCGACCGCCGGCCTGACGACCACCGAAGCGGGGGGCGTCGCCAGCTTCACCATCGTGCTCACCAGCATGCCGACTGCCGACGTAACGATTAACCTGACCAGTTCCAATCCGGCCGAAGGGACGCCGTCCGCGAGCACCATCCTCTTCACCACGGCAAACTGGTACGTCGCTCAAACCATCGTCATCACCGGCCAGGACGATTTCGTGGACGACGGCGACGTCGCTTACCAGATCGTAACGGCGCCGGCCGTCAGCGCCGACGCGGGCTATAGCGGCCTCGATGCCGCCGACGTGGCCGTCACCAATCTCGACGACGACACCGCGGGCATTATCGTGTCGCCGACCGTCGGCCAGACAACCACCGAAGCAGGTGGCAATGCCAGCTTCGTCATCGTGCTCACCAGCCAGCCGACCGCCGGTGTAACGATCAGCCTGTCAAGTTCCAACCCGGCGGAAGGAACGCTCTCCGCGGCCGCCGTCCTCTTCAACACGGCAAACTGGAACGTCGCCCAATCCATCGTCGTCACGGGCCAGAACGAATTCGTGGACGATGGCGACGTCAGTTACATGATCGTGACGGCGCCGGCGGTCAGCGCGGACGCAGGCTACAACGGTCTCGACGCCGCCGACGTGGATGTCACCAATCTCGACGACGACACGGCTGGCATTATCGTGTCGCCGACTACTGGTTTGACCACCGAAGCGGGCGACGTCGCCCGTTTCACCGTCGTGCTCACCAGCGAGCCGATTGGCATGGTCACGATCGCGGTAGCCTCTAGCAATCTGCAGGCAGGCATCGTCTCGGTGGATCATTTGACTTTCACGCCAGCGAATTGGAACGTGCCGCAGGAGGTGATGGTTGCCGACGCGGGAGATCCAGGAACGCCCGGCGGAAATCTCATGTATTCCATCGTTTTCGGCCCCGGCGCCAGCTCGGATGCGTCCTACAACTCCATGACCATTCCGTGTGTCGCGTTGTTGCACGTTGGCAGAGGCCAAAGCCCGCAAAGCCCACAAAGCCGCCAAAGCCAGATCACGGCAGTCCTTGTACAGGCGTCGGGCAAACCGACGCTTGCAGCACAGATTGCTGATACCGTCACGGTGCAGGCCGCCGCGCCGGAGGAACAGTTGCACGTGCAGATCGAGCTGCTACGTGAAGTGGAGCCGACTGGCGGAGGCATCAGCGAGACCCCTGTCGTACAAGAGTCGCCTAGCGCCGTCGAACTGCTCCCCATGCCGGCGGCGATTGCAGAAATGTCTCCGCCCCAGGAGGCGCCGCAGCAGGCCCCGCCGCCTAGAACGCTCCCCGCCGAAGTCCCTGTGCCTCCGGTCGTGACTGTCGTATCGCCGCCGACCGTTCGCCCCTCAGCGATGCTGCAAGCGGAAGCTATTTGGACCGCGTTCGATGAACAGTCGGGCGAACTAGCGCCGGACCCATTCTGGCAGAGCGTGGATGCGGCGGTTGCGGCGGGCGCCGTGGCGACCGCGGGTTATCTGGTGCTCACGAGCCGCCTCAGCTTCTGGCTATTGGCGGCGTTGATGTCGCGACCTCTATGGAGACAGTTCGATCCCCTCGAGGTCATCTTCGCATGGGAAGGGGAAAAGGCTCGCTTGCAGCGTACCGGTTCGGACGAGGACGATGCCAGCTTGCAATCATTGGTGGAGTGAACGAGCGACTATGGTGCGAATCAACTTGGGTTTAATCAGCATCACCCTGAGCATTCTGTTCACCGCCCACGCCCTGGGCCTCATACCCGATCGGGAGGGTGCCCTGATCGACGGCCGCAAGCGTCTTTGTGAAAGCATGGCGATTCAAGGCTCGCTGGCCGTGCAAAATGACGATACCAAGGCGCTACACCTGACAGTAACGGCATTGAAGCAGCGCAATCCCGACTTGCTCTCGGCGGCAATTCGGGAAACTGGGGGCGGCCTGGTCGCTCAAGAAGGAGAGCACGAGCCTCACTGGACCGAGGGGGCCGCCGAGCGATCGACGCCGACGCACATGCATGTGCCAATCTTCAAGGGCGACCGCCGCTGGGGCGAGGTGGAAGTGCGGTTCACGCCGCTGGCGGACACGGGGCTTAGGGGGTTGGTGGGCGGGCCGATCCTGCCGTTGGTCGCGTTCGTGGCCGTCGTGGGCCTTCTGGCAAACTACTTGTATCTGCGCGCGGTCATTCGTCGCGCGGACGTGAGCAACAAAGTCATCCCCGAGCGCGTGCGGGCCACGCTTAATACGGTCACCGAAGGGGTGCTGGTGCTGGATCGAGATCAGCGCATCGCCTTGGCCAACGATGCCTTCGCCGGCACGGTTGGTGAATCGGCGGATGCGCTGCGGGGCCGGCGCGCTTCGGAGCTGCCGTGGACGCACAAACGCAATGGCGAACATCGCAAAGGCGAGCATGCCGGCGACTTCCCGTGGGTCAAGACCATTGACAATAAGGAGAGATCCACCGGCGTCATACTCGGTCTGCAGGACCACGACAACAAGCGTCGCCACCTATCGGTCAACTCGGCGCCGATCCTGGCCGACGACGGGGTTTGCCGGGGCGCGCTCGCGACCTTCGACGATTTGACTTCGATCGAGACGCGCAACGAAGAGCTGCGATCGCTGTTGCGCCGGCTCAATCGCTCGCGGCGGCGCGTTCGCCGCCAGAAAGAGCAGCTTCAGATCGCCAAGGAAGCGGCCGAAGCCGCCAACCGCGCCAAAAGCGAATTCCTCGCGAACGTCAGCCATGAGATCCGCACGCCTATGAACGCCGTCATGGGCATGACGGAGATCGTGCTGGATTCGGATATCTCGACGGAGCAGCGCGAACAACTCGAGATCGTCAAGGCCTCCGCGTCCGCTCTGCTCACCATCGTCAACGACCTGCTCGATTTCTCGAAGATCGAAGCAGGAAAATTCGATCTGGATCCCATTGCTTTCGACCCGCGCGAAACGATCGGCGACACGGTCAGGACGCTGGCAATTCGGGCCGACCAGAAGGGCCTTGAATTGGCGTGTGAGATCCTTCCCGAAGTACCCGAGACGCTCATCGGGGACACCGGACGCCTCCAGCAGATTCTCGTCAATCTCGTAGGCAACGCCATCAAGTTCACCAGTGACGGGGAAGTTGTCGTTGAAGTCGGCGCGGCCCGGATGGACGAGGCCGCCTCAGAGCTGCACGTCCGCGTGCGCGATACGGGCGTCGGCATTGCCGTGGACAAGCTCCAAGCCATATTTGAGCCATTCGTTCAAGCAGACGCCTCGACCACGCGCAAATACGGCGGCACCGGCCTGGGACTGTCCATTGCGCGCCGGCTCGTGGACATGATGGGCGGCAGACTCTGGGTCGAAAGCGAACTCGGCAAGGGCAGCGTGTTTCACTTCACGGCGCGGCTCGGTGTTCCAGCGGCAGCGAACCCAGTTGTGGCTCAGACGCTGCCTCTCGATGACGTTCCCATTCTGCTCTTGGCAGCCAATGTCACGCAACGTGGCATTTTGGAGCGCATGCTCAAACGCTTTGGCTGCAAGCCGTGCGTGGCAGACAGCGCGGCTTCGGCGCATGCGGCGGTGCGCTCGCACGGTGTTTTCCCTCTGGCCGTGATCGATGTCAACCTATCCGGAGACGACGCTTTCCACCTCGCGGACGAGTTGACAAGGCTTCCCGATTGGCAAGGGCAGTCCGTCATGTTGCTGTCGTCCACGGACTTGCATCGTGACATTGCGCGCTGCCGCGACGCGGGCCTTCGCCACGCCGCCAAGCCGGTGAAGGAGAAGGAACTGTTGCGTGTCTTGCTGTGCGCGCTGAACCGAAGTCCGGACGACGGCGCGGCGGACAATAGGTCCGAGCCTATTGCTGAATCGACTGCTTTGGGACCCTTGCGATTCTTGCTCGTTGATGACAATGCATTCAATCAGAAAGTCAGCGCGCTCAAGCTCTGCCAGAAGGGGCACCAGGTGCGCGTGGTCGGCAGCGCCGGTGCAGCGCTCTCTGCGCTCGAAGAGGAGACCTTCGACATCGTGCTCATGGATGTGCAGATGCCGGACATGGATGGCCTACAAGCTACGGCGATCATCCGCGATAGGGAACGAGGCACCGGTCGCCACATGCCGATCATCGCCATGACGGCTCGGGCCATGAAAGGCGATCGCGAGCGCTGTCTGGAGGCCGGCATGGACGGCTATGTCACCAAGCCAATCGACGATCGCTCGCTTTGGCAGGCTGTGACGGCGGCCCTGCCCGCGACGGCGCACGCTGCGCCCGGTGCCCTTCCGGGGCCCGCCTCGCCAAACGGCGCGGGCCATGCCGAGGTTGACCTTGCCGTCGCCCTGGCGCGGGTTGGAGGCAACGGCCGCATCTTGGATGAGCTGATCTCCATCTTCGCGACAGATTGTGCACGGCTGCTGCCTGAGTTGCAGGACGCGCTCGAAACGGAAGATGCTTCGCGGTTGTGTACGGCGGCGCACACGCTCAAGGGTTTGGTCGCGTTTTTCGGAGCCCAGGCGACCGTGCAGGCGGCAGACTCCCTTGAAACAATGGGTCGCAACCACCACCTCAGCGAAGCCCGAGCCGAGGTCGACACGCTTCGCACCGGAATTGACAAGGTACAGCGCGAACTCGCGGCGGCCCGAGTCCGTCCAGAGCACCCGCAACGCATGACTGATAACGCCTGTGGGAGGGCGCCATGAAGCTCTTGATCGCCGAGGACGATACATTTTACCGCCGCATGCTTGAAAGCACGCTGACCGAGGGCGGCTTTGAAGTAATCGCGGTGCGCGATGGCACGGCGGCGTGGCAGCTATTACAGTCGAAGGAACCGCCTCCTATTGCGATTCTCGACTGGATGATGCCCGGTTCGGACGGACTGGAAGTCTGCAGGCGGGTACGCGCACTTGGCCGGTCGGAGCCGACCTACCTGATCATGCTCACGTGCCGGGAAGGCAAGGAAAACGCCATTGCCGCGCTTCAAGCCGGCGTTGACGACTACCTCACCAAGCCTTTCGACGCTGCCGAGCTTCAGGCGCGCTTGCAAACGGGCGTGCGCATCGTGGAACTGCAGTCACGCCTCGCGGATCGCGTGCGCGAACTCGAAGAGGCGCTGTCCGGGGCGCAAAAAATGGAGGCCATCGGCCGGCTCGCGGGAGGCGTCGCCCATGACTTCAACAATCTGCTGACCGTGGTGCTGGGCTCTTCCGATCTCCTGATGGAACGATTGGCGCCTGGCGACGCGCGGCAGGAGTATGTCTCGTTGATCAAGCAAGCCGGCCAACGCGGCGCCCAGCTCACGCGCCAGCTCTTAACCTTCAGCCGCAAACAGGTGCTGACGCCGGTGGTGCTTGACCTGAACGCCCACCTCACGGAAGGCATGCAAATGATTCGACGGCTCATCCAGGAGGACATTCACGTTGTGGCCGATCTGGCGCCGGCGCTGTATGAAGTCCGAGCGGATCCGGGGCAACTCCTGCAAGTCATCATGAATCTCGTGGTGAATTCGCGCGACGCCATGCCCAAAGGCGGCCGGCTCACGCTCCGAACCGGAAATGTTGACCTCCCTGAGATTAACAAGACGACGAAGCCGCAAATCCCGCCTGGCTCTTACGTAACCCTTGCCGTCGCGGACACCGGCTGCGGCATGGATGAACACACGCGGGCACGCCTGTTCGAGCCATTCTTCACGACCAAGGCGATGGGCAAGGGCACAGGCCTGGGACTGGCCACCGTCTATGGGATCATCAAGCAAACCGGCGGCTACATTCACGTCGAGACCGCCTTAAACAGCGGCACGACGTTCACGCTGTATCTGCCGCGGGCCACGAGATCGCTTTGCCAGCCCGCGCCGGAGGCGGCCGCGCCCTTGGCGCCGATGGGCGGCGAGACCATCCTTCTCGTCGAGGACGAAGCCGCCGTACGAAAAATGGTCAGTTACACCTTGCAGCGGGAGGGCTATCGCGTCATCGAAGCTTGCAACGGACGCGATGCTCTGCAGCGCACCGGAGAGGACCGAGCGCGCATTGACCTGCTCTTGACCGACGTCATCATGCCCGAAATGGGCGGCTGCCAACTCGCCGAGCGTCTTCTCACGCTGCGGCCGGCCGTGAAAGTCCTGTATATGTCGGGCTATAACGACGATGCCGTGTCGCAGCAATTGCATTTGGAACCGGGAACGCCCTTCATTCAAAAGCCGTTTGAGCCGCCGCTGCTTTCAAAAAAAGTGCGTGAAGTGCTCGCGCGCTAAAAAGGGGACATTCATGTTTATTATAGCATTCAATCGAGGCGTGGAGGGTAACCTTAGCAGGGGGGTGTCGGATAAATCAACAGAAAACAGGAATGTCTGATTGTCCTGAATGGCATTGACTTAAGCCGTACGTTCTTGCGTGCCAAGGCTTTACGTAGCCTCTTGCGGGGTTCGTTCATGAGGTTGTATTCCTTCATACGTCGTTTGAGAACGCGCGGCTCGATGCGATCGGGGCGATAAGGATTGACGACTAACGGACCCAGCCTGGTTCCAGGTTTCGTGTCGCGCAACCAGCGTAGGGCATTCCCATCGTCCCAGCCGCCGCACATAGCGCGAACGCGGCATGCCTTTCTGGGGTTTGCGTTGCCGAGTGTGCTTGCGGCTGACCCGGAAACTGACGATCTGTTTCTGATGGCAGCGGAAGACGGCGTGCATTTTCCGCAGAAAAAGCAGGGCCAAATGCGCGAACGAGGCCAGGCCGCGATCGGCAATGAGGATGTCGCCTGCTTACAATTCCGGATGCATGGTGGCGGCGTGACGCATGTCATGCGTCCGCATCGGCGAGGCCGCATCGGCGAGGCCAGCACCCGCATGAGCAACCCCGTGCCGGAGTGGAACAGCGCCAGCATGTGGGCCACGGGAAAGCCACAGCCCTGGGCTTGCGCGGACGGCTGGCCGAAGTGCTTGCGCAACGCCTTGGTATCGGACATGGAGAAACTCGAGCCGTCCAACGACCAGGTGCGATGCCCATGCCAGCGGCCGGTCTGCTCGATGTCGGGATAGAAGGCATCGCAAACGTGCTGCAGCAAGTCCTCGAAAAGCCTCAAAGACAGCCGCATGCGCGCGCGGCAGTAGGCAGCGCCGCTAAAGGGCAAACCGGCTAGACGTGGCATGGCGCTGCAGGCGATGTTGCCGCAGAGAATCTGCAACAGAAAAACGTGGACCGTGCTCACGGGATCGAGGACGCGCTCACGCCAGACGTAACCAAGATAACCGCAGATTTTCGAAATGGTCTCGGCCGAGATCGCCTTGGCAACATCCGCCTTGAATTGACGCACGATTTCGGGGATAGTAAGGGCCATCCTTGGCCTCCTGTTGGAAAGGGTAGGTAGATACGCCAAAGAAATACCAGGACTCCCAACCAATGTGGATCAGGCCACTTATGCCAATTACCAATGCGAAGATTGCAGCGACCAGAATCAACAGCCCGCACGACGCCCTGGGGCGATAAACCTTCCGCTCACCCATGACGGCCCCCTGATTGCGACCGAACACCGGCTGGAGCATTGATTATGTATGCTTGACGGCTCCGCACCTTCATAGTCCACCATGCTCACCTACCGTCGCGAAGGTGCGCCACAGCGCTGGATCGTCACTTGTAAGACTTCTAAGACCTCGTGCCGTGACGTCTCCCCAGCGCCCCGGCGATACCGCCAACGAATCCACCGAGAGTGCCCGACGCGGCTGTGAAAATAACCGTCCCCGGCCACCACTCGATTAGGAAGGTAAATATATTTTGCCTGCCAAGCACGCCGGGGAAACGAATCGCCAACGCCGCCGCGAGGCCAAGCACCATCCCGATCCAAACCATCGGTTTCCACGGCTTGCTCTCCCGGCAAGCGATCCGGCGAACGGCGACTACGAGACCGGAGATCGCTCCACCGATGCTCCCAACCAGAACACAGCACATGGCCCCGAAGTACGCCCCCCATTCAAGGCTGGGATCAGCGCCGGGCCGGTGCCGCAAAATGGTGAGCACCGCGAGATACGTCAGGCCGAGCGCGCCGGCCGCCGCCCCGAGTGCCGCGGCGCCTATGACCAGGAGAATGTACTGAACGTAGCGCACTAAGGACCATTCTACCCATCCAACATCCAAGCGAATGCACTGTTAATTCAGGTCACGACGCCTTCGCCGGCCGCGTGATCTGTGCCGACACAGCCTTCCACTCGTCGCCCTTGCGCACGTAAACATCGATATAGCGGCTCATTCCAGGGAAGCCTGTTTTGGTCTTCCACGAACCGGTCGCACGCACCAAGGCCATGTCGCCGTAGAACCGCACGTCAACCTCGTCCAGGTGATACTCGGCAAGGTCCGAGCCTTGGGCTGTCATCCGCAAGAAGGCGGCTTTATCGAGAACCGAGCCATCGGATTCGATACAGACGAAATCGTCAGCCAGGTGGGATCGATACCACTCGACGTCGCCCGCCAAGGATGCCGCGACGTATTGCTCGTTCAAGCGACGCAGATGTTTTTCTTGGGACACTGGATTCTCCTGTAGGCAAAGATGAAGCGGCGATCGCAGTGCGCATAGGATTACTCCTTTGACGTTTCCAAGAGAATGAAGAATTCGAACGGATAGGTTTGACTTGGTTATTTCAGGGTCGCTTCGAGCATGGAAGCGGAAAGCGTGAGCCGTGCAAGGAAATCTCAGGGTCAATGTGGCGGCAAGTTTTCAACTTGCTGGTGCAAACAGGAAGTCTAGAGAGGCGCCGAAGTGACAGGACGGTTCGCTAACATGCCTGCTGTGTGGCGCTCGGCAGCACGTGCAACAACAAGAGCGTGGCTAGCTGGCTCACGAAGATCATTCGGTGCACCGCCTCGGGTTGATATGCCAAGAACACTTCGTCCAGCACTTGGAAAGCGGCCCATAGGGCCAGGTTGACGCCACAGGCGTAGACGGCCGCCCTCTCCTGCGCTAACGGCCGGTCGCGATACATCGTGAAGGCCCACCAGAACAGCAATGCTCCGCGGGTTTGTGCCTGTTGACACGAAAAGCCACAGGTGGTTTGGGGACTTAGCGAGAGCTTTTCTGGGGCATCGTCTCGATTAAGGCCCTCAGAACGTTATTGACGGATTGCGGCGTCGGAAAAACGGCCGCAATGTCCGGATCAAGGACGACGGCGCGGCTTCCGCGCTTAAAGCCACGCGCGAAACGGTTCGGTTTCGCTTTGTGGTAGTCAAACTGGTACTCGGGCAACATATCCTCCCGAGAGCTAGCAGATTCGTTAGTCTTGCGGCCTTCCTTCATAATCTCGACGCTCCTTTTTCGTTGCGAGACGGGCGCTTATGATCCGAATAGCTTCCGCACGCTCAGTAAAACAGACCAACAGCAGCCGATTCTTGACGGAGTGCCCGACGATGATCTCGCGCTGCTCATCCTCCGAGTGGACTTCGTCGTCAAATATCGCGGCAAGCGGGTCAGCAAAAACGGTGGTTGCTTCTTCGAAAGTTACTTTGTGTTTCTTTTGAATGGAAGCATCCCTATCCTCGTCCCATTCAAATTGTAAGCTCATGGCGTGCTCGATGCCTCGCCGGCCGCTCTCGTCCTCCTTCCATTCTAGCCAAATGACTGCTGAGAGATTCTATGCAAGCCCGAAAGCGACCGCGGCCCAAGCGGATCGGCCATCCCAATTCACCTTGACGGAAATTGGGATGGCCCATGACCCTAGCTCGACGCCATTATCAATCGCCGCCACCGACATCAATCTCTACGGTCAAAGTGGCGACCGTGCTGATGGCCGTGCCGGCGGAGCTGGTGAAGACTGCGCGATACAAGTAGCCGTTTTGGCTTGCGCTGGTAGTGAAGTACAACGTGGTGGTCTGGGCGCTCGTGTTGGACGTGATGTTGGTGAAAGTCAGGCCGCCATCGGTGCTGACTTGCCATTGCACGCTGGGGTTGGGGCTCCCGGTGGCCGTCGCCGTGAAGCTGACGACGTCTCCCGCCGTCACCGTCGCATTACTCGGGTTCAGGGTCACTTGCGGCGGGGCGGTGGGGATGACGTTCAGCGTGCTGCTGCCGTTGGCGGGCGCATTGAAGTTCGCATCGCCCGCCAAGGAATAAGTGATTGCATAACTTCCCACCGGCAACGCGCTCGTGGCGAAGCTCGCCGAGAAATTGCCGTTGGCGTCCACGGTCGCCTCTTGCGTTGCCCCGTTGATCGAGACAAACACAATGTCGCCGGTGGGAGTGGCCGTGCCGGCGGCGATGTTGCCCGACACGGTTGTCGTGGCCGTGCCCACCGCGATCGTCGGCGAACTCAGATAATTGAACGCTGGCGTCGCTTTGCTGATGGTGAGCGTGGTCAGGACGGTGGCGCTTGCATAGTTGGGGTCGCTGCTGGTGAAGGTCGCCAGCACGGTGTAAGTCCCGGCGTCGCGCGGAAAGCCCGACGAGCCGTTGTAGGCGAACGCGAATGTGCCGCTCACCGGCGTCACGCCGTCCGTGCCCACGGCACTGGCCCAAGCTTGGTGATATTGGCTGTCGTAAGTCAGCAATGTTCCGAACAGCATCAACGTCGGCTTGGCCTGATTGGGATTCGGGGCGGCGACGTTGAACTGGATCGTTTGCGTGACGGCCCCGAGCGCATTGGATGCCGTGACCGTGATGCTAACGGGACCTGCGTCGCTCGTGGCCGGCGTATAGGTCAAAAAACCAAATTGAGGATCGATCGACGCGGAGGCCGGGCCGGAGACGACGGAAAACGTCAGCGGGTTGCCGCTCACGAGGAGCTTGACTTGAGTCGTCAGGCCGGCCGTGGCGTTGACGGGCCCGGACCAAACGGCGCCGCTGCTCAAGAGGAAGGCGGTCGGCCCGTTGGAAAAACTCGGGGCTACCCATGTCTCCCCCGTCGCCGGCGCCGAGTACGGCGATTGGCCCGTCGAATTCACCGATGTGACGAGGTAGGTGTGGAAGCTGCCGGTCGCAAGCCCCGTGACGGTGTCGGAAGTCGAGGTCAGATTGCTGGCGATCAGGTTGAAAGTATAGTAGGCCCTACTGCTGCCCTTAGGTTGGTGGATGACGTGCCGAATTCGCTCAAACACGTCGTATCCCGTGACGGTCGCGTCCGGAGGGGCGTTCCATGTCAGCGCGATCGCGGACGCCGAGGCGCCGGTCGCCAGGAGGCCGGTGGGCGCCAACGGGGCGGGCAAATCGCGGCCTTCGAGTAGTTCCAGAGTCAGTCGAACGACTGGCGAGACGCTTTGCGCTTTGCGTCCCGACAGACCGATGCGCCGAAAGAATTGCAACATGTGCGCTCCTTGCTTCTTCGCACTGCGCCCGTGAATCCGAGCCCAGTGGCAACGAGAAATGGAAGGGAGAATTGACGCCTTGCTCTATAGCCACAAACGTGCGCCGGGACAGAAGTGAACCCTGAATCCGGGACCTTTAGGATTTGTAACCTTTCACTCTTATCTACAACCTAAGCCGATCAGCCGCGATTCGCCGCGTGTAGGCGACGCATGGATGCGTGCGTGCCATCCACTCGGGGTGCCACTGGACGCCCAGCGCTTGAATCTGCGGGTAGTAGATCGCCTCGTACTCTATATCCGGCGAGAGTGGTCGATCGTCCCCGTTGAGATACCTGCCACCGGCCAGCCGTGGTTCCGCCCAGGCGAGGACTTCCGCCTCCGCGGGCGGCAACTGCATCTGATGATGTTTTGAAGAACACTCCAGCGCAAGAATCTCTCCATGGACGTCGAGCGCTCTGATGCCGTGAGACTGATCGCGTTCGAGGACATGGCCCTCCAGGTGCTGGCACACCCGCCCGCCGGCCATAACGCAGAGGAACTGGGCGCCGCGGCAAATGCCGATCATGGGAATGTTCGCCGCCCGCGCCATGCGGAAAAGCTGCCGTTCTTGCTCATCCCGTGCGCCGTCCACGTCCCGCGTATGGCTGCCGGGCCGTTCGCCGTAGAGGGACGGCGATACATCGGCGCCGCCGGTAAAGAACACGACGCGAATCGAAGCCGGGTCTCTGCGCAGCCGGTCGGATTCCAATTCTGGAACGCCCCACTCCAGAAACGGCGTGACGACGCTATCCGGCGCGCTATTGTCGAATTGCTGGTTGATCTCCAATAGGTATTTGCCGGCCATCCGCACCTCCACTTGCGGGCAATCGTAACAGGTGACTGTCCCAACTACCGTGACTCCCGACATCGAAGCGGAGAATCTTTCGCTCTGTCGTTTACTAAGGAATTTAGGGAATTCCCGATTCCGCGTGCTTGCAATTGCACTTTTCTCAGGTTACACTGCTTTGCCTTAGGCGATCTATTGAAATTCCGACCAAAGAAGAAGGCTGCATTCGATAGTGATGAGCTTGCCGGCGCCCTTCCAGCGAGGCGCGCGCTGCGCCCAGAAATCAAGATCTAACGCAACCGTGATGCACCACATTTGTGGAAGGGGTGGACCGTGTTCACAGACTGGCTGCGACAGTGGGTTCGAGGCGGATCGCGTGCGGGCGGGCCACGACAGGTCCGAAAGCGCCGCGGCATGCGCTGCCGGCTGTGGTTAGAGATGCTGGAAGACCGCACCGTACCAACTAGTCTCGTGGTGGGCCCCACCGTTGATGTCACGAAGCTTCCAGGCAATGAGGCCGAGTCAACAATCTCGATAAACCCCACGAACCCACTCAACGTTGTTGAGTACGATACGATAAGCGACTTCCAAGGCACGGGGCGGCCGCGCTTCAGTATGGACGGCGGTTCGACCTGGCAAAACAGCAACATAAGCACATTGCCGGCAGGCTTGGGCGATGTGCAAACGGCGTGGGACAATTTTGGCAACCTCTTCCTTGTCCGTCTCAGACCGGGTCAGAGCCTTGACGTTGACCTAAGTACGAACGGCGGGGCCAGCTTTACTTCGATCGGCAATCCGCTGTTTGGGTCCGGCTTTGATCAGCCGTCCATCGCGGTGGGGCCAGGCTCAACGGCGGGCAGCGGAAGCGTCTGGGTATCCGCCTACAATAGCTCCTTCTTAGCTGTCGCCGCCGGCGCATCGGTCAGCGGACTTGGCATCGTCTCCGCCTGGGGCACAAACGCAATCGCTCCAGGTGACGGCGGCCACTTCGGCAATATCGCCGTCGGCCCCAACGGCCAGGTCCTGGTCACGTATCAAACGACCGCCGGCGACCCCGGACCTGCGAACGTCTTCGTCAACCTTGACCCGGACGGACTCGGATCTCAGGGCTTCAACACCACGGTGACCGCAACCAGCACCAACGTCGGCGATTTTGCGCCGATTTCAGCGCAACCCAGCCGTGATATCGATACCGAGGCCAACCTGGCCTGGGATCGCAGCGGCGGCACGCATAATGGCCGCGTCTACCTTGTGTACACCGATCGGCCCACGACCTCCAGCAACGACACCGACATCTTTGTGCGCTTCTCGGACGACAATGGCACCACCTGGAGTAGTCGCGTGCGTGTCAACGACGACACTACGGGCAATGGCAAGAGCCAATTCAATCCCGCTATTGCGGTGGACCAGACCACCGGCAACGTCGCGGTCACCTGGTATGACACGCGCAATTCCAATGCCGCCAACAACACCACCCAGGTGTTCGGCACAGCTAGCGTCAACGGCGGCGCCAACTGGCTTCCCAGCGTGCAGATCAGCGCCGGCACGTCCATAGCTTCAGCGGTGGATCCTGGTTTCGACTACGGCGATTACGACCTGATGGACTTCACCGGCGGGGTCTTCTATCGCTCCTGGGCGGATAACTCGAATAGCACCGGAGACAACCCGGACGGCACTTCCGCGCTGGACATCTACACCGCGAAGGTGACCTTGATTACTGACAACCCCACTACCACCACGGTGACTTCGTCGATTAATCCTTCGGTTTTCGGCCAGAGCGTGACCTTCACCGCGACAGCGAGTTCCGGCGCAGGTGTGCCGACGGGAAGCGTTACCTTCAGCGAAGGAGCGACGGTGTTGGCGTCCAATGTCCCTGTGGACTTGACCGGCCACGCCTCATTTTCCACGGCAAGCTTGGGCGTTGGCAGTCATGTCATCAGCGCGAGCTTCACCGGCGCCACTGGCTGGCAAAACAGCAGCGGCAACGTTTCTCAGTTAGTGCAGGACGGCACAAGCACGGCCGTCATTTCTTCGCCAAATCCCTCGGTGTTTGCCCAGGCGGTCACGTTCACGGCGACCATCACTGCTGCGGATGCCGGCGCCGGCGTTCCGGCGGGCACGGTCACCTTCAAGGAAGGCGCCGCCGTGCTTGCTTCCGGCGTCGCCGTAAATGGCAGCGGGCAAGCGTCGTTTACGATTTCTTCGCTGAGCGTTGGCAACCATACCATCACGGCGACCTTCAGCGGCGCTACCGGTTGGCTAACCAGCAACGGCAACTCCGCACCCCAACAGGTCACCGCCGGCACAAATACCGCCGTGTCGTCATCCCCCAATCCCTCAGTCTTTGGAAGCCCGGTAACCTTCACGGCCGCGATCACGACCGCGATCGCGGGCGCCGGCGTGCCGACGGGGAGCGTCACCTTTACGGAAGGCGCCACCGTGCTCGCTTCCGGCGTAGCCGTCGACGGCAGCGGTCATGCGTCGTTTGCGACATCGGCGCTGAATGTCGGCAGCCACACCATCACGGCGACTTTCAGCGGCACCAACGGCTGGCAGGGAAGCAGCGGTAATTCCGCTCCGCAGGTGGTTCAGAATGGGACCATCACGGCGGTCGCTTCTTCGCCGAACCCGTCAAGCTTCGGCCAGTCCGTCACCTTAACGGCAACGGTGACCGCGACTGATTCTGCAGCGGGTGTCCCGACTGGCTCAGTCACGTTCAAAGACGGCGCGACCATTTTGGCCTCCGGAATCGTTCTGGATGGCACCGGTCACGCTTCGTTCAGCAGTTCCGCACTCGGCGTGGGGAGCCACACCATTACGGCCAGCTTCACCGGCACCAACAACTGGCAAGACAGCAGCGGCAACACTTCTCAGCTCGTACAGGACGGCACCAGCACTACGGTCACTTCGTCACCGAATCCATCCGTGTTTGCCCAGGCGGTCACGTTCACGGCGACCATCACGGCCGCGGATGCAGGCGCCGGCGTTCCGGTGGGCACAGTTACCTTTACGGAAGGCGCCACCGTGCTCGCTTCCGGCGTTACCGTCAATGGCAGCGGTCAAGCGTCGTTCTCGACTTCGACGCTGGTCGTTGGCAGCCATATCATCACGGCCACGTTTACCGGCGCTGCCGGTTGGCTAGCAAGTTCGGGTAACTCCGCGCCGCAACAGGTCACCGACGGCACGAGCACGACCGTATCGTCCTCTCCCAATCCTTCGACCTTCGGCAGTTCCGTGACCTTCACGGCTACCGTTACGGCCGCGAATGTTGGCGCCGGCGTGCCGACAGGGAGCGTCACCTTCACGGAAGGCGCCACCGTGCTGGCCGCCAACGTGACCGTCGATGGCAGCGGTCACGCATCCTTTGCGATTGCGCCGCTGAGTGTCGGCAGTCACACAATCACGGCAACCTTCAGCGGCACTAACGGCTGGCAGGGAAGCAGCGGCGCCGGTACACAGCTGGTTCAGGCGGGGACCAATACCGCGGTCGCATCATCGCCAAATCCGTCGCCCTTCGGCCAGTCCGTGACCTTTACGGCAACGGTGACGGCGATCGATTCCTCGGCCGGCGTGCCGACGGGATCGGTCACGTTCCGGGACGGCGCGACAGTGTTGGCCTCCGGCATCGTTGTGGACGGCAGCGGTCAGGCCTCGTTCAGCACCGCCGCGCTCGGTGTGGGGAGTCACACGATCACGGCGAGTTTCACCGGAACGACCGGCTGGCAAAACAGCAGCGGCAGCGCCGCGCCTCAGATCGTGCAAGACGGCACCAGCACCGCGCTGGCGTCCTCAGGCAGTCCGGCGCCGTTCCTGCAAAGTGTCACTTTCACGGCCACCGTGACCGCGGCCGATGCGGGCGCCGGCGTGCCTACCGGCGCCGTCACGTTCACCGAAGGCGCTACGATTTTGGCCGCCAACGTGACCGTGGACAGCTCGGGTCATGCCGCATTCAGCACCGCGACTCTTGGTGTTGGCACGCACAACATCACGGCGACTTTTACGGGCACCATCGGCTGGGGTAGCAGCAATGGCTCGGTTATCCAACAGATCATCGAGGGCACCAACACGTCCGTCGGCAGCTCGATCGCCCTCGTCAACTTCGGCCAGCCGGTCAGCTTCACGGCGACCGTGGCTCCCGTGGATCCGTCTGCCGGCACACCTACGGGCACCGTCACGTTTACCGAAGGCGCCGCCATTCTGGCGATTGTCGCCGTGGATAACGCCGGCCAAGCGTCCTTTACCACCTCGGCTCTGAACGTGGGGACGCACAACATCACCGCGAATTTCGCTGGCAGCAATGGTTTCGGAGACAGCAGCGGCGTCTCGCCGGCAGTCCTCGTGCAAGAAGCCACCACCGTCGCGATCGTTACGGCGCCCAATCCTTCGACATTCGGCCAACTGGTGACATTCACGGCCACGGTGACCGCGGTCGACGCGGGCGCCGGCGTGCCCACAGGCGCGGTCACGTTCATGGACGGCACGACCGCGCTGGCGACAATTCTGGTGGACGGCGCCGGCCAGGCCACGTTCACCACGGGCGCGCTGGGCGCCGGCAGCCATGCCATAACGGTCGCGTTCGCGGGCACCGGCGGCTGGCTCGACAGCAGCAATTCGACGACCCAGGAGGTGAACAAGGCCTCGACCACGACCGCCGTCGTGTCGTCGGATCATCCGTCCGTGTTCGGTCAGTTCGTGACGTTTACCGCGACGGTGGCCGCCGTGGCTCCCGGCGCCGGCGTCCCTGTCGGCATCGTCACATTCAAGGACGGCGCCACCACCATCGGCGCGGCCATCCTCGACGGCAACGGCCAAGCGACCTTCACCATTTCGTCCCTGCTTGTCGGGTCGCATTCCATCACGGCCGTCTACGGCGGCGGCGACAATTTCATCGACAGCGTGTCGGGCAGCATCACGCAAACCGTGAACAAGGCCGCGACGACGACCACCATGAAAACGTCGGTCACTACTTCGAAGGTGGGCGACCCCGTGACCTTTACATTCCGGGTGGTCGCCAACGCCCCGAGCACGGGAATCCCGCTAGGCAATGTCATCCTCAAGGACAACAACAACATTGTCCTGGCCACAGTCCCCTTGGATGGCGCCGGCAAGGCAACGTTCACCAGCAAGCTCCTGAGCTTTGGAACGCACAAGTTCACGGCAGTTTATGCGACAAACACCAACTACCTGGGGAGCATTTCTCCCATCATCACCTACAACGTGACGGCCCGAGGGCGGCGTTAGTGCGGCGGTAACTCTTCGATACTTTTGATTTGACAGGGGTCTGTCAGGCCCGTACGATGCGACCAAAATTGATCGGTGAGGAGAGGCTGGCGCATCGTACTCCTTGCGCAAAATCTCCATTGCTAAACGGATTTCACCCTACCGCGTGTGGGCAGGCGAGTGCGGCACGCGCCGCCGTATTTGCGGTCCACGCTATCTGATTACCTGGAGTGCGAGCACCATGAAATGGCCGTTCCGCCGTCGTTCCGTTCGCCCGATCGTCACGCGTCGCCGGACGCGGCTGGAATTCGAGCAGTTGGAAGATCGGACGCTGCCGTCGGGCAACCTGTTGATGACCGTGCATAACGGCAGCACTGATCTGCTTCAAGAGCGCACGCCGGCAGGCGACATCGTTAGCTCGATTCCGATTCCTCAACCGCAGGGATCGACGGAGAATTATGCACACGGCGTAGTAGTCGATGTGAAGGGAAACATAGACGTCTATTGGGGCGGAGTTAGCGTGTACGTCGCAACGTATTCGCCGACGACGCAAAGTTGGAGTTCTCAAACATTCCCCGGGTTGAGCACAGCAACGAGTTTGAGTGGAGCCGTAGCCGCCTTCGGCAACTATGTGTTCGCCACGGATATGAATACAAATAGCGGTCCCGAAGTCGGCATTGTGCGTTTCGACGTCACGGGTGGTCCTACGGTTCGTTTCGCTCAGTCGAATGAGTACGTGGACGCGACAGTCGGACTGGACGGTTTGCTCTACTGCTTGGTTGGCAGCACTCACATATCCGTGTTCAATCCAATCACCATGGCGCCGGTCCGTGAATTCGACCTGACAGCCCCCGGTTCTTTCGGAACGCTTTGCATTGCGGTGGACGCCGGTGGAAACATCCTGGCAGGAACTGCTAGCACAACTGTCCTTAAGATCGATCCTACGGGCAGTCAGGTTCTGCTCCAAATGGCGCTACCCGTATTCAAGTCTGCGCATGACATCGCCATCGACCAGGACGGTCAGATCGTCATCGGTTCCACCGACAGGGCATTCGTGACCGACGAATCCCTTACTTCGCTGACGCCCATTGACACTGCCGTAGACGAGACTCGCGTTACGTTCAATCATTACATTCCAAGTTCAAGTCCGAGTACGCCGGATCTCCTTTTGGTACTCCAAGAGCCGGGGGCGAGCGTCTATTATCTTCAAGAGCGGCAAATCTCAGGAACACTGGTAAGTTCCACCGTGATTCCCGTGCCGCTTGCGTCCACCGATCTTCAGGATTCGCGCGGCTTGACGGTTGATCCGTTGGGAAATGTCAACATCTACAACGGTACGTTCGACCCCTATCTAAGTACTTACTCACCAGCAAGCCAAACCTGGTCACATCAGACCTTTTCCGGCTGGAGTACCGTCAACAATGGCACCTATGGCACAGTCGCGGCGTTTAACAATTTCGTGTTCGCCACCGATATGGTCACATTCGGGAGTAACGAGGACCAGCTTTCGGGCCTTATCCGTTTCGACCTTTCTGGGGGAGCTACAGTTCGATTTGCAGACACGCATGAGTTCAGTCAGTTAACGCTGGGACTCGACGGATTGCTCTACGGTTTGACTTCTTATTTTACGCTCGATCGCAATCATGTGTACGTTTACAATCCTCAAACGCTTGCAGCTGTACGCGACTTCGTGTTGCCTGATTCCATAGTCCCCGATACGCGGAGCATCGCGGTCGACGTCAACGGTAACATTTTGGCGGCAGCCTATGAGGGCAAGCTTGTTAGGTTTGACCCGAGCGGCACCCAAATCTTGGCGCAGACTACGCTGGTCGACACCACCGGCTTTGGCACGAATATTTTCGACTTGGCACTCGACAGAGACGGCCGAGTGGCAGTCTCCGACCGTTTTGGGATGGTGTTCCTGACGGACGAATCGCTGGGTTCGGTCAGTTCGTTCATGACCAATAAGTGGAGCGCGTTCGTTACATTTAACCACTACATTGGCACGCTCGCTGTGCCCGCCAGTTTCGACTCCCTCCTTGGCGGGACCATCAGTTTCGGCCAGCCGACGCTTACACTCGGCGGACATATTTCAGGCGGAGCTCAGATTCCCACAGGGAGCGTCAACATCACCCTCGCCGGAGTGACGCTTGCGGCTCACGTTGATCCGTCGACCGGGAATTTTGCCGTGGCCTTCGACACGAGCACCCTGGCGGCTAGCGGCTCGCCATACACTGTCACTTACAGCTATCCCGGCGATGCCAATCACGGCCCGGTCCAGGACACCTCAAAAACCGTCATCGTCCAGGGCATCGGCACCAGCGCTGCTGTGACTTCCGCGGTCAACCCATCCAATGTCAATAGCGCCACCACTTTCACGGCCACGATTGTTTCTGCGGGCACGCCTGGTGTCCCAACAGGCACAGTGACATTCAAGGATGGCTCAAGTGTCCTCGGCAACGTTGCGCTCGATGGCACCGGTCATGCCGTCTTCACGACCTACACGCTCGATACCGGCAACCATTTGATATCGGCAAACTTTGTCGGAACGGGGCCCTGGCTCAACAGCAGCGGTATTCTCAACCCCCAAACCGTCGTTCTCGCCACCGGCTTTGACGTCAAGACTTTCGCCGGCAACGCACAGCACACGGGGCTATACGCGCCGATCGCACAGGATCTCAACAGCATCCATTGGTCCACGCCAATCGACGTGGCCCCCGGCGCGTTCGCGCATTATGGCGCTCCGCTGGTCAGCGCATCGAACACCGTTTTCGTCCCCGTCAAGATTTCCGACACCGGCTTCCGCATCGACGCCTTCAACGGCAACAACGGCGCCTTCAAATACTCGCTTTCGACCGATTACATTCTGCCGTCCTTCGACTGGGTGCCGGTCTATGAGCCGGTCCTCGTTACCGGGGCGTTCGGCACTCGGCTCTATTACGCGGGCGCCGGCGGTTCCATTTGGTACATCGACAATCCCGACAACATCAACCACGGCGCCCCGGTCCGGGTGGCGTTCTACGGAACCTACAGCACCAACTTTGACTCGTCCGTCTTTATCAACACGCCGATGACGGGCGACACCAACGGCAATGTCTTTTTCGGCTTCCGCGTTCAAGGCACGGCGCCGTTTCCCAGCGGCAACACATCGAGCAGCGGCTTCGCGCGGATTCCGGCCAACATCGGCAGCGGCGGCGTACCTTCGTTCGTCCTGGCAGGCAACCTGGTCCAAGGCCAGACCGACATGACTTTTGACTCGCACAATTCCGCGCCGGCCTTGAGCAACGATCAAAGCACGCTCTACGTCCTCATCAAGAACAGCACCGACGGCAACGGCTATCTTGTAGGTCTTAACAGCACGACTCTCGCCACCAAATACAGCGTGCGCTTGAAGGATCCGCGCAACAACAATGCCGCCGATGCCGTCATCCTGGATGTCAGCACGGCGTCGCCGATGGTGGCCCCCGACGGCGACGTCTATATCGGCGTCTTTGCCAGCACCTACATGGGCGCGCGCGGCTGGCTCTTGCGCTTTAGCGGCGACCTTGCGGCCGAGAAGAATCCGGGCGGTTTCGGCTGGGATCAAACTCCATCCATCGTGCCCGCGAGCATGGTGCCCTCGTACACCGGCAGCTCGAGTTACCTGATTTTCTCGAAGTACAACAATTACGCCACCGGCGATTCCGAGACCGGCGACGGCGTCAACAAGCTTGCCCTGCTCGATCCCAACGGCACGCAGATCGATCCGCATCCGGCGGCCAACGGCCAGGTCGAGTTGCGTGAGGTTTTCACCATCATCGGACCCACGCCGGATGCCGAGCTGCGGTCAGCCACGTACCCCAACGCCGTGCGCGAGTGGTGCATCAATGCCTCCGCGGTCAACCCGGCCACCAACAGCGTCTTCTTCGACAGCGAAGATGGCCGCATCTATCGCTGGAACCTGGCCACCAACTCGTTGTCGCAAACGACCGCCCTGACGCAGGGCGTCGGCGAACCGTATGTACCATCGGTGATCGGTCCTGATGGGACCATCTATACCCTGAACGGCGGCACGCTGTTCGCGCTGGGCGACGTGAACTTACCTCTGAGTAGCGATAACGCCGTTGCGGTCCAGGTCATCGCCTCGCCTCCCGATCACCGGACGGCAGTCATCGGCGATTCCTTGACGTTCACGGCACACGTCGCCAACATCGGAAGCTCCGGCGCCGTCCCCACAGGAACCGTTACCTTCACCGACACCGTCTACTTCGTTGTCAGCCAAGGCGTCCTTGACAGCACCACCACGACTTTGGCCGACAATGTCCCCTTGGATGCTTTTGGCTATGCCGGCATAACCCTATCGACTCTGAGCGCCGATCAGCATTTCATCACCGCCACGTACAGCGGGGACGGAACCTTTAGCGGCGGCAGCATGACGCTGGTGCAGAAGGTGCACGCCAACGCGACAATCACCGCCGTCACAGCCACGCCCAACACGGTAAACTTCGGCCAGGCCGTGTCGATTACGGCGACCGTTCAGGGTGCGCCGTCCGATTCGGGCACACCGTCAGGCATGGTGACTTTCTACGACGGCAGCCAGATTATCGCTCAACAGGCGCTCGACAATGGCTCTACTTCGTTCAACATTTCGAATCTGAGTGGCGGCTCTCACGTCATCACTGCGGTCTATTATTCCGACTTCCAGTTTGCGGCCAGCACAGGGGACAATTCCGGCTCGCCGATTATCGTCCAAGACGGCACGACGACTGCCGTTACTTCCAGCCCCAACCCTTCGAGCTTCGGGCAGGCGGTGACATTCACGGCCACGGTATCGGCGAATGACGCGGGCGCCGGCATCCCCGGTGGGAGCGTAACATTCACGGAAGGCGCCACCGTGTTGGCTGCTAACGTGGCTGTCGATGGCATCGGTCACGCATCGTTTGCGATTTCGACGCTGAGTGTCGGCAGCCACACCATCGCAGCGACTTTCAACGGCGCCAACGGCTGGCTGGGAAGCAGCGGCACTTCCGGCTCTCAGCTCGTTCAGGCCGGTACGAGCACATCGGTTTCGTCGTCGCCGAACCCGTCGGGATTTGGTCAATCCGTCACCTTTACCGCGACCATTACGGCGACAAGTCCTCTGGCAGGCATACCAACGGGATCGGTCACGTTCCAAGAAGGCGCAACCATTTTGGCTTCCGGAATCGCAGTCGACGGCAGCGGTCAGGCCACATTCAGCACCTCCGCGCTCGGCGGCGGCAGCCACACAATCACGGCCAACTTCATTGGAACCAACGGCTGGCAAAACAGCAGTGAAAGCGGTACACCCCAGATCGTGCTGGACGGCACCAGCACCGCGCTGACCTCCTCGGCCAATCCCGCGTCGTTCCTGCAGAGCGTCACCTTTACAGCAACCGTGACCGCGGCCGATGCAGGCGCTGGCATGCCTTCGGGAACGGTCACCTTTATCGAAGGCGCCACGGTCCTGGCCGCGAATGTCGCGTTGGACGCCACCGGTCATGCAATTTTCAGCATCTCAACTCTTGCCGTGGGGACGCACGACATAGTGGCGACGTTCACTGGAGCGGTCGGGTGGGGCGGCAGCTTTGGCACGGTTACCCAACAAATTGTTGAGGGAACCAGCACCGCCGTTGGCAGCTCGCTCAGCGTCGCCAACTTCGGACAGGCGATTTCGTTCACGGCCACGGTTTCTTCGCTTGATTCGCCATCCGACATACCGACGGGAACAGTCACTTTCACCGAAGGAGCGACTATCCTCGCGGTTGTCGCGGTAGATAACAGCGGCCAAGCATCTTTTAGCACCTCGACCTTGAGCGTCGGCAGTCACAACATCACCGCCGCTTTCACTGGCGCCAATGGCTTCACAGACAGCAGCGGCGTCTCGCCGGCCGTCCTGGTGCAAGAAGGAACTGCCGTAACGATATTTGGAGCGCCCAATTCGTCGATTTTCGGCCAACTGGTCACGTTTACAGCCACGGTGACGGCCGTCGATGCGGGCGCCGGCGTGCCTGTAGGCGCGGTCACCTTCATGGACGGCACGACCGCGCTTGCCACCGTGCTCTTGGACGGCTTCGGCCAGGCGACGTACACCACCGGGGCGCTGACCGCGGGCAGCCACACGATCACCGTCGCATTCGCCGGCGCCGCAGGCTGGCTCGACAGCAGCAATTCGACGACCCAGGAGGTGAACAAGGCCTCGACTGCGACCGCCGTGGTGTCGTCGGATCATCCGTCCGTGTTCGGCCAATTTGTGACGTTTACCGCGACGGTGGCCGCCGTTGCTCCCGGCGCCGGCGTCCCTGTCGGCGTCGTCACGTTCAAGGACGGCGCCATCACCATCGGCGCGGCCATCCTCGACGGCAACGGCCAAGCGACCTTCACCATTTCGTCCCTGCTTGTCGGGTCGCATTCCATCACGGCCGTCTACGGCGGCGGCGACAATTTCATCGACAGCGCGTCGGGCAGCATCACGCAAACCGTGATCAAGGCCACGACGACGACCAGGCTGACCCGTTCGGTCAGTACGTCGAAGGTGGGTCAATCGGTAACCCTTACCGCGCGGGTGGTCGCCAATGCCCCGAGTTCAGGAATTCCGGGAGGCTTCGTCATCTTCAGGGACAATAACATTGTGCTGGCCATCGTTGCTTTGGATGCCACCGGCAAAGCAACGGTAACAACCTCAGCCTTGAGCTATGGAACTCGTCAGATCACGGCGACGTATGTCACGAATGCCGGCTATATCGGGAGCCGGTCCGCGATTCTCATTCATAAAGTGACGGCCCGAGGCCGGCGTTAGCGAAACGGCCGCGATGCCCCACTACAGCAAGATCGTTGAAAAGAATGCGTTCGCCAGTGATTCGGCATGTTTCGACGGGAGGATCGTCCGACTCTGTTCTTCCGAGTACACGCTCCGCGGGTCCGTATCGTGTTCAACTTTCTCGACCTTGGCCGCATGGACCATCTCGTGCAACAACGTCCCCTGATCGGGGTTTGCTTTGCGGACATTGATCAGGCAAAACTTCGGGAAGGACAAGCCGGAGCCGGGCAAGGTGCCGCCGTCGGTCACGCCAAACGCCCCGCCCTTTTCATCAAAGGGGCAGAAGATGACGCGTAAGGTCTTTGCGCGGCCCGGCGCCACCCGTTCCGCCGCCTCGCGCACGCTGAAACACGAGGCGGGCGAGCCGGGAATGACGTTCTCGAAGTCCGGGACCCTCGTCCCGACGAAGTCGAGGAACAGCCCATCACTGAACGCGATCCCATGGGGCGCCATCAACTCACGGGCCCGCGCAAACAGCTGCACGCCTAACTTAAAGCCTCCGCCCAGTTCCTCCGCCGCCGCCGTCTCCTGAAAGAGAATGCTGAGCCGCGCGTTCTGTAGGCGCACCCCCGGCCCCCGCGCCACCAGTCCGGCCGCCGGTCTCGCCGCGGCCGGTCCCACCGCGGCCGGTCCCACCGCGGCCGGTCCCGCCGCTGATGCGCCGCCGCCGGATCCTCCGCCCGATCCGCCGCCGCAATCCGAATGATCTGGCGTGACCCGCCGCTCCATGTCCAGCAAGTCCTCGTCCAGCCGCGCGATCGTCATCTTCCCCACGATGTTGTCGGCCGTCGTCTGATACGAGAAGTTGATGATCCGCCGCTTGCGCTTATACGCAAGCACCGCCTCCGTCGTCGTCGGCCCGTACAACTTTGTTTGCAGCTCGATCAGCTGGATATTGGACTGCTCCAGCAACAAGAGCGCTTTCTGGATCTTCGCTACGTGGCTTCCCTTCACCCCCGGAACCACATGAGCTTGGTCGCGCACGAGGCATGCCTGGAGCGCGGGATCATCCTTCAAAATCTGCGAAAACAGCGGCATGGCGGTCCTAACTTCGGTGTGAGAAAGCGACGAATGAAACGCATACAGTATGGGCTAGAATATACGCGAACGGGACAATGAATGCGATAAGCGCCCGAAGCCATGGCCAAGGATGGGCTGTGTGCCTGCCTACTTCAATTGCCCTGCAAGGCGATCAGTGCAGCGAGCGCGGCATCTTTCTGGTCCTTGCCCCAAGGCGGTCCCACGGACTTCCCAAGCGATGCGATCGTCTTCCGCAAGGTGTTCGTTGCATTCGCTAGTGCTCGTTCGGCGTGCTTAGCCATTGGTTTCTCGGGTATCTCGAAGAGACTTAAGCCGCACGCCTTGGCGGCGCGCGCCAGCGCGTCGCGGAACAGCACTCCCTCGGCTTTGTGCATCCGGAAATGCACCGCAAGGATTTCGGCGACGGTCCAATCGGGCATGGGTTCGGCCATGAGCACGGCGCAGGCGGCTACCTCATTTCCCGCTTGGTCTGCGCGTTCTATAGCTGTTCGCATCTCTCGGATCGCGATTCGCCGCGCCGTCTCGATACCCCGCCTAACGAGCTCGCGCGCGTCCGCCGCTTTCAAGCGTTCGGCAGCGTGATAGGGCTGCTTCGCCCACGACGCTACATCTTTTTCGACCAGCTCCATGCGACGGCGGTCGACTACCTGCAGTTCACCACCGCGTGTGCCGAGGACGACCAGGGCCGCCCATCCGGAGTGGGCCTTCAACCCGAACGCGACTTTCATGGTTGGGCCTATGAAATTCTCAGCTGAAACGTTGCCTCCTCGGCGGTGCCGGCGTCCGAACAAAGAGCAGGATAAGTTGCCGGGCCGGCTGCAGGATCGTCATCTCGCGAAGAACCGCGATTCCGGTCTGGTGAACTTCGTCATCACGTTCGCGCCGATCAATTCCGCCAATCGTGCCACCCGCCAAAGGGCTGATATTCGATTGTCGCGTTCTCCGGACGAATGCGAAAGATAACAACCTCTGGACAGTTCTCGGCGGTGAGGACAGTCTCCTTGCCTACTGCTTGAGCCAAGCACCGCATGAACCCGAACAAGGCATCCAATTGCTGTTGTCCTTTCACCTCGCGCGGGTCTATGTCGAACTCAATTTCCTCAACTGTGAAAAAGTGGCAGTTAGCCAGCACATCGGCAAACCAAACCGATAGGCGGCGGTCGCATTCGCCCGCGGGCGGAAACGCCCGGGATGCATCGCCCGGCAATTGCGTCGCTTCATCATTACGGAAGTACACCACAGTGTAATCAGCCCCCCGAATTGCGTCGAGCATTCGCTGCCAGTCGGAAATGTCAGTGCGAAAAACGCAAATGTCTCGCCAGCTACCGTCGAAGGCGAATTCCTCTTGAACAGCATCCCACGCGAGGCCGTCCATTCGAGAACCTCAAGTCGCCAAACAAGACTTCGGAAAAATCCAATTCTGCTCAAACCCATTCCCAATTCTGTCTTTTCCGTCTTCCCTTGCGCATCCTGTCGCGTGATCAATTCATGACTCGGGTGATTCTAACTTGCCGCAGCCCGGCGTTCAAGGAATTCGCCGATTGGTCGATTGGCGCGTCAGGACCGCAGCCTTCGCGCCGGGCGAATGGGCCACCACCGAGGTTGAACCGCTTCGCGGTAAAGACGCGGCAAACCTCAGTCGCAATTCCTATAAAACCCGTAGCCGCGGGTATCAACTGCGATTTCGCAGCCTGAAGGCTGCGCTACGCGGACCTTGGCGAAGCATCCACTCAATTCTTGGGAGACACCTATGAAGAAGCGACTCACCGGCGTGTTCGTTTCGCTCACTTGCTTTTCGACTCTGATTTCGTTCG
This sequence comes from Planctomycetota bacterium, assembly GCA_016195405.1. GTDB lineage: Bacteria > Planctomycetota > Planctomycetia > Gemmatales > Gemmataceae > JACPZP01. The sequence goes on along the minus strand of JACPZP010000085.1, from coordinate 10,851 downwards.
CGATGGGCGGCGGAGCCGATAAGGCTGCCAAGAAAACCATCCGTGCCGACGACGGAGTGAACATCGTGTGCGAGGTTCGCGGCAAAGGGGACACGGCGCTGGTCTTCTTGCACGGCTGGTGCGGCGATCGCGAGTATTGGAAGAACCAAGTCGATGTGTTCGCTCCCGCTTATCGCGTGGTCGCCCCCGATCAGGCGGGACACGGCGAATCGGGCAAGGACCGCAAGGCTTGGACCACCGAAAGCTTGGCCAAGGACGTCGAAACTGTCGTCAAGGACCTTGGGCTTAAACGGGTGATCCTCGTCGGCCATTCCATGGGTGGGCCGGTCGGACTTCTGGCGGCGAAGCGCATGCCGGGCACGGTCATCGCCGTCATCGGCGTCGATACTTTGCAGAACGCGGAGTTCAAGACTCCGGAGGAAATGAGGAAGAAATTTCTCGAGGGCTTCGCGACCGATTTCCAAGGCACGCTGCGCGGCGGATTCCCCGGCTTGTTGCACGAAAAAACCGATCCGGAACTCAAGAAATGGCTCACCAGCCGGGCCGAGGCGCAGGACCAGAAGATGGCCGTGGGACTCATGCGCGACATGACTGGTCTCGATACGACGGTGCTACTCAAGGAGGCCAAGGTGCCGGTGCGCTGCATCAACTCCGGGGGCGGCTTCAAGTTTTTCAGGCCGACGGATGTAGCCGTCAACAAGAAATACGCCGACTTTGATGCAGTCACGATCGAAGATGTCGGCCACTACCCGATGCTGGAAAAGCCGGCCGAGTTCAACCAAAAACTCCGCGGCGTGCTGAAGGAGTTCGGGGGCAAGGGGTCGGGCAAGTGATGACCAACTTATGCGAATGCCCGATCGCCTCGGGGGTGATTTATGGGTTCCTCTTCTATGTGCCGACTCAAGGCAAGGTGCGCCATTGAGGCGTTTTCAAGACCCCAAGGGATCAAGCACCCGAACAGAGAAGAGGAACCCGTAAGTGGAACAACATGAGACGGACGAGGGGAGTCGCGCCCTCCTGAGATTTCTCACGCCTACTTCGCTTTCTCGCGCTCAAGAATAATTACCATGGTGACCGGATCGTCCTTGGCCGCGATTTCCTTCGGGCGATCTTCGGCGCCGGGCAAGGCGAAGCAGATTTTCAGCTTGTTGGCGTTTTCAAACTCGTAAAGGCCGAGCTGCCGCTTGCCGTCGTCGTTTCCGGATTTGATGTTGAGTTCCATGTGCTTGGGCTTGGCCTTGGGGTCGATCTTGAACGTGCCGTCCTCGCTATTGTTCTCGCTCGCTTTGAGATCGTATTTCTCTTTGTTGAAAATAAACTTCCAGCCTTCAAGTGTTTCCTCGGGGACGGAGTTCTCGCTTCCGGTCGCCCAGGAAACGATCTTCCATGATCCTTGAAACAGCTCGAGGTCGTCCTTGCCTTCGCCCTTCTTTTCTTGCCCGCCGGCAGAGGCGACAATCAGCAAGCACGGCGCCAGAAGTAGCACGCTGAGGATTCTCATATCTTCGCTCCATGGAAAGAGAAGTGGAAATGGTGCGCTCGTCCGCCACTCGGAAGTCTAGCGGCACTCGCAGATGCTTCAAGCCCGGCGCCGAGCGCGATCCATGCGTTTAGACGAACGTGATGTCGAATTGTTCACAGCTCAACTGGGCTTTGAAAAACGCTTCGCTTAAACTCCCACTCTTCTTGCGTTGGCCCGTTGCAAAGCCAGACCCGCCCCATGATGCAAGGCGTCGGGCACTCAAGGAGGTAGTACTGCGCCGTGAAGCCATCGCACCAGAGGTGGCGCAGTCGGTTGTCGGACATCGCTGCAAACTCGCGGCCGACGCGGAACTCCAATGCCAGCCAGAAGTCAGCCTCGTTCATGCTTGCCTCAGGTGGCCATTTTGGTTTGCAGGGCTGCCTTGCAAAGCATTATGTGTCGAGCCTGCAACGAGTTGCGCTCAAATCGGCCAAGAATGGCTCGCAGGGCTGTCCACCCCCCCTTGCAATGCAAACCATTTTCTCAAGGCAAATCCAGCACATACAGTGTCGTATTCGCGTTACCGATGACCATCTGCCGCGAGTCCGGCGAGAAGGCGATGCTCGACACCGTGGTGCTGCCGAGGTTCCATTGGCGCAGCTCGCTCGCGGTGACGATGTCCCAGAGCTTGATGGCGTTGTTGGACCCGACGGTCGTGAAGCGCTTGCCGTCGGGACTGATTTGGACGGCGACGATTTTGGCGTCGTGAGCCTTGAACGTTTTGAGGGTCTCTTTCTTGGCGGGCACGCAGATTTTGACGTCGCCCATGTCGCTTCCGGCCACCAGGAGGCTGCCGTCAGGCGTCAGGGCCAAGTCGCCGACGCCGGTGCCCTTGTCGTAGACGAACCAATCGGTGGCGACGACCTGCCCTTTGTTCTCGAGATCGAAGACGCGGACGCTGCCGTCGCGCGCGCCGATAGCCGCCCGTTTGCCGTCGGAGCTGAAGCCGACGCAATTGATGCTGGGCCGTTGATCGTTGAAGGAGAACACTTCCTTGCCGGTCAAAAGTTCGAAGCCGGTCATGGTCGTGTAGCGCTCGTTGCCGGGCACCCAGCACCACAGATGTTTGCCGTCGGGCGGAACCATGAAATACGACACCGGGCTGATCAGTCCCGTGTACGATTGCTGCTGGCCCGGATCGCGCGGCAACTCTTTTCCCGTGGCCACTTCCCAGAGCCTCAAGCTGCGGTCGGCGCTGCTGCTGATCAGGATTTTGCTGTCGGGTGTGAATGCCAGGCCCAGAACCCCCTCGGTATGGCCGGTCATCGTGTACTTTTCGAGTCCGGTGGCGCGGTCCCATAGCTTGATGGTGCGATCGGTCGCTCCGGATGCGACCCACTTGCCGTCGGGGCTGAACGCCACCGCATCGACGGAGCCGGTGTGCTCGGCCAAGAGCGGAATCTCCCGGCTCGTCAGCTCCCAAATTTTCAGAACGCGATCGACGCCGCTGGAAACGATGAAGAAACCATCTTTGCTGAACGCGACCGACGTCACCCAGTCCTTGTGGCCGCGGAAGGTCTGCGTTTCTTTGCCGCCTTCCTTCTCGAGCTTCCACAACTTGACGGTTTGGTCCGCCCCCGCCGAAACGAGATACTGATTGTCATTGCGCCAGGCGACGCTGCTCAAAGGCCCCGAATGTCCGGACAACGTAATGGGGTTTTGGCCTGGAGTGCTGAGCGGCCAAACGCGCACCAGATTGTCTGCCCCGCATGAAGCCAGCATTTGCCCGTTCGGACTGAACGCCAGGCAGCTGACCGCCGTGCCGTGCGCCATCCAGCTCGCGAGGCGCTTGCCGTCCAGGTCGTAGAGCCGGATGGATTGATCGACGCTGCCGACCGCGACCTGCTTGCCGTTCGGAAGGAACGCGACGCTTGCGACCAGCGATTTGTCGCTCACGGTGACCAGATCTTTGCCCGAATCCGTGTCCCAAATCTTGACAGTGCGATCGGCGCCGCCGGACACGAAGCGTTTGCCGTCGCTGGAAAACGCCAAGCAAGTGATGGTTCCGTTGTGTCCTTTGAACTCGCGAATAAGCGCGCCGGTGTCGGCGTTCCACAGCTTGATGAGCTTGTCGCCCGCGCCGGAGAGCACCGCCTTGCCGTCCGGGCTGAAGACGGCATAGGTCACAGGCGCCGTATGTCCCGTCAGGGTGTGCAGCACCTTGCCGCCGGCCACGTCCCAAATCCTGACCGTCCGATCCGCGCTCGCGGAGACCATGCGGTGGCCGTCGGGGCTGAAGCCGGAGGTCCACACCGGGGCGTCATGGCCCGCATAATCGCGTGCCTGCAGGACGATGTCGAAATCCCACAGGCGAACCGTGAAGTCGTTGCTGGCCGAAGCAAGCTGGTTGCCGGCCGGGTTGAAGACGAGCGCCTTGATCTCGGCGGTGTGCCCTTTGTAGACGCCGGTCTGCTCCAGAGAATCGGCGTTCCAAATCTTGATGAGACCGTCGGTCGAGCCGGTAAAGAGAGTCCGGCTATCCTTGCTGAAAGCGGCGCAGGTATAGCGATTGCCCGGTCCAGGCGCCGGCACGTGCCGGCGCGGCGAGCCGACCTGAAATGGGGCGCCGGGCAGCAGCAGATTGTAGAGCTTGATGCCGTCGGCGCCGATGCGGGCCAGCGTGCGGTTGTCCGGGCTGAAAGCGACGAAGTAAGTCGCGCCGTTGGGATCTTGCTGGCCCCAGTACTCGGGTTGGCCGTCGAGCATCTTGGCGAAGTCCCACAGCTTGACGAGGCCGTCGCCCACGCCCGCGCCAAGGATCGTGCCGTCGTGGTTGAACGCGATGGATTGCACCAGGAGCCGGAAGTCGTTGATGCTGCGCTTGACGTTGCCGTTGGCAGCTTCGTAGATGACGACCATGCCCGGATTCTGCCCCTGGGCGCCGGCTTGGCTTGAGACGAGGTATTTGCCGTCCTTGCTGAATACGAGTCCGGTCACATAGGCGCCCTGTCCTTTGAAAGTTTGCAGGTCCTTCCCGGTGGCGGCGTCCCAGATCTTGATGTCTCTGTCGCCGCCGCCCGAAGCGATGCTTTTGCCATCGGGGCTAAAGGCCACCGCACGCACCTGATCGTCATGGCCCGAATACGTCAACGACTCGTGGCCGTTGCCGAGGTCCCAGACCTTGACCGTGCGATCCCGGCTAGTGGTCGCGAGCTTGGTCCCATCGGGACTGTAAGCGACGGCGTGGACTTCATGCCCATGTCGAAGGCGCAGATTCCCGAGAATGCGGCTAACATGATCGGGCATCTGCGTGCCCGCATAGGGAAGCTGCCAGCGGGCCTGACGAAACGCCTCGGCCGCTTGCAACAGGCGTCCGTCCGACAGAGCCAAATCCCCGCGCTTGGCCATCTGCTCGGACTTCTCGATCAAGACCGGTAGGAAACGCTTCGCGCTGCCTTCCTTGAGAACCTTGTCGCGTTCGGCTTGGTACTTCGACTGGAGGGCTTTGACGTCGTCGGTTGTAGGCTGCTTGCCGTCCTGGCCGAAGAGCGCGGGCACACAAAGGCAGCTCGCTCCCAGCAATGATGCCCCTACGACGCCGCCAATCATCAGCCGGGATGTACGGTGAACCAAGAGTGACATGATTGCCTCTCGCCAGGCGAGATAAAGCCAAATTTGCATTCATTCTCAGTATAACGACGATTGACGCCGCGGCGACTACCCATCGTCGTCTTGTATCCCTACCTGTTTCAAGATAATCTATTTCGTGGAGCACGCTGCACGCCCCCAAAGAAACTGGAGCATTCCATGAGCCAGGCATACCCCTATGACCAATACGGCGAGCCGATCGCCATTCGTGCCGAGGAAAGCGCGCGCGCCGCTTTCATTCGCCGCACGTACACCCACCTCGCGGGGGCGGTCCTCGCTTTCGTGGCTTTGGAATGGGTGTTCTTCACGTTCGTGATTAGTGAGAACTTCGGCCTCGTGTTCTTCAGCTCGCCTTGGATGTTCTTGTTGCTCTTGGGAGCGTTCATCGGCGGCGGCATGGTGGCCCGCTGGTGGGCGTACAATGGCTCCAGCCCGGCGATGGCATACACAGGGCTGACCCTTTATGTAATCTTGCAAGCCGTCTTCTTTATCCCAATTCTTTGGTTCACGATCTACGGCGTTCAACGCATTAATCCCGCTGCGAATCCAGCCGATATCCTCGGTCAGGCAGGTGTTCTGACGCTCGCATTATTTGGCGGGCTGACGATGGTCGCCGTCACCACCGGAAAGAACTTCTCCTTCCTTGGTCCAATCCTTTGTACTGGAAGCTTCCTCTTGTTTGGCGTCTGTATCGCCGGTGCTTTGTTCGGCTTCGGCATGGGCCTTTGGATCTGCTTTGCCGCCGTCGCGCTCGCGTGCGGAGGCATTCTTTACGCCACGTCGAATGTGCTGCACCGCTTCCGCACCAATCAGCACGTTGCCGCGGCTTTGGAGTTGTTCGCATCGGTGGCGTACTTGTTCTACAACGTGTTATGGATTCTCTTGAGCCTAGCGAACAGTCGCGATTAGCATGAGAGCCTTGCCAGCGCCGGCAAGTTGATCATCGCCGAGAACAGCGGCCACGAAATCCATCTTTATCGGCCCGAGTTGATTGTCGAATCCATTCGAGAAGTCGTGACCGCGGTCAGGGCCAAGAAACGTTAGGCAAGGGGCTGGAGCACCGGGCAAGAATGCCAATGGCGTGTTCATCCTCATATAACGACGATGAAGACGCGGCGAGCAGCCAAGCGCGGTCTATTGCTAATCGGAGTCTGTGCGCGCCACGTTGCAACTCGAACGCGATCAGAGCGCTGGAGTAGTGATGGACGCGCCCGATACTAGCGTTCTAAGATCGCGCAAGAAGATCGTTCTCGTTTTTGCCGGCCTGGCTCTCTTCGCGGGGCTCATTCCCATTTCAATTTTTGGCTATCGCGAATGGTTCGATTCGACGCCTGATCCCGCGAACGAAGAAATCGCGAAACCGGCCGCTAACACCAAAAAGGCAGCAGCAATTTCCGAATGGTTCGAGGAGGTCAAGTTCGATCGTTTGCACAAACCGAGAGAAAACGAGCAGCTTCCGGAAAGTTTTCCGCTCATCCGAACGACGAATTCCGATCACCAGTTTCTGTTTCTTGAATTTGCGCCGGACTCCAAGACGCTTTTGACCCGAAGTCATCGTCGCAGGTTGCAGGCTTGGGATGTTTTATCGGGAAAGGAGCTGGGAGTTTATCACGGCGACAACGCGCTCGGCATGTTTTTGGATTTTGCGCCCGACGGAAAGCACCTGGTGACTTACGATAGGGGTAACGCCATCTGGCTGCACGAATTGCCGGCGCTGAAGACGATCGGGAGTCTTGCGCCGCCATCCGGCGGCGGGCTTTTCTCATGCGGCGCCATTTCCCCGAATTCCAAGCTCGCCGCAATATCAACGGGCGCCGGATTCGCCTTTTGGTCTCTTAAGGACGCCAAGGCACTCGGTTCAGAAGTAAGTCCTCCAGTTCGCGGTTCCTCGTGGGAAATCGATAGCGTGCGCTTCGGATCGAGCCGGCACCTGATTGCCCGTGGATTTTCTCGGAACCAGGGCCCCCAATCTCACTTTACCAAGGTTTGGGATTTGGCGACGCCGGGCACTCCGCGGGAGTTGACCTCGTTTCCCTCGCACGGAAACGCCGCCCATGGATATTTATGCTTGTCCGTCGACCGTACCATACTTTACCTTACGAGCGGTGTGCTTGACGTCGTAGGCAGGGTTGACTTTGTGGACTGGCGCGCCGACCGCTGCTTACTCACGATCCACCGGGACTCGCGGAATCCTTTCTACAGCGTCGCGCTTTCTTCAGATAATCGGCGCGTGCTCACGGGACATCTTGACGGCTGGGTTGTCGTTCGCGATTTCCCCTCCGGCGAAAGATTGCACGCCTTCCAGCCACTCGGCGACGTGAGCATCCGAATCGCGTTGTCACCAGATGACAGAATTCTCGCTGTCTCGAATGGCCCGGAAATCAAGCTGCTTTCGGCGAAGTCAATTCTTGATAATTGAACTGCTTGGAAGCGCCTACAAATCCGCATCAAGCACGCTGATCTCCTTCTTCCGGCTAATGAAGAGCGAGATCACGAAGCCTATCGCCGACAGATATGCGCCGAAGCGCAAGGCCGCGCGGTAGCCGATCACTTGCGCGTGCAAGTGGACCCAGTAGCCCACGATCGTTTCCGTTTGTTCCGCGGCCGCCGTCGGGCTGCTTCCGTGCCGGACGAGATAGTCTTGGATTACCGGCGTCGTCGTCTCCAGCGTCCCCTGTCCCAGCGTCATGCTCGTACGCACATATTCCAGACCGCCTGCCACAGCTTGATCCAAAATCACGCCGGCCAGCAACACGCCTACGGTGCCGCCGAAGGCACGCAGAAAGAATTTCATCGCGCCCGTAGAGGCCGCTTCTTTGGGATGCTGCCCTTCGAATGCGAGCCGGCCGATCGCCGGCAGACACAGTCCTGCGCACACGCCCCAGGCGCTGGTCACAACCATGATCCATTGCCACGATGTGTACAAGTCCACGCCGGCAATCACCAATGTCAACAACGTCATTCCGGCCAGGCCGCCCCGCAACATCCAGACGAGCGCGCTGCGGTTTCGCACAAATCCGCCCACGATCATGGCGGCAAACAGGATCAAGCTCATCGGCAGCGTCACCCAGCCGGTCCTCCAGTTCTCATAGCCGCGCAGCAAGAGATAATGCGGCACTTCCATACCGACCGCATAAAGCGCGGCGCTCCAGAAAGCAGCGCAAAGAATGGTGATCGCCACCGTGCGGTAAAGAAAGGCGCTTAGATCGATGAACGGCAGCGGCGCCGTCAACTCGCGCCAAGTGAACAGCGCGATCGCGGCCGCGAGGGCGACGACAGCGACACAGATCGGAGTGCTAATAAGCCATCCAAGATAATTGCCGCGATAGAGCAGGAAGAAAATCAGGGTCATGATGACGCCCAGAAGCATTGCGCCTTGCCAGTCGAACCCGTGGGCCGGCTTCACCGCGGGCCGGTCGTCCGGAAACAGGAAGACTGCACCAAGAAAGGACCAAAACCCGCCGATCGCGATCATGAAGAACAATAGGCGCCACGTCGGGTGAAATGCGACGAGGCTCCCGATGGGTTCTGAGAGCACCTGTCCTCCGTAGACCATGGCGAGATAGATCGAAAAGACGATCGCTTGCCGGCGCGGATAAAGGCGCAGCATCAATGTCAAGCCGGGAAGCGCGTAAAGTCCGGCGCAGCTTCGCACCGGCCCGGCAATCGCTTCCTGCCAGGCCTGATGGGCCAGCGCCGTCCCGAGCGCGCCGACGGCAAGACAGGCGCTGCCGGCGATAAATAGCAAGCGAACGCCGTAAACCTGCACGAAATAGATCGCGGAGAACACCGCCACTAAGCCTATGACGCCTTCAGGCCCCGTGATCCATTGACTTGAGTAGCGATCGAGATTGAAATCCTGCTGAATTGGATCGGTGATCAGCACCGTGCCTTTGCTGTTGAGCGTGTATAGAAATGCGGCGAGATAGGTGCTGACGATGACCACCCACTTGGCGACTCGTGTGCCGCGCGGGGCGCGTTGGTTGGGCGAGCCGGGTGCGTCAGCGACCGGAGTGTTGGCGTGGCGCACTCGGGTCGCTGACGCTCCCGGCTCGCTTGATCACTTCTTGACCTTTGATTCCAGTTCCAGCATCGCCTGGGCTTCCCGTCGCGCCCACTCTGCGTCGCCGGGGCCGTGCGCGATCGACACGGTAACCGACAGTCCCGCGCGAAGTTGCGGCCAGCGCTCGTCGCGCTCGATCCAGATGCGCACCGGCACGCGCTGCACCACTTTGGTGAACTCGCCCGAAGACAAGTTGCGCGGCACCAGAGCGAAGTTGGCCCCCGTCGCCCGATTGATCCACACCACCCGGCCGCGGAAGGGCTCGCTGAAGGCGTCGACGTCGAGCCGCACCTCGTTGCCCGGCGCCACGCCCTCCAACTTCGTTTCCTCTAAGTGCGCGGTAACGTAAGTCAACTCGGGATTGTAGAGGCTGAGGATCGGAGTCCCAACCGGCGCATAATCGCCCAAGTGCCGATAGCGTTTCACAACCACGCCGGGAAACGGCGCGACAATGCGCGTGTAGCCGAGATTTGTCGAGGCCACGTCGAGCGAGCGCTGCGTCTCGTCGACTTGTTTTTTCTTCACTTCCACCAGGCGTTCCATTTCCGTGATACGCAGGTTCTTAGTCTCGGCGAGTTCGAGCGCTCGCGCCGCTTTCTGTCCCTGATGCGCGGCGGCCAGCGCGCTTTGCCGGGCGACGTCCACTCTCATTTCGGCGGCTTGAGCGCGGGCCACGCGTGCTTCGGCCAATTTCACTTCCGCGCGGTTGGCATTGAATGCCTTAATCGCTTCTTGGGCGCGGCGTTCCGGAACAGCACTCTCCTTGTACAGCGTCGTGAATCGCTTGTGTTCCTCCTCCGCCAACACAAACGTCGCCTGCGTAGAGTCGAGTGTCGCCTGGGCTTCCTTTAGCGCCTTGGCTACGTCTTCGGCTGTGAACTTCAGAAACTCGTCGTCGCGGGCTTGCTCGGCCAGCGCCGCAGCAAGCGCTTTTCGCGCGATTTCGATCTCATGCGGAACTTCGGCGCGCAGCCTGACCAGCGACGCTTCTTCGGCGGACGCTTGCGCCTCGGCCACCTGAAGCTTCGCCCGCAGCAACTCGACTTGATCGCGGTACGGAGTCGGATCGATCTCGACCAGCAATTGGCCCGCTTCCACCTTGTCGTGCTCCTCAACCAGAATGCGCACGATGTGGCCTGAGACCTGTTGCGGCCCAATGTTGACGATGTGCGACTCGACGAAGGCGTCATCCGTGATCGAATGGCTAAGCCGATACGAAAGCCAAGTGACCGCGAACGGCGTCGCGACCAGGACGGTGACGCCCACCACGACGAGCAAGCGCAGCAAATGGCTGGACCAGATTCGCCGCACTAGGCCGGGCTTTGGGCTCGGCGGCGACGGGTTCGGTTCGGGGATACTGGATGAACTCATCGGTTAATCATTTCTTCTCCCCTCGCCCTTGCGGGAGAGGAGTGATGCCCATGGCGTATTCCATGCGGGCCACGGCTGTTTGATAATCGTAGAGGGCGTTGAAAGAATCCTGTTGGGCGCGGGTTAGAGCCGTCTCCGCGTCGACGATGTCGGTCGGCGTGGCGTCGCCGTTCTCATATCTCCGGGTGACCAGACGCAGGTTTTCGCGTGCCTGCGTGACGGCCGGCCGAGCCAGTGCGAGACTTTGCCGCGCCGCCTCGATCTCGCGGTAGGCTTCGTTCACTTCGAAAGCGATCGTGTCGCAGAC
>JACPZP010000048.1 GCA_016195405.1 Planctomycetota bacterium | reverse complement strand
TCGAGTATGACCATCAAGGCCGGCGGATTCGCAAGCAGTTCTACACCTACAACAGCGGTTGGGTCGAGCAATCGGACCTGATCTTCCTCTACGACGGCTGGAACCTTGTGGCCGAACTGGACGCCAACGCCGGCAACGGCCGGCTGCGGACCTACGTCTGGGGGAACGACTTGAGTGGGACGATGCAGGGCGCCGGGGGCGTGGGTGGGTTGCTGAAAGTCACGGATTACACCAGCGGGACGACCAACCACTTCGTGGCCTATGACGGCAACGGGAACGTCGCTGCCCTGACGGACACCACCAGCGGCGCCCTCACCGCGCGCTATGAGTACGGCCCCTTTGCGGAGCCGCTGCGGAGCACCGGCTGGCTGGGCCGCAAGAATCCAATTCGCTTCTCGACCAAATATCACGATGATGAGACGGCCCTCGTTTACTACGGGTACCGGTATTACAGCTCGAGCATGGGAAGATGGCTCAGCCGCGATCCCATCAACGAGCCTGGCTTTGGATCTCTGCGTGATCATTACGAGCCGTCCGCGTGGACGGAGGGCAAGAACCTCTATCTAGCTCTCAAGAACGACCCAACAGACACTTATGACCTTTACGGCTTGCTAGCCACAGGCCCTGCCTGCAGGATCCTAACTGTCGCCGCACCAACTGTCGCGGCGGGCATCGCGACGTTGCCCGCGACAGCCATTGTCTTGGCTGTCGTGATCGTGTCCGAGGGTGTGCTCATAACCTATGAGATATGCGACGCCGGCTGCAGAAGGTGTCCGCCGTGCAAGCCGTACGCGGCTGGAACCCATGCCTATGAGACCCATAGGGTCCCGCCACTGGGAGATTCGACGCCGCATTATCCATGGCCTGGCGATCATATCCACTGGTGGGTCGTCAATCAGAACCCGAACACCTGCAAGTGCTACTGGAATAGGGATAAACGCGCTGGCCAGCCCTGGATCGATGCTCAAGGCGTCAGGCATCGGGACGATACTGCCCCTATAGTCCCCAACGGGGCAAATCCTCCAGTGCCTCCTGGAACGCCGCAGGTTCCCCCACTCCCTATTCTCACCCCATGATCCAACCTAATCAACCGGCGCCACGGTACCGCAGCGGCGAAAGGATACAACTCCGGGACGTCGTTAGCCTTTCTGGACAGCTAGGATCCATCATCGGCATTGGTTCGAGCTTGGGGGAAACAAAAACATTATTACCAGATGACCCCAACGTCCACGAGGATGATGTTCTCATTCGGTGTGACAATGGGGCGCTCGTGCTGACCGATGCTAACGAGGACTTGATCCTACGCCACAGGGGACCAGTGGGCAGCACTTGAGGAACGGACGTCTCAAGAGCCGGGCACGGGTGCGCAGTTCCAATAAAGGGGTCAAGCCCGAATGGCGCTTAGTGGGCCATTTCATAAATACACAAACGTATTTCGTCTTGCAATTGTCGGTCGTTTTGGCATGCTGGCCATGTGCC
>JACPZP010000047.1 GCA_016195405.1 Planctomycetota bacterium | reverse complement strand
CTGCACTTTCTGAGCAAACCTTAGAGCGCCCAGTTTAACGGCGTGAGAATCCTCGATGAAACACAGACAAGGGCGAATTACCAGAGCATGGGCGTCCAAGCCAGTCCGTGTCGAAAATCACCACGCAACCCCAGTGCAGCGGCTAGGTTCCGTGTGGTCGCCGGAAGACGAATCGCCGCGCTCCCGTTGTTTTCCCGGCTCTGGTGCCACTTTACCCGATTGCAAATCCAGCGCCGAAGTTTCGGCGCTTGTGAGTTTGGGTAACATAGGTTTTCTCAGAAAGTGCAGTTTGTGGTAAAATCGAGCGTATTCCTCACTTGGACTAGCCTCGCTCGGATTACACGGAGAGTCTCCCCATGAGGCCGGCAACCCCGGAGCCGGACGCGCCAGGCCAAGCGTCAACGCCGCCGGAGTGGACGCGTTCGCTCTTCGAGGCCATCGACGACGCCGTTTTCGTACACGATGCCGACGGCAATATCCTCGAGGCCAATCCCGCCGCCTGCCGCCGCTTGGGTTACTCGCGCTCCGAAATGCTGCGCCTCAATACCCGCGATATCGACGACCCCAGTTTCGCCGCCGGATTCTCCCAGCGCTTGAAGACGCAGCTTGGACAGGGCCGGTTCCGCTGCGAAGGACGCCACCGCACCAAAGATGGTCAGGTCATTCCGGTCGACATCAACACCTCGGCGATCAAGCTGAACGGCAAGCACGCGGTCCTGGCCGTCATGCGCGACATCAGCCAGCAGAAGCACGCCGAAGACGCCCTCGCCCGGCAGACCGAACTGCTGCGCTCCGTCCTTAACACCATGGGCGAGGCGGTCCTGGTCGCCAACACCGCCCAACAACTCCTCGGCTTCAACCCGGCGGCGCAACGGCTTTTTGCGCTGGGTTCGGAGAAGGAAGAGATCGGCCGCAGATTACGGCCGCACGGACTCTACAAACCCGACCGTGTCACGCCGCTGTTGCCCGACGAATCGCCGCTGACACGCTGTCTGCGGGGCGAAGAGATCAACGACATGGAGATGTTCGTGCGCCGGCCTCATGCCCCCGAGGGTTTGTGGGTCAGCGTGGCCGGCCGGCCCATGCGTGATGCCGAGGGCAATCTCACCGGCGCTGTGATCGTTTGCCGTGACTTCACCGACCGCAAACGCACCGCGGACCGGCTGGCTACCCAATACGCCGTGTCCCGGACCCTGACGGAAGCCGGCGGCCTCCAGCAGGGCGCGGGCAAAATCCTTCAAGGCCTGTGCGAAGTCCTGGGCCTCGACGTCGGTGTGTTGTGGCTAGTCGATCCACGCGAGAATTGCCTCTTCTGCCACGACTGCTGGCACCAGCCGTCGCTGGCCGTTTCGGATTTTCTGGAAGTGACACGGCAAATCGCCCTCGACAGCGGCCGCGACGTGCCCGGCCAGGCATGGGCCAATGCAGCGCCGGCGTCCATTGTTTTCACCGACGACGCCGAGCAAGCGCAAGGCACGAGCTTGCGCTCCAAGTTGGCCCGCGCCGGCGGTCTGCGGCGCGCCTTCGCGCTGCCGATTCTCGGGAACTCCGGCATCACCGGCGTCATCGAGTTTCTCAGTCGCAGCGACCAGGCCGCGGAAGACGAAGTGCTTTCCATGCTTCACGCCTGCGCGAGCCAGATCAGCCAGGTCCTCGAGCGCCGCCGCATGGAAGGCGCACTGCGCGATTCGGAAGCCTTGTACCATTCGCTGGTGCAGCACCTGCCCCAAAACATCTTCCGCAAGGACCTGCGCGGCCGCGTCACCTTCGCCAATCAGAAATATTGTGAAACCGTGAAGCGGCCGCTCGACGCGCTTTTGGGCAAAACCGATTTCGATCTCTTTCCCACCGAGCTGGCGGCCAAGTACGTCGCCGACGACCAACGAGTGTTACAGACTGGAGTGCCGTTCGAGACCATCGAGGCCCACCATCTGCCTGATGGAACCCATCTGCACGTCCAAGTCGTCAAGACGCCGGTGCATGATTCGGAGGGGAAAGTCGTTGGCCTGCAGGGGATTTTCTGGGACGTGACGGAGCGCATCCAGTCCGAAACGGATCTGGCGGAGTCCGAAAGACGCTACCGCGTATTAGCCGAGGCGACTCTCGACGGCATCGTCCTTGCCGATCAAGCCGGCATCATCCGCCTCTTCAACCCGGCGGCGGAACGGATCTTTGGCTACAAGGCCGAAGAGGTGATCGGCAAACCGACCAGCACGCTCGTGCCGCCGGATTTGCGCGAGCGTCATCAAAAGGGTCTGGAGCGTTACGTGGCCACTCGCGAGGCACACCTCATCGGCAGAACCGTCGAGGTTCGCGCACTGCGCAAGGACGGCGCCGAGCTGCACGTGGAGATCGCCTTGAGCGCCTTGCCCATCGGCGAGCCGGCGGAAGGCGCGCTGCATCCGGCGGTGCATTTTCTCGCCGCTGTCCGCGATCTTAGTGAACGCAACAAGATGCGCTCCATGGTGCTGCAAAGCGAGAAGCTGGCTTCGATCGGCCTTCTGTCCGCCGGCATTGCCCATGAGATCAACAATCCGCTCTCCTTCGTGGCCAACAACCTCGCTGTCCTCGATCGCGATTTTCAGGGTCTGCTCGCATTGATTTCCCTGTACGAGGAATCCAAGACAGACCAGGCCCTAGCGGGGAAGATTGCCCAATGCGTGGAAAAGATCGACCTGCCCTATCTGCGCGAGAGCTTGGGCCCGCTCTTGAAGCGGACCCGCGACGGCGTCGAACGCGTCTCGAGAATCATCCATTCCCTGCGCGGACTGGCCCGAACAGAAGCAGCCCAGCTCCAGGAAAACGTCAACCTGGTCGACCTGATCGATAACAGCCTTGAAATCCTACACGGCCGCTTTAAGCGCACCGGTATTAACGTCCAGCAGGATCACGATCCCAATCCGCGCGTGCCGTGCGTGGAGACACAGATCGGTCAAGTCATCCTCAACTTGCTTTTGAATGCGTTCCAGGCGATCGAGTCGCATCGCAAACAAGGCGGCCTGGTCCGGGTGCGAACCCAGCGACGCGGCAAGGAGATGATGATCGAGGTGCAAGACAACGGTCCCGGTATCCGTGCGGAGGATCAAAGCCGGCTGTTCGACCCGTTCTTCACCACCAAGGACGTGGGCGAAGGCACCGGGTTGGGCCTGGCGATCACGCACAACATCGTGGAGGCACACGGCGGCCACATCGACGTGGAGAGCAGCCCTGGCAATGGCGCCACTTTCCGCGTGTGCCTGCCGCTAATCAAACCCAGGGGAATCAGCGATGGCCCAAGCGAGGAGTCACACGCCTAAAACAGACGCAGTGAGCGGATTCATCCTATATTTGTCTTAGACGCGTCGTCTTTCATTGCATCATCGAGGGAGAGATGAAGACCCTTCTTTCCGCCGCAATCCTAGTCGCCATTGGCGCGGGCGCCTTCCAATCCGGCGATGATTCAAAAAAGGGCGGTTTGCAAAAAGGCGTCCACGCGACCAACCTCGAGAAACTCAACACCGAGGCAGACGAGGTCGATCCCTTCACGGCCGACGGCTTGAACCTCTACTATGCCAGCAACAAATCGGGTCGCTGGGAAATCATGCACGCAAAGCATGCGCAGACGTCAAGCCCATGGCCCAAAGGTGACTCCTTCCTAACCGGCAAAGATGCCGATTGCCGCAGCCCGTTCTTGCAAGGCGACGTGCTCTATTTCGCGAGCAACGAAGTGCCCGACGACAAACTCAAAGGACTCAAAAACTTCGATATCCTGAAAAAAGCCGGACCGCTGGCGCCGTTCCGCTTGCTCGGCGTCAATGAACCGGAGGACGAACTCCATCCCTGGATTACGCCGGCGGGCAAGGAATTCTATTTTAGCCGCAAGCTCAAGGACGGTTGGAAGCTATTCATGGCGAAGGGTCCCAAGCCGGGCCCCATCGGCGACGCCAAGGAAGTCGGCTTTGAGACAGGCTTTCACCACGCCGTCTTGACGCCGAGCACACTCGTGATGTATCTGGAGGGACCGCTCGAAAACGGCCGCGTCGGATTGTTCCGGTCAAGGCGTGCGAAAGTCGGCGCGCCGTGGTCCAAGCCCGAGCCGCTTGTCAGCCTGAATCATCCCGAGGCTAAGCGCGGCGACATGTCACCGAGCCTGTACGCCGACGGCACCAGGCTTTTCTTCGTCTCCGACCGTCCCGGCGGCAAAGGCGGCCTCGACATTTGGACGGTGTGGATTAGCGAGTTGCAGGAAAAGTGACGTCCGCAGGTGTTCGCGGCTTTGTGAAAGGTGCTTACGAATAGTTGCGCGTCAACTCCACTAGCGTGCGAACGAAGCAGCCGGTGCCGCCGGCGTCGAGGACGGCATTTTCGCGCTCCGCCCAAGCGGGGCCGGCGATGTCAAGATGGACCCAAGGCACGTTGCCGACGAATTCCTCCAGGAATTTGGCCGCGCTGATGGCGCCGCCGTAGCGCGTGCCGCCGGTATTTTTTATGTCGGCGATGTCGCTCTTGATCAATTCGGAATAATGCGGGAACATCGGCAGGGGCCAGGCTTTTTCGCCTGCGGCCTTTGCGGCCGACAGCACCTGTTCGCTCCAGGCTTCGTTATTGCCCATCAGCCCGGCGACTTCAGTTCCCAAAGCGACAACGCACGCCCCGGTGAGAGTGGCCAAGTTGACGAGGTGGTCGGCTTTCTGATCGACGGCGTATGCCAAGGCATCGGCGAGAACGAGCCTGCCTTCGGCATCGGTGTTGAGCACTTCGATGGTTTTGCCGTTGCGGGCCCGCAGGACATCGCCGAGCTTCATGGCTTTGCCACTGGGGAGATTCTCGACCAGGGCCATGACACCGATCACGTTCGCAGGCAGCTTGAGTTCGGCGATGGCTTGCATGGCGGCCAAGACCGCGGCGGCGCCGGCCATGTCGCACTTCATGTCGGCCATTTGCTCGTTGGTCTTGAGCGACAGGCCGCCGGAATCGAACGTCACGCCTTTGCCGACGAGACTGAGCGTGTTACCTTGGCCATGATGGCGCAACACTACCAGCCGGGCCGGTCGTTCGGAGCCGCGCGCCACTGCGAGAAGCGCGCCCATGCGCTCGCCTTCAAGCTGGTTTTCATCGAGGATTTGGCAATCGAGGCCGGTTCTTTCCGCGATCTCGCGGGCGCGCTCGGCGAACGATTCGGGAAAAAGCTCGCACGGTGGCAGGTTGACCAATTCGCGGGCCAGGCTGACGGCGCGCGATTCGGTCTCGGCCTCGTGTATCGCTCTTTCCAGACCAGACGTCGTAGCATTGGCTGAAGTGATCAGACAGATTTCCGCGGGCGCGAATCGGTCCGGCTTGGACTTGCGAAGCCCCGGCCCTTCGCAGCCGTGCCACAGGCCAACGCCGACCGCCCGAGCAGCGGTCTCGACAGTCAATTGTGGCGCGCCGTCCGGGACCGCTATGGCGAGCCGCTTGGTTCCTTTCCCGGTAATCGAACGCGCCGCCGCAGACCCGGCATCGACCAATCCCGCGAAATCGATCTTGTCGCGCTTGCCGAGCCCGACTACCAAAAGGCGCGGCGTCTTCAATCCGCGAACCTCGTAGAGAGGCGTCAACTCCTTGGCTTTGCCGCGAATGTCGCCCCTCTCACGAAGGCGGGTCAGTGTTCCATCGAGCTTCCTGTCTAAGTCGGCAAGGGCGCCTTGCCATACCTCATTTTCCCAGGCGCCCACAATGAGCCAGTCGGCTTCGATTTCATGAAACGGAGTTGTCGAGAACGTGAGTCGCATCATTTTCCTGCTTCGAATGCGAGATCGTCTTCCAGCTCCCGGACCAAGACCGCTTCTTGGCGGCGGACGCGCTCGACAAATTCGCGGGCTTCCGGCTGCGGACAGCTCAAGGCATAACGAACGATGGAGCGGTGGGTGATCGGCGCGTTGTGGCTTTTCTTCGTGAATTGGGCCAAGATCGTTGGCGTGAGGTCCCAGCTCTTCCATTGCCTTAGATCCTCGATCGCGAAGTCCGCCAGCTCCCCGTCAGGAATGATCGCTTGATAGCAACGCAGGATTTCCTTCTGGCACTCCTGGGGTTTCCAGCCGTGATAAAAGCGGACCATGCGAACCAGAGCGTGCCGATGGTGGAAGGGCCTTTTGGGGTCGGCGAGCAAGCGGCCGGCAAGGTCCCAGCCTTCGCGCGGCCTAAGGGCGATGTAGCCGCCCACGATGCCGTCAAGCGCTCGGCCGACCTCCGGGCCGGGTCCGTCGATCATGCTCTTGAGGAAATCCGCATCCTTGGGCCCGCCGCAGCTGCCAAGCAGGAACGCGAACAGGCTCATGCGCTCGGCTTCCAGCTTGGGGTTCTTTAGGAGCGTTCGGAAGCGCTCCGGTGTCAAGCGCTTGGTCGCTTCGCCAACTTCCTGATCGGTCGAGCCGGCGAACTCGAGGAACGCGTCCTCGGCGACCTGATCGTCCGGATGATCGAGAAAACGCGCGTAATAAAGCAGCGCTTCCATGCGGCTCTTGTCCTTGTATGCCTGGGCGCCTTCCAGGTAATCGGCCATCGCTTTCGACTTCACGGAGCGGGCAACGTCGAGCTGCAGTTTTCCTTCGACCACATTGAAAAACGCGACGAAACGCGTGTCGTTCACTACCGGGATGTAGCCTTTAACCTCGACGACTTCGCGTTTTCCGAGGGCGGGATTCGGCTTCAGCACTTTCTCGATGTGAAAGTCGGTTGCGCCGGCGCCGGGAAGCGCGCCCGGCTCGGTGCTAAGTCGCGGATTCGCCGGGTAGCCGTAGACGATAAGCGGATGCCGGTCCCATTCACGGGAAAAGGCCGACTTGCGCGCGTTGCCGCACAGACTGCAAGCGGAAATTGAGTGCGGGAGGAGGGAAATGACGCTTAAGGCGGCAAGAGCGAATTCTATTCGACGCATGAACAACTCCTTCTGTTCCGTGTCGCTCGCGAATCCGCCGAGCGAGCCTCGCGACGCAGCCGAGAAAATGTTCAGCCGATTGCGTCGCGTCGTCCGCTCGGCGGTTTCGCGCTTCTGCCGTTCCAGGGCTACTTCTTCGCCGGCGCCGGATCGTCCAGGTTCAGAATCTCGTCGAGATCGTTGACCCAGGTGTTATTGAGGCGACGCTGCTCCTGGATGAATGACGTCGCCCTTGGCTCCGGCGAACGCAGGGCGTATCGGACGATCGAACGCTTCACCGTGTTGACGTCGTGCGATTTCTTGCCGTAGAGGTCGAGAATCTGCTCGGTGAATTCCCAGCGCTTCCACTTGCGCAAGTCTTCAATGGCGAAGTCAGCCATGTCGCCCGACTGCAAGATCAAGCCCATGCAGCCCAGGATCTTCTTGCTTTCAACAAGATCGGGCCGCTGGTCCCAGAGGAAACGCAGCGTGCGCAGGGCGGGGTAGCGAAGCTGGAAGTCGTTCTTGCCGTCGGAAAGGATGCTGGTCACCAAAGCCAGGCCCTCTTTGGGCTCTAGAATCATGTAACCCGCGAGCAGTCCGTCGATGCCGGAACTCTTGTATTTTTCGGGATCGTCGATCATCGAGCGCAAGAGCTTGGCATGCTCGGCATTGCCGCAATGGCCCAAGAGCGAGGCATATAGCCCGTAGCGATAGGCCGGCGTTTTTTCATCGCGCAGCCAGCCGGCAATGGTGTCTGCAGGCAGCTTGCGGGCCATGTTGGCGTATTCTTTGTACTCGGCCTTGGCGAACTCGCGGTAGGCGTCCTGCGAAACTTCGGCGTCGGGGCTGTTGAGATATTCGAAGCAAAAACGCAGCCGTTCCTCCTCGGTCTTGCTCTTGCGCTCGAGGGCGCCCTGAAGGTACTTGATGATGTCGCTATCGGGCAGCACTTCGACGCCGCGATACGAGTCCGCTTTGCCCTTGTAGACCTCGCAAAAGACCAAGAACTTGTTCTTTAGCTGATTGACGTAGCGGGGCAGCGTGATGACCTTCTTGCCCTTGATGAATTCGTGATCCTTCAGCACCACTTCGATCTCCAGGTCGGTGGTGCCCTGGCCCAGGCCGCCGTCACCGAGCTTTGGGTTCTTAAGGGTACCGAAGAGGACCATGTCGGCTTGCTCGAATTCGCCTATCAGCGTCGGTCCGCGGTTCTCCGCGCAAAATGGGCAAGCCGGCGCCTGAGTCGAGCACCAGAGCCAACCAAGGAGGGCCGTCAAGATGGCGAATCTAAGCGTTTTCATGAGGTTCCTCGCGCTTCGGGTCTGCGGTGTGAAGAAGCAGACGGACACTGCTCATTATGGACAGGCCGTGGGTGGAGTGCAACCGCGATTCCCCCTTGCGGAGTAGCTTGCCTCGATCCCGACACGCTACTGCACCCACGGCTGCGGATCGGGTGCGTCCAACTGAACGTCCTTGCTGGTGGGCGCGCTCACAATCGTGACGAAAGAGTTGCCGGTGCGCTGGAACTGAACTCGCCCGCGCACCTGGACCCACTCGCCGGACTTGATGTTGGGCAGCGATTCGCGGCAGCGCATGGGGATCGAGATTGGAATGGCGTCGTTGAAGCAGCAGTTGATCTTGAAGCGGACCAGGTTGAAAATGCGATCATTCGTGGCGCTAGGCTGATATTGCCCGCGGACCGTGATCATTTCTTTGTCCCAATACTCGCGCATACTCTTGGTATCTGCGGCATTTTTCAACGTCATGAAGTCTATCGGCCTGGATTCTTCCTTGGAGGAATCCGCGAAGTACGCGAGCACCAGGCAAAACTGCGCCCAGCGATCGCTGCCGGCGGCGGCCAAACCGGCGATTTCCGCGGATGCCGTGTAATCCTCTCGACGGCTCTCGGCGAGGGCGGGCGGCTTGTTGGGGATGCCGAGCAAGAACAGGACAATCGGCAACAAGAGCACCACATAGCGCCACGGCGCCCAGCCATGATCGTGATCGGCGTGACTCTGGTCGTGGGAGTGTCCGTGCGCGTGGCCATGTGAATGGGCATGTGTTTGGATTTGATGCTCATGCTCGTGATGCCCATGTTCATGGTTGCAAGCCTCGCCGGGGGCGTGTTCATGGTCCGGCTCATGGTCATGAGAGTGTTGGTGAGCGTGGGGTGCCTTGCCGACTTGGGCCCACAACGCGCCCGCACGCAATACGGCCAACGCGACCAGGATGATGCCGCTTATCAGCACATAGATGTGGAACTGCGGGCCGAGCAACAGTTCCAGCATCTTCGTCTGCCAAAAATAGAGCGCCAGGCAGACCGTGCCAAAAGCGCCGGAAATCGCCACCATGCACAACTGGTCGATGTAATAGCTGTCATCGCCGCCGGAATGGTGATCGTGAACGTGCTCGTGAACGTGCTCGTGAAAGGACATAAGGACCTCCTCCGCGTTTACTGGCTCGGCGCCGAAACGGGGGTGAACACTCCTGTGAGTTGGGCAAAATAATGCACGATCATGCAATAAACGAAAACCTGCAATACGACGCACGTGATGATCGTAAAGATCAGGCGCGTCCGAAAAACGCGCGTGTACATGAGATAAAGCTTGATGTCGAGCATCGGCCCCAGCACCAGGAAAGCCAATTTCGACGCCGGCGGCCAAATCGGCGCGAAGTTCGATGCCACGAAAGCGTCGGCCTCGCTGCACAGGCAGAACAGAATGGCGATGCCCATCATTAGCAGGATGGCGACGGCGACGTTATCTTCGATCATGCGCTCGAAATTGCTGCCGCTAAGAATCAAACGTCCTCCCACGGCCAAGGCAGCCCCGAGAACGAGAAAGGCCATGATATCGACGAAGTCATTGAGTGCCGTCTGCGTGATGTTGTTGAGCCGATCCAGCCAGGTGCGTTTCGCTTGTTCCTTGTCGTTGTTGTCGTCCGAATCGTTCGGATTGCGCAGACCCCGAGTGACCAAAGGTGACAAGAGGCGATTGCCGTGCTTGCGGAATGCACGCTCCACCACAACGGCCGTCACCACCGCCACGATGTAAGCCAGTCCGGCACGCAGCGCCGCCACGCCCAGGGGACCGCCAAGGATCCAAGTCTTTTCATCGGGAAAGTTGAAAGCGACATAAGTGCTGGTGAGCACGACGACGTTGATCACCGGCCCGCACAAGACATAGGACACGCAAACGCTAAGCGGCAATCCTTTTCGCAACAGCCGGCGCATGACGACGATGATACCGCACTCGCACATGGGAAAAATGATGCCGAGCAATGCGCCGAGCATGATGGCCAGCACGCGATTGCCGGGGATAATCTTGGCGATGGCCTGCTGAGGGACGAACTCCTCAAGCAACCCGGCGATGATCACGCCGAGAACGATGAACGGCAAGGCTTCGTAAATGATGCTCGCAAAGTTGCCGATTAGCGTTTCGTAATTCACGAGAGCAAGATCTCCCGGTTAATCTGACTCGTAGCGGAAGTTTTAAGACTTCCGGCCCTCCTGAATTCTTGCGAATTCAGCTACGAGTCGAAGCGGCACCTCTGATACGCGGCGGAGGGTCGGGTTTGTTCGTCCCGTTTGGTCATTGTCCGGCGTTTGTGAGGCGATGGCAAGACGCGCAGGCGGTCATGAAACAGCAGCTTGCCGATTCTTAAGCATCGGACCGAGCGCCAGCGACACGATGAAAAACAGCACGCAGAGCAGCACGATGAGTCCGCCGACGCCGAATTCGATCGGTTGGCCGTTCAAGGGATCGCGAAGCCGGACCTCCCAAGAGAGGATCTGTCCGCCCCAGCCGGCCAGAAGGCAGATGATGATCGAAGACCAAAACATTTGTCGCAAGTTACGGGAGAAGTTGGCCGCCGCCGCCGCCGGGACGATGAGAAACGCGTTGACCAGAAGCACTCCGACGATTTGCAGGCATAAATTGACGATCAAACCGATTAGGGCCACATAGAGATACTGCGTCAGGCGCACCTGCAACCAGCGCGACCGGGCCAGGCTTGGATTGAAGCTGGCGAAAACGAGCGTGTTGTAATATCGACACACCACCAAGGCCGTGACAATCATGAGACCGAATAGCCAGATCAAGTCGGTCGCCGTGACGTCGAGCGGACTGCCGAAGAGGAAGGTTTCGAGGTTGAAGAAGCGGCGCCCGCGCACTGCGCGCATGACGACCGCGCCAAGGCCGATAGCGCCGGCAAAAAAGACGCCGATCACGGTGTCGCTGGGAAGGCTTGATTTCTCCTGTACGTAGGCGATCAAAAGACCAACCAAGATTCCGAACACCACCATGATGAGAAAAATCCAGTTCTTGAAGTCGGCGTTGTTGACTCCGAACGCTATTCCAATGACGAGGCCGATGGCGACGCCCGCGAACGAGCAATGAGCCAAGGCGTCGCTGAAGAACGCCATCCGTTTGCTGACGATCAAAGAGCCGACGCTGCCGCATACGAGCGCGACCAGGAAGATCGCTAGAAACCCGCGGACTTGGTACGTCTCGCCCCAAAAGTTGCCTTGCGGAAACTGCAAGCAAAAATCCGCGATCAATTTTTCTAGCCACAAGGACATATCCGCACCCATAACGCTGCGTCGTCGTGGCTCGCTCGGCGGTTTCGCGCGCTTGAGGGTCCGCGAAACCGCCGAGCGAGCTTCAATGACGCAACATCAAGAACTAGTTGAATTCCTCGTTTATTGCGCGTGCCAAAATCCGATTCATCAGAGCCATCGCCTCAGCGGCTTCCGATTCACTGATTACCAACGGGGGCGAAATCCGAACTACTTTCTTTGCTAACGGTCCGAGCAGATGGATGCCGGCGTCGCCTTCGCCGAGATAGCACGCCAACACGATTGCGTTCGCCCATAAGGGCGCCGCTCGACCGGCGTGGTCGCGCGTTTCCAGGCCCCAAACCATGCCGCCTTTCTCGCCGCGCACGTGGGCGATGAAGGGCAGATTCTTGAGCCGCTCCAAGCCTTCTTCAATGATCGCCGAGGAGCGACGCGACTTCGCCAGCACGTCCTCGGCCGCGAACTCGTCGAGCGTGGCGAGCACGGCGGCGCAACCGAGCGGATTAGCGCTCCAGGTGTCGGACGCTTCGCCGTAATCCAGGCTTGCGAAGATGTCGGGGCTTCCAACTGCCGCCGCCACGGGCACGCCGTTGCCTAGTCCTTTGCCCAACACCACGATGTCCGGCTCAATGCCGTAGGTTTCAAAGGCAAATACGTCGCCGGTGCGGCCAAAGTTCGATTGCACTTCATCGAGGATGAACACGAGGTCATGTTCGCGACAGAATGCTTCAAGCATTTGCAAATAAGCTTTGGGCGGATGATACGAGCCGCCTCCGCCCAGATATGGTTCCGTAATCAACGCGGTCAGACGCCGGCCAAACTCCTTCCAGAGACCTACCAGCTCGCGGCGATAAGGCGTCGGATCAAAAGGCACCTCGCGCATCGACACATCGGCGCATTCCGCGATGGGAAAGCTGATGAAACGGACGCGCGGATCGCGCTCGCGGTCCTGCTCGCTGCCGGTGACCGCGCCCGCCAGGCCCTTTTTGCCGTGAAAGCCGTATCGGGTCGCAAGAATTATGTCGCGCTCACGATCCCGCGCCATCGCCGCCCACAGCGCCTTTTGGATCGCTTCGGATCCGGAAGCGGCCCACATCACATGGCGCAATCGGCTTCCGCCCGGTCTGCTCGTGAGCAAGCTGACCAAGCGTTGGCTGGCCATTTTCTCCACGGGAGTGATGCCGTTGTATGCCGTAAGTGTGATCGCTTCAAAGAACGTGCCCCCCTCTTCCCAAGGCGCCCGATTCCAGCCCATGGATTCGGTGAACCGTTTCATCCACCGCGATGGATTATGTCCAAGGTTCGCGACCAAGACGCCGGAGGTGAAATCGAAAAGCTTCCGGCCTTCCGGCGTCCAGTGGTAGATCCCGGCGCTCTTGGCAAGGACGGCCTGCGACGGCGTGAAAGTGCGGAGGCTCTTCGGCTCCACCTGCGCGATTGCTTCGCGCTGACTGTTGGAGTCTGGCTCCCTGGCATGTTGCGGCAGTGTCATCGATCGTCACTCCAGGCGTTTACCTCCCGGCTCGCCCACACTCCGGTCGCTTACGCCGCTTACGCTCCCGGCTCGCCTTAAGAGCATCATACCGCGCTCAATGCTTCACACAGGCGCTGCATAAAGAACCACCGCGTCTTTGAATCCCGGCTGGCGCAACACCAGTCCCCCTTCCACGGCGTTTACATCTACGACGCACCCCGGCCGGCCTTGAAAATGTTCACTCAGAATCGCTTCCAGCGCCTGCGCCACCGCGACCGTGTTGCGGTCCGCGGATAAGTCGTTGTAATCCAATGCGCGCATCTCCTCGAGGCGAATCGCTCGCTGGTCGCCTGGGCCGCCAAATTCGACATAAGCGACCTCTTCGAAGAAGCGCTCGATAACTTCGATGCCGTATCCTCGCTGTGAGCGCTCGCCCCACGGCTCCAGGAACATTGCATTGAAATGATGGTTAGGCGTGATCTTGAGTTCCGCCGGCGCGTGGCCTTCCACGGTCATTTCCACGCCGCGCTTGCGCTGATGCGCGTTCCAGACGCCGTTGTCGAAGCGAAACTGGACCTCTTGCTCGACATAGCCCGGAAAGTTATCCGGCGTCACCCAACTCGTGTGAATGTCGAAAGCCGCCTCACGCCCATCCGGATAGGCATAGGTGATCTGCAACTGCACCGAGTCCCAGGTCCGCCCATCCGCGGGCCCAACCAACCCGCGCTGCCCCGTCGCGGAAACGCGAGCCAGCCGCCACCCGGCGAGCGTCGAGGCATCAGCCCGACGTGTAGCGAATTCGCCAAAAGTGAAATCAATCAGCTTGACATAATGCAGCGCGACGTACGTCCCAGGATTGCGCCCGGAAATCCACTCCGCGAATTGGCTGCTGCTGATTTGCTTGGGCTCCAAGAGCGAGCAATAGCCATTGTTGACGTGCTTGAGGACGCCGTCGGCGACGTGCGTGCGCAGCTTCTTGTGATCCGGATCGGCCAGCTTGTGATAAACGACCTTCGCGAGCACCGCCTGCCGTTTCGCGCTCGCGCAAAGCCTATCAAGCTCTTGAAGCGTCAGAACAGAAGGCTTCTCGATCAAGACATGCTTGCCCGCGTCGAGAGCCTGGAGCGCCGCATCGAAATGCCGATCATCCGGGGTGGCCACGCACACCACATCGACGCCGTGGCCAAGCAAGCGGGGCAGGGCATCTCCGCCGGAGAAACTCGCGAATGCCCCGATCCGATCTCCCGCCTCCCGCCGAAACTTGTCCGCCCGCGCCCCAGTCCGGCTGGCAACTGCGGTCAGCGGCACCTCGACTAGCCCGAATTCCCGGCGATAGAGCCCCTGTCGATGCACGCGCTCGAAGAACGGCCGATACGTCTCGTCGAAGATCATACCGAGGCCGGCCATCCCGGCTCGCAGCGTGTTCGCGGCTCTTTCGTTCATGCCGTCATGATAACTTCTGGCACTTCCAGCGTCATCAATTGAGACACCCAACGGAGTAGAAACATGCCACATGCCAACGCCGCTTGTAGTTTCGCGCTCGCGGTATCCCTTGCTTTTACCCCGATCCTCTCTGCTGCCGCCCAAACCAGCTCCAAGGAGGCACAAGTCCCAACGCTCAAGTTCCAAGATGCTCCCGCCGCCGAAGCCGTCAAATTCCAATGGTGCTCGCCGGATGATTCGTACCTCAAGAAACTCCGCACCACCTTCGAACTCGACAAGGTGATCGCCGGCAAGGACAGCGATTACGAAAAAGTGCAGGCCATTTGCCACTGGGTCCGCGGCCGTTGGGAGCACAATGGCAACAACGAGCCCAAGAAATCCGATCCGATTTCCATCCTTGAAGAAGCGGCCGCCGGCAAGCGCTTCCGCTGCGTCGAGTACTCCGTCGTGCTTTCCGGAGCGCTCAATTCGCTCGGCATTTCCGCGCGCGTGCTGGGTTTGATGACGAAAGACGTGGAAACGCGGCCCTCAGGCGCCGGTCACGTGGTGACCGAGGCGTACCTGCGTGACCAAAAGAAATGGATCATGGTCGACGGCCAATGGGACGCGATTCCTACTCTAAAGGACCGGC
The DNA here is from genome assembly GCA_016195405.1 of Planctomycetota bacterium. Lineage (GTDB taxonomy): Bacteria > Planctomycetota > Planctomycetia > Gemmatales > Gemmataceae > JACPZP01. Next base: position 47,030 of record JACPZP010000047.1, on the reverse strand, counting down.
CCTTAAACGCCGTCGAGTTCCAAGCCGCGCTCGCCAAGAAGGATCCGGACTTGAGCGTTTACTCATTTTCCAAGATCAAGTCCGACCGCTACTTCCCTTGGATCGCGCCCTATCTCTACTATTTCAACGCCAGGCTCGACAACAGCAAATTCGACCAATCGCCGGGCCTTATGCTCGTGCCCATCGGCGAAAAAGAGCCGACTGTGTTTCAGAAGAAGTGGCCGATCAAGAACATGACTCATACGCATTCCGTGAACAGCTTCTATCCGACGCCGAATTGACTGATTGGTTGTGCGACTTATACGAGAAGAACCTCCGTGCTTAACCAGCAAATGGTTTTAGAATGGTTTCAGTGGCTGATAAATCAATTCTTCCTCCCTAACCGCCCTTAGGGGTTGGTTTTAGGGAAATGGTTTCAGCGCGGCGCTGGGACAGATACAATCCGGCATTCCGTTGAAACAATCCGGCACTTCGCTGAATGAATCAGCCCTATCGCTGAAACAATCCGCTGGTGCTGAGTCATTCCCCTTTTTTCGCGCTAACGCAACAAATGCGTGAGCGGCTCCAGTAGCTGCCGCACCACAGAGGACAACAGCGGTATCTGCACCAACAACGCCCCCACGATCGGCAGCACGTAGACCATGATCGCCTTGAAGAAACCCGGATCCCAAGTGATGCGATTGGGAGTTGTGCGGGTGATCCGGCTCACTAATTCATCGCCGTTCATCTGAAACAAGAAGACGATGACGAAGACCGTCACCATGGCGACCATGCCCGTGAGAAAGAACAGCAAGAGCGCCTGCGGCCGGAACGGATAGCTGGCGGCGGCGAACACCAGAAGCAAGGAGCCAAGCGTCATGGAGAACAGCAGGTTGCGCAGCTGCACGAAGAATTGGCTGATGTAGCGGACGGTCTCCATGGCCGTCAAGTCTTCGGCCGCCTGCACCCATTTCCCGAGCGGGTCCTTCAGCGGCAATCCTAAGAAAGTCTTAGACTTCGCTTTGTCGTCTCCTCCCGCGCCTCCGCCAAACGCTTCGTCCATGGAATGCGCCGGCCAAAAGAGCGGCAGAACTCCCAGCAGGCGCGACGTCAGGGCGGTCAATCTCGAATCCGTCGTCCCGTGCACTTGCTCGTCGTCCTTGGAATTCAATTCTTTGTGGAAGTCGCTGACGAGGGAGGTCAGGCCTTGGCTGGGCAGCTTGGCCAGCTCGACGCTCGCCTGAGCCAACTTGGCGTTGGAAACGGGGCCGAGCGATTCGTCGTCATAGACCAATGTCCGCATGCGGCTGCACGCCTCGGGGTACAGCGCCAAGAGCGTCTCCACCTGCTGAACGGAGAGCGACAGGTGCGCCCGCCGTGGACGCAGGTTCGTCAGATAGTGGCCGAAGATCGACACGACCTTTTCCGGCAGCCGGCTGAAGGCTCCCGTCATGGGCAAGAGGACGATCGACTTCATCAGTTGCTTCAGCTTCCGCCAGGCCAAGTACACTTGAATTAACGTGAAACTCAACAGGAACGCGGCGCCAAAAAAAGCGCTCAATGTCAAAACGCCGAACAAAAAGCCATCCAGCGGTGGGGCGAGCAGGTTGAGAAATCTCGTGTAGAGAACCGCCAGCACCAAAACCAAAAGAAGGCAAGCTGACGGGTGCTTCCGCCACGTGCTGGGCGGCATGATTTCGTCGTGGATCTGCTCGTGCAATGTCGCTAATTGACCAAGCCGGGTGGCATAATCGCCTCCAACCGGCGAAGTTTCTTGATTTGCGGGAAACGGGCAAGCGACTCGGAAGCATGAAGCAAGATAGATTTTCTTAACCAAGAAAAAGCCCCACGACGCGAAAGCCGCGCACAAAAATGCTACGGGAATCAGCGGCGACAAGCCGTTCCCTGCATGAGCCGTCCTTTCAAATGTCAGCAAGGCCCTCATGCCCAGGACGTTGCCGCTCCATGGCCAGAGCCAAGACAAGACGAAGCCGAAGAGCAGCACATTTCCGGTAAGGAAAAGGAAATACATCGCCACCAGCGGTATGCGCGAGAAGTAGATATCCCATGCCACTCGAGCGCGTTCGACTTTCGTTGCGTCTTTCTTCTCCTTGGCGATTTTGGCCCAAAGCTCACGACAATTCTTTGGAAAACCGAGAATCGCACTGGCATCATCCAGCCACACCTTCCACCATCGGCTATCTCTGCATCCCTCCACTTTTTGAAATAGAGGCAGCAGCACCACGCATGCCAGCACGCCGCCCACGAGGGCAAATGCGCAGGCAAACAGGACCGCGCTCAGCCATTCGCGATCGTTTTCCTGACACCAAGCGACGATGGGCACTTCCAGCACCCAAAGAAGCCAGCCCAAGAGCAGCATCATCGCCATGCCGCCCATCGCAAAGTCGATGCGCTGCTTTAGGTGGCCGGTGAAAGCGTCCAGCCGTTCCATCTCGGCGGGGTCCGAATGAACGCCGGGCTTGGGATCTTCGAAGCGGATGCGAATCCAAAGGAACGCTTGCCGTCCCAGCGCGAACATGGTCAGCAACGCCGCCAGCAACAGGAGCCCGAAGAAGTTCGGCAGGATTCTGCTTCCCGGATGCGCTAACTCCAATCGGACGTCGGTTGCTTCGCTCTCCGCGATTTGCTGCTGAGCCTCCTGAGATTTCTTGAACATGTAAGTGGTGCAATCGTCGGCCTTGTGGCCTTCGCCATGATGAGCGTGATCGGGTTTCTCCAAGTCATGGGCTTTGATGTAATGCACCGGCGCGAATTGGCCGTTTTGCCCGACGGCGGTGATCCAAATGCCCGGGAACCTCTCCGGCGCCAAGTTCTTGAAGATCAGCCCGTAATCGAGCATGGCCTGTTCCGGGATGGGCGGTTCGGCGCGGCCTCTCTCCGTGTTAATCTGCTGGCGATGCGCCAAGACGCCGTTGTAGTAGGCCTGATTCGATTGCCGGGAAAACACCAGCCGATGCTTGTTGTCAGGCGACACGCTCCAGCCTTGCACTCCGGGATAGAGCGGATATGTCGAGCCGATCACCATGCCCTTGAGCGCGTAGGTGTAATCCGGATGCGTGAACAACAAATCGGTGGTCGTCGTGAAGAGCTGCACTTCCGGATAGCGATCGCGAACCAATCCCGCCAAGAAAATGACATCGCGCGCATCGGTGGCGACGATGCCGACGTATTTGGGCCGCTTCTGACTCAACGTCGTCAACAGGTTCGACAGCACGAGATCGTTGACGGCCGTGGTCATGAGCGGACCTTGCACGGGGACGACTTGGCTGCCGATCTCGATTTCGTCGTCCCTGGGAAAGGGCAAATTCGACGTGGCACGCGGCAGCCCGAGTTTCTCCATGCGGGCGGCCTGCTCCTTGGTGTGAATCGTTCGCAACTGCGAGATGTGGATGGGAAACGGCACGTAAACGAAATTCGGATCGCATGGGGAGCCCGATCCCTTCTTCGCCTTGGAAAAGGATCGGCCAAAATCCGTGTTTGATTCGTGCAAGAGAAGGATTTCATCCGTCAGGCAGTCGCCGGCAACAGGCTTCGACGGATTCTTAAGGAAGCAGAGTATCCCTTCCATCACCGGTTTGTTGTCGTGCATGACGGTTTGAAAGTCGAATACCGCCGGCTTGCCCGCGCCGTGCCGCTCCGCAAGTTTCTCGATTTTGTCAACGAATTCTTTTTGCTTAAAGCCATGGGCGCTGCCGCAAACCATCGTGATATCGGCGATGGTCGGCCGATCCTTGGCACGCTCCTCCTTGCGATCCTTCAAGATGCGTTCCAGCGCCAACGTCAACGACGGAATCGACCCGGAAGAATATGGACCCAAAATTCGCAGCGTCGTTTCCTTCTTCTCCACTTCCAGAACTTCCACGTAGCCCTTGAGGAGCTTGACGCTGTTTAAGAACGCTTCCGTCTGAATGCCGGTCGTCGCCTTTTCGCCGACGAGCAGGACGGCCAACAACTCGATCTGATTCTTGGTCACGCGGCGAAAGAGTACGGTTCCGGGATGGCGTTCGTGCCATCTTTTCGCGGCTTCTTCCTTGGTGGCGGCGCTCCAGGGCAGCCAACTGCGGTCAACGACGAAATCGTCTCTTTCCAAAGCGCGCTGAATGCCTTCGAGCACTTGGTCGAATTGAAAGGCCTGCCCCGAGTCGCGTGGATCGGGAACGGTGGCAATGAGGAAATCCAGCGGAATCTTACTGAGCGGGCCGGACAGTTCGCCCCAAACGTACCAGTCCGCCTCGCTCAGAGTCTTCTGCTGCTCCACACCGTCGGCATTCCAGAGCTGGGCGCGGAAGAAATCGTGAATGGGACCGAGCGGCCCCTTCGACGCCGTCGCGTCCTTGTTGTCGCTTGTCTCCTGCGCCTTGGCGGCCTTCGCTTCCTTATGATCTTTGTCCGCGGACTGGCGCGCACCGCCGACCGCGAGCACCGCCGCCACCACGCTGGCGAACCCAAGGAGCAGCCAACTCGATTTCTGGTCCATTCCCCGACTCCCTTCCTACCCCGTTGATTTTTTGGGAGGGTCGCCGGAAATGCAATGACCTAAACAGACTAGCGATAGAAACCGTCGGGATTACGGCATGCCGGCGGATTTGAGCGCTTCCACCAGTCGCCCGATTTCGGATGGCGTCAGACGAATAGCGGTTGTGCGTAGCATATCCGCGAAATGTGCGATCGAGTCGGGTTCGGTTGGAAATCCGAAGTTCTGTCCATCTTTGCGGTTGGAGGTGGCCAGCACTTTGCCGTCGGCGTCGAGGATGGCGGTCCACGGAATGCCGCCCTTGGCGCGGCCCCGGAGGCGCTCCGCGATCTCCTCTGCGTTCTTCCAGCGCCGATCCAATTTCAACCAAACGTAGTCCTTCTCCCACAGGGTGCGCTGACCATCCAAGAATCGCGATAGCCGCCGGCATGGGCCGCACCAGGTGGCGGTCTCCTGCACCAACACGCGTTTGTTTTCCTTCTTGGCTTGGGCGAGTGCGTCTGCTAGCAGTTCGTCGGCATCGAGGCGCTCGGGCGCGGCAGGTTCGAGGAATTGACGAATAGCATCGGGGGCCAACTTGCCGTCTTGAAGGATCTTGCTGGTGTCCACTACAGCCCGGCATTTGCCGTGCTGGTCGGTCACAACGAGAATCGGCTCGCCGTTATCGCGGAGCTTGACATTCAGTTTCTCTGCAAGCGCTTGGGCTGCGCGGAAGTGGTCCGCATCCGTTGTTATCCAAAGCACGCGATAGTCGTCCCAGCAATCGCCTTGAGATTTCCGATCTTCTGCCGCAGCAAAGAGCTGTTCCGTTAACAGGTCCTTCGTCAGTGCAAACACGAGCAGTACGTGTTGCGATGCCAAGCGCGCCTCGCGTAAAGCCGTTTCGAAGCGCTCTACGGGCGTGGCCTTGGCCTTGAATGCCCCCTGCCGGCGATCGTTAATGGTTTCCGGTGCTTGCTCACGCGGAATCCGAATCACCTTGAGATCAACGACTTCTCCAGCGGAAGCGCGGAATGACGCCAACCTATGATTTCCACCTTCCTTCTCTCTCCGAAGGTCTACAACATACTCTTGTCCCGGCACAATTCCCGTCAATTCGAACATGCCTGCGCGATCAATTTGCCCTCGCTTTGCGAATCCCGTGAGGAATCCCGGATTTTCAGGGTCTTTAGTGAGAGTCATCGGCACCCCGTACCAGAACTCGTTTCCGGCAAGCGGTTCCCCATTCTCAAGGACTTGCCCATGAGCACGAGCCGCCTTGGACAGCGAAATCGCCACCGCGACATCATCGGGACCAATCTCGGCGACGCCTGCCAGCTTGCCGTCCGCGCTGTGTGCATGAAGCACGAGGGGATGCCGGCGGCGTTCGGCCTCGAACTTGCCTTCGGCATTTGTCTTAGCGGCAAATTCTCCGCCCTGGAATTTGTAAACTCCTGTGACAACCGCATTGGCTACTGGTGACGCTGGATTTCCCGCGAGCACTTTCCCTTTGAGCGATCCCGTTTCCTCCCGTTCGGCGTTGAAATTGAACTCCAATTGCGCCTGATCCATAACCTTGGCTTTCACCCCTTTGATTTGATCCGAGCCTCCCAGATAGTAGAGGCCAGGACCGACGAAGAATTCAAACTCTCCTTTGGTGTCGCTCTTGGCGTGATAGTGTGCGTAGGGCAGGCGAAGATACTCGCCATTTTTTGGATCAGCAATTGGGACTTCAAGGGGCGGCAGTTCTCTGCGAAGCCACATGCCTTTGCCCGCGAGCGGTTTTTGATCTTTGCCAAGAGTGAGTCTACCATGCACGCGCGTGGCCGGCCGAAGTACGAAATCCTTGTCGGGCATTTCAATCCTTGGAAGGACCGCAAAACCGAAATGCATGTCCGCCGCCCAACCTTTGTCTGCCAGCACCTCCACGAGGTAAATGAGGTTTGGCGCCACGCGTAGTTTGTACTTTCCATTCTTGTCCGTTTGAGTCTCACAGCGGTGGCCGTCCATCTGGTAGCCCTCGCCGAAGGCACGAACGGTATACCCCGCTGCCGGCGTGTCGTTGGCGTGAGTCACCTTCCCGCGAAGCCATTGCAGGTGATCCAAGGACATCGTTGCCGAATCCGCGCCCGCCTTCGGATCCCAGGTAAGTCGGCGGCGCGCGTAGTCGTCGGTCCTGGGCCAAACGAGGAGCGTCGTATCCTGCCAAGTGGGCAGCCAATCCCAGACCGAGATGCCACGCTCGTCCGTCACTGCGCCGAATTCATCCGTCGCACCAGACAGATTGATGTCCGAGGGTTCGCCGGGCTTGTTTAGGTACCAAGGATACAGACGCAGCTTGGCGATGGAACGGTTTTCCGCGTCCAGAGCTGTCACCCGTAGCGTTCGCGCGCCGGCGAGTTGCAGCGAAATCGGGGATTGCGGGAATTCAGGCGCCGGCGAGCCATCACGCGGCTTTCGGAAGGAGCGATAATCAAAGCCGGCGCCGGATCGGTAGGCGTACACTTCCTCGATGACACTGTCCACCGGCACGCGCAGGGTCGCCCGACCTTTCGCATCCGTGAGTGAGTACGCAACGATATTCAGGCTGGAAAAGACTCCCGCGCGCGCCCCGGCCACAGGCATTGCTTTGCCATCACTGACATAGACCTCCAGGCGTCGCGCCGGTTTCAAGACCAAACGCAGCGCTTGGATCTTATGATCTGGTTCCGCGACGCGCAAATATGCCAATTGTTCCCGGTCTTGCGAGCGTCCCAAGAGTCCGAATTCGAACTTGAGCGACTCCGAAGTCTTAATCTGAAAGCTGCCGTCGCCCTCGCTGACAGCGCGGGCCGGCGCTCGGGCGATAAGGAGTTCCACTTCCGCGCCCGCGACAGGCTTACCGTCGCCATCGACGACAATGCCACTGATCGTGCGCTTCGGCTCAGTCGCCGTGCCGTCACCGCCCGCTGCGGGGCTGATGGTTAGCCCGAGGACAATCAATGAAAACGCCTGCCGCCGCAAGTTCGCTGAACAGCACGAAGCCATGGCACCACCTCGTTGAAGCGGGACAAGAGACGGTCTAATGTCGCTCCGTTCCAAGGTCACCGTCCGCGACCGTAGCGGAAAATCAGGATTTGTCTCGCGATGGCGCGTCGACGGTCGGATGGTGCGCTGAAGCTGCGTTTACGGGTGGGCCCGGTGCGATCGCTTTCTTGTCGCCTACGCCCGGCCACTCTGCCATCAAAGCGCGCCCTCGAAGCTCTGCTTGTTCTCGATTCGCCCAAGGACACGGGGGTGGACTGGGGCTGTGTTTCCCGAATGGCAAAATGTGGTTGCGGGTGAGTTCTTTATGATAAGCCGTCAGCACTTCGTGGAGGTCCGAATAGTAAACCTCGCGTCGGCGCAACTCGTCTGTCGCCGGACCGCCGAACGGCTCGTGTGTCGCCTCATATACGTATGCATCAAGGAATTCGCGCTCCTGCTTGGTCAGAGACATGTCTGTCAACTCCTATTCGGTTGAAGCTTGGGTATCCGCAGCATTTACCTTTGCTTCAGTCCAGAAACTCTTGAAAGGCTCGCCTTCCTTCGTGTGCAAATATTCGGACACTCCATCGCCTTCTTCCCCTCAAAGATGCACTTTTGATCTGATTCTGTGTACCATTCGAAGTGCCAGTCCGGAATGACCACCGAACAAAGCGGGCATTTCGTTTCGGGCGGCATTGTCCTAGTCCTGTTGCAGGCGGCCCGTCGCGCCATTCCATACGTTTCGGCCGGCCAGTTCGTAGACCGTCCGGCCCTCCAATCCGCTCGACGCAATCCGCTAAGGTTCAGACGATGAATCCGGAGACCATAATACCCCAGATTCCTTACTGATTACTGATACAAGTGAGCGGAAATCCCGATCGGCAGCTAATCGGTTGCGCAAAGTCAAATCTTGCGCCTGAACAAGTCGCTGTTAGCGCGGCCGATCGACGACGCGAAAGACAATCCGCAGCCCCGACCACGTCTCGTCCACCGCACAAACCTTGTTGTCGACCAAACCTGCTTCCAGCGCGTGCTTGCGGATCACGTCTTCGGTCACGTCGGTCGGAACCTTCGAGGCCTTCTTCGGCCAGCAAACCCATAGGCCGCCTTTAGGATCGAGGCGTGCGACCAGGCGCTCGAACTGCTTCTTGTACTCGGCTTCGCTTTTGGTGAAGTAGAGGATGACGTCCGCTTTCGCCTTGGTGCTTAACGAGGTGATAATGTCAAGGTCGGCAGGCAGATCGACCAAAGTCTGCGAAAAGCCGTCCGGCGCATTCAAGAGCGCAAGCCGATGCCCCGCTTTGATGCCCAGCTTCTTAACCAGGGGTGTGCCGGAGTAGCCCGCCATGATGAATCCATGTTAGGTGACCAATTCGAGGGGGGATACCCTCCTGCGAAACGTACCGCTCGAGAGAAACGAAATCCTGAACCCGTTATTGTCAAGCACTTGTGAAATCGCCCCCGAGCGGACCGATTTTCCCGGCCATAATAGAGTTGATTGCCTTTTTTCAGGATGAATCTCACAAGAATGATCCTCACAAAACGATCTTCTCCCCGCGTTCGGGATAGGCAACATCGTTGAACCCGTAACCTTTCATTCGGGCCATTAGCGGTGTCGCCTGGTCGGGTTCGCCATGAACGAGTCGAATACTCTTAACATGGCCCGCCAGCGGCTTCAGAAACGCATCCAATTCGTTCATGTCGGCATGGCTCGAAAAGCCGTTCAGCACTTTCACTTCCGCGTTCAGCTTCACCATCCGGTCGTGGATGCGCACCTCGGGCCGTTTCTCGACGATGCGGCGGCCCAGCGTTTCCGGCGCCTGGAAGCCAATAATGAGCACCGTGTTATTCGGGTTCTCGATGTTGTTCTTCAAATGGTGCTGGATGCGGCCCGCCTCACACATGCCGCTGCCGGCGATGACGATGCACGGCTTGTCCAGGCGATTTACGTTCTTACTCTCCTCCACAGTGCGGACATAGCGGACTAAGTTCTCGCCAAAGATGTCCGGATCGTCCTGGAGCAACAGGGCGGTTTCTTCGTCGAAGCACTCTGGATGAAGTTTGAAGACCGTTGAAGCGGCGGCGGCCAGTGGACTGTCGACGTAGATCGTCAGCGGCTTCAGCCGGCCGTCGTGGATAAGCTGATGCAGAAAGTAGACGATGGTCTGCGTCCGTCCGAGGCTGAACGCCGGGATAAGCAATTTGCCGCCGCGGTTGATGGTCCGCTCCACGACTTGGAGCAGGTCATTGGCCAGCATCTCGACGCCGTCGTGCGCCCGACCGCCGTATGTGCTCTCACTGATGAGCAGTTCCGCTTCGGGCACTTCCGACGGATCACGCAGGATCGGCATACCCTTGCGGCCCAGGTCGCCGGTAAAGGTGATGGTCCGCGGCTTGGGCGATGCTGGAATCACCAACTGCACCATCGCCGAACCGAGAAGATGCCCTGCTTCGACGAATTTCACTTGGAAGTCGTGGTTGATCGAATGCAGCCGCCAGTACGACAGAGCCTGAAACAGCTTCATCGTGCCGACGACATCCTTGCGCGAGTAGAGCGGCTGCACGAGCGACTCGCCGCGCGGCCGTTTTTTGTTCAGGTATTCCGCGTCTTCTTCTTGAATCTTGGCCGAGTCGGCGAGCATGACGGCCGACAGATCCCGCGTCGCGGGCGTGCAATAGATGGGGCCGCTAAAGCCTTGCCGCACTAGGTTGGGCAGGTTGCCGCAGTGGTCGATGTGGGCGTGGCTGAGGATTACGGCGTCGATGGCCGCCGGGTCAAACGGGAACTGTGTATTGCGGGCACGTGCCTCGGCGCGCTTGCCCTGATAAAGCCCGCAATCAAGCAGCAGCTTTTTGCCGTTCGCCTCAACCAGGTGCATCGACCCGGTGACGGTGTGCGCAGCGCCCCAAAAGGTGACGGTCGGAGAAGCGGTGGCCATGTTGTATTCCGTAGGACGGATTTGCAGTCCGTCAGGTTGGACTGGTCGGATTGCAAATCCGTCCTCCGCGAGGGGTTTGCAAAACCGTCCTACTCACGCTCCATCAGCATATTCCGAACACCTTTACGGGACGACTTGGCAAGTTTGACTAGCTAAACTGGGCAACTTTGCGTTATTCTTCATAAAAAAGAACGGTGACGAACATAGGCACCGCGCGCGGAGCGCGCGGCCGGAGGCAACCCATGCGGAGCGTGGGTTCTGACGGATCTTCTTCATGGTTGAAAGGGATCGTTTCATGAGTGAATTGTTGTCGGCCGTCAAGGCGCCCAAGGATTTGCACGCCCTCTCCGATGACCAGCTCCTGCAACTGGCCCAGGAGATGCGCGATGAACTGGTCCGCGTCCTCAGCATTCGCCCGGCACACTTCGCCAGCAACCTCGGCGTCGTCGAGTTGTGCCTTGCCCTGCATCTGACCTTCGATTTCACCAAAGATCGCCTGATCTGGGACACTGGACATCAAATCTATCCACACAAGCTCATCACCGGCCGATTCGAGCAGTTTGACAGCATCCGCACGCGCGGCGGCCTCATGGGTTATCCGAATCCGCAGGAAAGCCCCTTCGACCTGTTCATGACCGGCCATGCCGGCTGCGCCGCCTCGTGCAGCTTGGGCCTGAAGATCGGCGACGAGTTGCTTGGCCGCACCGACCGCCATAGCGTGGCCGTGGTCGGCGATGGCGCCTTACCGTCGGGAATTGTATTCGAGGCACTCAATAACGCGGGCCATCTTAAGCGCAAGCTGCTTGTGATCCTCAACGACAACAAGATGTCCATCTGCCCGCGCGTCGGCGCCCTGGCCACCTGCCTCGACCGCGCTCGGCTGACCAACTTCTATCAAGGCTCGAAGCGCAACCTTCAAAAGATTCTGGCGAAGATTCCGCTCGTCGGCGGCATGGCCAACAACGCCATTCACCAAGTCCGGGACGCGCTCAAGGCGGCGCTGACCGGCGGCATGCTCTTCGAAGAGCTGGGCTTCCATTACGTCGGCCCCATCGACGGCCACGACCTGCCCTCGCTGCGAAAGTGGCTGCACAAAGTCAAGGATTATCCCGGTCCTGTGCTTCTCCACGTGCTCACTGTCAAAGGCGCCGGCGTTCCGCAGGCCAGCGAGGATCCGGTCACCTATCACACCCCGCCGGTGTTCGAGAAGGTTGGGCCCGATCGCACCATCGTCTCGCTCAAGCGCGGTGGCTCCAAGGCATACACCGACGCCATCAGCTCCGCCATCCAGCAGGCGATGCAGGACAACCCCAAGGTTACGGTTATCACCGCGGCCATGTGCCAAGGAAATAAGCTGGAGAAAATCCGCGAGCAGTATCCCGACCGCTTTTTTGACGTCGCCATTTGCGAGTCGCACGCCGTGGCTTTCGCGGCCGGCCAGGCTAAGGCGGGCGTCCGACCCATTGTCGATGTCTACTCGACGTTCTTGCAGCGTGCTTTCGATCAGATTTTCCAGGAAGTGACGCTGCAGAACTTGCCCGTGACTTTCTGTCTCGACCGCGCCGGCCTCACCGGGCCCGATGGACCTACGCACCATGGCTGTTTCGACACCGCCTACATGCGACTCTTCCCCAACATGGTCGTGATGGCGCCGGGCGATGAACTCGATGTCGCGCCCATGCTGCGCTGGGCGCTCGAACACGACGGCCCGGCCTCAATGCGCTATCCCAAAGCCAGTCTGGAGCGCGTCGAGCGCACCTCAACGCCGATCGAATTGGGCCAAGCGGAAGTTCACGAGTGGGGCGTCGACGGCGTCGTTGTCGCCTACGGCAGCTTGTTCCCCAACTGCGTCAAAGCCGCCCAAAAACTCCGCGGCGAGGGTCTGGAAATCGGCGTCATCAATGCGCGATTCTGCAAGCCCCTCGACAAGGGCACGATTTTGCGAGCCATCGAGGAATTGCCGCTCGTCGTCACGATCGAAGAGGGAACGCTGGAGGGCGGATTCGGCAGCGCCGTGCTCGAAGCCGCCAACGCCGCCGGCCTGGATACACGGCATATCGTGCGGCTGGGCATTCCGGATCAGTTCGTCGAGCACGGCGAACGCGGCGAGCTACTAGCTTTGCTCGGACTAGATGTGGAGGGCATTTGCCGGGCTGTTCGGAAAGCGCAAGAAAGAGACATCGAGGAAGCAACACGGAAGGTGTGGGCGTAATCAGGCCCTAGGATGAGCACAGTGAATCCTGGGTAGGTTCGAATTATCCCTGCACCACTGGGTTGCGCAACACCCCCAACCCTTCGATCTCGATCTCCACCACATCGCCGCTTTTGAGATACACCGGCGGCTTCCTGGCGAATCCGACTCCCGGCGGCGTCCCTGTGTAGATGAGGTCGCCCGGCTCCAGCGTGAACACTTGCGACAAATAGGCGATCAAATCCGCCACGCCAAATACGAGTTGCTTCGTGTTGGAGTCCTGCATCGTTTCGCCGTTAAGGCGAAGACAAATCGCCAGATTCTGTGGGTCGGGCACTTCATCGATTGTGACGAGATGCGGGCCGGCCGGCGCGAACGTGTCGAACGTCTTGCCGACCATCCATTGCTTGCCGTCTTTCTTTAGCTGCCAGTCGCGGGCGGAAACGTCGTGGCCAATCGTGTAGCCGGCGACGTATGCCATTGCGTCTTCTTTGGGGATGTTTCGGCCGCGTCGCCCCACAACGATCACCAACTCGGCCTCGAAATCAACCTCCTGACTCACCGCCGGCAAAACGATGGCTTCCTCGTGGCCAATCAAGGCTGTCGGATATTTGCTGAAAAGAATTGGCTCGCGCGGAATGGCCGCACCGCTCTCGGCGGCGTGGTCGCGATAGTTCAACCCGATGCACACGATCTTGCGCGCATCATGAACCGGCGCGTGAAATCGAACCTTGCCGGCCTCGTATTTAATGGCGTCCGGCGCCTGGGCCAGTTCCCACGCCAAGCGGAGGTAAGGCTCACCCCCTTCCAAGATCAGGCGCACGCTGGGCGGCATGCGCGGATTGGTGGCGTGAACATCGACGTAGGCGTCGCCGGCTTGCACCGCCGCACGCGGTCCGGCCCAAGTGGAAATGGTAGCCAAACGCATGAGCGCTCGTGAAAAACAGGTCCTTCCCGCGAACTTAGCGCCGCATCAAAGCGTCTAAAGACATCTCCGCCTTCGCCTGCCGGTTCATCACGGTGTCGGCGCGGGGCAGACCTATTGCATGGCAGGGTAAGTTATTCTATAAAGCAATGGTGTGTTTTTCGGCTCGCCGCCGCGCCCGGAGACTCACGATTCCCCGATAGCTCAATGGTAGAGCAACCGGCTGTTAACCGGTTTGTTGTAGGTTCGAGTCCTACTCGGGGAGCTTTTCCCTATTGATCCCGATGCTCTCAAGGCTCATCGCCATTTTCCGTTTAGGCGCGGGCGACGGCAACTCTCTCTGATGGGTGGTATTCCCATCCGCTCCCGATCCGACCCCCCTTATTTCGAGATTATCGACCCATCTTTTCCCGGATGTCCCTTAGAAAGCCACGGTTCTCAATCCAGCATTGGCCGCTGAGGCGACTTTGCGTGCCAAGGAGGAAGCCCGGCGATGGTCTGCCTGAAGCGTGCCGACGCTACGGGATAAGCCGACAGATTTGTGCGAATTCGGCCGTTTGAACATCGCTCCTTGGGATTCTCATTGAACCTTTCAAAGAAATAAGGGAAAATAGGTGTTCCAAACAGATAGCACCGGCGCCGGAAAAGTTCAAACCCGGAGAGAGGTTAATGAACTCGTTGGGGGTCATTAAGAAAATCGGCGCCTGGTTATTCGCGAAGCAAGAAGTGACTCGTCCCCGCTTTCCACGAAGGGCCTGGAACCTCGAGATTCTGGAGAACCGTATCGTTCCGAGCGGAGGGGACACGTCCCCTCAGCTCGGCGCCATGAGTGGGATTCCCGACGGCGTGCGCTTCCTTAGCTCACTCGTCGCGGTCGCCCAAGAATCGACGCTGGCCACTGCCGAAGTGTCCGTCACCCAGGCCGCGGGACAACTCGACGCCTGGATCGATTTCAATGGCGACGGCGTAATCGAGTCAAGCTCCGAGCGCATCGCGGACAGCTTGCCGGCGCCGATCGGTCGCAACCTGGTAACTTTCACTTTGCCCGCCGGCGCATCGTCCGGTTCTGTTCGCGCCGTTTTCCAGCTCAGCGCGGCCGATGGTGGGATTGCGGACGCGGAGGAGTACCTGGTCAACCTGCTTGATGGAAACGCCCCATCCGGACAGCAGACGACGTTTCAACTCCTCGCCGACACGAAGCACACCGTTGTCGTCACGCCGACGTCCCTCGAAGTCCGCGTGGGGGCGGCGGTGTTATTCTCCGCTCCCCAGGCCGCAATTTCCCAACTCGCCTTGCTGGGCACTCCCCAAGACGAATCCGCCGAGATCGACGTTCCGCAGGCAGGTTCGCGCACCAGCCCTCTGGATATCTCCTTCGATGGCGTCGCAGGTCACGACACCGTGCAAGTGGTCGCGTCTGAGGCAAATGACTCTGCAACCATCTCCCCGGAAGAGGCGCATCTCACTTGCGACAGCTACCAGGTCGATGTGTTTCGCGCCGCGGATTTGCTGATCGATGGCGCGGGTGGGCAGAATTCGGCTGTCTTCCAGGGCTCAGCCGATCGCGACGAATTCGCCAGCACGATTGACTCGGCGTCGTTCCGGAGCGTTGACCTGAATGGCGCGGAGACCCGCTTCCAGCAAATCCAGGGCTTTCGCGCCGTCACGGCGATTACGACCGACTCGAACGATAGTGCGATTCTCTACGACACTCCTGGCGACGACGTGGCTGTCGTAAGCGGCGCCGACGCTTCTCTCACGAATCCGGGCGACGCTTACTCGTTCACCGCCCGCGGGTTTGCCACCGTATCCATGCGGTCGACCCTAGGCGGATATGATCAGGCTTTCCTGCATGACGCGCCACGGGACGAAGATCTTGTCTTCACTCCTCAATATGCCATTCTGCGGGATTTGACACGGCGCGCCGGAACACATGGACAATACGCCGAAGTGCGCTCCTTCGATGCGGCTTCCTTCGTCCGCGATCATGCCAGTCCCGACAACGATATCGCCTGGGTCTACGGCGGCGCCGGCGTCGATCTTCTGACGATCACAGGGTCGCAGGTGCAAATGCGCAGCCATCTCGAACAGTTGCTGCCGCGTCCGGACGGTGACGCATTTGTGTCAGGGTTCAGCCATTTTCCCCAGTATCAAGTGGCCATGCAGGGCGTCCACTCGGCGGTGATCCTCGGCGGCTCCGGCGCCTTGAACTTACGCACGCTGAAGGCGCCAACCATTTCGCTGTTCATGCAAGGCTTTCAGAACTGGAATACGATCCCGACGCCAAGGATCAGCAGGCCGGCCGACATCTTCAAGGCGCTGCACGATCTCGTGCTGCTGGTGGATCCGACCATCGCCCAGGCCACCAGTCCATTGGACCTGGCGATCCGCCTGCGCGACCACGTGTATCAGGATCGGCGGCATGGCCTGCTGGTCTCCGCCTGGACCACGCTCAATCCGTATCAGCGCTACGTAGATGCCATCCTCTACCATCACAACCCGCTCATCTGCGGCGGGGCGATGATCCTGTACCAGGATCTCCTCACCGCTTTCGGCCTCAAAGGCCGGTATGTATTGCTCTGGGCATTCGACAACATCAACACGCACGCCACCAACGAAGTGTACATCCAGGGGCGGTGGATTGTCATGGATCCGACTTTCAACGTTTCGGTCCGGTCGAAGGTCGATAACCATTTCATGAGCTGGGCGGAGATTCAAGCGGGGATGTCCTACGTTCTCGATCGCAACGGCAAATCCGCTCATCAGCCGTTGATAGCCGAGGACTACCCCTTGTCGTTTCAACAGCTGACGAAGGTGATTAAATACTACTACGTCTAATGATTATTTCTCAGCACTGCTGATCCATGTCGCTTCGCGGCACGCGGTTGCCAAATTCTTCAGACACGTCCTCGGATGATCCGCGCGTTCCATGCGTCAGATACTTCAGAAACCACTTTCGAGCTTGCATAGCGACGTTTTCCAACGTGCCTGGCTCGGAAAACAAGTGTGTGGCCCCAGGAACTATGATAAGTTGGCACGGGCATTGAAGCTGAGCGAGTGCTTGTTCGTTGAGCCGAATTACGGGTTCATCGTTGCCGCCCACGATGAGCAGGGTCGGCGCCTCCACCTTAGGTAGATCGTCCCAGGCAAGATCCGGACGGCCGCCTCGTGAGACCACCGCGCCGACGGTCTCCGGTTGGCGCGCCGCAGCCACCAAGGCAGAGCCGGCGCCTGTGCTGGCGCCGAAGTATCCGAGACGCAGATGGCGGGTTTCAGGGTAGGCGCCCAACCAATCGGCTGCGCCCTGGAGTCGGTTGGCGAGCAGTTCGATGTCAAAGACCTTGTCACGATTTTCCGCTTCGTTTTCTTCGAGAAGGTCGATCAGAAGTGTCGCTAGGCCGGCCTCTTGAAGCGACCGGGCCACGAGTTGATTGCGCGGGCTATGCCTGCTGCTGCCGCTGCCATGGGCGAACACCACCACGCCCTTTGATCCTGGTGGCACGCAAAGAATACCCTCCAAGAGGTGGGTGCCCGACCGGACTTTGATGAGTGTTTCTTTTCGATCGGCGATTTCTTTGGCAACCATGATATCACCTCTTTTTTCTCACACCTGATCCTGACCGGATTCCTGCTCCGCTGCACAGGCGGCACAGTAACGGGTATACGGCAACGCGCCCAATCGTTTCTTGGCGATTGCCTTGCGGCATTGTTCACAACGGCCAAAGCGCCCTTGCTCGAGGCGGGATAGGGCCGCGCCGACCTCTTCCAGAAGCCGCTCCTCATTGCCGATCAGGGCCAGGGAAACGTCTTCCTCAAATTGGCGCCCCGCAAGGTCTGCCGGATGCAGCGGAAGGTCGGAAAGGCTTCCGCTCGCCTCACCTCCCGTGGACTGCAAGGCCTCCTCGCGAAGCGATCCCAGATTGCCTTGAATTTTCTTGATCAGTGTCGTCAGACGTTGCTGAAAAGCGTCGATTTCATTGCGTGGGAGCATGACCTTGTCCTCGGTAAGAAGTCCTGGCAAAACCACAGTCCTGGGAGCAATTCCAATGCCACGTCCGCTATGTTCTCGCTATGAGATTGCTGTAACTATGCCATACCACAGTTTTGGATTCTCGCCTCAGCGTTGTCGGAATGGCTTGGCGTCACGGAGTGGGCGGTTCCACGCATTCCAAACGCACACGTTGAGCCCGAATCGCACATTGGCGATGGAAAGGAAAGCGAGCATCCGCGTCCGGCCGCGTTCGGCGGCGATCGCCCGCTCGCGTAATTGAGCCGAATCCACCTAAAGATGGATGTATGCTCAATTCTCGCATGTTAAGATTACTCACGCGACCTCCGAAAAAACCTGGAGATTTTACGATGGCATCGTTCTACGACGAGAAAGCCAAGTGCCGAGTGGGTGAAATGGACGCAGATCAGTTCTACGCCGAGTGTGACGAGGACACCGGCCCGTTCTTCAAGTCCCTCATGACGGCGTGGACGAAGGCCGGCGGCAGCCTCAAGTGGGGCGCCGGCGGTGTCGGCCTCCGAGTCTCTTTGGGCGGCAAGGCCAAAGATGCCAAGGAGGTGGGGGTGTGCTTCCTGGCGCCAAAATACGCCGGAAAACAAGACAGGATCGAATTGGCTTGCACCACACTCGCCAAGCAAATTGGCCAATCCGCAATGAAGTTGCTGAACGACAAATTGCGAGAGGCCGCGGGAGAACAAGTCAAGGGCGCGACGATGATCAGTGTAGTGTGTCCTGGTCAATTGCCTCCCAAATCACAGAAGGCGGTAATCGAAGCGCTCTTGGTTAGCCGAATGGGCTCCTGAAGTGATGCGATCCCGATTTACTCCTTCACCAAATCAGAAGCGCCTTGACTTGGCAACGTGCGGCAAGTCGAATGGGATAAGTTCCATTACACGATGGGGTCCGTAGGCCACTCCTTCCGACGCGTCCTTTTGAGGTGTTGATGCCACGCAGGCGCTTCTTGCTTCCGTTTCTGATCCTGGCCTTGATGACAGCCGGAACGGTGCGCCATGCCCTTCTCGGCGCCGACGCGCAGGCGAAGGCACAATCGACCCGACCGCCGCCGTCGTTTGAGAGGGACATTAAGCCGTTGCTTCAGGCCAAATGCACGCGCTGTCACGGCGAGAACATTCATCGATCAGACCTCGATCTAAGCACGCCCTCCGGAATCCGCAAGGGGGGCGAATCAGGCGCCGTGATCGTGCCGAGCAAACCGGACGAAAGTCTGCTTTTCGAGAAAGTCCACAGCGGAAAAATGCCGCCCAAGAAAAAGGATCGCCTCAGCGACACGGAAGTGGATTCGATCCGGCGCTGGATTGCGGCGGGCGCGAAGTTCGATTCGGATGAAAACGCGAAGGCGTCCGCGGAAGCGCTGACCCAACACGACGTCATCCCCATCGTGCTGCGCCATTGCGCGGTCTGTCATGGCTTGCACCGGAAGGAAGCGAATCTGGACCTGCGGACCAAGGTGGCCATGCTGCGTGGAGGCAAATCGGGGCCGGCGATCGTTCCGGGCAAGCCGGACGAAAGCCTGGTTATCAAGAAGGTTCTTGCCGGCCAGATGCCTCCTCGCGATCGGCTCGTCGAGGTGAGCGTCAAGCCAATCGACCCCGACGAGATCGACACCCTCGCCCGCTGGATAGCCGCGGGCGCTCCCGAGGTTGTCGTCGAGCCGGATATCGCCGCCACGACCCCCGACCCGCTGGTGACCGACAAGGACCGCGACTTCTGGGCGTTTCGGCCGCCTCAGCCAATGACCGTGCCGAAAGTACAAAACGTCAAGCGGGTTCGCAATCCCATCGACGCTTTCGTCCTACAGAAGCTCGAAGACAAGGGTCTCACGCTCGCGCCGCAGGCAGACCGAGCCACGCTGATGCGACGAGTACATTTTGACTTGACCGGACTGCCGCCCGAGCCGGTCGAGGTCCAAGCCTATCTCACGGATCGTGCTCCGGACGCCTACGAAAAGCTGATTGACCGGCTGCTTGCCTCGTCCCGTTACGGAGAGCGCTGGGGACGTTATTGGCTCGACCTGGCCGGCTACGCGGACTCCGAGGGGAAGCGCGAGCAAGACCTTCCGCGGCCACATGCTTGGCGCTATCGCGACTACGTCATCCGCGCGTTCAACGCCGACAAACCGTACGCCCGGTTCCTGCTCGAGCAACTTGCCGGCGACGAATTGGCCGACTATGAGAAGGCGCCCGAGATCGGCCAGGAGATCTACGACAACCTGGTGGCAACCGGATTTCTGCGCATGGCCCCCGACGCCACCTGGGCGAACATCACCGGTTTCATTCCCGACCGAATTGAAGTGATCGCCGACGAGATTGAAGTGCTTGGCTCCGCGGTGATGGGGCTGACCATGAAGTGCGCCCGCTGCCATAGTCACAAGTTCGATCCGATCCCGCAGCGCGACTATTATCGATTGGCGGCCGTCTTCAAAGGCGCCCTCGACGAGTACGATTGGCTCAAGCCGGACATCCGCCCAGGCATCGGGCCGGTGAGCCAGGACATTCTCACTGGACGAAATCTGCCGCACGTCACCACCGCGGAACGACAGAGCTGGATGGAGCAGAACAAAAAGGCGCCCAAAGACAAGCAGCGTCCGGAGCCGCGCATCCATGCCTTATGGGATCGTGGAGACCCGTCGCCCACTTACATTTATCGTCGCGGCGATCCGCAGAGCATCGGCCGGCTGGTTGGGCCTGGTGTGCCTTCGGTGCTGACCGACGGCAAGACGCCGTTTGAGGTCAAGCCTCCCTGGCCCGGCGCCAAGCAAACGGGCCGGCGGCTGGCATTCGCACGTTGGTTGACGCAACCAGACCATCCGCTGACGGCACGCGTGGCGGTCAACCGGATCTGGAAACATCACTTCGGCAATGGTCTCGTCAAGTCGCTGGGCAATTTCGGCAAAAGCGGCACGCCTCCCAGTCATCCCGAGTTGCTCGACTGGCTGGCGCGTGAGTTCGTCAAGCAAGGCTGGAGCGTGAAATCCATGCACCGGCTTATGATGACGAGCGCCACTTATCGTCAGAGTTCAGCCGTGACGGCGGACCATACGAAGCACGACCCGGAAAACTCGCTTTATTCGCGCATGCCTCTGGTTCGCCTCGACGCCGAAGCACTGTACGACACGCTGCTCCTGGTCGCCGGCCGGCTGGACGAGACGCCGTGCGGTCCCGGGGACGCTGTCAAAGTGCGTGCCGATGGGCTCGCGACACCGGCCGGGACCACGAAGGGCTGGCGTCGGCTCATCTACGTGAAGATGATGCGAAAACAGTTACCGACGCACTTGGAGAACTTCGATTTCCCGCAGATGAATCCCAACTGCGTCGAACGCCGCGACTCCACGGTCGCGCCGCAGGCACTGCATTTGATGAATAACGGCATGGTTCAGGAACTGGCCGAGCACTTCGCCAAGCGGGTGAGCCGCGAGGCAGGGACCGATCCGGCGAAGCGAGTCGAAGGCGTTTATTGGATCGCTTTAAGCCGGCTTCCCACTGGCGAGGAAAAGCAAATCGGCATGGATGCCTTGAATAAGCTCACCGAGCGTTGGAATAAACAACTGGCCGCCGCCGGCAAAACCGATCGTGAGGAAGCGACGATGAAGGCATTGACATCGTACTGTCACGCCATCATGAATTCGGCGAGTTTGCTTTATGTGGATTAAGAGGTAACGCAATGTCGGCGCTCGAACAACCTTCCTTAAGTCGTCGCGATCTTTTCAGTCGCGTCTCCGGCGGCATACTCGGCGCCGCGTTGACCTACTTGTTGAGCCGCGACGATTGCAGCGGCTCACGCCTCTTCGCCGACGAAGGCGCGGGCGCCGTCCATGCCGACCTTCGGCCACGTCCTCCACACATCCCAGCCAAGGCCAAGTCGGTCATTCATCTCTTCATGAACGGCGGCCCAAGCCAGATGGATTTGTTCGATCCCAAGCCGATGCTCGACCGGCATCATGGCCAATCCTACTTCGACCGAATCGCCGGCGAAGTCGAGAACCCGCAAAGCGCTGGGGCGCTGATGCGCAGCCCTTTCAGGTTTGCCCGCTACGGCCAATGCGGCATGTGGGTCTCCGAGGCGCTGCCGCACCTGGCACGGCAGGTCGATGACATCGCGCTGATTCGCTCGATGTACACGACCAATTTGACTCACGAACCGGCGATCTACCTGATTCAATCGGGCAAAATGGGGCCGGGCAGACCGACCTTGGGCGCGTGGGTGGTTTACGGCCTGGGGAGCGAGAATCAGAATCTGCCTGCGTATGTCGTGCTCGATGACCCACTCGGGCTGCCGATCAACGGCGTCGAGAACTGGCAATCGGGCTTTCTGCCGCCCTTGTTCCAGGGGACGCGTTTTCGCTCCACGGGATCTCCTGTGCTGAATCTGCGGCCCGACGTGGCTCGACCGGAAGCCGTCGTTCAGACGGAGCGTGAGCTGGTGACGAGGCTCGACCACCTTCATCGCCGCCAGCGCCCCGGCCAGCCAACTCTCGACGCCCGCATCGCCAGCTACGAATTAGCCGCACGCATGCAGGTATCGGCGACTGATGCTCTCGACATATCGAGCGAAACGCAAGCGACGCGTGAGATGTACGGCGTGGGGCGAGCGCCAACCGATTCCTACGCCCGCCGCTGTCTAATCGCCCGGCGACTGGTGGAGCGCGGCGTGCGCTTCGTGCAGCTCTACATCAATGCCCAAATCTGGGACAATCACACGACGCTGGCGACCGATCTCAAAGCCGCGTGCGAGCGCACCGATCAGCCCATTGCGGCGCTCTTGCGCGACCTCAAACAGCGCGGACTCTTGGAGAGCACGCTGGTGGTCTGGGGCGGCGAGTTCGGCCGGCTGCCGATCGCGCAGTTGCCCGCGGACAGGGACGAACTCAAGGCCGGCCGCGACCACAACAAGAACGCTTTTTGCACCTGGATGGCCGGCGGCGGCATCAAGGCCGGCACGATCTACGGCGCCACCGACGAGTTGGGCCTGGCCGCGGTCGAGAACCGCGTGAGCGTCCCGGACTGGCATGCGACCATCCTGCACTTGTTGGGATTGCACCACGAACAGCTTTTTTTGGAGATAAACGGATTGCGCGAACGGCTGACCGGCGTGAACGAAGCACACGTCGTCCATGGTATTCTTACCTAGGTATGGATTGAAAATCGAGCGCCCCGAGCGTGATTTTGTAACGCTTTACGATTGAGTGATTTATGGAAACGACTTCTCCCGACAGACACGTTTTGCACGATGGCATCCCTCCCTGGTTCCCCTTTGTTGGATTTTGGATTGCATCGCGCTGCACGCATAAATACCCCCCACGCGCTACGGTGCAGTTCACCCCGCCGTGTGAACGGCGGTAGTTAAGCGAAAGCTGCAAGCCCTATTAATGAGACCATCCGCCTATGGAACCTGTCCAAGTGCCCGCAATAACCGCAGTCGTTGAATCTCCCAATTCGATACCCATCGGTCAAGAAGTCACGCGCCTGCGCGATCTGTCTCCGCAACAGTGGAAATCCGGCATCGCGGCTTGGCTGGGCTGGCTGTTTGACGGCCTGGACATGCACCTTTATGTTCTGGTGGCCGCTCCTTTTGTCGCGGTGTTGCTGGGAATCGGCGACACGTCCGACCCGCGCGTCGGCTACTATGGCTCCTGGATTCAGGCGGCCTTCCTAATTGGCTGGGCGCTGGGCGGCGGGTTCTTTGGGCGCATCGCGGATCGGATAGGCCGTAGTCGGGCGCTGATGCTGACCATTCTCACCTACGCCCTGTTCACTGGGTTGTCGTTTTTCGCGCAGACGTGGTGGCAACTGCTCATCTTCCGGTTCTTGGCCGCCTTGGGCATCGGCGGCGAGTGGGCGGTGGGAGCATCGCTCCTGTCGGAGACTTGGCCGCGGCGCTGGCGGCCGTGGATGGCCGCGGTGCTGCAAACCGGCGTCAACCTGGGCGTGATGCTTGCCGCTCTGGCGGTCTTTGTCTTGGCCGAAGCGCCCAAGCGCTATGTTTTCTTGGTCGGCGTGTTGCCGGCCTTCCTCACCCTTTGGATTCGCCGCGCCGTACCCGAGACCGAGGAATGGCACAAGGCCAAGCAGCAGTCCGCACATGCCACGCCTGGCTTCGTCGAGTTATTCCGTGGCCCGATCCGCCGTACAACCGTGTTGACGCTTCTGGTCTGTGCTTTGGCGCTGACGGCACACTGGGCATTTCTGTTCTGGTACGTCCAGCATCTGCGGAACCTGCCGAACCTGAGCACCTGGGAAGCGGCGGACAAGGATCGCCTGGTCAGCCAGATGGTCTGGGTGGTTATCGTTTCGTCTATCGCGGGAAATTTTCTCGCGGCCCTGATCGCGCGCTATTTGAAATACCGACGAGCCATTGCCTTGCTGTGCTTGGGCTATGCCTTGTCGATGTTCGCAACCTATTGCACACCCCTCGATCACCGAACACTTTGGTACGGCTACATTGCCATCGGCCTCTGCCAGGGCGTGTTCGCTCTCTTCACGATGTACATGCCGCCGCTCTTTCCAACCCTCTTGCGGACCACGGGCGCTGGCTTTTGCTACAACTTCGGCCGAATTGCTGCGGGTCTGGGCACGGTGTTTTTCGGGCTTTTCTCGAAGGTGGGCGATTACCGCATGGCACTTCTTTACGCGGGATTCCTCTTCTTGCCCGCAGCCGCAATCGCGTTGATGTTGCCCGAACCGCCCGATGAGGAGCTCGCGGAAGCGGCATCGTGAATGAATGGACTGGCCCCCCCTCTCCCCCGGCCTGAAACGACTGCGACCTTGCAAAACATGGATGGCCGGGGGAGAGGGGCTGGGGTGAGGGGGGACGACGATGAGCCACAAGCGCAAAACTATTGACGTCGCGCACACGCTCGCCAGGGCAAGGTGCCAGCCGAGGCCTTGCTGTGGCGAGAATTGAGGAATCGTCGCCTCGGCGGATTCAAATTTCGGCGACAGCATCCCGTTGGCGCGTATGTAGCGGACTTCGCCTGCGTCGAGTGCAAGCTTGTGGTCGAGTTAGACGGAGAATCGCACTTGTCGCGCAAACCCAGGGATCAAGTTCGAACGACTTCTTTGGAGTCGGAGGGGTGGCAGGTCCTGCGCTTTTGGAATACTGAGGTCTATGACGATACGGAGGCTGTGAAGCAATCAATTTACAACGCTTGTATTGGGTGCACACGCCGCGCGGCACCCCCCCCAGCCCCTCTCCCCCCGCCGACGACTGTGCAGCAAGGGGAGTAGTCAAAGCAGGCGGGGGGAGAGGGGGGCCGGCGCTTCTTCACTCCCTTTCTCCGCGCTGCCGACTTTGATCTAAATGTGCAGTGACTCATTGCCAGCCGCATTTACGGAAAAGAACGGTCGCCGCGACTGCCCAGGCAATGGAAAGCAATGCCGCCATCGCCACGTTGAAGATGTAGTAGAACTGAAAGCTGTCCGTCAACACCGCGTGAAGCAGCCGCGGACAATGATATTCCAGAGCGAGATACGGTAGCAATGGGATGTTGCCCAGCCGGCAAATGAACTGCAGTAAGGCCACCACCAGCATGTAACACAGAGCGGTCATGCTGGCGGTGCGTTGGCTGCGGGCGATGCTGGCGATGGTCAGACCGATGCCGAGCGAGCCGAAAGCGGCCACGGTCAGAACCAGCCAAAAGATTGGATCGGCGAGGACCGCGGGTTTGGCGACGCCGGCCAAGATCGCGGCCAGCGCCATGCCGGCCGGCGGGTAAAAGAGGAACTTGGCGGCCAGGATTTCCTGCGGCGAGGCCGGCGACAGAGCCTGCGCCAAGAGGATGCCGCGCTCGCGCTCCTCGCACATGAGCGACGGCATCAAATACACGCAGCTGAAGAACAGAGCAAAAAGTATCAAACCAGAGGTGATCGACGCCCGCATGTCGACGCCGGCTTCGAGCCTTGCGTGTTCATGCTCGATGTTGGAATAGAGTTCCGAATCGCGAACATCTCCCTCACCCCCAACCCCTCTCCCATCAGGGGCGAGGGGAGTATTGCGGCAACTTTGCTGTTGAAAATAGCGGGCTGACTCGCGCCAGAACCAAGTTTCATAGGGGCTCATGTCGCCCACGCGCGGCTGCCACACGCAAATACGGCGACGGATTCGACCATCGTCTCCTTGAATCATGCGCATTTGGATGGCGCCGCTGGAGCGCGGATAGACGAGGCGGCCACCCGGCAGTTGGCGATCTGAAAGGTGATTGACGTCACGGAAGGTGACGTTTCGCTTAAGCTCCGGAGGGACGTTGGCACGAAGGTGCTGGACCCATCCGTCGTCGCGCCAGTAATCGACATAGCAGGACTCAACGTCGCCGATCATGCTCGCGCTCGGTCCGCCGTCGTTGCCGAACACGGACAGCAGCAGGGCAGCCACCACCAGCAGGGCGGCCAAAGCCAAGCCGCCGCGATTGGCCAGTTGCCGTCTGACTTCCTTGCCGAACAGAGTGCGGATGATGTGCCAACGCATGGATTATTGGAATGAGGTCCCGGTGAGCTTCAAGAACGTCTCATGGAAGTCAAATTCGCGCGTTTGCAAGCAAGCAACCTGACCGGACTGGACGACTTGGGCCAAGTCGCTACGTTGATCGTTTTGGTCCAGATCGAAGGCGCGGCGTTCACCACTGGTGAAAGTCACGTCGACTTTCCTTTCACAGTGCTGCCGGCGCAATGCAAGCGGGGAATCGAGAGCGACAAGGCGGCCGCGGCAAAGGATCGCGACGCGGTCGCAAATCGCCTCGACTTCGTCCATGTTGTGGGTGGTCAACAGGACGGTGCAGCCATTGGCCACAAGGGTGCGCAAGATTCGCCGAACGACCCCGGCGGAATGAATGTCGAGGTTGGCGGTCGGCTCATCGAGGTAGAGCAGGGGAGGTTGATGAAGGAGCGCGCGGGCCAGCAGCAGCTTGCGGCGCATGCCCATTGAGTAGCCGCGCACCGGCAAGTCGGCCGCCTCGTCAAGCTCCACCAAACTCAAGCAATCGTCGATTTTTTGGGTCGGCACGTCGTACAGTCCGGCGAAGAAAGCCAGGTTGCCGCGGCCGGTGAATTCCTCGAAGTGGTTCTCGCGGTCGGGCACGTAGCCGAACAGCGGCTTGATTTGGGCCCAATGGGTGACGATATCCTTCCCGAAGACGGTCACCTTACCGGAAGAAGGAGGCCTTTGCCCAATGAGCACGCGCAGGGTGCTGCTCTTGCCGGCGCCGTTGGGTCCCAAGAGCCCGAACAACTCTCCGGGCATGAGTTCCAAGTCTAGCCCGTCCACCGCCACAAACGAGCCGTAGCGAACAACCAGCTTCTCCAGTTGAATGACAGGTTGCGCAGGCGATTGTGGCATCGGTCGTACCTTTCGGTTTGGGTCGCGGAAAGCATAGCACACCGGGCATCGGACCGTTTGTATCGATACAAGCCGTCGTCGATTCGATTACACTTTCTCGAACGCCCGACGGCATTGCCTTAGGACGTTGAGAATCACAAGTCACTTAAATCAAATGGTTTATGACAGATCATGCGCGGCGACTTAAAACTCCGGAACGCTTCGTGCGTTTTCACCGAATTGGGTTAACGACAACCCGATTCAAAATCTCACACGTGCAATGCACAAGGAGTATCCGATGATCAAGCTTCTGGTGGTTATGTTTACGGCGACGGGGGTTTTCCTCGGCACCAGTCCCCACGTACGCGCCAGAAGCGCGGGCGGGACGGGCGTTTCTCAGGTCGTCGTGCAAAACATCGATGATGATGACGACGACGATGATGACGACGAAGTCCCCGGGACCGTTGTGGAAGTCACCGAGGTCACGGACGATGCGGACGAACTGGAAGTTGAAATGGTCGATGGCGCCGTAGTCGTCTACGAAGACGATGACGACGACGATGATGTCACGGTCGAACTCGTTACTGGATCCGTCTCCTCTTATGTCGACTCGGATGACGACGACGACGACGACGACGTTGATGAAGGGGGCGGCGGCTGGTGGGGCGGCTTCGGCGGCGGCAAAGACGCCGAGGACAAGGACAACGACGTCACCACAACCGAATTGAAGGACTAGAGCCCAGCGCACCTACCTGAATTCGCAAGAATTCAGGTTTCACAACTGCGATTGAACTGATAAACAGGAGGACGAGACCGTTGCTGTCTCGTCCTCCGCCTCGTTTGGAAAGTGTTTCCATGCAGCTCTCGATGACGAACTCCAGACCCTTCATCGCACTTCTGGTGTTGCTCGCCCCGACTACCACGGTCTGTGCCGACGAGGCCAGCCGGGTGCGGATCTTGATCGTGGCCGACACCGAGTCCAAGTCCGGATCGACCTGGAAGCGCGACGGCGAGAACATCAAGGACGTGCTGGAAGCAGGATTCAAGCGACAGAAACTGACGGACCGCGCCACCATTGACCTGTTGACCGGCAAAGAGGTCACGCCGGAAAACGTCCTCGACTACTACGGTAATTTCAAGACGGACGGCACTGAGGCGCTGCTCTTCTACTTCTCCGGACACGGCAGCATTCACGCCAAACGCGGGCATTTCCTGGGCTTTCTCAGGGGCAATCTCTATCGCGACGAATTGATCAGCGCGATGAAGAAGCACAATCCTCGCCTGATCGTGCTGCTGACCGACACCTGCGCCAATTACATGAGCGGGGGCTATGCAACGAACGCCGAGCCGCCCGATCTCGAAGAAGGGCCGACCAAGAGTCGCGACAGCCCGCAGGAAAAAGTGCGCCGCGATGAGCCTGCGGACGCTGCACTCGTGACGCTGGAGGTTAAGCCGCGCCAAACTTACCCGAAGGCCGAAAAGGCGAAGACCGATGAACCGTCGTTTCGTGTTCAGAAAATCGACGACGACCTTGAATCCGCAAAGCAGCCGGCCCGCGTCGAAGAGCCGCCCGGCGCCACCGTCGGCATGAGCAGGCGGCTCATGACCGGCAGCGGTCAGCAATACCTGCAGGAGATACTCGACAACACCGACGGCCTTCTCATGCGCGAGCTTCTTTTCGGCAATCGCGGATTTGTCGACATCAACGCTTGCAAAAAGGGCACACTCTCGCACGGCCAGGATGCATGGGGCGGCAGCCTGTTCACCAATTCACTGCTGGCGCTGCAGAAGGAGTATCCCGAGAAAAAGAGCATCTCTTGGGATGAGTTCTTTCCACTTCTACGAGCCAGAACGAAAGCGACCGCACGGAAAGTGAGCCAAGGGGAAGTCGACCAGGAACCGGAGTTGTTCAGCCTAGCGCGACCGTCTGTCAAGTAGGTCCCGCGAGCCGAGCGGGACCTAGCGCGACACGGCTTCCCGAAAGTTCGAGTCGTGCCGGGTGCTAAGGTCCGGCTCGGCTCGCCGGACCTACTGGCGCTTACTGATGCTTTCCAATTCGCGGATCTCGTTGCGCAGGTCCACGATTTCTTCCTCACGAGCGGCGAGCAGCTCGCGCAGGCATTGAAGACGCTTCTTCTTGTAATCGCCGAAGAGCCGCCGAATCACATCGAGCAGCAACAGCGCGCGCCAAGCTTTGAGCAACAGACCGCGGAGGCGATAAACCCTGCCGAGCCGCATGACCTGCTGCAACTCGACAAGGCGCGTGAGCCGCAAGAGTCGCAGGATCGGCAGGAAGTCGATGAGGGGAAGGGCGACCACGGCCAAGTCCATCCAATGCGCCAGGCAATAGGCAAGCCGGTTGCGGGCCACGCACACCATCAGGACAAACTCGACGGCAAACGCCATCCAGATGGCGCTGGTGCCGATGTCGAGAGCAAGCGACAGGAAAAAGTCGGCACGGACCTCCTCCAGCCAGAAGAATTCCATTGCGAGGAGCGGCAGCACCAGGAGCGCCATCACGATCATCGGCACGCTGAAAAAACGCTCGAGCCGCTTTTGTAACGCTCGATCAACCCGGCTCCAGCCGATCCACGGCAGCCACATGCGCTCCGGATCGGCATAGCTGCGCGCGCCCAGCCGAAAGGGCGGGGCCACACACAGGAGGAGTAAGTAGAGGACACGATGCGAAATCGGCGTCCCCGGAGCGCGGCAGACAAAGAGGCGCAATAGCCCGTCAATCACGAAGATAGGCCAAAGCAGGGCGAGGCCCCAAAGGATGACTTCCGCTTCGAACAGAGTTGTGTGCCCGAAGCCGATGCGGTGAATGACGCCTGCGCTGACCGCGAGAAATAGGATCGCCAACCAGAATATCGGCCCGGCGAGGAAGCGATCGCATTGTTCGGCGAATGTGGGTTCGACGGAATTCCGAGGCAAGTCGGAGCGCTGCACAGAGGCCGGACTGACAATCGACATGGCCGCCTCCTCATGCTGGACTTCGGATCATGGGGTAGGCTGGTCGTCCCACGTGAATTATACGCACGCCGGAGGCCAACGCGTTGATCAAGGCTCGTCTTGCATCTTACTTTGGCACCAAATAGGTTCCGGACACGAAGTCATGCGGGGCGCGACCCGGATTGCGAAGCATAAGCAACAGGTAGCCGACGATCAAGAGCGCGGCCAGGCCCGCGATACCGAGATCGAACCAGGGAAAATCGGCTGTCACCGCAATCCCGACGGCCGCTAAGGTGCATATGCCGGCGAGGAAGCCCCACGCGAGCACGGCCCGCCACAGACAACGGCAACGCGAGGCCCTGCGGCCATCGGCGGTGACAATGGCGATACCGGCTCGAAGGAAGCTGAGCCCGCCGCGCGACAGAAAGCTGGGCAGAAAGAAGAGAACCAAGCCAACGGTCACCCCGCCCACCAAGGCCACGACGTCGCCAGCTTCTCCCAGGGACCATTCGTTGGACCCTTCACTCAAGAGCACGAATGGCAATGTCAGGAGGAGAGCGATGGCGCCGAGGCCGAAGAACGCAAACAGTCCGTGTCCGATGAGGTGCTTGAAACGAAGCCAACGAGTGAGTTCGACCGGCTCCGATTGGATCGCCAGCAAATCGGCCTGAACGGATTCGACGCAATCGTAGGGCGCCGTGCTCTCCGACGTCGATTGCGGCATCAGTCGGTTCAAGATTGTGGCGGCGCAAACCGGCAACGGCGCCCGGATCGGCGACGGCTTCGCGCCTTTCGGTCGAGCTGTGCCTTCGAGCGCCAGAACGGCGACCTCGCTCAGAAACGTGAGGGCTCGACGCTGCTCGTTATCCGTCACAGTTTCGGTGGGCGAGCCGGACACGGACGCCTTCGCCACCGGCGCATCGACCAATTGGACGCGGCCGCCGGGTTTGACCCAGACCTGATCCGTACTGAGCGAAGCCGGCAACGTTCCCAGGGCGCTGGAAGCGCGCATTTCTTCCGTAAGCTCTTCTAACACTTCGCGAAACTCCGCCCACGACAGGCGTCTGACGCTAGCGACGAGGACGGGCAGCGGACATCCCGTCGGCGCCAGGAACGCATCCCATTGCCTGCCTTCCGCCGTGCCGCAGGCTACCCAGCGGACCCGCGTCGTGCGATTAATGCTTCGACGAGCCTCGGACAGCGGCGTCGCCTCGGCAGTCCGCATCCAGATCCACACCGACCGTCCCAGTTGGACGTCGTCGGCCAGAAGTGTTTGACCTTGCGTGGACCGGCTCAAGGCGCCGCGAATCCGGTACGGCCCAACCTGCTCCGGAAGGCCCGCGGGCTGCTCTACTTCCAGACGAAACTCGGGTGCTTCGAGGACACGTCTTTTCCGAAGCTGCGGCCAATGTAATCGATAGGTGCGCGTGCCGCTGATGAATTCATGCAGGCCACGATAGCCGTTGCGTTTCCGCATGGTGCAAAGGATGAGGCCAATGCCGACGTAAAAGAAAACTCCCATGGCCGCGAGAGTGATGCTCACGGCCAACGGTAAAACCGTATCCTTGGTAATCGAGACTTTCACGCTGGCCGAATCCAAATTCAAGTATTCGGGAGCAATGATTAGGATGATGACCTCACCGACCGTCGATGATAGGCCCAGGAAGACAATGAGAACGGCCGCGCGGGAGGCGGCTCTGGCAAAGCCAGGCGGGCGATTGGCGCCGAGCGAACCAACTCGCAAACGCAACACGCGTTTTCCCAGCGAGCAGGCCCAGAACCCCTCGAGAATGCCGAAATACATGAGATTCAGCGCGATGCCCATCAGGTCACGCGTAACGATGTACTGAAGACTGATTCCCATTAACATTAATAAGGCGATGCCGAGCGCCCAATTTGCCGCACCCAAAACGAGGGCGTCGATCCAATACGCTATCAATCGAAACCCGAGTCCGCCAACGGACGGCTCCGCCGGCAGAAACGGCGTGAGGGCTCGGCGGAAGTCCTCCAGAGTTCGCCAACGTCGCTTGCGGTCGCGCGCCAGGCCGCGCAGCACGACCTTATCCAGGCCCTTGGGCAACCTCGGCATCAGGGTCCGCATCGACGGTGGATCGTCGGCGACAATCCGGGCCATCGAAGCGATGGGGTCATTGGTCTGAAAGGGCGCCCGGCCGGTCAGCAAATAATAAAGCGTCGCCGCCACGGAGTAGACGTCGGACTGAACGTCCACGCCTTCCATCCTGATTTGCTCGGGCGCCGCAAACAGCGGCGTGCCCAGGAAGGTTCCTGTGCGCGTAAGATGTGCCTCGCGCACGAGCGACTTCGCCAGGCCGAAGTCCCCAATCTTAACGCGGCCGTTCTCTTCAAGGAAGCAGTTCGAAGGCTTGACGTCCCGATGCACCAGGCCAAGTTGGTGGGCCTCGCTAAGCCCTTCGATCACGTCGAGGATCTTGGCAAGCGCCTGTTCCTGGGGCAGCGGACCGTTTCGTTTGACGAGGTCCTGAAGCGTGGAGCCTGTCATCAGCTCCATGACGATGTAGGGCCGACCCTGGTCTTCGTCCGCGGCCAAAACGAAGACGCAACGTGGATGGGCGAGCCTGCTGGCTAACTCCCCTTCTTGGCGAAAGCGGTCAATGGCCTCTTTCGAAGCCGAGTGCTCGGGCTGCACCAGCTTCAACGCGACCCTGAGGCCGGTGGACGAGTCCACCGCTTCGTAGACGGTCCCCATGCCGCCGCTGCCCAGCCGCCGACCCAGCCGATACGGACCCACCGACTGCGGAACGTCATCCGTCGTGGCATCGATCGACAGATCCGGCGGGTGCATCTCCGCGCCCGTGTCATGCCGTGGCGGCAAAGTCGGTGCGTCGATGTCATCGACCGTGGCGGCGGGCGGACTTGCGGTAAGCATCTGGCCGCAGTTGCTGCAGAACTTCGGCTGCGAGCCGGTAAACTCGAGCTGCTGATGGCATTGCGAACAGACGAGCTGCATCCCAGTACGCCTCAATACTCCTTCTCATCCAGCACCTTTCCGCCCGCTCCCAGAATCTCCGTGATGATCGCATTCGCCAGTTCCTTGGCCAGGGTGCGGAGGCGTTCGAAACCTATGGCCTTTCCCATGCCGACGGGGCGATTACGGACCACGAAGACTTCCGTCCTCCCCTCGACGGTGCCGACAGCCACCTGGAACTGGCAATAGGTGTTCACCGAGCCGAACAGGGCCGTCATCCAGTAGTTCCCCTTGGTCGCCTCGAAGGCGCGCTCGCCCTTGTCCTCGAGGATGAAGTCGAGCTTGCGCGCCGCCCGCCGCGTCATCACGTACGTTCGATTCTCGGCCACGTCCGTCGTCAACTTAAAACCCGCCACCGCCGTCCTCCCCTGGGCAGGGAATGTTTTAGCGGTTCCACGCCGCAAACTGTAGTAGGTCCGGCGACCAGTCGGTCCGGCGAGCCGAGCCGGACCGTTGCGCGACAGGTCCGGCTCGGCTCGCTGGACGTACTGGGAATATAACAGCCTCTATGGAGTACTCGCTCGACATCGCGGTTGTCGGCGGCGGCGTCATTGGGTTGACGGCGGCATATTACCTGTCGCGCGAGGGTCTGCGGGTCGGCGTTTTCGATAAACAAGACCTCGGCAAGGAGGCGTCGTGGGCGGGCGCGGGTATTCTGCCTACGGGCAACTTGCAAAAAGCGCAGGCGCCGCTGGATCGCCTGCGCGCCCTCAGTGCCGAGCAGTTCCCGCAGCTTTCGGAGGAGCTGCGCGAGCGCACCGGCGTCGACAATGGCTACTTACGCTGTGGGGGACTTGAGTTCATCGATCGTGCAGCATCAGACACGGCGGAAGAGTGGCGCGGCTAGGGCGTCGAAGTTCAAGATGTTACCGAAGAGGAATCCCGCCGACTCGAATCCGCGCTTGCTCCAGGGCTTGGTGGAGCAATGCTGCTGCCGGGAATGGCGCAGCTCCGCAACCCTCGGCACGTAAAAGCCCTAGTGGCGGCCTGCGTGGCTTCCGGAAGCGTCTTCTTCTTTCCCAACACACCCACATACCGGCTCATCCCCAGTGGATCGCGCATCGAGGCCATGGACACCAGCACGGGCCCGGTGCGCGCGGATGACTTCCTAATTGCCGCCGGCGCCTGGACCGGGCCGCTCCTGGAACCATTGGGATGCCGTCTCGACATCCAGCCGGTGCGCGGCCAGATCGCTCTGCTCAATTGCTCCGCTCCGCCGATCCAGCACATTCTTCTGTGCGGCTCGCGCTATCTGGTGCCGCGGATCGACGGCCGCGTGCTGGCGGGCTCGACTGAGGAGCGCGCGGGCTTTGACAAACGGACGACGGCCGCGGGCTTGCGCGACCTATTGCAACTGGCGTGCGATCTGGTGCCCGCGCTCGCTCAAGCGCCTTTGGAGAAATCGTGGGCCGGCCTGCGACCGGGAAGTCCTGACGGTCGGCCGTTTCTCGGCCCGGTGCCGGGATTTGACAATCTTTTCGTCGCCGCCGGCCACTTCCGCGCCGGCATTCAACTCTCGCCGGGAACCGCCCTTGTCCTCAAACAGATGATTCTCGGCCAGCCGCTCGCCATATCGATGGATGCTTTCAAAGTTGACAGAGGCAAGTAGATCCGGCCCAAGTAGGTCCGGCGAGCCGAGCCGGACCCATCGCGCCGCAATGCATCCCCAAATTTGCAGTCGGTCCGGGTTCCAAGGTCCGGCTCGGCTCGCCGGACCTACGGTAAGTCGACCTACAGTAAGGAATCGACGAGGCGGGCCATGTTTTGCAGCGTTTTGGTCAGGAACGGCCGTTGCCGCCACTCGGCGAGCGTCAACTCGGCGGCAAGCGAAAAGTAGCGCTCTTGCACCGCGCGCAACTGCTTGGCGACGGTAGCGTCGTAGAAGATGGCCATGACTTCGGCGTTGAGCAGGAACGAGCGCATGTCCATGTTGCTCGATCCGACGATGGCGATGGTGTCGTCGATGCTAAGGTGCTTGGCGTGCAGGAAGCACTTCTTGTAGCGATGAATCTTGACGCCGGCCGCGAGCAGGTCTTCGTAATAAGAACGCTGGGCCAGGCCGACGAGGAATTGGTCGGCCTGTTGTGAAACCACAAGATGCACGTCCACGCCGCGCTGGACGGCCGTTTCCATCGCCAGGAGCAAAGCATCGTCAGGAATGAAGTAGGGCGTGGTGATGACGACGCGCTTCTGCGCGGCATACATGAGGTTGACGATGAGCCGCTGATTGTTCGCCTGCGGATATCCCGGTCCGCTCGGCAACACCTGACCGGCCACGTCGCCCGTATGTTCCGGGTCGGGGAAGAACTGCTTATCGGGAAGGATGGTTTCTTTTTCGAAGAAGCGGTCGGCGAGAAAGACGGCTTGAAGCTGGAGCGCTAGCGGCCCCGTGATCCGTGCGACCAGTTCCTCATAGGTGATGTCTTCCTTGAAATTCGGATCCACCAAGTTCTGTGAGCCGACATGGGCGACACGGCCGTCGACCACGGCGATCTTGCGATGGTTCCGCAGGTCCATGCGGGCGGCGTTGCGGCGATACCAGCGGACCGGCAGCATTTCCTGCGCCTCGATGCCCGCGGCCTGCATCTTGGGAATCAGCGTCCGCCGCCATGCCTTCGAGCCGAGGCTATCGATCATGACCCGGCAGTGGACGCCGCGGTGAACGGCGCGAGTGAGAGCGTCAAACACATTACGGCCAACGTCGTCGTCGGCGAAAATATAGTACAGCAAGTGGACATGGCTCCGCGCGGCGTCAATGTCCGCGACGAGCCGGTCGATGGCGCCGCGATAGTCCGTTATCAACTCGACTTGGTTGCCGCCCAGGATTGGAAAATCGCCAAGGTTCTCGGCCAGCGTCACGGCCGAGAGAGACTCGGAAGGAAGCTGCGGGTGAACGGAGTGTGCTTCCAGGAACTGTTTGCCGGTCGTCTTGATGAGATGCGAGACCCGTTCCTGCATTTGAATGCGTTTCTTGGGCAAATACGCCCTGCCGAACAGGCCGTAAAGAACGAGACCAGGCCAGGGAAGGACGAAGATAAGCAGCATCTAGAAGCGGTTTCAAAAGGGGTCAGGACCTGTGATTCTAGAGGTCCTGACCCCTTTTGAAACCGCTTCTAGAATAATCTGCGGGCGCGAAGCGTAAACCAGAAATGCTCGGGATGAACGCACCTTTCCAGAATGGGCTCACAATCGATGCCCGCGACGTGACGGTTCGCTTCGGCACGTTCACGGCCGTCAACAAGGTCAACTTGACCGTCTCGCAGGGAGAGGTCTTCGGCCTATTGGGCCCGAACGGCTCGGGAAAAACCACGCTCATCCGCGGCCTGTGCGGGCTGTTGCCGTTCGCCGAAGGCGTCGCCACGGTCCTGGGCCGGGACGTGACGGCAGAGTCGGAAGCCGTGCGTTCGCAGATCGGCTACATGTCGCAAAAGTTCTCGTTGTACGAGGATTTGACCGCGCGGGAAAACATGGATTTCTACTCGGGCATCTATGGGCTAAGTCCCGCGAAGACCCATGAACGTCAGGATTTCCTGATCGAGCTCTCCGGCCTGGCGCCTTACATGGAGCGCCGCGCGGGACGGCTGTCGGGCGGCTGGAAACAACGTCTGGCGCTGGTATGCGCACTGCTCCATGAGCCCAAACTGATCTTCCTGGATGAGCCGACGGCCGGCATTGATCCCGTGGCCCGCCGCGACTTGTGGAACCTGCTCTTCAGGCTGTCCGCGGAAGGAATCTCGCTTGTCGTCACGACGCATTACATGGATGAAGCCGAGCGCTGCGCCCGCGTCGGCTACATCTACATGGCGAACTTGCTGGCAGTAGGCACGCCGGCTGACCTCAAGAAGCTCCCGGGCGTGACGCCGCTGGGAACGCGCTGGCTGGAAATCTTCGGCACCGACAGCGCTGCCCTTTTAGAAAAACTGCGCGGCAATCTACGCGTCCAGCAAGCGACGATCTTCGGGCAGTCGATCCACGCCCTGGTGGAAGCCGATGCCACGGCCGCGGACCTGGGTGTCGGATCAGCGCGGGTGGTGGACACGGAGCCGTCGTTGGAGGACGTGTTCGTGACCATCTCACGGGCACAGGCAATGAATACGAACGCGTGATACGGGTGACATGATGAACAACGGTTTCTCGATGCAGCGCATGTTGTCGGTGGCCCGCAAGGAGTTTCTGCACATCATCCGCGATCCGGCCACGCTGTTCTTCGCGCTGTTTATCCCGGTGCTAGAGCTATTCATGCTTGGCTACGCGATCAACACCAATGTCAGCAATGTCCCCACCGTGATCTTCGATGCCGCCAACACCAAAGACAGCGAGAACCTTGTCCGGGCCTTCGAGAACTCGAAGGATTTCCGCATCGTTCGCCAGGTGTATTCCGATTTGGACGTAAGCCAAGCGATTGTCGCGGGCAAAGCGAAGGTTGGCATCATCATCCCGCAGGACTACTCCAAGAACCTCGAGTCCCGGAGAACCGCATACCTCAAAGTCATCGTCGACGGCTCCGAATCCAACGTCGCCGCGGAAGCGATCAACGTCAGCAACGCCCTGGCCCTGCGCGACTCGTTGCAACGGATCATCGGCAGCCAGTTTCTGCCCGTCGAGGTGAGTCCGCAGATTCTGTTCAATCCGGACACGCGCTCGGCCAACTTTTTCATTCCCGGACTGATGGTGGTGATGTGCCAAATGATGGCGATCATGCTATCCGCCAACGCCATCGTCCGGGAAAAGGAAAACGGAACGCTGGAGCAACTCTTCATGACGCCGGTCAAAGCGCCGGAGTTGATCCTCGGCAAACTGATACCCTACCTGGTGCTGACCTTCGTCGAATTCTGCACGATCTTGTTTTTGATGCGGACGGTATTCCAGGTGCCCATCGCGGGTCACGTGCTCACGCTCTTGGCTTTGACGCTGCCCTTCGTCTTCGCCATGCTCGGTTTGGGCCTTTACATCTCGACGCGCGTCGGCACGCGCGAGGCCGCCGGACAGATGGCTATGGGGACGATGATGCCGTCGATCTTCCTCTCGGGCTACGTCTTTCCGCTCGACTCGATGCCATGGCCGTTTTGGTACATCGCCCAGGTCTTTCCGACGACGTGGCTGATCGACGCGGCCCGCGGCGTGATCCTGCGCGGCGCGGGCTGGCGGGAATTATGGATTCATTCGGCCGTCTTGTGGAGCATGGGGATCTTCAGCTTCGCGCTGGCGATGATGAAGTTCCATAAGCGCCTTACTTGAAAACCAAATCCGAAAAACGAATCTCAAAATCCGAAGCGAATTCGATTTCGAGTTTCGAGTTTCGGATTTGTGGCTACGCCGCGTTAAGGAACCACTTGAGCCTGAGCGTTGATTTCGATTTCACCGCCTGTCTTGAGATCGGTGCGAACGCGGAGAGTCCGGCTCAGTTCGCCCGCTTGGTTCGGGTGAAGGGTTACGGTGAGTACATGGACGGTCTTGGCGTCGCCGCTGGTGTCGCGGACGCTGAGTTGATTGTCGGTGCCGGTGATGCCAGTGATGCGGAATGCCGTGACGCCGCGAAGGACGACCTTGCGATCGGTTTCCGTGCCCGCCTTCACTTTTCCGAGGTTCACGGTGTTCGGACTCGCGCTCAGCGCCGCTTCGATCTCGACCGTAAGCGGAACCCGCAGGCGCGTCATCGAGCTGTTATTGGTGGTAAGCCAGATGTCGGTGAACCATTTGCCGGCGGGAGTGTCGCCGCGAAGTTTGGCGGTAATCTCATAAACCACTTCCCCGGAGCCGCGACTTACTTCCTTGAAACCCGCCTTGATGTAGTTGCTGTCGCTCTTCGCGTCGAGAATCTTGGTCTGGCCGTCGCCGAAGAAGGTGATTTGCATTTTCGAATCCGCTTCGTTGCCGCGCTTGACTTTGCCGAAGCTGAGACTGTCGGGATTGAAGGAAACATCGCTGCGGCTGTTGGCTTGCACCCACAGCCGAACTTCGTCGAAGCGAGGTTGATCGAACTGAACGTAGATGGTGACGCTCTTGGTGTTGTAGAACCGGCTGGTGTCCATCTGGGCGTAAATGACCGTTTCCTGGCCGGGGGCGAGGACGCCCTGAATGGCCCGAGCCGATACGCAGCCACAGGACACGCGAACGTTGGAGATGCGCACGGTTTCTTTGGTGTTGTTGACGATGCGAAACGGATGGTTGACGACTTGCCCATGGGGCACGGAGCCAAAATCGCGCGAGAGTTCATCGAAAAGGCTGTCCGCCCAGCTGGCGGCGGCATAGTTTGCCGCGGTCAGCATCACAAAGGTGACCAAACAGTACCGCAACATTTGAGTCATTCCCTGAGGATGACCGCAAACGATCGTGCCGCTACATGCTGCCCAATGAAGAGGATCGTTTGGGGTCATTCAATCTATGGACCCTCCACAGGGAGGGGTCAACCGGCGGCGGTTGGATTTATCGGCCACTGGATAACTCGGCCTAGCTAAGAAGCGCATCTAACTAATTTTCGCTAAGTCGCCTACTTGCTTTCTTTCTCAACAGGGAATTGCCGGACCACTTTTCCGCATCGTCAAGGTTTGCCCAGGCCGCAAGGTCCTCATCGCTTACGGCTTCACCTCCGGCGCCCAGCGTGATCGTTTCAAGAGTAGGACGGTTTTGCAAACCGTCCGGCCGGACCGATTGCAAATCCGTCCTACGAGTGTTGAAACGGGCTTTTAGCGTGCTCGGTCATGTGC
Organism: Planctomycetota bacterium; assembly: GCA_016195405.1. GTDB lineage: Bacteria > Planctomycetota > Planctomycetia > Gemmatales > Gemmataceae > JACPZP01. The sequence goes on along the minus strand of JACPZP010000047.1, from coordinate 7,514 downwards.
CAGGACGGCCACGATGATTTGAGCGGGCTGAAGATGCCGTAGCGTGCGGGCTGCTTCGTTGGCTGTCGCTCCCGTTGTCAGCACGTCGTCGACAAGCAGCACAATCTTTCCGGAGAGGTTGCTGGTGGGGCGAAGCGCAAAGGCGTTGCGAACATTGTCACGGCGGGCTGTCGGCGATTGAATTCCTGCCTGCTGAGGCGTGCGGCGGCATCGACGTAAGATTCGGCCATGGCACGGCAACTTCAGGCGGCGCGCCAGGGATCGAGCGAGCACTTCGCTTTGGTTGAAACCGCGCTTCCAGCTTCGGGTCCAGTGCAAGGGAACGGGAACAATGACGTCCGGACACGGATTGAGGCGCGTCGCCAAGGAGCGCGCCCACATTTCACCCAAGACTTCAGCGAGCACTTCGTCTTTGCCGTACTTCATGCGCAGGATCGCGTCGCGCAGGAGTCCGTCGTAAGGACCAAGCCGAAACGCCGCGTCAAAGTGAAGTTTCTCATTGGCGCAATGCACGCAGCCTTCCGACGAAGCAGCATATGGCCCGACCGTGCTGGCGCAGCGCGGGCAAGTGACGTGCGGATCCGTGCAAAGAGCGCCTTCGCACGAGCCGCACGGCGACGCCTCTTCCGGCCCAAGAGATCGCCGGCATATCCAGCAGACGTTGGGATAGATGAGTTCGATCAGGCCGCGTCCGAAATCGCTCAGTGGTGCGAGAATCCCCATCGGTTGGGATTCTACGCGGCGCGTGGCGTGATGGGCATGCCGCAGCTCTTTTCCAGAAGCGCTGCCGGGGATTCCTCGGGCAGCTCAAGCGCCTTCGGAGAGATCAAGAACGAGTGTTCGAGCGCATATCGGCCACGCAATTCGGCGTGGCTCAAGCCGTCGCTAAAGAGCAGCCAGGCGGAGTGGGGCGGGAAGTGCCAGAACCGCCGCGGCGCCCGTTCCTGAAACCGATCGTTGGTTTTCAGGTAATGGTGCAGCCGCAGCATGAAGCGGTCGTAGGCCGTGCGTTTTTCACTGCCCGGCTGAAAGAGGTCCAATAGTCCCTGACCAAGACGCGCTGTCCAACCGGGCGCCGTCGGGCGTGGCAGACCAACCTGTGCCCCGTGGCCGCGCAGCAGCGTCGCGAACGTTTCCGAGGTTGCCCACACACGCGGCTCGTGCGGGTTGATGTTCACGAAAAGTCGGAGAATCCGCCATCCTTGCGTGGGTCGCGACGGGAACGCGTCGATGTGCAAGAGATCACTGCGAGCGGATGGACGCAATCTTCGGATCGCTTCCTCGTCCGGCCGATAGCTCACGCGGTCGATCCGCATGGCGGCGGCATACGCGGGCAGCAAACCGGCCAACCAACATACGGTTTGACGGGAGAATTCGGCAAGCACGCTCCGCAACCGCTTCTCGTCGGATTTGGACACACGGACGTGTCCGCTCAAGGCCCCCGTGGCGGGATTGAAGCTGATGTTTTTCTTCGAAGATCTTTGCCGCAGGGTAAGCAGGAAATCGCGTTCCTCGGCCTTCGGAAACGGAATCGGGCACGGTGAGAACACGACAAGCTCGCCGCGTTCCAGCCTGGCGGCGAGCGATCCGCCGGTTTCGTTTCCGGTTGTATTCGGAATCGATGCCATCTCCATCCGTTCCAAGGACTGCCGTTTCAAGGTCTGGCGACGAGATCACGTTAGAGTCGAGACAGGCGGATGAATACTCCGGCCATTGGATTCCGCGGTGTGACCGTTTCGCATTGGGTCAGGTTCGGGCGACGCCGCCATGGGTGCCGCCGCCAAAGGCAACGCCAGCTGAAAGCGTGTGACAGCGCCGGCCCGCTCGAAGCTCAACTCGCCGCCGTTGTGCCGGGCAAGACGCCACGCCGTCGATAGGCCCAACCCACGGCCGCGTCCCGCCGCCCGGCCCGAATAGAATGGGTCGAAAAGGTGCTCGCAGCAGTCCGGAGTCGGCCCGGCGCCGTTGTCCTCGATGATAATCCGCAGCTTGGCGTCCTCTTCGTTTTCCGCGCGGACGCTTGCCCAACCGTCGGCGGGCGCGGCTTCGATCGCGTTTTGCAGCAGCCGGCCCAAGATAATGCGAACCTGATCGAGGTCGACGGAAATCAGCCAACTCTCGGATGGCACGTCGCAAAGCAACCGGACGTTACTCTGAGCCGCCAGATCCTGATGGAGGGCCACTACCTCCTGAACGAGCGGCACGACCGGCACGAGCTGCGCCCGCGGGGAGGCGGGGCGAGCGAACTGCATGAGGTCCGTAAGCACCTGATGAATGCGTTGCGTCTGGCCTATGATCGTTTGCAGCGATTTCTGAAGCTTGCTTCGCGGGTTGTCCACAAGCTCCGGCGCCGTTCGCACGCCCAGATTCAATTCTTCCTGCCTGAGCTGACGCAGAAGATACTGTGCTTGACCGGAGATGACGGCAAGTGGATTGTTGATTTCATGCCCGGCGCCGGCGGCCAACTCCGCTAGTCCCTTGAGCTTCATCTCCTGCAACCGCTTCTGTTCGCCGGCATGTTGTTCGGCGATCGCTTTGTACAGGAGATCGCACTCCTGCTCCAACCGCATGGTTCGAGCGACGGTGGAATTGCTCCTCTGCTGCACTGCCAAGCGCAGGAGGTCAACCAAAAGCGGTTGGCTAGCAGGCGCAGTCCAGCTTCGCGCTTCAACGGGAGCGTCGATTACCTTGCCCACGAGTTGGTCGGTTTCTTCGTCGGAGAGATCCAACGACTCCAAAAGGAAAGACAGCGGTGTGCCGATCTCGAGCCGCACGCCAGCCCGGTCGCGCTGCAATAGGCCGACAGACAGGCTCACGATCTGAAAGAGAACGGAATCAGCTCCAAGCTTCTCGGCGACCGCGGCATGGAGGCCAAGATTTCCCAAGATGGCGCTGAGCCAACCGGGAAGTTGCCAGGTCCGGCAAAGCCTGCGGGTCAGCGAGGCGTGGTCGATGCCCCAGGACGCGACGTGCGTTGACGCAACGGGTGCTGACGCAACGGGTGCTGACGCAACGGGTGCTGACGCGACGTGCGCTGACGCGACGGGTGCTTCGCCTTCGAACTCACGCGCGAATGAAGGACCGGAGTGCTTGGCGACAGCTGCGACCGCCAGCCAGCCCAGCGGCGCCAGCAAGCCGCCCACCCAGGCAAGCTCCGGATCGCAGCGTTTCGTCCTCTGGGCGAGGGCGTGTGCAAGCAAGGCCTGTCGAACCGCGGCATGGTAGATTTCGGAGGGAAAAGGCTCGGCCCAATCGACAAAGCCGGCCTTGCGTGCGACAAGTTGGTCGGACTCAAGCTGCGCAAGCGCCAGCTCGAGAGGTTCCGATTGCTGAATCGCGGAAAAGATCGGGCGGCCTTCGTCGAAAGCGCGTTGGTCGTGGTTTCGACAGAGAAGCAAGACGCTTCCCGGATCGAGGCGAACATCCGCCCAAACCGAGGCTGCATCGGGCCTGGTTAGCGCCGCCAGATTCGTGGCGCACGGCGCAAGCCAGGGCAAATCAAGCGCGGCTTCGCCCAGTGCCTTCATGGAAATCGCCTAGCAGTTGTTAGTTGCTAGTGATTAGTGGCTAGTATGCAAACCACTCGCAACTAACAACTAACCACTAACAACTAGCCACTGTTTACGCCGTCGTGGTGTCCATCGATTCGATTTCCATCAAGCTGCACATGCGGTCGATCAGCTCTTCGATCTCGAAAGGCTTGTGCAGGAAGTCGTCGGCGCCGGCCAAGCGCAGGTCCTGAATCTTGTCTTCCTCGATCATGCCGCTGATGCACAGGATGCGCACGTCTTCGAGCGTGTTGTCCGCCCGAACGCGATGGCAAACTTCCTTGCCGTTGATGTCCGGCAGCATCACGTCGAGCACGATCAGGTCGGGCCGATATTCCTTGACCATCATGCCGGCGTCAAAGCCGGTGGTGGCCACGCGCACCTCGAAACGGCCGTCCTCTTCGAGAACCTTGGTCATGAGTTCGACGAGTTCGACGTCGTCGTCGACGAGCAGCACCTTGCGCTTGCCGCTTTCCAGAGCGTCGGTGGGGATGCCGTTGTCTTTCATGAACTTGTACAGCATTTCCCTCGGAATGCGGCGGAACCGGGAACCGGGGACCCGGAAGCCCTTCAGCTGCCCGTTGTCAAAGCAGCGAATGATGGTTTGCTGGGAGACCTTGCAGATTTTGGCGGCTTCGCCGGTCGTGAAAACAGTCTTCATGGGTTCGTCCACCCCTCTACTGGCCCGCGGCCAGTCACACGAGTGCAGCCCACCACGCATCTTTCCGAAAGAAGGCGGCGGACAGAAATCATCCTTGATTTACGCCTCTGCCGTTCCGGCAACGACTTAGGCAAACATCCCCATGCGCCGGTCGCATCCGAAGCTCCCCAATCGCGGAAGATCCACAGTTGCGCCTCGCCGGGAAGATTTACCAATCTTGCCGACGATGACGATTATAACCCCTTCCCAAATCGTGTCAACGCGAACTGGCTGCGGTCGAAAATCGCAACTTATTTCAAGGAAGCGACTTATGGCATTGAGGTCATAAATATTCTCTAAAGGGTAAAACTTTTCCTCTCGGAGATTGTTGCCGACGCGCTATCATCTTGCTTGACCCGATTACCCCGAGAATAGCCCCGACCTTGCCCTCTTTATCGGAGTTTCAGCCCTCCGGCTTCCAACATTTTCGCTAAGTGCACCTAAAACAAAGGGGACTGGACCTTAGGGGCACAGAGATGGCGAACGTCAATTGGGAGACGCCCATGATTCTGGCTGATTGGATGGACGAGCTTGGCGGCCGCGGCCTCAGCGTCGTGCTTGGCCTGGTGCTTGGGGCCGCGATCGCTTGGCTCATTGGCCGTTGGCGGCGAATGCGCGAGAAGTGGAGCATTCTCCAAGGCGATGCCCGCGATACCGTGGTGATTCATCAGCATATCATCGAGCCTGGAACGCTCACCCACGACGGCGCTTCGCCCCCTACTTTGCGCATTCGCGTGTTGGGACTCGGTGAACTCAAGTCGGTCATTCCGAATGGGCACCTCGCATCCATCTTTCTGCATCGGGCCTTCGCGGTTACGCCCACGGACACGCTCATATCCATGGACGGCGCCGAAGGATCATACTTACTGGAGACACTGACTGGGTTCGTGTGCGACCGCGTGGCCAATGCCCCGTTCGAACACGATTTGTATGTCATGGCGCCCTGTTGCGAGCCAGCGGAACTTTCGCACCATCAGCCCATCGCCGTCCTTCTCATCTCGGTGAAGGATTTGGTTAGGTTCGAATCCTGGCCTGCTTGCCGCGCTATTCAAGTCGAGCACGGCAGCGACGGCGCCCGCATCTTGACGCTCATGCTCATGGCCCAGCGCTTCAAGGCCGAGCAGGACAAACTCGCCGAGATGCGCAAGGCCGGACAGCGGACGCGCTTCATAGAAACCATGTACGTGCTGGACCTGCCGCTGGACAAACGGGCTGCCGCCGTTCCGACGAAAGAAGTGGCCTGGGGCAGATTTGAAGGCGTGCTGAAGCAGCTGAACCTGGAGTGAGACGCAGTTCACCAGCGCATGGGCCCGAGTCGACCATGCCACATGGCAGCACCGATGATCATGCCCAGGATTGTGCAGACTACGGAAACAACTATCCCGACAATTCCAAGCGTTTTGTTCCGACTCAAGCTCGTGCCCACGACACCGAGCACTAGCCCCGCGAGTCCGAACAAAGGTGGGCAGAAAACAATAGCCACGCCGCCGAAAATGCAGGAGAGCAGCGAACAGACGTAACCTGCTTGATTCTCCTTCGGGCGTCGCGGACGAGGCGCGTCATCCTCCCAGTCGTCATCGCGGCTACGCGGAAACTCGAAATACTCATTGGCGGGCGACCACTCCGACATCCCCACGGACCAAACCAAGTCGCCCGGAAAAATCGTGCCCCGGCGAATCAATCGGTTCAGATCGCTCTCGCGAATAGGTCCGCGCTTCTCGCCGTCAAGACGGTAATGCCACATTCGTTCCGGCGGCGAAGCTGCCGGGGGCGGCGCTGGCGCTGGCGCCGCGGAAAGCAGACTTGCGGGCAACGGCGGCGGCGCGGAGCGATGACCTACTTCCATGTCCGGGATCGGTGTTTTCGGAACGGGAGCCGGCGCCGCTTCGGTCTTCACAGCCGCCGGCGCTTCCGGAACTAGCATCTCCTGGGCGCACTGCGGACACGAGAGGCTCGTGCCAGGAGCGTGATGGACTTGCAGGTCAGTCTTACAGGACGGACAGCGGATAATCATGGATGCCGTTTTATTAGGAGCGATCGCCCACCCCGTCCAGGTACATCATCACGACCGCCAAATCCGCCGGGCAAATGCCGCTGATCCGGCTCGCCTGGCCGAGGCTGGTCGGGCGAATCTTGCCCAGCTTTTCTCGCGCTTCCATGCGAAGCTGTGGCACGGCGGCAAAGTCAAACGTCGCTGGAATTCGCCTCGACTCCATGCGCCGAAAGCGATCCACCTGAGCGGCTTGACGGTCGATGTAGCCCGCGTACTTCGCTTCCAACACCACTTGCTCAAGCACGTCTTCGCCAATTTCCAGATCGCGAAGGGCAGGATGCATTTCGCATAGCTGGCGCCAATCGATCTCCGTGCGCTTCAGCCATTTTTCCAATGTCTCAGAACCGACTCGATTCTGTAGAAGATAGTCCTGAACCCAGCGGATTGCCTGTTCCTTTAGCTCGAGGCGCTGCCATGTCTCGACGCCAATTAAGCCGATTCGCCGTCCCAGCGGTGTGAGCCGCCGGTCGGCATTGTCATGGCGCAACAGCAGCCGATATTCCGCGCGGGAGGTGAACATGCGGTATGGTTCATCCACGCCCTTGGTCACAAGGTCATCGATTAGGACGCCGATGTACGCTTGGCTGCGGTCGAGAATCAGGGGAGTCTCACCTTTGATCTTGAGAGCCGCGTTGATGCCGGCCATGAGCCCTTGGGCGGCGGCTTCCTCGTATCCCGTAGTGCCGTTGATCTGGCCGGCGAAGTAAAGCCCCGAAACTTGCTTCGTTTCCAACGTGGCATGTAGCTGCGTCGGCGGAGCGTAATCATATTCGACCGCATAACCCCAACGCATGATCTCGGCTTTTTCCAATCCGGGAATGAACTGCAGCATCGCCGCCTGCACGTCGTTGGGCAAGCTCGTGCTAATGCCGTTGCAGTAATACTCGAGCGTGTTGCGGCCTTCCGGTTCGAGGAATATTTGGTGCCGCTCTTTGTCGGCGAAGCGCACCACCTTGTCCTCAATGGAGGGACAATAACGAGGCCCACGGCTCGCGATCTGCCCTGAGTACATCGGCGCCCGCGACAGATTCGCGCGAATCAACTCGTGGACCTTCTCGTTCGTGTAGGTGATGTGGCAATCAAGCTGCGGCTGCGTGATTCTGTCGGTGCTGAAGCTGAATGGCCGCGGGCTTTCGGCGCCGGGCTGTCGCTCGCATTGGGCGAAGTCGATGGTTCGGCCATTGAGGCGGCATGGCGTTCCGGTCTTGAAGCG
>JACPZP010000077.1 GCA_016195405.1 Planctomycetota bacterium | reverse complement strand
GGCACGGACAACGGCCCGGCGAAAGGCTCTTTTCTGCGCGCGATGCTGGTGGCCGGCACCGACCCCATCGAGCAAGGCGTCGGCGGCTACTATTTTGGCCAAACCCACGTGAATGGCGTGATTATCAAGTGCAAGGAATAGAAGCGCGTTATTTTCTGGTTCCCACGGTCCCCGTGGGAACCACGCTTCGACGCTCCGCGTCGCGAGTCCTCGGCAGATTACGCAGGTTGTTCTGACGAAAGCGATAACCGATCCCGATCCAGCTGCCGCCTAGCGCGCGTTCCATGCGACGATGCACATGAAAAAGATCGACATCGCCGCCATCGAGGCGGCGCGGCGAGGATAGCCTGCAGCACGCTAACCCGACGCGCTAGCGAGGGCCGCCGGTTTCCCTCGCTTGCGCGGTGCGATCCGCCTCTTCTCTCGGCCTGCGGTTATTACTTCGCGAAGCTCGCCACACGCTCCAGAAACGCCGCGTTCGACTTGTACTTGGCGAGCTGCTGCACGAGCGCTTCCATCGCTTGCACCGGCGGAAGCTGCGTCAAGCTGCGGCGCAGGAGGGTGACGTTTTTGAGGACGTCGGGCGGCAGGATGCGCTCTTCCTTGCGGGTGCCGGATTGGGGAATGTCCATAGCGGGAAAGATGCGGCGGTCGGCGAGCTTGCGGTCGAGGACCAGCTCCATGTTGCCGGTGCCTTTGAATTCCTGAAAGATCACTTCGTCCATGCGCGAGCCGGTTTCGATAAGGGCGGTGCCCATTACGGTCAAGGAGCCGCCTTCTTCAAAGAGCCGCGCGGTGCCGAAGAGGCGCTTGGGAATCTCCATGGCCCGGCTGTCCATGCCGCCCGAGAGGGTGCGGCCGCCGCTGTTGGAGTTTTTGTTGTAAGCCCGCGCCAGACGCGTCAGGCTGTCGAGAAGAACGAAGACTTCCTGCCCCTGCTCCGCCAGACGCCGGGCCCGTTCGACGACGAGCTGGGCGGTGCGGATATGGGCGGCGGTGTCGCGGTCGGAGCTGCTCGCGATGACTTCGCCCTTGACCGTGCGGCGCATCTCGGTCACTTCCTCGGGCCGCTCGTCGACCAAGAGCATGATAAGGTGCATCTCGGGATGGTTCTGGCTCACGGCCTGCGCGATGTGCTGGAGCAAGATCGTCTTGCCGGTGCGCGGCGGCGCGACGATTAGGCCGCGCTGCCCTTTGCCGATGGGCGTCAAGAGGTCCATGACGCGCGTGGTCAGTGGTTCCTGGCCGGTTTCGAGGCGGATGTGCTCGCGCGGGTCGATGGGGGTCAACTCGTCGAACTCGCGGCGAGGGAAGCGATCAGGGACGAGCCCTTCGATGGTGTCGATCTGCAAGAGCCGGGGTCCGTTGCCGCGCCGGGCGCTTTCGAGAGGGCCGGCGACCTTCATGCCTTCGCGGAGCCGGAATCTGTGGATGAGGGGGTTGCTGACGTAAGGGTCGGTGGGCTGAGGGGCGTAGCTTTTGCCGGGCGTGCGCAGAAAGCCATAGCCTTTGGGATGCAGCTCCAGGACCCCTTCGTGGGTGGAGACGGCAGTCGAATTCATCTCAATTTACTCATGATTTTGACAGACGTTTTGAAACGCAGAGGGCGCAGAGAACGCGGAGAATTGAATAACAACGGACAACAATCCCCACCTTTGTCATCTAGCGCTTCGTTCTTTGACTCTTCGATCTCCGCGCTCTCCGCGTTTTGACGTTTCGCTCAGACTTTTCGATGCGGCGTGTTCGCTTCCAGGGTGCCATCAGGCAGCGGCGTCAGCTCGTAGTCGCGGAACAGGTTAGGCGCTTCCTGTTGCATGATCTTGAGGACTCCGACTGCGAGCTTGCGGATTTCCGTCTCCGCGTGCCGGCTGCCCCTAAGCTCGATGAAGTGCCTGAGCGCGCGGGCGTTGGCGGTGACGAAAATCTTGGTTTCGGTGGCGTTGGGAAGCACACTGCGGGCGGCCTGACGGGCCAGCTTGCGACGAAGGGTGCGGTCGGGTTCATCCTTGAACGTGTCCAGAAGCTTCTCCGTGAGGCTCATGTAAGCTTGATGGCTAAAGGCCACGGCGTCAAGCCAAATCTTGCGCAGGTCCGGATTATCGGCGATGCAATCGGGCACGACGTACTCCGCCGTCGACTCATCCACGTAGCGCTGCGAAAGCTGCGAATAGCCGAATCCCGCCCGGTGCCGGATGAGTTCATGCGTGCAAGTCCGGCTGATGCCCGTGAACAGGAAGTTCCAAACCGCATGCTCCAGCACCGAGCCGTGGCCGACTTCGAGGATGTGATTGATATACGCCTGATTGCCGCCGGGCCGCGGCTTGGCGAACGACATGTAGCAAACCCGGCCGGCGACCTCGACCAAATGCTCGCCGGCGATTTCGGTGTCAGTCTGCCAGGAGACGCCGTGATCGGCGAGGAAACGATCGACTTGGGCGGCATCGGTGACCTGCCGCCCCAACAGGTAAACGGTCGGCTCGCGGATGACGCGGATGGACTGGGGATCGATTGGCATTGGGAGAGGGGTCCGAAATTCCGCTTGCGGATTAGCGCGACGTAGTTCGCCGGATCGAGGTCACGCCAACCCGCGCGGGTTGTTACGTCAATTCCCCCACCTTATAGCGCACGAACTTCTTGAGCTTCAGTCCCGCCGCTTTCAGAAGATCGCCCACCGTCTTGGATTCGTCCTTGACGAACGGCTGTTCGACCAGGACGTTTTCGGCAAACCAGGTCTTCATCTTGCCCTCGGCGATCTTCTCGGCGATGTTGGCGGGCTTACCGGTGGCGGCGGCCTGGGCGACGGCGATCTCCTTCTCCTTGGCGATCGTCTCCGCGGGGACGTCTTCGCGCAAACCCGAGACTGGGTTCTTCGCGGTCACGTGCATGCTGACATCGCGCAGAAGCTGCGCGTCGGCCTTTTCGCCTTCGACTTGAATGAGAACGCCGATGGAGCCGTCGTGATGGCAATACTCGCCCAAATTGCCCGTGAGCCGGACGAAACGCTTGGGCTTCATGTTCTCACGGATCAGCCCGACCACGTCGCCGATGCGCTCGTGAATTGTCTTTTTGGGATCATCGACGAACGGCTGGGCGAGCAACTCCTCGACGCTGGCAGGGCTTTTAAGCGCAATGTGCTTGGCGATGTCGCTCGCTAGCTTGACGAAATTCTCGTTCTTGGCAGTCGGGGCGCTTTCGCAGCGCAGCTCCAAGATGGCGCCGATTTTGTTGGCAGGGTCGATATAGCAGGCGACGCGGCCCTCGGCGGCCTCGCGGTCGCCCTTGGCCACCTGGATCTTGGCGAACTTCTCGCGGAGAATGCGGATCGCCTTCTCCATGTCGCCGCCGGCTTCGGTGAGGGCGGCTTTGCACTCCATCATCGGCAGATTGGTGCGGGCACGAAGGGCCATGACGTCCGCTGCGGATATGCTCATGTGAGTTCCTATTAACCTGAACGTTTAGCGGGGAGCCGCAGGCGACCGGTCGCCTGCGGCTCCCCGCTAAACACAACGCCATACTTAGGATACGACAGCGGCCATGGGTCTCGGGTTCGGGGGCTGCGGTCGGCGGCCGGGCTGCGGACTCGGCGGCTCAGGCGGCAGGGCGGCGCGGCCTTCCAAGACGGCGTCGGCCAGTTTGGCCAGCATGAGTTCGATCGAGCGGATGCTGTCGTCGTTTCCAGGGATCGGCAAATCGATGGTGTCCGGGTCGCTGTCGGTGTCGATCAGGGCGACCGTGGTGACGCCCATGCGTTTGGCTTCCTTGACGGCGATCTCCTCGCGCTTGGGATCGACCACGATCAGGGCGTCAGGCAGGCGGTTCATCTCGCGGATGCCCTGCAAGTTGCGGGTGATCTTCATCAGCTCGCGGTTAAGAGTTGCGACCATCTTCTTGCTGTAGCTGCGTATGGAGGCGGTGTCCGGTGCCTTGGTCAAATCGAGCTTGCCCGTTTCGTTGTGCATCGACTTCATGTGCGCGGTCATGTCGACATTGCCCGGCTTTTCGCCCGCTGGCAGCCACATCCCTTCGAGTTCCTGCAATCGTTTCAGGCGCTCGCGGATGGTGCGGTAATTCGTCAAGGTCCCGCCCAGCCAGCGCTCGCTTACGTAGGGCATGCGGCAGCGGGCGGCTTCGCGCTCGATCGTCTCTTTCGCTTGCCGTTTGGTGCCTACAAACAGCACCAAGCTGCCGCGGCCGGCGACCTTGGCGAGATAGCGGTAAGCTCGCAAGAGCCCGCGGACCGTTTCGCGCAGATCGATGATGTGGATGAGGTTTCGCTTGCCGTAGATGAAGGGGCGCATCTTCGGGTTCCAGCGGCTGGCGCGATGCCCGAAATGGACGCCCGATTCGATGAGTTCCTGAACTTGAACGATCGCCACGCAGACCCTCCTACAGAATGCGGATTCGCAACAACTTGTTTTGCAACCGCCCCTGGGAAATTGGTTTACCGCCAAAGTAAGAACCGTTATTGTACGAAGATAGGACGGACGGGGAAGTGCAAAATCCACGCGATTGCGTTAAGGCAAGCGCCTCTTAGAATATCGGCATGAATCTTCGCGTCTTTCGCATTTCCGCCGTTGTCGTTCTTGTCGCGATACTTGCTTCCATCGGGCTTGGGGCATGGTCGTTTTTCCTCGAGCGTGATTCGCCGGCAAAGAACGATGTTTTCATCATCCATTTCGGCGCCGGCTTGATCACCGCACTGGCCATTCTGCTCGTTCACTGTGCGGTTTTCACCTACTTTCTCGGGACGGGCCGCTGGGTGAAAGAGGTTGGCCTGGCCTATCATTTGCCCGATCAGGATTTGCCGCGGACGACACGGGAACTGAAGCGCCAGGTGTTCCCGCCGGCGCTTTTTGCGATGCTGAGCGCCATCGCCGCCGCCGCCGCGGGCGCCGGGGCCCAATTGCAAGAATGGCCATGGCAAATACACGCCACGCTCGCCCTGGTCACCCTAGGAATCAACTTGTGGGCATTCCGCGTCGAGGTGCGAACCATCGAGACCAACGGCGCCGTCGTCAAGGCGGTAATGGCCGAAGTCGAGCGCATCCTTGAAGCAAGCGGGCAGGGCGACCATGCCCAAGCGCTCGAGCGCGATGCCTAATCGCTGCGATGACACGTTGCAGGTGGTAAAATGGACCCAAATGAGGTACGATTTACTCAGAACAGCATCAAGGCGAACCCTTTCCTGATCAACCGACTTGGAAGATGTTTGCGCAACTCCTGCTGGCCGCGAAAACCTACGAATGAGCAAAGAAGCGCAAAGAGCAAACTCAAGACGCCGCAATGACCAAATTGCTTCTTCATCTCGCGCTGGCCATCGCCGCTCAAACCGGCGACAAGGATGCGCCGCGTGAGCGCAATCCGCTCGCTCCCAGTTTGACGCTGCCCACTAAGGAGGAAAGCGAGCGCTACGAGAAGGTCATCAACCGATTCATCCAGTTCGACATTGGCCAACTCAAAGGGGGCGAGGGCAAGAAAGCTTACGACGAGTTCAAGCGGTTGCCGGCCGAGGCGATCTTCGAGCTGATCGAAGGCTTTAATCGCGCCGCCAACTTGGAACATTCCTGTCCCGCGGTGGTTATTGGCCAAAAAATCCTCCGCATCCTCAACTCCAGCGATGACTTGGAACTCTTGATGTCTGCCAAAGAAAGCGTGGGCAGCGGCGTCACCGGCAAGCGCCACAAGGGCATGCTCCACGAGGTGCAGACCGGCATCCTGCTGCGCAAGGGAGCGCTTCAGCGGCAAGCGCTGGCCGGCGGCGGTGGGCCTACCGGCGAAAGCAATCTAACTGACAGAAACTTCGCAGGTAAGCTTCTTATCGGTCCCCGCGACAAGTCACTCGGCGCCTTGCCTTTGGCAGAACTTCTCAAACGGTCGGAAACGGAGAAGGGCGAGCAGTTAAAGCGCATCTTGACCGAACTTGAAAAACGGGACGGGCCGAAGGTTTTTGAAACCCTAGCCATCGCCACGAAGCATGAAAACGGCGACATTCAGAAGTTCAGCCAAACGCTGCTAGCGAAGCACGTAAGCCGGGAAAATCCAACTCAACTCAAAGACCTTCTTAAGCACGAAGAACCTGCGGTTCGCTTAGCCGCCGCCAGGGAGGCCGGCGCAAAGAAAATCCGCCACGTAAGCGAGTTGATCGATCTCATCAACGACGCCGAGCCGGCCGTGCAGAAAGCGGCCCATCAGTCCCTCGTGCAAGTCACCGGCGTCGATCACGGTCCCTCCGACGATGCCAGCTTCGGCGACCGCCAAACCGCCCAACGCCAATGGCGCGAATGGTGGGAGAAACAGGGCAAACGCTGACTTCGTTCACGTTTCGCGCTCACGGGTCCATCGCGAGCGCGAAATGCAAGCGGCGTGATTGCCATTTCGGATTTTGCCGAGTTTGCGGCTTTTGACGCCTGTGATCAACATCGCTGCTTCCCATCTTCCCACTCAATACGCTTGGACTGCGCCTCCTCCGCGGATTCGGTCGAATCGAACAGAGAGCCCACGGTCCCCCAGGGAGATGGAGCGCTTGCTCGGGCAACATGGATGGGAGGGTGAACGGATGCGCCGGCGAACTTTCGGTCTGGTCGGGCTGACCATGCTCTTTGGCTCGACTTTCGTCTCCGCACAGGAGATTAAATGGCGCGCGGCCGGCTCTTCCCCGAACGCGGCGCCGTCGGCGCCCGCCGTAAGTCTCGGGCGGCCCGAGCGCCTTCCGCCCAAGGACGAAACTTCAGTCGTGGGAGCGCCGCCGTTAAATGGGCTGGTGGTTCGCGGCCAGATCCCCGAGGGAACGCCCCCTCCGCCGCCGCCCCCGCCGTCGGGACCGCTCGGCGCCGCTTTGGGTACGCCCGCCCCCGGCGAGGAAGCCTTCAACTGCGGCGTCGCCAACACCCAGCCCGGCGAGGCCGGCTTCTTCTCCCGGCTTTGCGACAACATCAAGCGCGGCTTTGGCGACATCGGCAGCTCCGCGGGCAATATGTTTCAGGCGGGCCCCGGCGGAACCATGTTCCACAGCGACGACAAATTCAACATCATCTCGCCGGTCAGCAACCCGTTCTACTTCGAGGATCCCCGCGCCCTGACCGAGCTGCGGCCCATCTTCATGTGGCAGCACACGCCCAGCTCCAACCCGGTCTTTTCCAGCAGCGACAACTTCTTCCTGGGGCTGCAAGCCCGTGTGGCCTTCACCGAGAACATTTCGCTGGTCATCAACAAGCTCGGCGTCGTCTGGGCCGAGCCGAACGCTCCCGGCTTCTCGCCCCACACCGGCTTCTCGGAATTGTGGCTCGGGCCAAAGTTCACGTTCATCCGCAATGAAACCAGCGGCACGCTCCTGGCCGCTGGCTTGACGTTTCAGATTCCCATCGGGCCGTCGAAGGTCTTCCAGAACACCGGCGAGTTGTCTTTGGTGCCCTACCTCAGCTACGGACAGAGCTTTTGGCGATCGGACTATGGTACATTCAACTTTCTGAACACCACCGGCTACGCCGCCCGCGTCGACAGCACCCGCACCGACAACATCTTCAGCAGCTTCCACCTCGATTACGACGTCCGCAACCTAAAGAAAATTTACCCGTTAATCGAGCTCAATTTCGCCCACTACACATTTAACGGCAGCGCCCGCGATCTGAACTTCGAAGGCCGCGACTTGTTCAACTTCGGCTCGAACGGCGCCGCCGGCATCAACGAACTGACCCTCGCCATCGGCGCCCGCTACAAAGTTTCCGAGGCGCTGCAGTTCGGTCTCGTCGGCGAAGTCGGCCTCATCGGCGGCGGCAGGCACATGGACGGCTTCCGCCTCACGTTTGACGTGATCTTCAGGTATTAACGAGAGGATTGGTTTAGCCGCGAGCCAGCGGTGAGCGCGGACGACGTCCTTGCAGATTGACGCCACGCCCGCGCTCGCCGTTGGCTCGCGGCTAAACGGCCAAGTACAATTGCGCGATGGGGCAACTCCGAAGGGTTGAACAATCGCTTCTTGTGGTCGCCGCATTTAGCCGCCATCCGGATGCCCTCGTCCGGGCCGGACAACGGTTGGTAGCGCTCTACGGTCCGATTGCGCTTGCCAGCCAAGATTTCGACTTTCATCAAACTCGTTACTACGAAGCGGCAATGGGGATTGGACTCAAGAAGCGGTTCCTAGTTTTCCAAGAGCTGGTCGAATCCGACGCCCTCACCGACATCAAAACCGCCACCAATCGGCTGGAGGTAGAACTAGCCGAAAGCGGACAATTCCCAGAAACCAGGCCGCTCAACCTCGATCCGGGCCTATTGCAGCTGGGCAAGTTCATGCTCGCCACCACCAAGGACCAAGCACACCGAATCTATTTGCGGGACGGGATTTACGCCGAGGTGACCCTGCGCTTTCAAGACGGCGCCTTCGAGCCTTGGCCTTGGACTTATGCCGATTATCGCGAGCCGGACGTTCGCGCATTTCTCGGAAAGGCGCGCGAATTTTACCGCGCCAGAATCCAGAACCAACCACGCTAACAAGTCGATTTTGCCCGTTTCGCCGAGCTTTCGAAGGTAAAACGGCTGGAACCCGGCTGCAAGATTCCACGAAATCGTCGACGCCTAGCCTCTTGCGGACGCCCTAGCGAGGTGTTAGCATCTACGGTTCGCCGTGGGGCTAAGCTATACTTTCCATGGCGAATTGGGGGTCGGATAGGCCATCCCGCCGACATAAAGAAAAAAGACCTCGCCGCCCGCCTTTTTGCTACAATGGAACCTGGTCATGGAAGGCGGATCGTTGGAAGGCGTTCGACATCCTTCGAAGCGGATTTCGATTCGGACCGGCCCTTGCATATACGTATGATCAGGGGATAGGTCGTCAGGTCCAATGCGAACGCCTGGAGACTCGCTTCCTTATGTCCAGACATAGCACCGACGCGGGGGTCAACGGTAGATCGACCCAATTGCGTCGTTCCGATCGGTTTTTGGCCGGCCTTGAGGATTTCAAGTCGGTCACATTCGTCTCACACGTGCACCCCGACCCGGACGCCCTGGGGAGCATGGTGGGTTTGGCCCATCTGGTCGAGACGTGCCAGGGCAAACCAACCCGTCTGACGCGCGACGGTCAAATCTGCCGGGCCGAGAACCGGGCCATGGTTGATCTCCTCGGCATTGACCTCATTCCTACCGAGAAAATACGCTGGCGACCGACCGATGCGGTGGTCATGGTCGACAGCCAGCCGAAAACGGGCCGGCACTCCTTCAACGGCGAAGTCGACCTATACGCCGTCATCGACCACCACCAAACCCCCGGCGACCTCGACGGGGTCCCGTTTCTCGATATCCGCCGCAGTCTCGGGGCCACCTGTTCGCTAGTTACCCGCTATTTGATGGAACAAGAAATTTCCATTCCCGACCGGGTTGCCACCAGCCTCTATTACGGCATCGAGACCGAATTGGCAGGCTTTCCACGGGAGGCCAGTTCCCTCGACGACACCGCCCTGCACCACCTTTTCCCGCTCATCGACAAAGATCTGCTCGCCAAGATTCGCAATGCACCGTTGCCCGAAGCATTTTTCGAGGCCCTCTTGCAAGCCCTGCAATGCTCGTTCACCTACGATCGCTTGCTCATCAGCTGGATCAACGACCTTCCCAACCCAGAACTGGCCGCCCAGGTCGTCGACTTCATGATCCGCTATGAGGATATCGATTGGGCTGTTTGCGCGGGCATCTACGACGAGCAGCTGATTCTCTCGATGCGGACCACCTGGCCGCAAGCTCACGCCGGCGAAATGTTGAGGCAGATCGTCTCCAAGATGGGCGGCAAGGCCGGCGGGCACGATCGCCGCGCGGGCGGCTACATCCGACTCGCCAGCCCGTCGACCAACTCCATCGAGCAGGTGCAAGCGGAATTGCGTCGCCGTCTTTTGAAAGCGCTCCACATCGACGAATGCCGCGGCAAACGCCTCGTCCCCCGCCGCGAAATGCTGCAAAACATGGTGTAATCTCGCGCGCGAAACCGCCGAGCGTGCCACAGGACGCAGCAGAATGAAGCTATCGGCTGCGTAGTCAAAGCTCGCTCGGCGATTTCGCGCTCAGTAACGCGGCGCGCGTCTCAGCTTCGCGAACACCAACCAATGCTCAATCGCGATGCCGCCCAGCGACCCAAGCGTGAATATCACGCCCAGCCAGAACCATGGCGTCGTCGAAATCCACACGAAATCGCCCCCCGGTGGAATCATGGGCATTGGGAACTGCGGCATTTGTCCTTGGGGCACCTGACCTTGCGGTAGCGGCACCGGGAAGGGGAACTGCCCCACGTTTTGGAAATCCTTACGTAGGTTCTGGTCGGCATTTGCCTTGGCCACCTGCTTCGCGATGGGAAAGCCGATGCTGAGCTGAATGATCATTAGAAAAAACGCGACGGCTCCGCAGCTTCCAAGCGCCGCCATGCGGCCCGTGCCCGCTCTTAACACGAGACCCAACACGATTCCCGCCAGCACGATCGCGCCGTAGAGGAGCAACAGCGGCGCGACCGGCGCCTTCTCGTCATCTACTAAGCGAAAGCCCATTCCCATTTGAGCGCGATTCTGCTTCTCTTGGGCGAAGAACAAGGTCTCCGAGTAGGCGCCGACGCTCGCCTGCAAACCCGATTGCGAGATAACTGGAAAGCCATTGCAGCGAACTTCAATCCATGGAAGAAAGAACATCAAGAGGGCAATCACGAAGAATCCAGGTGTAATCAGCCGGCCCGGAAACTCGCTTTTGGGCCCCGTAGGCGCTCGAGCCGGAGAATCGTCCTCGAAGTCGTCGTCCTCGCGCCTGCGGCTTGCGGTCCGGTCCAAGCGCGCAGGTTTCAGCACTTTTCTCGCTTCGACCCAGTCGGTCATGCCTTCGCACCAGACCAGATCCTTCGGTGAAAGCCGGCCGTCGTCGGCAAATTCGTGCAACTGCTCGCCGCTATAGGGACCCATGCGCTGGCCGTCGCGGGTGAGATACCATTGCGTCGCCATGGAGCGGCTCCTCTTTGGCTGAATCCTCATTGGCTTGAATGTTTCCGGTCTATTTTCGTCTGTTCGTTGGCGGCCTGCAACCACCCACCCCCTTGCATCGTCGTTTTTTCAAGCGATAATCGATGCTTCCTCGGCGACGCTCGTCAAAACCTCACCACGGAGCCCTCCATGCTGTATCCGCAGCCGTTGTTTCTCATCCTTGCCGCGTTGCTGCCCGCCGGGCCCGCAGCTCAGGCCAAGCAGGCACCGGCGCCGGTGTCCTTCGAGATCACGTTCGCCAAAGGCGTGACTGAGGCGCCTTTCACCGGCCGGGTTTTTCTGGTCGCTTCGAAGCGCGAAATCAAAGCCGGCCCGCAAGGCCCCAATTGGTTTAAGCCCGAGCCGTTCTTCGCCCAGGACGTTAAGAACTGGAAGCCCGGCGACAAGCTCGCTTTCCAGCCGGTCGCTTCCTTTCCGCTTTCGCTCGACAAGCTGCCGGCCGGCAAGTACTACGTGCAGGCGGTCATGGACCAATGGGGCGGGCAGAGCGCGCTCGGCGCTGCCGGCAACGGCTACAGCAAGGCGGCCCTCGTCGAGTTGGATGCCGCCAAACCGCAGACAGTCGCCCTCTTAATCGATCAGGTCGTCGGGCCACGCACGTTCGAGGAAAAGGAGCGCGTCAAGCTCGTCGACATTCCGAGCAAGTTGCTAAGCGCCTTCCACGGCAAGCCCATCCGCATGCACGCCGGCGTCATGCTTCCGAAGTCGTGGAGTGAGGATGCGAAACGGCATTACCCGGTCGTCTACGAAATCCCCGGCTTCGGCGGCACCCATTTCGGCGCTCTCGGCCTCGACAAGCGCAATCCCACCGACGTCGCCGGCGAGGAGATGATTTGGGTCATCCTCGATCCGTCCTGTCCGCTGGGCCATCACGTTTTCGCCGACTCTGCCAACAACGGCCCTTGGGGAGAGGCTTTGACCGAAGAGCTGATCCCGTTGATCGAAAAATCGTATCGCGGCCTGGGTATACCGTCGGCCCGCTTCGTCACCGGCCATAGCTCCGGCGGCTGGTCCAGCCCGTGGCTGCAGGTGACCTATCCCGACTTCTTCGGCGGAGTCTGGTCGACCTCGCCCGACCCAGTCGATTTCCGCGACTTCCAAATGATCGACCTCTACCGCCCCGGCGTCAACATGTTCACCGACGACAAGGGCAAGCCGCGTCCCTTGGCCCGCAACAAGGACAAGGTCTTGCAGGAATACAAGCCATTCAGCGATATGGAAGTGGTCATGGACCGCGGCGGGCAACTATTCTCCTTCGAAGCCGTCTTCAGTCCAAAAGGCCCCGACGGCCGGCCGATGAAGCTCTGGGACCGCGACAGCGGCGCCGTCAGCTCGCAGGTGGCCAAGGAATGGCAGCGCTACGACATCCGCCTGATTTTGGAGCGCGACTGGGCGAAGATAGGCCCGAAGCTGGCCCGCAAACTTCGCGTCTACATGGGCGACCAGGACACCTTCTACCTGGAAGGCGCGACCATTCTGTTGCAAAAGAGTCTGAAGACCCTCGGCTCGGATGCGGTTGTTGAAATCTTCCCAGGCCGCAATCACGGTCTGATCGACGCGGCATTACGACGGCGGATGAACGAGGAGATGGCGGCGGCGTATCGGAATGGGAGGAAGTGACCAAGCACGCTTTCGTTCACGGCATTGCACGCGATACCATGGGCATGGAGGTAACATGATTGAACTCAACGAACAACTGAAACAAGCGTTGGCCGCCAATCGCGATGAACCTGTTCGCGTCATTGATTCACAAACCCAACAGGTATTTGTGCTCTTGCGTGCCGAAGTTTACGACAAGCTGAAAGCGTTGGTGTACGACGATTCGGAATTCGCCGTCCGGCAGGCGTACTCTTTGATGGACGAAGTTGCCGCCAAGGCCGGCTGGGATGATCCCGAAATGGACGTTTACAACGATCTCGCGCCCGGAGGGGGTAAATGACTAGAAAGCGCGGGGAGGTTGTCATCGTGGATTGGCCCCATTTTCAACCGCAAGGGACCAAAAGGACCACGAAACCACGCCCAGCGCTCGTGATTCAGAACAATAAAGACAACTCCCGTTTGACCAACACCATCCTGGCGATGATTTCCAGCTCCGGGCGGCGAACGAATGAGCCAACCCAAGTCGTCGTTGAAATCGCAACACCCCATGGACAACAGACCGGCCTAAGACAGGATTCGGTCGTCAGCTGCATTAATCTCTTAACGGTCGAGCAGAGCCGAATTCTCCACACGATCGGGACTTTCTCTTCGACTTTGATGCAAGACGTCAATAACGGGCTGAAAGTGGCGCTGGACCTACCGTGAGTTCTGCTTGGACCGGGCTTTCTCAAATCAGGCTTACTGCTCCTTCTCAACCTTCTCGCGCTTGTGCACCATCGTCACGTGGCCTGAATTCGGCGCGGTCTTGAATTCGGTCGGCCGGGCCATGTCGGGTGGCGCGTAACAGTCTCGGAAGGTGTCGCCGTCCAGCTCGTATATGCCCAGGTAAGTGTGCACGATTCCCAGGCCGTCGACGATTGCGTAATCGACGTGTTTCGGCTTCTTGGTGGGATCGATGACCATGGTCCCGCCGCTGCCGCTGTCCCAAGTGTACTTGCCGTCCTTGAGCGTTACTTTGCCGAGAGTCTTGACGTCATCGTCGTCGGATTTGACGCCGTTGGATTCCTGGGCAACAACGATCCAGGTGCCTTCGAGCTTTGCCCATTCCTTTTGGAGTGCTTTTTTCTCAGGAGTGTCGCCCGCGGCCAAGAAGCCGGCGGACATAAAGCCAGCGCACAGGAGTAGGACTGCTTGCCGTTTCATGATCGATACCTCCAGTGGGAAACTGCGTCAGCCGCTACAGGTCCGGCTCGGCTCGCCGGACCTAAAGTGGTCTAACTCGGTTCGCCGGACCTACGGCAGGGGTTGCGATTACTTGGCTATGTTTAGGGTCACTTTCGCTTCATGCGCTACCGGCGTTTCGCTGTTAAACAGGGCGATCGCACGCACTTGCAGCACGACGTTGGAGCCGGCCTGCGCGCCGGGCTCGACACGGATCGTGATTTTGCCGTCGTTCTCGCCGGGTTTGATCGACGACGGCTCCCCGGTTACGCCTTTAATGTCGGGCGGCAAGACGACATCCAATTTGAACGGGCCGGCATAGTCGAGCTGACGGGCGACCTTTACTGGAATCACGCCTTCCTTCCCCACTGCGATCTTCACCGGGTTGGCCGGCACGCTCAGCTTGGCGAGTTGTTTGGGGACGATCGTCACCGTGACCGGCGGCGCGGTCTGCACCACGTTGGGCGGGCCCTTGGGCGGCATGGGCTTGCCTACAGGCTGCGTCTGCCCGCGCACGATCAGCGTGTAGTTGCCGGGGAGCACGTTCGCCTTCGCGTCGAAGTTGAGCGTGAGCGACTCCTTTCCCGTCGATACGGACGCCGGTTGCATGGTCATTCCGGTCGGCATCGAGAGAGAGACGAGTTGGACCGTGGACTTAAACTCCGGCGACAAAACGTTGAGCCGGATGGGAATCTGAATCTTCTCACCCTGTTGCACGATTACTTTGGTCTTTTCAATGCCCAGAGTGTACGGGGCTTTGTCGCGCACGGCCATCACCAGCTCGCGGTCGAGCCGGCTGATCGTTGGAATGTTTAGTTGCTGTACCGGCCAAGAGACGCTGGCCGAGCGCACTTCGCGGATTAGCTTTTGCCCTCCCACGGTCGCCGTGCCCACGATACGGATTGGACCGCCCATGAATGGCGCGTTGGGCGTCGCACTCAGGACGAGGGCCGCCTGCTTCTGGCTGCCGGCG
Source organism: Planctomycetota bacterium (assembly GCA_016195405.1). Taxonomy (GTDB): domain Bacteria; phylum Planctomycetota; class Planctomycetia; order Gemmatales; family Gemmataceae; genus JACPZP01. The sequence goes on along the minus strand of JACPZP010000077.1, from coordinate 51,024 downwards.
ATCACCTGCGGCGGCAGCGTCACGCCCTCGGGCAAACTGTCGGCCGACAGTGTGATGTCGCCGGTGAAGCCACCGAGCCGAAATGCGAATACCTGGAGGGCTTGATGGCTGCCTTGATGGAGGACGGCTGAATCGGGCGCGAGGCTGTTGAACGGCATCGCCACCAGGCGGAAGTCGGGTTCGTCCGGTGCGATCCGCACCGTGTAGAGATGGCGCGGTCCGAACTGACTGTTGGCGTCGCGGGCACCGATCATCAGAAGGTAGGCGCCGTCGGCCGACGGGACGAAGCGGTAGCGCGGCGGGTCCTCCGTGCGCGTGAAGAAATGCGGGGCGGCGATATCGGGGTTGTCGTCCTGTTCCGCCAGAGTCTTTCCCTTCTCATCGCGAAGAACGAAGTAGAGATCGGTAGCCGAACCGAGGCGGTCGCCAAAGACTTCGATGCCGAGAGCTTGGCCTTTCTTCGCTTCGAAGCGAAACCAATCGCGGTCGCCCTTCTTGTCGATGCGGCCGGCGATCTCGCACGGAACGGGGACCTTTTGGGCGGTTTCAGGCGTGTCGTTTGGCTCCTCCTCCGGGATTACCGGAGAGCGCGCGAAGGTCAGCAGGTAAGGATTGGATGCAGCGGTCTTGTTAGGAAGGCGAAACTCGAAGCCGTCGAGGATTGAGCTGGCTGGAACGATTAGGCCGGGGAATTCGAGCCGATGCAACGCGCGCGGGTCCGCGGGCGCTTTGACGGCGACCATCACTTTTTCGAGTGTCCGACCTTCCACGATCATGCTCGGGTCGAGAACGCCGCCGGGGAGATTGCGGCCATATACGGCGACCTTGGCTTCCTTGCCCAGCTCCACGGTGGGCGGGAAAACCGCGTCGATCCAGGAGCCGGTGGTGACGGTCAACCGATAGAAGTAGTCGGGGCCGCCTTGGGTATAGGTGAACGAGCAGAGGCGGACCAGGTAGTCGCCGTCGGCCGGCAGGACTGCGTCAAGGAGAGCGTCGTTGTTTTGATAACCGCGATTGGAGCCCAAGTCGCGGTCGCCGGGGCCGAAGAGCTTCATCTCGACGGGAAGCTTGCTGTCGATCGTGCCGGTAAGGCACGAAAGGACGACGCGCTGACCCTTCTTGCCGGCGAACTGGAAGTAGTCGACGTCGGTGGGCGCGGAAATGACGCCGCTGACGGTGCTGTTGAGTTCAATTGGTTGCGCCTTGTTGACGTCGTCGTTGGGTTCCTTCTCCATTATTTCCTTCAAATCGCCGACGACGAATGCCCGCGGGTTGCTGATGCCACCGGCGGTGATGATGCGGATGTCGTGAACGCCTAGGGGCGCATTGTCGGGGAGCGTCACCTTGAACTTTTGGCTTGTTTGCGGCCCCTGCTTCATGCTGGCGGGCGGCTTTTTCTTGAGATCGGCGGGCACGAGGGCGCTGGTGCCGGCGATCTCGCTTTTGACGCCGGGGATGCTGAAGTACAAGGCTTCCGCCTTGTCGAGGTCGGCGCCGACCAGAGTAATCTCAAGCGTTGTGCCAATCTGGCCGCCTGGAGGCAAGACGTGCGTCAAGCGCGGCGGCGGCGTTTGCCCCAAAGCCCCGGCGGCGAAGGACGCGAAGCCGAAAACGGTCCAAATGACGTATCGACGGCGCATAGCACCCCCTCGATCAGAGATCTTCCGTTTACAGTATCGCGGCCAAGCAAAAAAAGCTAAGATAATGTTAGGCGAGGGTCTTATGTGTGAGTTGATGGGATATTCGTTTGCTGAGCCGATCGTCGCCGACTTTTCGATCCGCGAGTTCGCCCACCGCGGCGAGGAGAATGCAGAAGGCTGGGGCTTGGCATGGTATCCCGATAAATCTCTCGCTCTGGTCAAGGAAGCGGCGAAATGGGAGGCGAGCAAGTACACGGACTTCCTCGAAAGCTACGCCGGCATCCGCTCTTCCATCTGCATCGCCCATGCGCGCCGCCAGACCGTCGGCAAAATGACCCGGGCCGACAGCCATCCTTTCGCGCGTGAGTGGCAAGGGCGCGAATACTGCTTCGCCCACAACGGCACGCTTAAGCACGCGTTCGAGCTACCGCTGCAACGCTTCCATCCGATCGGCTCAACCGATTCCGAACATTTCTTCTGCCATCTTCTTGATGAGGTCGCCGGTTGGGAGAACGGCCTGGCGGAGGAGAAGAACTGGCCCCGGCTCAACAAGAAGCTCGCGGAGTGGAACGCGGGCGGCACACTAAACTGCCTTCTCTCGGACGGCCGGCGTTTGGTCTCCTATCACGACGCCGGCGGTTGGAAGGGGCTGCACTTTCGCCGGGTGATCATGCACAGCAAAGAAACGCGCCGTTTCGAGGATCCCGATCTCCGTATCGATCTCGGTAAAGGCCCGGTCAACTTCGGCCTCGTCATCGCCACCAGCCCGCTCAGCTCCAGCGGATGGGAATCATTTCAAAAGAGCGAGATGTTGCTCCTGCAAGACGGAGTTCTCCGCTATTCCAGTCATGGCCGCAATCTGGCGGTCTTCGAACTGAACCGCGCATCGTAACGATCGGCTTCACTTTTGATTGCATTGCGCGGCGGCGCGCGCGCAGGTCGGCATTGCCGCGCAGGCCAAATTCGCCCACGCCATCCCTCTAAGCAAGTCAAAATATAAGCTATAACGGACGTTTTTGATTATTTATTTTATTTTTAATAATCTTTATTGACAACGTATAATGGATTTCTGTACACTATAGTAAGACATCACGGAGGTGGCACCATGGAACACTGGCGAAGAACTTGGCGCGAGGGAATCGGGCCGATGCTGTCACGAAGCGGATTGGAAGCATTGCGCATGGCTCTCATGCGCGACGATGCGCAGCTCGTCCAGAACGCCACGACTTGCCCGCCGGCGCTGGCCGTTTTCGCGGATGCGTGTGTGGAGGCGGCCTGCGCGGTCGGTTTCTGCGCGTGGAAGGGGGACAACCTGGCCACGGTGGCTGAGGTGTCGGCGTATTTCGCTCAGACTTGCACGGCCGCGGACGACGCCCTCGGCGAGCCGTCCGCTTGCCGGCACTTCCTCAATTGGTTCGACCAAACGCCGCGAAGCGAAGTTCGACGCTTGCTTTTGCAGGAAGTCAACCGCCTCTTGCACCGTAGCCGGCCGGTTGCGGCTTGAAAGGGCTGCTTCCGTTACGAGAGGAGATTGCCCATGATCTGTCGACATTGCCATTTGAAAAGCGCGACCAGGCCGCGGGGACTGTGCTGGACCTGCTACAACACGGATGGAGTGCGCGAAAAGCATCCATCGACAAGTAGATATGGCCGGCGCGGCCCCGGCAACTTCAACGGCATGGGGAAGCTGCCGCCATTTCCGACAAGCGCGGCGCCCGGTTCGCCGGAGAAAGTCGCGATTCTCGAGCAGCGCGCCGAGTTGCGGCAGGCGCTGTTCCATCCGGATGACGCCGATTTTTTTGGTTCTAGTAGGTCAAGGATGGCGCAGCCGGCGTGACGACCATTCGTAATGGAATTCGCAAGCATTCCGACGGCGCTGTCGAAATTCTTGCGAATTCCGCTACGAGCTTATTGCTGCTGCACGTCCACCGCGAAGAACGGGTTGTTCGCCAGCGGCAAGAGCGGGGCGAAGCGACTCCGGGCGGTGGTGCGGGCGCCGCCGCCGGGATACCAGGCAATACCCAAGGTCGCCGTCACCGTGCCGGTGTCGTTGGGAGTGATGAAGTGAGCTTCTCCGAAGAGCGCCAGGCTGTTGTTAAGCGGCACCTGGAAGTCGGCGCCGAAGGCGAAGGTGTGGTTGATCCAGCCCTGGCCCGGCCTCAAGAGCGAGAACCGGCCATGTTCCTCGGCGAGGCCCACCCATCCGCGCGTGACGATGTCCCCTTCCCAGATGTGCCGCCAGAACAGGGCGATCTGATCGATCGGCCGAAAGAAAAGCGTCTGGCCGGCGACCTGGGCCGTCTCGATGCGGTCGCGCCAGGCGCCGAAAAGGCCGACCTCATCCCAATCGGTGATGTACTTGCTCACCTGGGCGCGCCACTGGCTGGTGTCGATGTTCAGAAAATAGTCGTCGAAGCGGAAATCGTAGGCGAAGCCGTAGTTCCAGCCCGAATCGCTGCGGCAAAACAGGCCCAAGGTGGTGTAACTTTGCAGGCGATCGGTGGGGCCGCCCAGCAACTTGAGCACGCCGATGGCCGTGCGCGAATAGTTGAGCGCGGAGCCGATCTGCATGCCAATTCCCAGGTCTTCGACGAGCGGAATGCCCCAGTTAAAGGCGACGCGGAAGCCGAAATTCGCGTTGATGCCCAGGTCTTCGGGTTCCTTGGAGCCGTCAAGGGCGATCTGGAAGGACAGGTTCTCGTAGACCTGATTTGGGTACGTATCGGTCGATGCGCCATTTGTCCGTGGCAAGGTTGTGTAATTGTCGACGAACTTGGTCTCCAGAATGTCGGGCTTGGAATCCTTGGGAAAAGCCGGCGGCAATTGGCTCTCCGGAGCTGTCAGCCCGATGGTGTTGTTCCTCTGGTCTCCCAGTGCGGGCCGCGGCAGCATGGTGGGCTTCGGCAAGTACGCGTCGTTGCTCGGCATCGGAAACTTCGCGAATGCCGAGGGATTGGGACCGACGACCATTTCCGGCGGCAAGGGCGGCGGCGCGTAGCCCACCGGCTTGACGCCTCCAGGCGTCGGCATTGGCGGAGGGGGCAGCGGCGACAGCGTCGGCAGCACTGCCGGCGGTTGACCGGGAACACCCAACGTAGCGCCGGGCCGGTCCTGGGTTGCGGCCGCGGGCAGGGCGGATGGACTGGGCGCCAACGGGAAGGAAGGCGCCTGCGCCCATGCGGACCCGCAAACTCCCCACGTTATCCACAGCGCCAGAAAGGTACGCTTCCCCATGGGTCGGCCTCTTCTTTCCCACGAAAAAACCAAAACTTCGGACTTTTTGTAAAGAGTGGAAGGGGAAATACCGAAGAGCCAAGCCCCTGTCAAGCACGGATCGGCGCTTGCGGCTTCGCAGAGAACCCGACGCGCGTCAAAACGCCGAATGCCGTGCCGGGAAGATTCGCTTCCAACAGGTCACTCGCCAAACGTTCAACCTGAAGAAACTCGCCGACTTGCGGATCGCCCGCCAATTCCCGCGTCAACACGAGCTCGTTGCCGCCCGCAAGGGCCGGCAGCCGCAGCGCCTGGTCGACCGTCGTGCCGAAGTAGTCGAGGTTGCCGTTGACGGTGGCGGCCATCGCCGGGCCGCGATGAACCCCGACGCGCGGCGCCAGCCCGGGCGCTACTTGAGGCCAATTCCGCGCCAGCTCGTCCTTCAAGTCGCGTTCCAGGGCGATGCCGGCGCGCAGAGCGGCCAGCTTGTCCTCAAACACGGCCAGCACCAATTCGCCCACGGTCTTCACCGCGGCGCCTCGCTCACGGCGAACGAAGTCGCCAACGAGCTGAAAGTAATCGTGCAAAAACGCGAAGGCGCGCGCCTCGCCCAGGATGGCGTAGAGATTTCCCGCGCGCTCGAGCCGGCTGGCGTCGTTGAGATCGATCACCAGGAAGGTCATGGCGGCCACGCTCACCAGCTGGCCTGCGTCCAGGATTTCGCCGGGGAACAACTCACGGAAGAGGGCCAGCGACGTGGCCCGCGCCGCCGTCAAGGCGTCGCTCCTTTGGGCCATGCGCTCGACGCGCAGCACGAGTTCCCGGTTGTGGCTGTTGTGCAGGATGAGTTTTTGCCTGCCGGGCAAGAGCCGCGGCGGCTCAATGAGCGTGGCGTCTTGCTTGTCGTGCCTTGGAATGAAATCGGCCGGGACGCTTAAGGTCCAGCGCGTCAAGAGGGCGCCGCCGTCGACAATGAAGTCCCAGCTGTTGGGAAGCTGCGGCCCGCGCACCCGAAAAGCGCCTTCGCCCAAAACCAGATCGAGGTCGAGGCGTTCTCCCGGCGCCACCCGCACCTGGGCGACGACGTGCGGCGAATGAGCGGGACCGCCGATGCAATAGGTCCGCGTCTCGCAGGCGCGGATTTCCGGATGGACGCGGAAGATCAGCTCGACCGAATTGGCGAAGTCAACCGGAAAGTCGCTGTTGCACGCCTCGCAATGGGCGTGGTCTTTGAGCGATTTCAGCGTTTCTTTGATGTCGCCGGGTATGCGACACAACGGACAAAGAATGTCCCAGAGAAGGACGAGCAGGCCTTCCCGCGCCCCGTGCAAACAGGCCGCCGTGAGCTGATTCGGATCGACTCCGAGCCGCCGCGCCAAAGCAAGAGGGCGAATGCGGGCCGCCTCCTGATCGGGCGCCTGGCGGAGAAATTCGCCCAGGGGCAACAGCACCTCGCCTGGAACATCGCGCCGGCGTAGCTTGTCAAGAAGTTCGTCGAGGCGTCTCTGCGCGGAGGCGGAAAGTTGGGCCGGCGTCTCGAAGGCATCGACAATCGCCGGGGCGTCCAACCCGCCACGCAAGAAGGCGTCGATGCGGCGATAGACGCGCTCGACGGCGCGGCGGCCCTTGAAGCCGATCTCGATGCCCGCCACCATGCGTCCCAAAAAGCCGCGCGGCTCCACCAACACTTTATGCGACAAACGCGTGCCGCCATTGGGCAGGGCGCTCAATTCGGTCATTGACGCCAACCATTTGAAGACGCCGCGTGAGTATTGGCGCAGGACACCGAGCCGGCGGCCCTCGATCCATTCGAAAGGATGCTCCTGCCAGGCGTTGGTGACTCCCGCCTTGCGAAACTCACCGAAGCGCTCCACGGGCGCTTGCAGCGCGCCGTCTTTCTCTCCGATTTGAGCGCGAAACATGACGGACGGGATGCCGACCGCCTTGTTAAGCCGATCGGTGTTGGAAACATAGGGCCAAAGCTGTTCGGGGCCGGCCTGCAAGTCCCAGGTCCAATCGTAGACGAGCACCTTGCCGGTCGGCTTGGGAAGGTTCGGGTGCAGGGCGATGCTGGAAGGCTCGCCGCGAAAATGGCGTTCCAACTCCTCCAATAGCTCGCCGGCATCTGCGTAACGTTCCGCCGGCGTTTTGGCCAGGCACTTGTTGACAATGCGGCAGATGCCGTCGCTGAGATGAGGCTCCAGCTTCTTGAGGGACGGCGGCGCCTCACGCTCGTGCATCAGGCTCAGGGCCAGCGCGGTCTCGGCCATGAACGGCGGCTGTCCGGCAAGCATGTGAAAGAGCGTCGCGCCGATGGCGTAAACGTCGGTGGGAGGCCCGACCGTGTCCTTGCCGGCCGCCTGCTCCGGAGACATGTACAGGGGCGTGCCGATCGGCGAGCCGGCCTGCGTCAGGTTCAGCGACTCGCTTTCGACGACATGGCGAGCTAATCCAAAGTCGCACAACTTCGCTCCGGCCGACGCCGGCACGGTGCGATTCTTCACGGACTTGCCCTGCGCCGCGTCTTCGAGCGTGCGGAACAACCACGAGTCGCGCAGCACCATGACATTTTGCGGCTTGATGTCGCGGTGAATAATGCCGCGGCGATGCGGGTCGGCCAGGGCGCGCGTCACGTCGATGGCCATGCCGACGGCCGCGATTTCCGGCATCCGTCTTTCCGGACAAAGGCGAGGATCGCGCAGGATTTGGTCGAGGCTGACGCCGGCGATGAACTCGAGCGCCAGGTAGTGGATGCTGCCGTCGCGGTTGTTTTCGAGCAGATTGGCGATGAAGGGATTTTTGATCTCGCCCAAGAGGCGGGCTTCCTTGTGAAAGCGCTTGACGACGGATGCCCTTAGCGCCAGCGACGGATGCAAGACCTTGACGGCGGCCACCGTGCCGTCGCTGACGTCCTCCGCGCGGTAGACCTTTCCCAGGCCGCCTTCGCCGAGCAGCTCCAAAAGGCGAAAGCGGCCCAGGCGGCGCGGCGAGCCGTCCGCTTCACCGACGCCGATCGCGGCCGCAGCCATCGCGCCGGGGTCGGAGGGAACCTGCGTCTCGTCCAGCGGCCTACTCGCAAGCGGCGCTTCTCGGATCAAGATCCGCCCTAGCTCGCGAACTACGTCCTGCGCGGAAGGCCGGTCATTGGGATCCTTCGCCGAGAGCGCCGCCAGCAATTCATGGAAGGTCGACGTCTGACCGTGCGGCCGCTTCTCGCCCGCCATCCAGGAAAGCACCGCGCCCAGCGCGAACATATCCGCCGCCGCATCCGGCTCGCGTCCTTTGACAAGCTCCGGCGCCGTAGAGGCGGACAACTTTGCCTGTCCCGAAGCGTTACCGGTTTCCACCCCTGAAAAATCCAGCCGCACGCCCTTCCCTTCGCGCCAATAAATGGTCATCGGCCCCAGCCGCCCATGCACCAAGCCAAGCCGATGGGCCGCCTCCAGGCACGCCGCCAATTCGCGCGCGACACTTAGCACCTTCTCCAGCGGCCAGGAACTCTTTTTTGCCGCGTCGCCAAGCCGCTCGGCGGGCGCTTCTTCCAGCGCGACAAACGGCGGATCGTGCTCGAAATGGACCTCAAGCAGCCGCAGCACGACGGGATGCTCGAGCATCGCGGCCACCTTGAGACGCTTGACCGCTTGTCGCCAGCGCTCCGGTTTAGCCCGCGCCCCCGCGAGAATCCGCACTTCGCAAGCGCCGCCGTCGACCTGGGCCTGATACGATTCCCCGTCGGGCCCCACGCCGTGCTGTGCCAAGAGTCGATATCGCCCGAGCATCATGCAATAACCCCCAAGCCCGCAGGTGAGTCTTCGAGCCTGCGGGGGTATTTCCCAAACCTTACCCAATAACTATATCCACACCCTGCGCCGTGTGATGTGATTCGCCCGCCCGTTGCTGCACGTCTAAAAGCCGGTAGGTTATCCCAAACCGAAACGACGCTCGTCTGTCTTCTTGAGGAAACTCTCCGTGAAACTCTTGCGTCTGTCTCTCGTCGCGTTGTTGATGACCTGCCTCTTCTGGACGTTCTCTACCGCCCAGGAGGCCAAAGACAAGGACGCCAAGGAAAAGGACGCCAAGGAGGACAAAGGCCCCTTTAAGAATCTCAAATTTCGCTCAATCGGCCCTGCCGCGGGAGGACGCGTCAGCCGCGCCTGCGGCGTCCCAGGCGATCCGTCCACGTACTATGCCGCGGCGGCGGCCAGTGGCGTTTGGAAATCGACCGACGGCGGCTTTAGTTGGAAGTCGATCTTCGACGATCAGCCCACGTCGTCGATCGGCGCGATCGCCGTCGCCCCGTCCGATCCGAACATCATCTACGTGGGCTCCGGCGAAGCCAACATCCGCGGCAACGTCATGCCCGGCAACGGCATCTACAAGTCGACCACCGGCGGCAAAAGCTGGAAGCACGTCTGGAAGCAAAAGGGACAAATCGGCCAAATGATCGTCCATCCGACGAATCCGGACATCGCGCTCGCGGCGGTGCTCGGAAGCATTTTTTATCCAAGGGAACGCTACGGCCCGGACCAAGAAAATGATCCAGCACGCGGGGTATATCGGACCACGGACGGCGGAAAAACGTGGACGCGAGTCCTGAGCGAGAAAAGATTCAGGGGAAAAGTCCATACCGGCACCAAAGGCGAAGGACTCGGGCCACTGTGGAAGAGCATCGGCGCGATTGACGTCTGTTTTGATCCCGCAAATCCTCGCGTTCTCTTTGCTGCGCTTTGGGAGACAGAGCGGTCCCCTTGGGAGATGACGAGCGGCGGCTCCGGTAGTGGCATCTATCGCTCCGACAACGCCGGCGATACGTGGAAGCGACTGGGACCGAATGGCGAGAAGGAGGCAAAGGACGACAGCTCACGGATGCGGGCCGCATTGTCAGAAGCAGGCCTGGGACCCAAAGGCCCGCGGGAGTCTGCAGACGATGACAACGGCCTGCCCGAAGGCATTTGGGGCCGCGTCGGTTTGGCGATCGCGCCCAGCGACAGCCGCAGAATCTATGCTCTCGTCGAAGCCGAAAAGGGCGGGCTTTATCGCTCCGACGACGGCGGCGAAAAATGGTCCCTCATAAACGCCGGCCGTTATCTACGCCAGCGTCCCTGGTACTTTTCCACGCTCACCGTCGATCCCGCCAACCCCGACGTCGTTTGGTGCCAATCGGTGCGCCAGCTCAAGAGCATCGACGGCGGCAAGACCTTCAAGGGCCACAAGGGCATGCATCACGGCGATAACCACGACCTCTGGATCGACGCGAAAAATCCGCGGCGGATGATCGGCAGCAACGACGGCGGCGTCAACATCAGCGTCAACGGCGGCGAAACCTGGTACGCACCGCCCCTGCCCATTTCGCAGTTCTACCACATCAGCGTCGATAACGCCGTGCCTTACAACATCATGGGCAACATGCAAGACCTGGGCACGGCCCGCGGTCCCAGCAACAGCCTGTCGTCCACTGGCATCGTGACCCATGACTGGCATCCCGTCGGCGGCGGCGAAACCGGCTCGACCGTCGCCGACCCGCGCGATCCCAACATCATCTACTCCGGCGAATACGGCGGCTTCCTGTCGCGCTACGACCACCGCAACCGCCAAGCCCGCAACATCACCACGTACCCGTTCAATCCGTCGGGCCACGGCGCCGAGGACCTCAAATATCGCTTCCAGTGGACGGCGCCGCTTCTGATCTCGCCCAATGATCCCAAGAAAATCTATCACGCCGCCAACGTGCTCTTCGCTTCCACCGACGAGGGCAATTCCTGGAAAGCGATCAGCCCCGATCTGACCCGCAACGATAAATCGAAGCAGAAATGGTCGGGCGGACCCATCACCGGCGACAACACCGGCGTCGAAATCTACGGCACCATCTTCGCCGTCGCCGAATCGCCCAAGAAAGCCGGCATGCTCTGGGCCGGCAGCGACGACGGCCTGGTCCACGTTTCCCAGGACGGCGGCCAAAAATGGGACAACGTCACCAAGAACATTCCCGGCCTGCCCGAGTGGGCGACCGTGACTTGCATCGAAGCCTCGCCTAGCGATCCTGCCGTCGCGTACCTCGTCGCCGACGCCCATCGCCTCGACGACAATAAGCCCTACCTGTGGAAGACAGCCGATTACGGCAAGACCTGGATCAACTTGTCCGCCAAACTCCCCCAGGAAGACTATCTGCGCGTAGTGCGCGTTGATCCCGTAGGACAGGCTGCCAGCCTGCCCAAAACGGCAGGCGACGGATCCGCCGGCAACAGACAAGCTGGCAGCCTGTCCCACGGCTTGCTCTTCGTCGGCAGCGAGACCGGCATCCATTTTTCCCGCGACGACGGCCAAACCTGGGAGAAGCTCAAACTGAATCTGCCGACCGCGGCCATCTGCGATATGCACGTCAAGGACAACGATTTGGTGGTCGGCACCAATGGCCGCTCGATTTGGATTCTCGACGACATCACGCCCATCCGCCAATGGAAAGCTGAAACGAAAGCCCCGCATCTCTTCCCGGTGCAGCCTTCGATCCGTTGGCGCTATCACGGCGAATTGTACACGCCGGAGGATCGCCATCCCGGCGCGAACCCGCCCAAGGGCGCCGTCATCCACTACTTTCTCGACAAGAAGCCCAAGGACGAAATCGCGCTGGAGATCTTCGACAAAGACAATAACCGCGTGCGCGAGCTGACCAGCAAGAAATCAGACGTGGAAGACGACGAAACCGCTCCCGATCCCACCGGCGCTCCCAAGCCCACCGTGCTGGCGAAGGAGCCCGGCCTGCACCGCGTCGCCTGGGACTTGAGCCAAACCGGCCCCAAGATCATCCCCGGCGCCAGGAACGACGCCGGCATCCCGTTTCGCGGCCCGCTCGCCTTGCCGGGCGTCTACACGCTCAAGCTGACGGTGGACGGCAAGACCCTGACCGAGAAGCTGCAAGTGCTGCCCGACCCGCGCTGCAAAAGTTCGATGGAGGAATTGATCGCCCGCCACGATTTCGCCATGAAAGTCGACAAGAACATCAGTTCTTTATCGAATGCCGTGATCGATTTGAAAAGCCTGCGCGCTCAGCTTAAGGACCGCAAGGAAGCCTGGAAGAACCTCGACAAGGCGAAGGAGTTGCTCGCACCCATCGACAAGCTGCTTGCCCGGCTCGACGACTTGGAAAGCAAGCTGCACAATCCGAAGGCCGAGGTGACCTACGACATCCTCGCCATGAAAGGCGGGGCGAAACTCTACTCGCAGCTCGCCCCTATTTACGCGACGGCCATCGAGGCGGATGTACCGCTGACCCAGGGCATGCGCGAGGTCTATGCCGACGTGGCCCGCGAACTCGGCACGCTCCTAGGCGAGTGGCGCTCGTGTCGCGAGGATTTGAACCGCATTAACGAACGCGCGCGGGCACTGGAAATTCCAAACGTGGTGGTGCCCGAGAGTAAATAGCCAGCCGCTTGCGTTTCGCGCTCGCGCGGCGCCATGCGAGCGCGAAACGTAAACGGATCGCCCGTTATCCGGCCCGCGCCGCCGCGGTTAGGCATCTCGGAGGATATTCAATCATGCCCAAACGTCTCATCCGCGTCGGCCATAGTCCCGATCCCGACGATGCGTTCATGTTCTATGCGCTGGCACACAACAAGCTCGACACCGGCGATCTGGAGTTTCGGCACGAGCTGCAAGACATCGAAACGCTCAATCGCCGGGCGCTCAAGGGCGAACTGGAGGTGACGGCGGTCAGCATCCACGCTTACGCATACCTATCGGACAAATACGCGCTGTTGTCGACGGGTTGCAGCATGGGCGACAAGTATGGGCCAATGGTGGTGACGAAAACACCGTTGACTCTTTCCGATCTTCGCAGCGCCCGCATCGCCGTGCCGGGGACGATGACGACGGCGTTTCTGGCGCTTCGGTTGCTCGTTCCCGGCGAGTTGAGTTACGAAGTGTTGCCGTTCGAGCGCATTCTCGATGCCGTGGCGCAGGGGAAGGTGGACGCGGGTCTGATCATTCACGAGGGACAGCTAACTTTCCAAAACCAGGGGCTGCGGTTGTTGGTCGATCTTGGAGTGTGGTGGCAGGAAAAGACGGGCTTGCCGCTGCCGCTTGGGGGAAATGTGGTGCGGCGCGACCTTGGCAATCAGACAATTCGCGAAGTCAGCCGGCTAATCAAGGAGAGCATTCGCTACGGCCTGGAACATCGCCAGGAAGCGCTCACCTACGCCCTTGGCTACGCGCGCGACATGGATCGGGGACTCGCGGACAAGTTTGTCGGCATGTACGTCAACGACTGGACGCTGGATTACGGTGCGCGCGGCCGGGCGGCGGTGGACCGGCTCCTCGAAGAAGGTCACCGCGCCGGCGTCATCCCATCGCCGGTGGCTGTCGAGTTCGTTTGATTCTGCCGCTTGCGTTTCGCGCTCGCGGGATGTTTCCCTTGAATAAGTCCCGTGAGCGCGAAACGCAAGCCGGTCATGGTAGAATACTCTGGTGTACTCACCGGAGGATTAGACCATCCAACTCTTCCAAAAAGCTCACGAGCAGAACCTGCAGAAGGCCCAGCCCTTGGCGGCGAGGATGCGGCCGCGCAACCTCGATGAATTCGTAGGCCAGGAGCATTTTCTCGGCGAAGGAAAGCTCTTGCGCCGGCTCTTGCAGGCGGATCGCCTCGGTTCGGTGATCTTCTACGGTCCGCCGGGCTCCGGAAAGACGGCGCTCGCCCATGTGATCGCCCAGCACACGCACTGCGCTTTCCGCCAACTCAACGCGGTGGCCGCGGGTATCAAGGAGGTGCGTGAAATCCTCGACGAGGCCCGCGCGGAGCTGGCAGATACCGGCAAGCGGACCATCCTTTTCGTGGATGAATTGCACCGCTTCAATCGCGCCCAGCAGGATGTGCTGTTGCCGGACGTGGAGGAAGGCCGGATCATCCTGATTGGCGCTACGACGCAGAATCCGTTCTTCGCCATCAACTCTCCGCTTTTGAGCCGCAGCCAGATTTTCACGTTCCAACCGCTCACCCGCGAGCAGATCAAGGTCGTCGTCGAGCGGGCGCTGGCCGATCCGGAACGCGGCCTGGGCAAGAAGCAGATTCGCGTGGCGCCCGAAGCCCTCGATTTTCTCGCGGAGATTTGCGACGGCGACGCGCGGCGGGCCTTAAGCGCCCTGGAAGTCGGCGTGTTATCCGCCGACAAGGAGCCTATCGAATTCACGCTCGCGGTCGCCCAAGATTCGATCCAGCGCAAAGTGATGGATTTCGATCCGACCGGCGACGCCCACTACGACATGGCCAGCGCTTTTATCAAGAGCATGCGCGGCAGTGACCCTGATGCCTCAATTTACTGGTTGGCGCGAATGCTGGAGTCGGGTGAGGACCCGCGCTTCATCGCTCGCCGCGTGGTGATCTGTGCCTCGGAAGACGTGGGCAACGCCGATCCACAGGCGCTCGTGGTCGCCGCGGCGGCCTTGCAAGCGGTCGAGTTCGTCGGTCTGCCCGAGTGCCAGCTGCCCCTTGCCCAGGCGGTCACGTATATCGCCACGGCGCCGAAGTCGAATGCGGCAACGGCGGCGATCGGCAAGGCGCGCGAAGACGTGCGCTCAGGCAGAACGCTGGAGGTGCCGAAGCATTTGCGCGACGCCTCGTACAAAGGGGCGAAGAAATTTGGACATGGCGAGGGCTACAAATACAGTCACGATTACGAAGGCGGCCACGTCGAACAGGAGTATCTGCCTGAAGTGCGGCGCTACTATGAGCCCGTGGATCGAGGCTATGAAGCGGAGATCAAGCGGCGCATGGAGGATCTGCGCGGCTCAAAGGAAAAGAATAAATAACAAGCCCGCAAGCTCGAAGACTCGCCTGCGGGCTTGGTTTGGGTTGATCCCTTTACTCCGCGACGGCGGGTTGGCGTTTGCGTGCCTCCGGCTTTAGCGGCGGCTCCATGGCTTCGCCGTTGTCGGTTGGCGACGGCTGCTGCGGTCCGCCGGCCAGGCCGCGTTTCTCCAGAATCTTCTTGGTGATTTCTTCCATCAGCGCCGGATTGTCGCGCAGGAACTGCTTGGCGTTTTCGCGGCCCTGACCAAGACGCATGTCGCCGTAGCTGATCCACGAGCCGCTCTTTTCGATGAACTTGTCCTCGATGGCCAAATCGAGCAGGTCGCCCTCGCGGCTAATGCCATGGTCGAACATCAGGTCGAACTCGGCCTGCTTAAACGGCGGCGCCACCTTGTTCTTGACCACCTTGACGCGCACCCGCGAGCCGACGGTCTCCTCGCCTTCCTTGACAGCCGTCACCTTGCGGATATCCATGCGGACGGAGCTGTAGAACTTGAGGGCCAGGCCGCCCGAAGTCGTTTCGGGGTTGCCGAACATAACGCCGATCTTTAGGCGAATCTGGTTGATGAAGACCATGATCGTCTTGGTTTTAGCGATGGTCGGGTTAAGGATGCGCATGGCCTGGCTCATGAGCCGTGCTTGCAGGCCGACGTGCGTATCGCCGATTTCGCCTTCGACTTCCGCGCGCGGAACCAGGGCGGCCACCGAGTCGATCACGATGATATCGACGGCGTTCGACTTGACGAGCATCTCCGCGATTTTGAGCGCTTCTTCGCCGTTGGACGGCTGGCTGATGAGCAACCCTTCCAGGTCGATGCCGACGCGCTTGGCCCAGCTGGGGTCGAGGGCGTGTTCGGCGTCGATAAACGCCGCCACGCCGCCTTGCCTTTGTGCCTGGGCGATGGCTTGAAGGGCGAGGGTGGTCTTGCCGCTGGATTCCGGGCCGAAGATTTCAATGATGCGGCCGCGCGGCAGCCCCTTGCCCCCCAAAGCGATGTCGAGGCTCAGCGCGCCGGTGGATATACCCTGTACGTCCAAGACAGTGCTATCCCCCAGCTGCATGATCGCGCCTTTGCCGAACTGCTTTTCGATCTGTTGGAGAGCGTTCTTGAGTTCCCGATCCATTGAATCGGCCATGACTTATCCTCCCTGGCTGGGATTGAAGGAGTGGTTGATCGATACCTGTACATTTGTCACTATAATAAGGAGGTCGGAAAAATCAAGCGATTTTCTCAATTATTTTTTACAATAGAGCCAGTGCCTTTACCATCAACCCTGAGCGCGGTTAGGATGGTGAGATTATGCGCACGTCAAATCCACGAGAAAGCAGGACCCTGTGGCGCGGAATCAACCGAAGATGATTGTTTTGACAGGAGTGACGCGAGGGCTAGGGCTGGCCATGGTCGAGAAGTTCATCGAGCTGGGACATACGGTGCTGGGTTGCGGCCGGACGCGCGATGCCATCGACAATCTGCGGAAACGCTTTCGCCCGCCCAACGATTTCGCCGCCGTGGACGTGGCCCAGGAAAGCCAGGTCGAGCCGTGGGCGGCACGGCTTCTGTCGAGCAATGGGGCTCCCGACTTGCTCATCAACAATGCGGCAATCATCAATCAAAACGCGCCCCTGTGGCAAGTCCCGGCCGACGAGTTCGATCGCCTAATCGATGTCAACGTCAAGGGAGTGGCCAACGTGATCCGCCATTTCTTGCCGGCGATGGTGGCCCGCAAGAGCGGTGTCGTCGTCAACTTCACCTCAGGCTGGGGGCGCACGGTGGCCGCCGACGTGGCGCCTTACTGCGCCAGCAAATGGGCGGTCGAGGGACTGACGCTCGCTCTGGCCGAGGAGTTGCCGCGCCCCATGGCCGCGGTGCCGCTTGATCCCGGCGTTATCGACACGGATATGCTGCGCAGTTGCTTCGGCGGCACCGCCAGCCGCTATCCGTCGCCGGCCAAGTGGGTGGAAAAGGCCGCTCCGTTCATTCTCGCGTTCAACTCGCGCGACAACGGCAAACCGCATACAATTCGAAGTTGACGGTCATTTCTGTCTTCCAAGCCGCGGGATGAGCGCAGCGAATCCCGCGGGTACAAACCCGGAGAACACCATGCGACTGACACCCCGCGCTTTCGTGTTGTTGGCTCCCGCGCTGTGCCTGATCATCGCCGTCCCGGCGGACGCCCAGTTCCGCGGCTTTCATGGGGCGTTTCACCCGTCGTTCCAGCCGCATTACGGCTGCTTCGGCTACTGCAACGGCCCCATCAGTCAAGTGCACACCCACTGGGGCTGCTTCGGCTATTGCAACGGCCCGATCAATCCGCGGCCCTACTGGGGATGCTTCGGCTATTGTCCGGGGCCGATCAACCCGCATCCCTATCACCCTTATTGGGGCTGCTTCGGCTATTGCAATGGCCCGCTCAATCCACGGCCCTACTGGGGTTGCTAAGGCTACTGTTCCGGACCGATCAACTCCTATCCTGTAGCCGTGCCGGTGCCCTATCCCGTGTATGACTCGACGCCGACGCAAAGTTACACCAGCTTCGCGCAGGCGCCGTCGACGACGGTGACTCATCCGGCGCCGGAGGAAGTCAAGACCGTCGCCGCCGCGCAGGAAGAAAAAAAGCCCAAGACGATGGAAGACTTCATCCACGAGCTGAGCAGCAAAAAGGCGCGCGTTCGCGGCGAGGCGGCGGCCGCCCTCGGCAAGTTTGGCGACAAGGCGAAAGAGGCCATCCCCGCGCTCATCAAGCTCCTCAAGGATAACGACCCCAACGTCCGGCTCGAAGCGACCATCACTTTGGCGAAGATCGGTCCCGATTCGGTGCCGGCTCTTACCAGAGCCTTGGAAAGCCAGAACAAGCTCACGCGCATGGGAGCGGCGTTGTCGCTGGGCCATCTCGGTTCCGCGGCCAAGCGCGCGGAGCCGGAGCTGAAGAAGTTGCTCAAGGACACGGAAGAAGACGTGCGCTGCCACGCCGCCCAGGCGCTCTTCCGTATTGACCCCCAGACGGCGGAAACAGTCGTTCCCGTGCTGTCGTCCGCTCTCGATTCGCTCGACCCCTACATCCGTCTGTGCGCCATGGGCACCTTGAGCCGGATCGGTCCGGCGGCGAAGGACGCGGTGGCCAAGCTGAAAAACTGCCTCAAAGACGAGGATTATCACCTCCGCATGAGCGCTGCCATCGCGCTTGGGCACATCGATCCAAGTCAGGACGCAGGCGCCATCGACACGCTGCGGATCGCCCTGCAAGAGCCGTCGCCGGCCGTCCGCATGGAAGCCGCCCAGATACTGGGCGAACTCGGCGCCAAGGCGAAGCCGGTGATTCAGTCGATTGGCAAGCTTTTGAGCGATTCCAACGCTGGAGTGAGCCGCGCGGCCGCGATCGCGCTCAGCCGCATCGGTCCGGATGCGATCCCGGAGCTGGAGAAGGCGCTCAAGTCGGAAAGCGTCGATGTCCGCCGCAACGCCGTGGTCGCGCTCATCAACCTCGGCGAGACG
Source organism: Planctomycetota bacterium (assembly GCA_016195405.1). Lineage (GTDB taxonomy): Bacteria > Planctomycetota > Planctomycetia > Gemmatales > Gemmataceae > JACPZP01. Next base: position 32,875 of record JACPZP010000077.1, on the reverse strand, counting down.
GCCAAGGAAGCCGCGCCGGCCTTGCGCATCGCGGCCAAAGACGGCGACGAAACGGTGCGGCTCTTGGCGATGAATGGCCTCAAGAACATGGAAGAGGAGGAAAAGGAGAAATCGGCGCCGAAGAAATAGAGCTTGAGCACAAGACGCGAGCCAATGATTGAATGAAAGTAACGGCGCTAGCCAAGCGGGAGCGCTCAACTCATGCCGACCCACGATTACGTCCTGAGTTACAACCGCCCGTACAAGGAAACTTGGACGGGCGCGTTCATTGGTGTGTATTCCTCGCTGGAGCAAGTGGAAAATGCGATTGAACGATTGCGGCCCAAAATGGCGTTCAAGGACTACCCAAATGGGTTCGTGTATGAATGTCTTCGACTAGATGAGGATTACGACGACCCCACGCACGGAACTGATGCCAAGTAAGTCCGAATCATATTCCTTGCCCCTAACGACGAACGCCTTCCACTATCTCTCATCTTTCTTTAATCTCTCCGCTCTGGCAGCACCGCCGTTTTCCGCTACATTGGAAAACACACTTGGCGCATCTTTGTTTTTCTCCGTGAAGGTGAAGCTATGCGATTGCAATGGTCTCTCCTGGTGGCGTTGGCCCTTTTGACCGCGCCGGCGCTGGCGCAGAATCCCGGCGGCGGCGGTAAGAAGGTCGACCCGGGTAGCAGCGAGGGCTTCAAGAAGAAGGACGCCCAAAAGCCCGGCGAACTCAAAAAGTACGACGACGTCATCACCAAGGATGCCAAGACGTTTCCTGGCGTCTTTGCCGTGCATCGCATCGAGGACAAGGTTTACTTTGAAATCCCCAAGGACGGCTTCGACCGCCTCATGCTTTGGCAGGCCGAAGTCGCCAAGGGGCCGGCAGGAATCAGTTGGGGCGGCAAATCGCTGGGCCACCGCGTCGTCCGCTGGGATCGCCGCGGCAATAAGATATTCCTCTGGCAAGTCGCGTTCGACAAGCGCGCCGACGGCAAGGCCATTCAGCAAGCGGTCGAGTCGGCGAACCTCTCCACCATCATCTACAGCTTCGCGGTCGAGGCCGAGGGCAAGGACCGGAGTTGCGTCATCAACGCCACGCCTCTGTTCATGACCGACGTGCCCGATTTCTCCGTGAAGGGCGCCGTCGGCGCGGGCGCCAGCATTGACGATGGGCGTTCCTATCTGGAGGAAGTCAAAGTATTTCCCACGAACATCGAAATCCGCTCGCTCTTGACGTTCCGTCCCGGCGCCGGCGGCGCTCCCGGCGGCGTCACTCCCAAGGGGCCGGCCAACCCCTTCCTAGGAGGCGGCGGCCGCAGCAACAGCGCCGTCGTCCATCACAGCATCGTCATGCTCCCCGAGCGCCCGATGTTGGGCCGTTACTTCGATCCGCGCGTCGGCTATTTCGTCCAGTCGTTCGAGGATTATTCGTCCAAAAAGACCTGGATGGAGAAGCGCCAATACATCGCCCGCTTCCGCCTGGAGAAAAAAGACCCCAGCGCCGAGGTGTCCGAGCCGGTCAAGCCGATCGTGTTTTACCTGAGCCGTGAGATTCCCGAGAAATGGGTGCCCTACATGAAAAAGGGCGTGGAGGATTGGCAGCCCGCGTTCGAGAAAGCCGGCTTCAAGAACGCGATCATTTGCAAAGAGGCGCCGTCGAAGGCCGAGGATCCCAACTGGGACGCCGAGGACGCGCGTTACTCCGTGATTCGCTGGGTGGCCGACCCGACGCAAAACGCCATGGGGCCGCACGTTCACGATCCACGCTCGGGCGAAGTGATCTCCGCGCACATCATCTTTTGGCACGACATCGTCAAGCTGACGCAGCTTTGGTACTTCGTGCAGTGTTCGCCGCTTGATGAACGCTGCAAGAAGCTGCCTCTGCCCGATGAATTGACCGGCGAGTTGATGCGCTACGTGGCCGCACATGAGGTCGGCCACACACTCGGACTCAGGCACAACCACCGGGCCAGCGGCGCCTACACGATCAGCCAGCTCCGCGATCCCAAGTTCACCGCGAGTCACGGCAGCGTCGCCTCAATCATGTCGTATGGCCGATTCAACTACGTTGCCCAGCCGGAAGATAAAGTCAAGCAGCTCATCCCGGTAATCGCTCCCTACGACATCTTCGCCATCGAATGGGGCTACAAGGGCATCGGCAGCATCAAGTCGCCGGAGGACGAGCGGCCCACGCTCGACAAGTGGGCGGCCCGGCAAATGGATGAGCCGCTTCTGCGTTTCGGCGGCGAGGACGGTCCTGCCTCGGTCGATCCGACGGTGAAGACCGAGAACATCGGCGACGATACGCTGGAAGCGACCTACTTAGGTCTTAAGAACCTCGATCGCGTGCTCGACAGCTTGGTTGCCAGTACGACGAACTTGGGCGAAGACTTCTCGCTCTTGCAGGAAGCGTACAAGGCGGTTCTGACCCATCGCCGCAACTGGTTTAACGCCGTGGCGCTTAACGTCGGCGGCGTCATGGAAAGCCGAACACTCGGCGGCCGCGGCACGGAGACCTTCACGCGCGTGCCCAAGGAGAAGCAGCAAGCAGCGGTCAGGTTCCTGCTCGAAAACGCCTTCTACACGCCGAAAAAAATCCTCGAGCCGTCCATCGTCAATCGATTCCAGTACACGAACGTCGCCAACGACGTGATCGGCCAACAAAAGGCAATGCTGGGCAACCTGCTGGCGGCCAATCGCATCCGCCGGCTTATGGACGCCGAGTTGCTCAATGGCGACAAGGCTTATACGCCGCTCAACCTGATTACGGACGTGCAGGAGGGCTTGTGGCTGGAGTTGAAGGCCGATCAGCCGAGGGTGGACGTGTGCCGGCGCGGGCTGCAGCGGGCCTATCTCGACATCCTCAAGCACGAGTTGATGCCGAAGGACGAGGCCCCCGTACCCAAGCTGCCGACTTTGCCGTTCCCGCTGCCCTTCGATGAAGGCGGGCAGGCAGGCAGCACGGACCTTCGCGCAGTGGCCCGGGTACTCCTCGGCGACTTGCAAACCCAGCTGAACGCGGCTCTGCCCAAGACGCAGGACGCGATGACCCGCGCCCACCTGCAGGATTGCCGCCGGGAGGTCGAAGCGATGTTGGCAGGCAAGAAATAATCGCGCCGTTTAGCCGCGAGCCAACGGCGAGCGCGGGCGGGTTGCCGCGAACCGATAGCACCCTCGTCCGCGCTCGCCGTTGGCTCGCGGCTAAACAATATTGACATTGATGGGTTTCATTTGCGATGGTCTGCGCGGAGGACATCGTGTCACAACCTTCGCCAAGTTGCCCGCGTTCGCCACTCGCGCAATTTCCAATAATTCTTCTCCTGGCGATGGCGGCAACCCTTTTCTACTCTCGTCTCGGCTGTGAACTCTTGGAACCCGAAGAAGCGCGCTACGCCGAGATTCCCCGCCAAATGCTCGAGCAGGGGCGCTTCGTGACGCCTGTTCTGCATGGCGACGACTACTATCAAAAGCCGCCGCTTCTCTATTGGCTCGTGATGCTGTCCTACACGATATTCGGAGTCCACGATTGGGCGGCCCGTCTGGTGCCATGCACTTGCGGAGTTTTCGTCGTCCTGCTCGCCTATTGGTGGGGCCGCCGTGCCATTGACTGCACGACCGGTCTCATTGGCGGATTGATCCTCTGCCTGTCGGCGCGCTTCGTCTACCTTGGCGGCATGGTGGCGATGGACGCCCCACTATGTCTGTGGGTGACGGCGGCGCTCGCGTTGGCTCACTTGGCCGTCACGGAAAAACGGTTGGCCTGGTGGCTGCTTTCCGCTCTGGCGTGCGGGCTGGGCGTCCTGACCAAAGGGCCGGTGGCGGCGACGCTGGTCGTAGTCCCGATCGGCACGTGGATGCTGCTCAATCGGCAGTGCGGCCGCTTTCGTTGGAAATGGTGGCTCTTGTATGCAGGGGTGACCGTGGCGACGGCGCTTCCGTGGTATGCTACCGCGGCGCTGCGGGCGCCCGAAGCGGCGGGCGATTTCTTTTGGCTGCACAACATCGTTCGCTATTTGGCGCCGTTCGATCATGAGAAGCCGGCGTGGTTCTATGTGCCGGGCCTTGTGGCTGGTATGTTGCCGTGGTCGCTGTTGTTGTTGCCCATGGCGAGAGATTGGATTTGGCGGTGGCGCGGCTCAGCGGCCCGATTTTACGAAGCGGGGCCCAACGAAGAGCGTACGAAACGCGCGTTGAAGTTTTTCGTGATTGCGTTTGCGTGGTGCTTGTTGTTTTTCTCGCTATCAGGATGCAAGCGGGCCGCGTACATCCTGCCGGCGTTTCCCCTGTTGGCGATGGCGCTGGGAACCTATTTGGTTCACGGCATGGCGGTCACGCACTGGCGACGTTGGGTCTGGGGCTTCGCAACGGTGTATGTCGTGCTGCTCGTCGCCTCCTTGCAGCTGTTGCCCGAGTATCACCGCCGTTTCGGCATGCGCTTCCAGGTTCAAGAGCAGGCCGACGTTGCAGTGAATATGCCGGTCGTATGCCTTCCCAAGCGCTGGAATTCGGTGAGCTTTTACTTGCAGCGCGGCGTGGACGTGGAGAAGGAGGAATCGCTGGCGAAATCCGGGCCGGCGCTTGTATTCGTCAAACGTGAGACGGCCCTGGAAGGGATGCTACACGCCTTGCCGGCGCACTGGGAGTTTGTGCCACGCGGCGGGCAGCGGAAAAATGTGGCAGTCGGCGTGATTCGGCCAAAGAGATCAGAGTCGCGCCATGCACTACCAGAGCCGCGCCCGTGAGGAAGCGCGTGAACAAAACGCTTCCTAACGGGCGCCGCTCTGATGACGCCCGAAGTGCACTACATTCGTCAATTCTTGCTGAAGGAAAGCTTGTGGCTAATCTCCTTTCCTAGGGGGTCGTGGACGAACTTGTGGTGGCACTCCTCGCAAAGGTCGTAACGCAGACTCTGGCGGGGTTTCTCCAACTCCAACGCGTCGTCGTCAAGATCGCGCAGGAGCTGGCTGACTGCTTCCATGTGGTCGTCCTCGAGATCCTCCTCGGTGAGTTCGTTCGGGTCGCGAGCGGGATAAGTCTCGATCTTGAGGATAAAACGCCGCTCGTCGCCGTCGGGGCAGAGTTCCTTGCCGCAGTGATCGCATGTGAAATGGACCATGGCCAGGGGACCTCCCTTTCGTGGAAACGGACCAAATTATCGGAAAAGATGATAAATCCATCCGTCGCAGGTTTTCACGCCGCTGTCAAGTTGTTTTCAGAAAAAGTTCATTCGATTTGCCCAAGTTTTGTAGCAGCGCTTTGAAGCAGCGCTCGGCTTGACAAGGTAACCGCGAATGCGAATGTACCCGGAAGTTACAATGATGGCCTTGATTTTTTGGCAATTTATTCAACGCCGAACTGGTGAGCGCGGTCAACGCGCTGCAGGTGCGCCACCGAAATGCTTGGCCCCCAATCGGTTGCCGCATACGCAGATGTTGCGTGTTCGACCGGCACGAACCTTGCACTTCCGGAAGCGCGAACCGGCGCATGTTGAAGCAGGCCGAAGGGGGAATGTCATGTCGAAACGTGAAGCCAATCTGCTTTGGCTCAAGGATATGTTCGAGCATCTTGACGGTTGTCGTAAGCAACTGGAATGGGCGCGCGACTCGACCACGCAGCACATGATCACCGAGACGATGTTGCGCGACCTCGATTGCTGCCGCCGCCTATGCGAGACGCTCTGCCGTCGTTCGGTATTGCCTGCCTGTTAGACTCTCGCGCCGACCCTGCAAGCCGGATTGCAATTCACCCCATCTCACCCTCGTGCCGGCGCTTTCCCCGAAAGCGCCGGTTTTCTTTTCGTCCCATCTTCTCGCGGGAACGTCTTAGGTACGTCAAAGCGCAGTTGCCCAGATTCCCTCACTTTCCTCTTGGGCACCTGCGGCAAAAGACGAGCCTACGGCACAACCGGAGGGCGGGCAAGCCCCGTAAACGGCATTGGCGTGATCGACCGGGAAAAATTAGGCCGATAAGAGAGAGTGAACGGGTTGAGGGCGTTCCGTGACTGGGGTCAAGGACACGAACTCGTTACACGAACTCGTTAGTTGCGTCAACCAAGCCGATTGAGGAGGCCAATATCATGAGGATGCGCATGGGAGCGTCGCTCGTGGTTGCCGTTGCCGGCCTGTTATGGGCGGGCCAGACGGCATCCGCGTCGCACTGCGGCGCCGCCAGTTTCTCGTGCTGTACCCAGCCGAGCTGCGACGCGCAATGCTGCTTTTCTTCGAGCCAGCAAGAGAATCGTGTTTGCTACAAACTGGTCTGGGAAACCGTGCAGGAAAAACGCTGGCACACCTGCTACAAGACCGTTTGTGAAACCGTCAACAAGCAGGTCACCCGCACCTGCTACAAGGACGAATGCCGGACCGTCAATCGCCCCTGCTACCGCACCTGCTACAAGGATGTGGTGCAAGAGTGCTGCCGGCCCGTGCATCGCTGCTGCTACAAGGACGTGACGACGACCTGCTACAAGGCGTGCCACGAAACCTGCTACAAAGACTGTCCCTACACCGTCTGCCGGCGCGTGCCGCGCTGCTGCGAGAAGGAAGTCTGCGAGCGGGTTTGCTGCCCGGTGTACGAGCAGCATTGCCGGACGATCTGCTGCCAGGTGCAGAAGCAGATTTGCGAACAGCACTGCCATGAGTGCTGCCACACCGTGTGCCGGCCTGTGTGCGAGACGTGCTATCGCACCGTCTGCTGCCAGGTCAGCAAGTGCGTCACCGAATGCTGCACGAAAGACGTCTGCTGCCACAAATGCAAGAACGTCTGCGAAACCTGCTACAGGGACTGCTGCAAGAAGATTTGCCGCACCGTCACCGTCAACAAGTGCGTGACCCGCAAATGCGGCGAATGGTGTGAAGAATCCTATTGCAAGCCGGGCCGCTGCTACACCCGCTGGGTGAGCACCACGGAATGCTGCTTCGACCCCTGCACCTGCAAGAGCTACCCCGTCACCCGCCGCTGCCGCGTGACCTGCCACACTCCCGACCAGGTCTGCACCCGCAAGGTCTGGAAGGAAAAGTGCGTCACCGAGAACGTCCCCTGCACCACCACGTGCTGGGACACCGTGGTTGAAAAGGTGCCGTACACCGTCGTCCGCAAGGTGCCGTACACGGAAGTCCAGAAGGTGAACTATACGGTCAGCCGCCGCCTCACCGGCGCCTACGTCGATGACAAGGGCGTCGCCCACGAGTGCGACGGTCCGGGCCGCACCTTCAAGGAATGCGCCGTCGCTCAGCGCCAGGTCCCCTACACCGTCCAACGCACCGTGCGCGAAGTCGTCAAAACGCAGGTCCCGTACACGACCACCCGTTGTGTTCGCGGCGCTTACGTCGACGACAAGGGCGTCGGCCACGAAAGCGACGGTCCAGGCCGCAAGTTCGAGGAAGGCGCCAACGTCAAGCACACGCAGAATTACACCACCTGCCGCAACGTCGTGCAGACCCGCGTCCGCAAGGTCCCGTACACCGTATATGACACGGTGCAGGAAACCTGCGTGAAGAAGGTCCCGTACACGGTGTGCCGCATGGTGCCCTACACGGTGTGCCGCAAGGTGCCTTACACGGTGTGCGAGATGGAAAAGTACACGACCTGCAAGAAGGTCCCGTACACGGTGTGCGAGATGAAGTGCTGCACGGTCCACTGCCGCGTTCCTTACACGGTTTGCGAGACCGTCCCCTGCACCGTCCGCCGTCAAGTGGCCGAATGCGTGCCGTACAACGTGTGCGTCAAGGTGTGCCGCAAGGTTCCGGTTTGCTGCGAGCCGTGCTGCCCGACGTCTTGCTGCCCGACCGCCTGCTGCAACGAGTGCTGCCGCGAGAGCTTCCTGAGCCGTCTTCGTGGCCGGCTGTCGTCGATGTGCGGCTCTGGCTGCTGCGAGAACTCCTGCTGCACGAGCACTTGCAACACCGGTTGCCACGACTCGTGTCACGGCGGTCTCTTCCAGCGGCTGTTCCGCAACCGGTTCTGCTGCGAGCCGAGTTGTTGCGACTCGGGAGGCCGCGACTCCGGTTGCAGCCCGTCGCCGCGGGTGGGCAACACTCCGCCCCCCGAGCAGATTCCGGCCCCGTTGCCCAAGTAACCCAATGGCCCCGCCGGACCGGAGCGGCCCGCCCCGGTCTGGAGCTCACGAGCAGGCCAGGAACCCAGGTTCCTGGCCTGTTTTTTTATTTTCCCCGGGCTCAAAGCCTGCTAACCTAGCAGGTATGAAAACACGGCTGTCCCTTGTTTCGTTCGTCCTGTGGGGCATCGCTCTGGTCTTCGCCGGCTGCGCCGAACAAGAGCCGGAGCCAAAGCCAAAGAACGAGCCCGCACAACCCAAAGCCGAAGCCAAAAAGGTCGAAGTCGGCAAGAACGTTTACTTGGAATTGCAAGGCGACCAGCGGCGCGTGCTGATCCAAGCCTACGTCTGCCTGCGCAAGGGCCAGCTCGAACAGCTTCTGACCCGCAAGCGCGGCAAAGAGCACGAAGCAATCCTGGCCGCCGACATCGACGCCAGCGACATTCACACGGCCCTGCTCGCGACCGGGGCCGAGCCGGGCAAGCCCGTTCAATTCGTACCCAAGTTTCAACCGCCCAGCGGCGCCGCAATCAAGGTCAGTCTCGAATATGAGGACAAGGGCAAGAAGATTCGCCGGCCCGCCTCGGAGTGGCTCCGCAACGTCAAGACGCAGAAAGATCTCGAGCATGATTGGGTGTTCGCCGGCAGTCGCCTATTTCCCGATCCTGAGGACAACACCAAGAAGCCGTTCTACGCCGCCAACGACGGCGACGTGATTTGCGTGTCGAACTTCGACACTGCGCTCCTTGATCTGCCGATCGACAGCAGCAAAGACAACGACGAATTGTCGTTCGAAGCGAACACGGAGCGCATTCCCGAAGTGGAGACGCGCGTGCTGGTCATCCTCGAGCCGGTGCTTGCCAAGCCGGTGCTTGCCAAGCCGGTGCTTCCCAAGCCAGTCCTTCCCAAAAAAGCCAAATGAACTCCTGTGGAGTAGTCGCATGGCCGTGAGCTTCTCATGTCCCGGTTGCAAAAAAGTGCTAAGGACGAGCAACTCGATTCCCGCCGGGAAGAAGGTGAAATGTCCCAGCTGCGGCGCGGTTTTCGCGCCGTCTATCGTCGAGGAGCCGGTCACGGCGTTCACCACTCGCCCTGTCGTGAAAGCTCCGATTCGAAGGTCGCAAGACGTCGACGAGGACGATTTTCCGCGTGCACCGCGCCGGCCGAGAGTGGATGAGGAAGACGGCGACCGTCGTGACGACGACCGTCCGCGGCGACGGCCAATGCACGCGGCGGAGGAGGAACCCGACGAAGACGACCGTCCGCGCAAACGCAGGCCGCGCGACGATGAGGAAGAGGACTACGACCGCCCGCGCAAGAAGAAACGTAAGCAAAAGGCCGGCGCCAACCTGTCGTTGATTTTCGCATTGTCGGGCGTCGGCGCCTTGGCGATAGTATTTGCGGTGACGGCTTGGGTTTGGCCGGGGTTCTTAAATGCGAATGCCGGAGGCGGCAAAGGTCCCGCAGCGGGCGGCGCCTCATCCGTTGGTCTGGACGCCCTGCTTGCCTTCGCCCCCGCGGACACCGACGTGGTCTTCGGCGTGAGCCTGGTTTCAATGAGATCCAAGGCCGAGTTCATGGACGGCTTTAACGCCGGCATGCAGCAACAAGGCTTGACTCAAGCTCAGACGATCGTTTTCAAGCAGGCGGAGCAGGCGCTCATCTGTGTTTTGCCGGGTCGCGAACCCACGGTCGTGGCCGTCGTAGCATTCGCCAGTCCGCAGGATGCGGAACAAATGCGTGTCGCGATGAAGGCCGGAGCCGGCAAGAGTGTTCAGGGGAAAACGCTCTTTCCGCTCCAGACGGCAAAACGAAACGAATTCATGTCGATGCCAACGAACAAGATCATGGTCGTAACCACTGGCATGCCTGAAGTCCAGGTCGCACAACTTCTTGAGGGAAAGGGGCGACTCCCTGCGGATATGGCGACGTTTGCCAAAGGGTCAGGCTCGAAGTTTCTCTGGGGTATGATCAAGTTTCAAGGCCGCATGAAGCAGGAGCTTGCTGGCGTCGATCCCAAGGACAACAAGCAGATCCCCAGTTTGGCCGCGGCGCTTCCGGTGATCGAGCGCAGCAAGAGTGCGACGTTTGAAATCGATGTCGCGCCGGATTTCCGATCTGTCCAAGCGAAAGTAGTGATGACATGTGCAAATGACGCCGACGCCGGCCAAATGGAGAGTCTCGCCAAGGAGATTTGGGCCGGGCCGGTGCAGGGATTCTTTAACATCGTCGCCCTGATGCCGCAACCGCAAGGCGCCGCGCTGGCTGCCGTCAAAGACGACTTGACCAAGACATTCAAGACGCAAAAGCAAGGCGCCAGCGTCACCATTACGGCACAGATCACGCCAACGACGATGGATGCGTTCGCCCGGGTCGGCGCCAAGCAGGTCGGCGGCCCCGGCGGCGCGAAGGGCAAAGGCGGCCCCCGATTCAAATAGGAATGAAGCGGCGATGAGCGATCTCACGCACTTTGACGACAAAGGCGCCAGCCGCATGGTCGACACCAGCGCCAAGGCCGAGTCGCTCCGCGAGGCTCGCGCCAGCGGACAGGTGCGCATGCAGCCGGCGACCTTGCAGCTCATTCGCGACCGCGCCGCCGTCAAGGGCGACGTCCTCGAAGTCGCCCGTCTGGCCGGCATCATGGCCGCCAAGCGCACCGGCGAACTGATTCCGCTCTGCCATCCGCTGCCGATATCGTCCGCGGCGCTCGATTTCGCCTTCGAAGGAAGCGATCTATTGCGCATCGAGGCGACGGTCCGCATCTTCGGCCGCACCGGCGTCGAAATGGAGGCTTTGACCGCCGTTAGCGTCGCCGCGCTGACCGTTTACGACATGTGCAAATCGGTCGATAAGACCATGACCATCGAGCGCATCCGCCTCGAAGAAAAGACCGGCGGCAAGAGCGGTCCATTTCGGCGTTCCGATTGAGGCGCATTCGATTGACCTTTTCCCCCGCGCTACCTAAACTTCAAAGGGATTTGAAAATTCAGAAACTCATGGAGTTAACCGGCGGGCCGCTTTTGCGGTTACCTGGTTGCCCCGCTCATTTCCTTCGCGGCTTTGCCCGAAACTGAATTCATGCGAGCGGGAGAGGATGATTGTCCATGAACCCAACGCTTGCAACGCGCCCGGCTCATTCAACGGGCGATCTTTTCAAACCGATCCAGCGCGACCTTGAGATCGCCGAACGCATCCTGCGCGAGACGATCGAGAGCGGCGAACCCGGCGTTTCACGGCTCATCAACCATCTGAGCCATTACCGGGGCAAACGGCTCCGCCCTGCCCTGCTCCTTTTGACAGCTCGGGCGTGCGGCGCCGTCGAGCGCCCCCATCACGTTCTCGCCGCGGTCGTTGAGATGATCCACACCGCCACGTTGGTGCACGACGACGTTTTGGACGGCGCCAGCGTCCGCCGGCATGTGGCCACGGTCAACGCCGGCTGGGGCAACCAGGCCAGCATCCTTCTGGGCGACTATCTGTTCACGCACGCCTTCCACCTTACCAGCACCCTGGGCGAGGCCCGCGCCTGCCGCTTGATCGGCGAAGCCACCAATCGCCTCTGCGCCGGCGAATTGCACCAGATCTGCCAGCGCGGCAACTTCGATCTCGCGGAAGAAGCCTATTTCGACATCATCGAAGGCAAGACGGCCGAGTTGACCAGTTGCTGCTGCCGGCTCGGCGCCCTCTACAGCGGCATGGACGACGACATGGTGGAACGCCTCGCGAGTTATGGCCGATATCTGGGCTTGGCGTTTCAGATTGCCGACGATCTGCTCGATCTAGTGGGTGAGGAGAGGTCGGTAGGCAAGTCGCTGGGATCGGACCTCGAACAAGGAAAGATGACGCTGCCTTTGATTTACTTGATGCACAGCGCATCGGGTGAGAAGACGCGGCGGGTATTGGAGCTACTCAAGAATCCGGCAAACCACAAGCGCGAGCAACTGGCGCCGGAGCTGGCTGCGTGCGGCGCGATTGCCTATGCGCGGCGCCGGGCCGAGGAGTTCGCTACCCAGGCCGCGGCGCAACTTGTCGGACTGCCGTCATCGGAGTGCAAGTCTATTCTGGAGCATCTCACGGATCGCGTTGTCAATCGCGATAATTGAGATGCCTTGCGTAACCCGAAGAATTGATTTGAGAAAGTCCCCGATAATCGAGTGACACTACGAGCCGAAAGCGTTAGCGACGGTCGCCGTCACAGCGCCGTCGCTAAGGAGGATGGTTTCGAGCAGGGAGAAGGCATGCCGCTTCATTGCTGCCTCACACGAGCGGCGTTCGCTGAGCGGTTTCCATCTGGGTGCGCAAGTGGGCGAAATACTCGCGCATATCGACTTTGTGCGAGCCGCATGATGAACAGCCGCCTCCGGAGCCGCATGTCGAACACGAGCCGCCGGCAGATCGGCCGCAATCGGGTTTGCCGCAGCCGCCGTGGGCCTCTTCAGGGATAGCTAGATTTTCCAGCACTACTTCCACGCTACAAGCCCGGCCTAACTCGGCCGCGAAGCGATCCAATCCGTCGGTTGTAGGGCCGACAAACTGGACCGTCGCCTGCCGCCCCTCATGCAACACGTCCACATCCAATATCTCGATGGAACATCCGAGAGAGCGTGCCAGATTCCGCCCGGTCTCGAAGAGACTTTGCGCCAGGAATTCCCCCGCCGATTGCGCTTTTTCGTCCGCATCGCCGAAGGGTCGAAGGATCGTTCCGGCGCCGACGCCCAGCAAGCGCGCTTGCTGAACCGATGCCGCGCCGCGCACTTCGCCCGCTTCTAATCCTCGGCTGGTTTGCAGAACGACCCGCTCGCCGCGCCGCAACTGCATTGGCGTTTCGACCGGAAAGCTTGCCAGTGCGCCGTTCTTGCCATGGGCGACGAGGTAATGCTCGGGCCATTCCCGGTCATGGCTCTGGGCGATCGCAGTCAGATTCAAAGGGGCGCTCATGTCAGCCCCAGGGTTTCACGCATGATTTGATCGTAGATTTCGACGCTCTTCTCGTCGCTCAAATCGAGACGCATCTCATTGATGACCTTGATGCTCATATTGCGCAGCCAATATTCCCAGCAGTCAGCACAGACGGATGCCTGGATCTTACGGCCCAATTCGTCGTTCATGGGCGGCTTGGCGAGTTGCAGGGCGTGAGCGCCCGACGCGCAGCCGGGGCGTTGACAACGAAAGCCGCCGCCGGCGTCACTTCGCGCCCCCGCGGAGGTCCGCTTTGACGAAGGCGCCGGCTCGCCGAGGCCGACCAAAAGTTTAACGATCTCGTCGCGCGGGATATTGTCGCCGCGCTGGTCCGCGACGGCAAAGCCTTCCTTGAGGACCACGACCGCCTCCTCGCGCTTGCCGAGTTGAATGAGGCATGATCCCAGAAACTGGTACACTTTCGAGAACTCGGGGCTCAACTCCAAAGTGCGGCGAAAGGAGCGGGCGGCGTCCGCATGCTGACCCGCCTCCATCAACAACTGACCGAGCCGATAATGGCCCAGCTCGTTGTCCGGATCGTCATTGGCCATCTTGCGAAACTGGGCGATGCGATCTTGGAGTTCATTCATGGCGCTTCCTCTGTTCGTATCGTACCTCATTTCCCTCCGGGAACGTCTATCACCGTGACCGGATACTTGAGCTGGATCTTTTTGTTGGCGATCTTGTCGGCGGCGTTGATTTCGATCATGAAAGTGCCGGCCCGGTTCAAGTAGATGGGAAATTGCATCGGCAGGAAGTTCTCTTTCTCCAAGTTGGTGTCCTCGGGCAGGTCCTTGGGCAAGCTGCTGTAGATCGGCTTAGTCACTTCCTTCGTGCCCGACTGATCGAGGACGCGCATCATGACGTCGACCAGCGGTTGTTTGTTCTTATCAAGGCTCATGTCGACCAAGGCGAAGCCGGCCATGTAGTTTTGACCCGGGAAGCCGACCGCCGGCGCGGTCACGCCGACGAAGCCGAAGGTAGGCGACAAAAGCTCGAAGTCATAGACGAAGGCCTTGGACTCTTTGCCGATGCGGTCGTTGACGGTAAGCCGGATCTTGTATTTGCCGGGTTTTTGGGTGCGCCCCGTGTTGATAAACAGGTCGCCGGGCATGCGCGTGCCGCCTAGTTGCGGCGAGGACTCGTTGGGAGTCTCTTTCTTGAAAAGCACCGTCTCCTTGCTATCGAGCAATTCCAGCGTGGTGAGGTAATTGGCCTTGCCTGTCTGCGTGTCGACCTTCAGTCCCTCGATGTCATAGGTGATGAACAGGACGTCGCCGGGAATGAGTTTGACGTCATGCCGCGTTGCCCCCAGCGGAACGCCGTAGCAAGGCCGCACGTTCTTGATTTCCAGGGCGCTCGACACGCCGGGAAGCAGCAAGATCCCCAAGAGACCAACCGAGAACAACCTGGCCATGATGAAGAATCCTCCCCGCGGACAAGAGATGTTGTTTCCAGCTTCCCCGCTATTGTGTCTTGTGTTGGGGCCAATGACCAGTGGAAAATGACGCGGGTGGAAAGGTCAGCTTTGCGAGCGCGAATCATTGACAAGGCTCCGTCGGAACGCTTACAATCCACTTATCGGGTCATGCTATCGTGGCGTGACGGGCTAGAGGCCTGCTGGCGGCCGCAACTGGTTAGCCGGCCGCGGCGGGGTGGTTCTAGCAGAAGGAGGTGATCCGTGAGTAGTGGTAACCAGAGGCGGCTGCGTTAAGGCAGCCGACGGGCTGCCGTCGGACGCAGCCGCAACTTTGTAGGGAGCCCCGTGCGTGTATCTCGCCGGGGCTCCCCTTGTTTTGGGCTTTCTAGCTGCACCCCGATGTGGCGCCGCATGTATCGCATTTCAAGCACGCTCCGTTTCTGACCATCGTGAGCTGGCCGCATTCGGAGCAAGGATCCCCCTCATAGCCTTTGAGCCGGGCGATGCGAATCTTGTCGGCAATCGCCGTCATCGCGCCGACGTTTTTGGCCACCGGCGCATTAGTTCGTCCACTCGCCCCGCCGTTGCGCTGATGGCTGCCGTTTTCCGGCAGGGGATGTAGATGCCCCGAACGCGGCGTGCGGAACGCTCGGGGCACCGGTTTGGGATCGATCAAGCGTTCCGCCACCACTTCTTCGCCCTCGAATTCCATGTCGTCGGACTCTTCATCGTGAAGCGCGTCGGGTTGCAAATCCTCCGGAGCGACGTGGGCCAGGTCGTGCCGGCCCAGGTAGGTGATCGCCAACTCGCGGAAGATGTAGTCGATGATCGACGTCGTCATCTTGATGTGCGGATTTCCCGCGACCACGCCGTTAGGTTCGAAGCGCGTGAACAGGAAGGCGTCGATGAACTCGTCGAGCGGCACGCCGTGCTGCAAGCCGAGCGAGATGGCGATGGCGAAGCAGTTGGTCATGCTCCGGAAGGCGGCGCCTTCCTTGTGCATGTCGATGAAAATTTCGCCCAAGGTGCCGTCGTCATACTCGCCGGTGCGTAAGTAAATCTTGTGGTTGCCGATGCGCGACTTCTGGGTGTAGCCGGCCCGGCGATCGGGCAGCCGGCGCCGCCGAGCGATATAGCGATGCACGATCCGCTCGGCGATGCGCACCGGCTCGGGCTTCGGTTCCTCGGCGACGGATTCCTCCGGCACATCGGTGACGGTGTTGAGCGGCTGGCTTAGCTTCGAGCCGTCGCGGTAGAGGGCGTTGGCCTTCAGCATCAATTGCCAGCTCAGCGTGTAGGCGTTCTTGACGTCGTCCACGGTCGCCGAGTGCGGCATGTTGATCGTCTTGGAAATCGCTCCGGATACGAACGGCTGGGCGGCGGCCATCATGCGGATGTGCGCCTCGACCGAGAGAAAGCGCTGACCGAGCCTGCCGCAGCGGTTCGCGCAGTCGAAAACCGGGTAATCTTCGACTTTGAGATGAGGCGCGCCTTCGATCGTCATGGTGCCGCACACGAAATCATTGGCTTCACTGATGTGAACGCGCGTGAAGCCCAGATGCGCGAGGAGGTCGAAACTGAGCGCGCTGAACTTTTCCTCGGCGATGCCGAGCGATTTGAGGAACTCGTCGCCCAAAGTCCAGCGATTGAAGACGAACGACAGATCGAAGGCGCCGGCAAGTTGGCTCTCAATCTTTTTGAGGATTTCGCCGTTGAAGCCTTTTTCCTTCAAGCTGTCATGATTGACGTGGGGGCAGCCGACGAGGGTGCCGTTGCCCCGGCAATAGCGAACGATGTCCTCGATTTGGCCGGGCGAGTAGCCAAGCCGCTCCAGCGCCGGCGGAATCGAGGCGTTGATAATCTTGAAGTAGCCGCCGCCAGCAAGCTTTTTGAACTTGACCAGGGCGAAGTCGGGCTCGACGCCGGTGGTGTCGCAATCCATGACCAGGGCGATGGTGCCGGTCGGGGCGATGCAGGTGACCTGGGCGTTGCGGTAGCCGTACTTTTCGCCCAGGCTCACCATCAGATCGCTTTCTTTGCGAGCAGCTTGGAGCAGATAGTCCGGGCAGTAATTCTCATCGAGGCCGACGGGCGGCACGGTGAGCGCCTCATACTCCTTAGCCGGCGAGTTATAGGCGCTTCGGCGGTGGTTGCGCACCACGCGCAGCATGGTCTGCTTGTTGGCCTCGTAACGGACAAAGGCGCCGACCTCGGCCGCAATCTCCGCCGACATGGCGTAGGACGCCGCGTGCATGAGAGACGAGAGAGCCCCGCATTGTGCCCGGCCTTCCGGCGAGTCGTAGGAAATCCCCTGCACCATGAGCAACGTGCCCATGTTCGCGTAACCCAAGCCGAGCGTGCGATAGTCATACGATTTCTGCGCCACGGATTGGCTGGGGAACTGGGCCATGTAGACGGAGATTTCGAGGATGAGCGTCCACAAGCGCGTCGCATGGCGGAAGGCGTCGACGTCGAATCGATTGCGGACTTTTTCGTAGAAGCGGATGAGATTCAGCGACGCGAGATTGCATGCGGTATCGTCAAGGAACATGTATTCGGAGCACGGGTTCGACGCATTAATCCGTCCATCGTTCGGGCACGTGTGCCACTCGTTGATGGTGGTGTCGAACTGTACGCCTGGGTCGGCGCAGGACCAGGCGGCGTAGGCGATCTGGTCCCATAAATCGCGGGCTTTCAGGGTCTTTCGCGGCTTGGGCTCTCGTCCTTGTTTCTTAGCCTTTTCCTTTTCCGTGCGCCAGTAGAGCGGCCAGTCGCCCTCGCTTTTCACCGCATCCATGAAGCGGTTGTCGATGCGGACGGAGTTATTGCTGTTTTGGCCCGAGACGGTGTAATAGGCCTTCGAGTTCCAATCGGTGTCGTACTCCTCGATGCGCAGGGCGGTGAAGCCTTGGCGGGCGAGTTGGAGCGTGCGTTCGATGTAGTTCGCCGCGATGAGGTCGGCCTGGGCGTCGGCGATCGCTTTACGCAACTCGGAGTTTTTGGCGCGGTCGAAGCGTTCCCTTTCTTGCCAATCCTTCTCGTTGGGAAAGAGCGGCGCCGCCGGCGAGGGGGCCTGGCACGCCTTCAGGATGGCGTTCAGATGGCGGTTGAGGAGTTTGGAGCCGGCAACCAGAGCGGCGACTTTCTGCTCTTCGACAACTTTCCAGCCGATGAAGTCCTCGATGTCGGGGTGATCGAGATCGAGGACGACCATTTTGGCCGCCCGCCGCGTGGTGCCGCCGGACTTGATGGCGCCCGCGGCGCGGTCGCCAATCTTGAGGAAGCTCATGAGGCCGCTGGATTTGCCGCCGCCCGAAAGCGGTTCGCCTTCGCCGCGCAGGGCGGAGAAATTCGTGCCGGTGCCGGAGCCGTACTTGAAGATGCGCGCCTCGCGCACCCACAAATCCATAATGCCGCCTTCGTTGACGAGATCATCGTTGATCGATTGGATGAAGCAGGCGTGGGGCGCGGGCCGTTCGTAGGCGCTCGTCGAGCGCGTCATCTGACGATTGACTGGATCGACAAAATAGTGTCCCTGCGGCGGCCCTTCAATGCCGTAGGCCCAGTTGAGCCCGGTGTTGAACCATTGCGGGCTGTTGGGCGCGGCCATCTGATTGGCCAGCATGTAGCAGGATTCATCGAAAAAGGCGCGGGCGTCGGACTCCGATGAGAAATAACCGCCCTTCCAGCCCCAATAGGTCCAGCAGCCGGCGAGGCGATGGAAGACCTGGCGGGCGTCGGTCTCGTGGCCCAGAGCCGATCCGGGCGCGGGCCGGCCTCGTTGCAGCCACGTGGGCACGCCGTCCTCGCGCGCGGGCTCGATCTTCTGGGGCACGCCGGCTTTGCGGAAGTACTTCTGGGCGAGGATGTCGACCGCGACCTGCGACCAGCCCTCAGGAACCAGCACGTCGTTCATCTCGAAGACGACGGTGCCGTCCGGATTGACGATGCGCGAGGAGCGGGGCGCGAAGTTCAGCGACGCGAAGGGATCACTCCCCTCGCGGGTGAAGCGGCGAGGAATATGCATAGGGACACATCCTGTGAATGAACGTATTTCTACTGGTCATCCTAACAGATAAATCGGCTCTTGTAAATCACCGAGTTTACCCGAAGCCGTCTTCCAGTAGTCCATCCTAAAGGGATTTAAGCACTATACAAATTGGCGGCGTCTGGACAAAGCTTTTTAATTATGCCGAAGATGCTGCCTTTGCGGAAGTTAGGGAACAAAAAATTGACGGTGTGGTGTCACATCATTTGGCGGCGGAAAAGACAGGAAAAATGGCGAACCCAACGATTTCGGACTGGGAAAAAAATGGATTTGGCAATCAGCAACGACTCCAGACGGTCACATTCTGAGAGCCTTCGGCCAAAAGCGCGGCACGTTGAGCGACTCGGTGGGCCAGATTCATGGACAACACCGCGACCGATGTTCGTCCATGAATTAGGATGCTGTCTTCCCTTTTCGCAGCTCAGGGATAGCTCCTCGAACTCAAGTCGTTCCCAAAATGCTGCTTCGGATTCTGGAAACTTGATGTTCGCCATTGCGCCATCATACACAACCCACAAGTCGCCTACCTCGGCTTTTTCGCGGCAAGAAACGCCCTTCGCGCTATGTGCCTAAGTTGCTATAAACAAGCCGCTTGCAAGACCCGCCGCCCCAAAAAAGGAACGTGATGTACTCCAAGCCTTTCACTTCGGTCTTGATCGCAGGCTTGATTGCGGGCGGCTCTAGTTCCGCGCTCAGCCAAACTCCGCAGTTTGCCCAAGCGCCGAAGGTTGATGATCTCCTCAGCGGCTGGGAAAAAGCTCTGTCAAATCTGCAAAGTCTCTCGATGGAATGCAAGCGAACCACCAAAGACAGAGTCTTCGAGACCACCGAAGAATACAGGGGATCAGCCAAGCTATTGCGGCCGGCGCAGGCCAAACGGGGCATTCGCGCAAGTCTGGAATTGTTCAAGGTCGTCGGCGGCAGGGTGCAGCCCGATCGCTTCGAGAAGTACCTGTTTAGCGGCAGCGCGCTTTACGAATATTCGGCCGCCAACAAGGTCATCCGCAAACATGCCGTCGGACAACTCAAGGCCGGCGACCGCGATGCCGGCGTGCTGTCCTTGATGTTCGGCAAGAGCGCGGCCGACGTGGCCAAACGCTATCGCTTGAGCCTGGAGCCTGCCAAAGACGCTTACTACTTCCTCGTCAAGGTCGAGCCCAAGGAAGAACAGGACAAGGCCGACTTCCGCGTCGCCTACGTCGCCCTATACCGCAGCAATCTTTTGACGGCGATGGTCGAGCTGCAGCAGCCTAACGGCAACGTGGTGCGTTGGGAGTTCAGCAAGATTGAGCCCAATGCCGCGCTCGACGAAAGAGCATTCGCCCCGCCCGAGCCGCCGCCCGCCGGTTGGCAGCTGGAGCGCATTCCAAATCTGAAAACTCCGTAGCCTGGAGAAAACCCATGCGAACGACGCTTTCTTCCGTCGTGATTCTAATTGCAAGCGCCGCACTTGTCCTGGGGCAGGGGTCGCCGCAACAGGCCGATCCGAACGCCCTGAAGCTCGATCAAGTGCTGGCGAGTTGGGAAAAAGTAATGTCCGGCATGCAAAGCCTGACTTTGGAATGTGAACGACTCACGAAGGACAAGGTTTTCCAAAACTCGGACAAGTTCAAAGGCAATGCGAGGTTTCTCAAATCCACTCTGCCGAACCAAACCAGCCGGGCGAGCCTGGAATTAGTGAAAGAAGTGAACGGCAAACCTCAGTCCGACCGCTACGAGAAGTATATCTGCACGGGCACCTTTCTGTATGAATTCGACCCGGCGAACAAGATGATCCGCGTACACACCTTGCCCGCCCCAAAGCCTGGTCAGGTGGCGGAAGACAATTTGCTTAGTTTCCTGTTCGGCATGAAAGCGGCCGAAGCGAAGCAGCGCTATCAGCTAAGCTACGTGCCGGCGGACGACAAATGGTACTACTATATCAAGGTGCTGCCGAAACAGGCGCAGGACAAGGCCGACTTCCAGGAAGCGCGCCTCGCCCTTCTGCAGAGCAATTCCTTGCCGGCCCAGGTCTGGTTCCTGCAGCCCAACGGCAATGAAGTGACCTGGAACTTCCGCAACATCCAGCCCAACGCCCAGCTCAAGGCAACCGAGTTCGAAGCACCATCGTTGCCCAAGGGCTGGCAGGTGCAGCGCGTCCAGGATCAGAAGCCGAAGATTCGGGGAAGCAATTGACGGAGATCACATCTTGAAAATCGCAGTCATCGGCACCGGCTATGTCGGCTTGGTCACCAGCACTTGCCTCGCGGAAAGCGGCAATGAAGTCGTCGGCATCGATAAGGACGCCGCCAAGATCGCGACGTTGGAGGCGGGCAAGCTGCCGATTTATGAGCCGGGACTTCTCGAGTTGGTGCAGCGCAACGTCCGCGAGCAACGGCTGCGATTCACAACCGACCTCGCCGGCGCAGTCAGGGAAGCGGCGCTCGTCTTCATCGCCGTCGGCACGCCGGAAAAGGACGATGGCGCCGCCGACCTTCGCAACCTTTGGGCGGTAGGCGATGTCTTGGCCGCCGTCAGCAAACCCGATGCTGTTATCGTGATCAAAAGCACGGTGCCGGTGGGGACCAATCGCGCGCTCGCCGAACGCATGAGCGCCAAGGCGGGCCGGCGCGTCGAGGTGGTCAGCAATCCGGAATTTCTCAAGGAAGGCGCCGCCGTCGATGACTTCATGAAACCCGATCGCGTGGTCGTCGGCGTCCGCAACGCCGCGGCCGGCGACCTGCTCCACGAACTCTATCAACCGTTCCTGCGCACCGAGCGCCCCTTTCTGGTGATGTCTCCCGAAAGCGCGGAGATGACCAAATACGTCGCCAACGCCATGCTCGCCACCAAGATCAGCTTCATCAACGAGATGGCCAATCTGTGCGAGCGCCTCGACGCAGACGTCAACGACGTCCGCCGCGGCATCGGCCACGACCAGCGCATCGGCTTTCAATTCCTCTTTCCCGGCCCGGGCTACGGCGGCAGCTGCTTCCCCAAGGACGTAAGCGCCCTCATCCATCTCGCCAAGTCGCTCAACATTCCCGTGGATTTGATCGAAGCCGTCGATCGCGTCAACAACAACCAGAAAATGGTGCTGGCGAGCAAGGTTCGCCAGCATTTCGGGCCGCAGCTCAAGGAAAAATGCCTTGCGATCTGGGGGCTTGCCTTCAAGCCGCGCACCGACGACATTCGCGAAGCGCCAGCCCTGGCCTTGATCGACGCCATGCTCGCCGACGGAGTCCGCCTGCGCGTCCACGACCCCGAGGCTATCGCCAACGCGCGGGCCATCTATGGCGACAAGCTGGCCTATTGCGATCGCCCTTACGGTGCCTTGGAAGGCGCCGACGGCCTCGTCATCGTCACCGAGTGGCAGGAATTTCGCCGCCCCGACTTCGAAGTCATGCGCCGCCTGATGCGCGAACACGTCATTTTCGATGGCCGCAACCTCTTCGAACCGAAATCGGTGCAAGGCCACGGCTTCAAGTATTACGCGATCGGCCGGTCGGTAATTTGAATACGGCGGGTCGGCCACACGTCTGCAAGAAAAACTGACGCGAAATACCGATGCGGAGAACAACCATGAAGCGTTTGCTGGCCGGGCTATCGGCAGCTGTGGTCTTTGCATGCCTCACACAGGCGGTGGTGTCGAAGGACAAAGTCACTACCGCCGATCTGTCCCTTCTGGCGGACGGCAAGGGCTGGCATGTCGTAGGCCGCAAAGCGACAGCTCTCGACGAGGCCGGCAAGAAGGGCGTGAAGTTTGATAAGAATCGCGCCATGGGGATCGCCTGGATGGACGACTTTGATTTCACCGAAGGCGTGATCGAAGTCGACATCAAAGGCGAAGACAAGCCGCAGCAGAGCTTCGTGGGGATCGCATTCCGCGTCGTCGACGGCAAGACACATGACGCCGTCTATTTCCGCCCGTTCAACTTCAAGTCAGCCGATGCGGAGCGCCAGTCCCACGCGGTGCAGTACGTCTCCCACGCGCAATATCCATGGAAGAAATTGCGTCAGGAACATACCGGCAAGTATGAGAAGGCGGTGAACCCCGTGCCCGACCCCAACGGCTGGTTTCACGCGCGGATTGTAGTGGAGAAACGGAAAATAAGCGTATTCGTCGATAACGCCAAGGAACCCAGCTTGGTGGTTACGGAACTGAGCGACCGCAAGGGCGGCAAGGTCGGTCTTTTTGTGGGAAACGATTCCGGCGGCGAGTTCGCCAACCTCAAGATCACAGCCGCCAAGTGATTCGCCGGTGAGCCTTCCGGTCAGCGCTTGACGCCGGTCACGACCATGCAATCGGAGCGGCGCTTCAAGTAGGCGTACCAGCTTGCCAGATTGGACATCGACTTGCCTTGCAGCCACTTGGACCAGCGCGTTCTGCCCTCAAGGAGCCGCTTCGCCTGACGGGCCGAGTGACGCAGCCAGCCGGAGCGGCGCACCATACCGACCTTGCCGACCTGGAAGCCGGCGCGGTAGAGCATCAAGCGCAAGGTGTTCGGGCTGAAGTGAACGAGATGGCGCGGCAAGTCCAGCCCGTTCCAGGCCGATCCGAACCAGCGGAACGCCATGCTGTCGATATTGGGTACGGTGACGATCAACTTTCCGCCGCGCACCAAGATTTTGCAAGCAGCCCTGAGAACTTCCAAGGGCTGGTGAATGTGCTCCAGCGCTTGCCACATCGTGATCACATCGAAGGATTCAGGCGCCAGTTCCGGATGCGGCAACGAACCGGTGAGCGCGCGTAGGCCGTAACGCTCGCGCAAGCGCGCCATCGGGGCGTCAGAGCAATCGACGCCGGTAACGTTCCAGCCTTGGGCCCGCATCCGCAGAAGAAACGAACCACCGCCGCAACCGAAGTCCAGCAACCGCCCCTCGCCGTGCAAGGGAATGATTTTGCGCTGGCCTTCGCCGCCGCGGAGGAGCGGCATCCTCTGCCACCACGGCGTGCGCCATGATTTGTCAGGTGGGGCGTCATGCGGCTCGTATTCGTTGGGGTAAAAGCGCTCGATGGACGTGGGGCTGGGGCGCGGGTTGGTGAAGCAAAGTCCACATTCTTGACACTTAACGATGATGAACCATAGACCGGTCCCGCCGGGCATGGGATCGGGCGCTTCGAAGAGGGCGGACCATTTGCCGCCGCCGCACGAGAGGCACTCACACTCTTCCCAGTCAATTCCGTGCGTGGAGCCATTCACCGAGCCATTCACATGGCCGGCTGTTCCACGGGCCAACGGATCCATGGCGTTCTCCAATGGAGACACTGGTCCTGCGAGTTCGATACATCATAGGGAAAAAGCGTGCGTCTCGAGGGCGACTTCATAAGTTCTTTGAAGCAAGTTTGTTAGGTAAATCAAACCTCTCGACGCGCTCGCTTTGCACGAGGGTATCCCCCGATTATTTATCTGCAAGCCCCGATCAACTCGAGTAGATCGTCTCGTTTTGAAACACCGTCCAACGGCGCGGACGATACCAAAACCCCCTATCTTCCGCAAGGCAGAATATCGGCCCGTATCAAATCATGGCGTTGAGTATCAAACTGAATACGAGTCGACTTCCGATAGTCGAATCGAGAACGCATCGAGGCGAGTTCGAACTAGATCACAACAGGCTATGCATTAACGGTTTACGTGCACGTTTGCTTGAATGCCCAACATACCGACTTCGACGCGGCACCGACGCTGCTTCTTATGGAAACCATGTTCCCGACCATTCCTCATTACTGCTGCCAACCAGCAAGGAGAATAAAATGAAGCGGCTTGTGATTCTTTCCGTCGCGGTCGCGGCTCTCGCTATTGGGGCGACCGCCTCCCAGGCTTCCGGCACCAACTCCGTCGCCAACCGCGCGACTACCGTCGTACGCAGTAGCGCCGTGCGGAGCACCGACGCGGATTCCTACGGCCGGCGTCATGGCCATCGTCATCACCGCCATCGCCATCACCGTCACCACTGGAACCATTGGCGTTCCAATTGGTACTACGGTTACTGGTGGCCCTACTACTACTCGTACCACTACCCGTCCTACAGCTACAGCTGGGGGCGATAAACCGCCAAGCGCCCTGTTTGCTCCATGGATGGATTCACATAGTGCGGTCTTTCCCACACAGTAAGTCCGGCGAGCCGAGCCGGACCTAAGATGCGGGAAAGCCGCTTTTTGTTTGTTTGGAAGCTTCGAATTACCTTTCCCAACGGACATCTATCATAGATGTATGGCGTATAACATTTGGAGAAATATGCCCTTGATGACTTGACGAGAAGGAAACAAAATGCGCCTGCCCCTCTTCGCACTCATGTTGTTTACATTGCCCGCGCTCGGAGCCGACTCCGAAAAGCTGCCCTTCCAGCTCAAAGATGTCTTTCAAATGGAACTCGCGCGTGATCCCCAGATCTCGCCTGACGGCAAGAAGATCGTTTATGCCCGCAACTTCATGGACATCATGAAGGATCGGCGGCGTTCGAACCTTTGGCTCATTAACACCGACGGCAGCAATCACCAGGCTCTTACCACAGGCAACGTCAACGACAGCTCGCCGCGCTGGTCGCCCGACGGCAAGCAGATCGTTTATGTCTCCAGTCGCGACGGCACGCCACAGCTCAATTGTCTGTGGCTTGAATCGAATCGATCGGCTGCCCTAACCAAGCTCACGTCCGCGCCATCAAACCCGCGCTGGTCGCCCGATGGCAAGCAGATCGCATTCATGATGGCCGTTCCGGAAAAGGTGAAGCCCTATGTCGATTTGCCGCCTGCACCTCCGGGCGCGGAATGGGCGCCGCCTCCGAAGGTCATTCAAAGGACGATCTACCGTTTCGACGGCCAGGGATACCTCAAGGACGCAAAGCCGCATCTGTTCGTAATGCCCGCCGAGGGTGGGACTCCACGACAGCTCACGAAAGAACCCTTGGACCTTGGCGGATCGTTCCGCGGAGGCGGGCGCTTGGAATGGACGCCCGACAGCAAGGCGCTGTTCTTCTCCGCGAACCGCTTCCCGGAGAATGAAGATGAGCCGCTCGATACCGACATTTACGAGGTGTCATTTGGCGATGGGAGGATCACCAAGCGGACCGATCGCCGCGGCCCCGATCACAGCCCCGCCGTCTCTCCGGATGGCACGAAGGTCGCCTATCTTGGCTTCGACGACAGGCGGCAGGGCTATCAGATTACTCATCTCTACATCATGAATCGCGACGGAACGAATCAGCGGATGCTGACCGGATCGTTCGACCGCGACATTCAGTCGCCCGTTTGGAACAAGGACGGAACAAGTCTGTTCGTCCAGTTCGACGACCAGGGCGACACGAAGCTGGGGAACGTCTCCCTCGACGGGAAGGTGACGACGCTCACCGGGAATGTGGGCGGCTTGTCCCTCGATCGGCCGTATTCGGGAGGGTCCTACTCCGCGAGTAAGGAGGGCAGCCTCGCCTTCACGCTGACGAGCCCCGATCATCCCGCCGACGTGGCGATCGTCTCCAATGGGGGCAAGCCGCGGCGCCTAACGAACCTGAACCAAGGATTGTTGGACCAGCGATCGCTTGCGAGCACCGAAGAGATCCGCTGGAAATCGTCCTATGACAAACGCGAGATTCACGGCTGGATCGTCAAGCCGCCGAACTTCGACGCCAACAGGAAATATCCGCTGATCCTTGAGATTCACGGCGGCCCCTTCGCCAACTATGGGCCACGCTTCGCCCTGGAAAACCAGCAATTCGCCGCCGCCGGCTACGTCGTCTTCTACACCAACCCGCGCGGCAGCACCAGCTACGGCGAGGAATTCGGCAATCTCATCCACCATGCTTATCCCGGCAACGACTACGACGACCTGATGTCGGGGATCGATGCCGTCGTCGCCAAAGGCTACATCGACCGCAAGAAGCTGTTCGTCACCGGAGGATCGGGCGGCGGCGTGTTGACGGCCTGGATCGTCGGCAAAACCGATCGCTTCGCCGGCGCCGTCGTCGGTAAGCCGGTCATCAACTGGTATAGCTTCGTCCTGACCTCGGACGCGTATCCGTTTTTCAGCAAGTATTGGTTCCCCGGCCCGCCGTGGGAACACGCGGAGCATTACTTGAAGAGATCGCCGTTGTCCTTGGTGGGCAACGTCAAGACGCCGACGATGGTGGTCACCGGCGAGGAAGACTACCGCACGCCGATCTCGGAGTCGGAGCAGTATTATCAGGCCCTCAAGCTGCGCAAAGTAGACACCGCGCTCGTCCGTATTCCCGGAGCATCGCACGACTACTCGGCGAGACCGAGCCAGGCGATGGCCAGGACGGCGTGCGTATTGAAGTGGTTCGAAACGCACAAGCGCACGAACGGAGTCCGATAATACGTTTAGCCGCGAGCCAACGGCAAGCGCGGACGAGATGCCACGTGCAATACATTTCAGCCTCGAGGTGATGGATGCGGAAACTTGCCGCTGCATTGGTCGCGATCGCTGCACTCTTCCAATCGGTCACGGCCGGAGAGTCCTCGCCGCGTAAAGCCGAAAATATTGTGGTAGTCACGTTGGACGGCTTTCGTTGGCAGGAACTGTTTTCCGGCGCCGATGAGTCTTTGATGGATCCCAAAGATCCTAAGGCTGGCGGCGTCCGCGACCTGCCGGATCTCAAACGTCGCTACTGGCGGGAGACCGCTTTGGCACGCCGCGAGGCGCTGCTGCCTTTTTTCTGGGGGACAGTCGCCAAAAATGGCCAGGTCTTCGGCAACCCCGCCCGGAAGGCAGCCGCGCGGAGCACCAATGGGCTGAAGTTCTCCTACCCCGGTTACAACGAGATGTTCTGCGGCTTTCCCGACCCGCGCATCGACTCCAACAACAAGAAGGATAATCTCAATCTATCCGTTTTCGAGTTCCTTAACGGCCGGCCGGGTTTCAAAGGCCGGGTCGAAGCCGTCTGCACCTGGGACGTGTTTCCGTTCATTTTCCGCTCGCGCAAGAACGGCCTGCCAGTCCACGCCGGCTGGGAACCACTGAAAGCTGACGATCTCACGGAGCGCGAACGGCAGACGAACGCGTTGATGGAAATGATGCCGCGCTACTGGACCGACAATGCTTTTGACGTTTTCATCATGGCGGCCGCGACTTCGGCCTTCAAGCGGCGCGGTCCGCGCGTGCTCTACATCGCCCTGGGTGAGACGGACGAATGGGGACATGGACGTCGCTATGATCTGTACCTAGACGCCGCCCACAAGGCGGATCGATTCTTGGCCGAAACATGGCGGGCGCTGCAGAAAGACGCCAGATATAAGGATAAGACGGCGCTGCTCATTACGACGGATCACGGGCGGGGCTCGACTCGCGCGGACTGGACCGATCATGGCAAGGACGTGCCCCATGCCGAATTCATTTGGGCCGCCGTGATGGGGCCGGATACGAAGGCGCTGGGCGAGCGCGAGAATATTGAAGTCACGCAGTCGCAGGTTGCGGCGACGATCGCTGATTTGGTTGGGGAGGATTTCAACGCGGCCAGTCCGAAGGCTGCGAGGCCGTTGCCGCTCGCCGTTTCCAATGGAAACAAAAGTCCGTGACGGACAAGAGCGTTTGACCCGAATTGGACGGACTCATGGCCGCACTTCTGAAGATTCTTTTCATCGGCAACAGCTTCACGGCGCGCAACAATCTGCCGGGGCTGATCGCCGACTTGGCCGCGAAACGGGGCAAGAAAATCGAGCAATGCTTGATCAGCCGTGGCGGCGCTTCGTTGCGCGCGCATTGGAACGCGGGCGAAGCGATCAAGGCGATCAAGGACGGTCATTTCGACTACGTCGTGCTCCAGGAGCAAAGCACGCTGCCGATCAAGAACGCCAAGCGAATGCACGAAAACGTAAGGCTGTTTGACGAAGCGATCAAGGCTGCCGGCGCGAAGACGATTCTCTACTTGACTTGGGCGCGAAAGCACGCCCCCCAAACGCAGCAAACCATCACGGATGCCTACCTCGAAATTGGCCGGGAGTTGGGCGCGACAATCGTTCCGGTGGGCGAAGTCTGGCAGCGCTTCATGCGCAATCACGACCTGCCGGTGTTGCATGACCGGGACGGCAGTCATCCAAGTCTTGCAGGGTCGTACCTTGCCGCATGTGTTTTCTATGCGGTGCTCTTCGAGAAGAGTCCGGTCGGAATTGTGAGCGAAGTCGCCGGCTTAGCCCAGAAGGATCGGCTCTTATTGCAAAAAGCAGCGAATACATGGGACGGGCAATCCGTCCGTTCGATGGGACGGTTTGCAAAACCGTCCTACGGCCTATGATGTCCATTATCCAAATCTCTTCTCGTTCCCGAGGGTTGCCATGGCGTCGCTTCTGCGTTTCACCGCTTTGTGGCTGGTTTCATGCGTGGCTGGGCTTGGACTCGTGGCTTCCGGGCGGGCGGATGAGGTGAAGCTGGCCCGGCATCCGGACTACCACAATGGCCGCATCGTCTTTAGCTATTTGGGCGATCTGTGGCTTATGCAAGAAGGCAGCCCGGCCCATCGGATCACCGTGCACAAGGCCCGCGATATTCATCCGCGCTTCTCGTCCGATGGCAAGTGGATCGCGTTCTCGTCGAATCGCTACGGCAATTATGATGTATTCGTCATGCCGGGCGAAGGCGGCAGGGCCACGCGCCTTACCTATCATTCCGCGAACGATACGGTGGTCGGCTGGACGCGTGATTCGAAACACGTTGTCTTCTCGTCGGCGCGCGGACAGCCTTATGGCGGGATTCCCACGCTGTTCCAAGTGCCTGTCTCGGGCGGGCTCGAAGCGGCGCTGCCTGTCGATTGGGGCTACTGGGGCAGCTATTCGCCCGACGGCAAGAAGCTGGCCTTCAACCGCCATCCCATGACCTGGTCGCGCAAGCATTACCGCGGCAGCTATGCCGCCGACTTGTGGGTCTATGACTTCGACAAAACCAGCTACACGCGCCTGGTCGACGACGGCGTGCCCGACGAATGGAAGGCGAACAACCTGTGGCCGATGTACGCCAACGGCGAAATCTATTTCGTCTCCGACCGCAACGTGAAAGCCAAGGCCGGCAGCCCGGACGCTCTGCACTCGATCAACAATATCTGGAAAGTGCGCGAGCAGGGGGGCGAACCGGTGCAGGTCACTCACCACACGAGCGGCGCCCTCTTCTTCCCATCGCTTTCCGCCGACGGCAAGACAATCATCTACGAGGAAAACTTCGGCCTGTGCAAGCTCGACTTGGCCAGCGGCCAAAGTACGCCGATCAAGATCGACATCGCGACCGACGACGCCGACAATACGTTGGAATCGTTGACCTATAACAGCGAGGCGGACAGCTTCGGTTTGTCGCCCTCAGGCAAACGGGCGGTTATTTCGATTCACGGCGAGCTGTTCTCGATTGCCACGGAAAAGGGCGAGACGCGCCGGCTGACGCGAACTCCGGGCGCACGCGAAACACAGCCGGCCTGGTCGCCCGACGGCAAGCGCATCGCCTATATCGGCGATGAGCACGGGCGCGAAGCCGTCTACATCTGCGACGAATTCGGCCTCGCGAAGAAGGAAGTCTCGACGGGCGACGCGGTCCGCGGCCAACTCCGCTGGTCGCCCGACTCGCAAGCTCTCCTATTCTCGTCTGGCAAAGAGCTTCTTCGTTTTGGCGTCGAGGACGGCAAAACGCTCGCGCTGATTCCGGGAGAGCGCGGCGGCGCGATGCTGATCCAAAACCCGCAGTGGTCGCCTGACGGCAAGTGGATCTCGTTCACGAAACAGGATGCAACCTTCTTGCCGCACGTCTACGTCATGCCGGCCTCAGGTGGGCAGGCCCGGCGCATCACGGATGATTCCAGCTACAGCGACGCCGGCGCCCACTGGACCGCCGACGGCAAGTACCTCGTGTATCTGTCAGGAATGGAGCTGGTCATTCCAATCAGCTCCATTCAGGGCAAATCGACGGCGCAGGTCTTCTGCACCGCGCTGGCCCGCGAGACGGAAGATCCCGCCGACAAGGGCGTCGACAGCGAAGAAGCTGCCGCGAAGCAAAAACCGCGTAAGTCCGGCGACGGCAAGTCAGGAGATGGCAAGTCAGGAGATGGCAAGGCCGGCGATGGCAAGGCCGGCGATGGCGAGAGTGCGGCGAAGAAACCGGTCGAAGGGAAAATCGACTTCGAGGGCATCGGCCGCCGCTCACGCCAGCTAACCCGCACGCCGGACAACATCGGCAGTCTCGCGGTTTCGCCCGACGGCAAGACCGTCGCATTCGCCACCTCGGGCGTTGAAGGCGGCCGCACCGTGCAGTCGATCTGGTCGGTGCAGATCGATGGCGACAAGCTCACGCGCGTGGCCCAGTCGGCGCCGTCTGCCGATGAGGACGACGGTCCGCCGCGCGGCGGCTTCGCCGGCGGCGGGCTTGGCTCGCTGCAATTCGCGCGCGACGGTCGCACTCTCTTTTACCAGCAAGGCAAGTCGATCTACTCGACGGCGTTCGCAAGCGGGCAAGGCCCTGGTGCGCCGTCCGCTGCGGCTTCGCCAGGTGGACGCGGTCCAGGCGCCGGCGCGGCTGCAACCGGCGCAGCTAGTCCTGGCAAGAAACTCGCTTTCACTGTCCGCGTCGACGTCAATCATCGCGAGCAACGCTTGCAAGTATTCCGCGAAAGCTGGCGCGTCATGAAACATCGCTTCTATGATCCAGCCATGCACGGCGTCAACTGGGACAGCATGCGCGCTCTCTATGAGCCGCTCATGGATCACGTCGGCACCCAGGACGACCTTTTCGACGTGGTCAACATGCTCTTGGGCGAGCTGAACGCGTCGCACACCGGCATCAGCGCCGGCGTGGGCGGCGGACGCGGCGGCAACGTTGAATCGGGGCGCTTTCCCGGCTTCGAGATCGAGCCCGACAAGAGCGGCGTCTACCGCGTCAGCCACATTTACAAGAACGGGCCGGCCGATAAGGACTACATCAAGCTGGCGCAAGGGGATTTCATCCTCGCCGTCGGCGACGAGCCGCTCAAAGCCGGCGACAACTACTGGAAGAGCTATGCCAACACCGCAGGCGCCCGCATGGAGTTCACCGTCAACGACAAGCCCGCTCCAGAAGGCGCCTGGAAAGCTCGCGTCACTCCCGTCGGCGCGCTTCAACACGCCAACCTGCAATATGAACGCTGGGTCGAAGAGCGGCGGCAGATGACGCAAAAGCTCTCGGGCGGCGAGATCGGCTACTTGCATATCCGCCAAATGAGCGAGCCGGCCTATCGCAAGTTCGAGCGCGACCTGGCCCAACTCCGCACCAAGAAAGCCCTGATCATCGACCAGCGCTTCAATCCGGGCGGCAACATCGACCAGGAATTGCTCGCACTCTTAGGCCTGCGGCAATACCAGAAGACGAAAGTTCGCGACGCCGTCGAGGCGACCCGCCCCATGCGCGGCTTCTTCGGCCCCATGACGGTTCTCGCCAACGAGCGCTCGACGTCCGATGCGGAAGTCTTTCCCGACGGTTTCCGCACCCTGAAATTAGGCAAGATCGTCGGCGTCACCACCTACGGCGCGGTCATCGGCACGGGCGCGTATCGCCTGATGGACGGCTCGTCCTTGCGCACGCCCTCGTCGGGATTGTGGAATGTGGACGGCACCAACTTGGAGAATTACGGCGTCCGTCCGGATATCTACGTCGACAACGGTCCGTCTGACTACTTCGCCGGCCGCGACCGGCAGCTTGAACGCGCGGTAGAGGTGCTTCGCACACAGATGGAAGGCAAATAGCCCGACGCGTGAGCGAGGGCCGAGCTAAAGCGGAGGGGGAGGGATTCGAACCCTCGAAGGTGTGACCCTTGCCGGTTTTCAAGACCGGTGCAATCGGCCGCTCTGCCACCCCTCCGGTGAAGGCATTGTTGCAAATTGCAAGCGGAATGCCAATATACCGATGGCGCCGGAGGTGGCTTCGCTCATCGGGGATGTTGTAGGCTGGCCCCGTGGCGAGCGTGGGCAAGCATTCGATTCATGTTACGCACATGCACTACGTGGTGAAACGTATTGCCGCCGGCGCCAAAGGAAAGTCACAGCCTCAAGCAGTTTGGCGCTGAGCTTGTCACTCTAACCAATGCAGCAGAATAGGCTTACGCGCAGGATTTTGTCACAGCTCCACAGTCTCACTCTCACATACCCCCGATGCTCAGGAGACGAAAAAACACGCACTTTTGCGGGATTTCATGGCAACGGAGCTTGACTTCTACAAACTCCCGGCGGTGTCGGCGTGCAAGATCCGAGAAGTGCTAAGTCGCGCACGATCGGGCACGATGCTGACACAACGAGGCTGCCGGGAGCCTTCTTTCTAAGCTATCCAACCTACCTAAAAGGGTCCTGATACCAATAGTGTTCGGCACGGAATTTGCGCACTGAATAAAGCTTTTGTACAGTATTGCGCCAGGCACTTCGATTTGGCATGATGTCGGCATGGATGGCATGCCTGCCGAAACGCCGCGCAAG
>JACPZP010000076.1 GCA_016195405.1 Planctomycetota bacterium | reverse complement strand
GGCACCAAAATGCCCGCCGATACCGTCCCTCCGGCGAGAAAAACCCTTCCGTCCGGCAGCAGCGTCGCAGTACATTGTTGCGGACGTGGCTGGCTCAGATTGGGGAGTGCATTCCACGCTGGCATCGGGACGGAAAGATCGATCATCTCGGCAGTCTGTGCGGTCGCGCCCGACCCGGCACAGATGAGTATGCGTGGCTCGTAGTTCGGGGGACGCAGAGCAAGCAAGACCGAGGAGCCCAGTTCGCCGCCGGCCGGGCTACGAAGAGCCCACCTTTTCTCGCTGAACAGTTTCCGAATGGCTGGGAAGACTGCCGGAGTTGGGTTACTCGTCCTACCGTCATGTCAAATTTCCTGCTCGTCGCCGTGGCCGAGTTTCCCAACGCCAGAAACTTGATCATGGCCCGGTCCCGCCTGTGGAGCGTGCGAAGGAACGCAGGCCAGTCGATTCGGAAGCAAACCTGGTCGGGTATCGGCGTTTGCGTGTTGTCCGCCAGATGCTCCGCAAACGCTTCGCGCGTGGGTTGCGTGGAATGCCTTCCGAATGAAGGACGGCTTAAGGACGCAACCCGAAAGTCGTGCGTCTGCTGGGCCCTGGAGGAGAAGGCGTCGTAGCTGCTT
The DNA here is from genome assembly GCA_016195405.1 of Planctomycetota bacterium. GTDB lineage: Bacteria > Planctomycetota > Planctomycetia > Gemmatales > Gemmataceae > JACPZP01. The sequence goes on along the minus strand of JACPZP010000076.1, from coordinate 13,506 downwards.
CTGCGGCCGCCGACGTGGCGACCGTCCTTGACGTGCCGTACCGCGAAACGCGCCATGACCGAAGGAAAGTCACGGGCGGGATCTCCTTGCCGCGCTTCCTGAGGCGAAGGTAGCTCTCATAGGCAGCCGCCACAGCCTCTGCGGATGCCTCCTCCTGATCGAGATCAGAACTGGCGCGAAAAACGACGCGTGCATGCCTGTCGATGACAGGACGCAGCTTGAGGAAGTCTGCATGGGGATGGATTGCATCGGACGCCGGACAAGTCGTGGATAGAAGGCTCATGAATCGGTCTCCCTTGAGGGCAGACCGCCTCCCTGCGGGGGCGGTCGTGCCGGATACACAACCGCCCCGCACCGCGCAGGGCATAGCAGGAAGCTCGACGACCTTATCGTTCCGCCAGGGGCAACAATCCAGACTGGACACGGATCGAAATGAGCTATCCCGATCTGCGTCCTTTTCGAGTGTCGGGCGGGCGACGCTAAGTTCCGTGCTCCATATTATTATGACGCATTTTGAGCAGAAATTTAGATCCATGCAGCTTCAGGAAATGTCCGAAAAACGTCCACAAGTTGTCGCCTGGATGCCGCGCTTGGTGAGGATTCTTGGCCTGGCCCTCAGATTGATCATCTGCTACGCGACGACCATCGCCGATCGCGCCGCGTGGGATAGACTGGTCTAGAAAGCCGAGTGCCGGCGCAGTCAACTCTGAACTCGCGTTGCTTTCCTACCTACCTACAGCCAGGAAGTACTGCGGTTCCTGACCCGCGCGCGGCAAGTCGGGATGCGATCACACTGGCGCACGTTAGACCAATCGCCTTAATTTCCGAGTGGACGCGGCCGCGGGGAGCGCAAGCTGGGTGTTATTTCAACCAAGTTGATAGGCACTTGAAGACAGGCAGATGTTCTTTTTCGCCTTATCCAGTATTCAGTCGGCGAAGTGCTTCACAACAAGCCGTGCTAGCGAACTTCCGCCCGCCATTCCGCGGCAACCCATATAAAGAGCATTGTTGACGATAAACCAAGTGTCTCCCGGTGCTTCGGGAATCGGACCCGAGGATTCGCCCGGCCATTTCCCCGTGCGACGCTGATGGCTCTTCATCCAGCGCAGGATTTCTCTGACAGAAAGCTTCGGTTTGCCAAGACGATTCGGCACGCCGCGCCTGCTTGCAAGCAGGCGGGCCAAGCTGGAGCCGCCCGGCAATCCTCGCTGTCCGCTCCGGAGCGCCTGCTCGACGCAAGCCCAGGTGGTTCGTTCATTCTCCGCGACCGGGCCGCTCAAGTATTTCGGCCATCGGCCGGTGTTGGCATGAAAGGCATCCGCCCACGCAAGGATCTCGCCTTCCGTCAGTGGCGGCGGTCGCTTGCGAATGGGGGCGTTCCGTTCGCGCTCAAGGAATCGGGCGAGCGTGATGCCGCCGGGATGCCCGCGCCTGCCTGTTTGTAGCGCCGATTCGATCCCGCCCCATGTTTCTCCGCCCGAGCTTGAAATCGTTCCCGACCGAGCATGGGGCCATGAGCCGTGGCGCCGGAAATGCGCATCGGCCCAGGCAAGAATCTGCGCCTTGGGCAACAGCGCACGAGTTAGACGGTTGTGCACCCCGCGGTGTTTTTCGAGGAGTTGCGCCAGCGACGTGCCGCCCGGCAGGCCGCGGGCTCCATGTCTTAGGTAGGTGTCAACGGTTTTCCAGGTTTTGTCCTTCAGCTCATGAATCTCTCCCGACGTGACCGTGGGCCAGCGACCGGTGCGGGCGCGGTGCGCGTCGGCCCACACCAAAATGAGCCGATGAAGGAGCCGGGGAATTGACTGTTGATGCGGTCTGCCGCGGTGGGCTTCGAGCAGACGCGCCAAAGAGCTGCCGCCCGGCAGTCCGCCGCGCCCAAGCAGCAAAGCCGCGTCCACCAAGCTCCAGCTGTACCAGCCCCGGTCGGAAATGGCTCCTGCTTTCTGAGTCGGCCACCTGCCGGTGCGAGACTTAAATTCGTCGGCCCATTTGAGAATTTGCCCGACTTTCAGGGGAGGGAGCGCCTTGCGATTGCGGACGCCGCGGAACTTGGCCAGCAAGCGGGCCAGCGAACTGCCCTTGGGCAACCCGCGCAGGCCCAATAAGAGCGCTTGGTCGATGGCACTCCACTTTTCGTTGAGATTCAACCGAACCGGGCCGGCATCGCTACGAGGCCATCGCTTCTTCCGTTCAAAATGGTCGTCCGCCCAAGCGAGAATCATGTCGATCGTCAGCGGCGGCCGACGTTTGGCGCGCAGGCGCTTGGGAGTTTTTGGGTTCATGTCCTCCTCAAGAATCTCGCTGCCGGGGAGCGCATCGACCAAATTTCACCGACGTTCTGAGATTCGTCCGCATGCACGCGATGCGCGCCCGGCACTTATTTGACAAGCGCTCAATGGGCGCTTACAAAGGGAGAGATCACACACTTCTTTGTCCGGAGCATGCCATGTCTACTGTGCGAAGCGCTACCGGTCCCAAGAAGATCGAGGAACGCACCAGCCCCATAGCTTCCTCCGGCGAGCAGATCCTATCGAACGCCCAGTCCAGCCGCGACGTCGTTCAGGACTTCGTGCCGCTTGCGGAATCGCTCGAATGGGAACTCGGCCAGGAATACCTGAAGGAACGCGGCAACAAGGCGTTCATCTCCGACGCCTCGCCGGTGCCCTTCGTCATCAATAACGACGGCACCCTGTCGCGCAACGCCGCCACGGTCTTTTTCGAAAGCCTCTTGGCCGCAGACAAGGCCGGAACTCTGGAGCCGGAGATTTTTGTCCTCGAACTCGGCATTGGCGTCGGCCTCTTTGCCCGTTATTTTCTCGATCATTTTCGCGAGCTCTGCCTCAAGAATCAGAAGGACTTTTACGACCGCTTCACTTACGTCGCCGCCGACCGGTCGGAGCGCATGCTCTTGGACGTGCTGCGGCATGGCGTCTTGGCGCATCACCCCGGCCACTACCGGGTGCGCATGGTGGATGCACTTGAGCCCCAGGACCGGCTTCCCGGCGACGCTTGCTTCCTCAACCACTCGGGCAAGCCGTTCCGGGCGGTGTTTCTCAACTACCTCCTCGACTGCCTGCCTGCGGCTGTTCTGGAAATAGACGGCGACAGCGTCAAACAGCTCCACGTCCGCACCTGCGTGGCCCGCAACGTCAAGCTCGACGACTTCACTGATATGTCGGTCGACGCGCTTAAAGACCGGGCGCTGTCCGCCAATGCGGCCGCCAAGCGCGAACTCTTGGAAGTCTACGGCCTTTTTGCCTCCGAGTATGATTACCGGCCGGTCAAGCCAGCGGACCTGCCGCATTGGGAGTTTGTGCAGGAGTTTCGCCGCCACGGCAAACGCCTTCTACACAGCTACGGCGCCATCCAATCTTTGGAAAGGCTGCTCGCCTTGGTCCACGACCAGGGCTTCATCCTCATCAACGATTACGGCCAGACCATGCTGACGCGGGATGACGAGTTCGAACACCAACGCTTCAGCCTGGCCACTTTTGTCGGCGTCAATTTCCCCTTGCTCAAGGCTTTTTTCAAGGATGAGAAGAAGCTGCAATGGCTGGAGCCATCGGGCGAAAGCAAGGGGATTCATACGCGCCTCCTGGCACACACCACGACTTCCGAACTCCGCGTGATTTTTCAGCAGGTATTCAACGAGCACTCTTATAAGGAGTTGCAAGAGCCGATCCTGCGCGCCCGCGAGTGCGCCAAGGTCGGCCGCTTTGAACTGGCTGCGACCTACTACCGTGAAGCCTTGGAGAAACAGCCGCGCAACTGGGTGCTCCTCAACGAGATCTCCATGTTCCTCACCTTTTCGCTACGCGACCCTAAGGCCGGCAGCGACATGGCCAAGCTGGCTCTGGGACTGAACCCGACTCTGTCTGCGGAACTGTGGAACACGCTCGGCGACAGCCTCTACGAATTCGGCCGCACCGCGGAGGCGCGCTCGGTGTACCTCAAGGCCCTGGATGTCAACGCCACCGACGTGCGCTCGCGCTACAACCTTGCCTGGACCTACACGCGCGAGAAGAACTACCCCGCTGCCCTCGACATGATCTCCCAAGCGACGGCCCTCGACAAGACGGGGGAATTTCGCGAGCGGCTCCTGCAAAAGCAACAGGAAGTTCTGAACCATTTGGCGATGCGGCATCAGCAAGAGTATCTGCGGATCATCAACCTCGTGAGCAAGTACGCTAAGAAGGAAGAGAAGGACAAGCAAGCCGGCCCCGCGGAAACGCCTATCATCAAAGACAGCACCAACGATTAACTTGATTGAGGTCGTGTTATGGTGACCGCAAACCTTTTCTCCGCCAAGCCGGTCGAAGTGGTCGATCCCTTGGTATCCATTCTCATCCCGTGCGTGGGCATGCTGGAGTACACGAAGCTCTGCGTGCCGAGCGTCCTCCGACACAGCCGGCAGCCCTTTGAGCTGATTTTTCTCGACATCGGCTCCCTGGACGGCACGGCGGAGTACATTGCCGGCCTGCAGGCAGGTGCCGCCAACATCCCCATTGAAGTCGTGCGCACACAAACCGACCTGGGGATCAAGGACGTATGCAAGGAAGCCCTGCGTCGGGTGCATGGAGACTACCTGGTGCTTCTCAACAACGACACCGTGGTTACCCACGGCTGGCTGCAGCAGCTCATCGGCCTCACGAGCATGACGCCTACGATGGGCATGACAGGACCGATGACAAACTACGCAGCCCCGCCGCAGCTTGTCGAGACGGTGCCCTACCGCATCGGACCAAGGAAAGCCGCCAAGCGGCTCTCTGGTGAACGCGACGTGCTCGTCGATGTCCAAGCCGTCAACGAGTTCGCGGCGCGATTTCGTGACGACCGCCGCGGACAGTGGGTGGAAGTCGACCGGCTGGGCGGCTTTTGCCTGTTGCTCAAGCGCGAGGTTCTGCGAAGGGTCGAACAGGACCTGGACCGATGGACCGATCTGAGCCTCTTCGACACCGACATCCTGAGCAGCAAAGCTCGGCAGGCGGGCTACATGATTGGCTGCTGCCGGGATCTGTTCATCCATCACTTCGGAACCCGCACCTTCGCGCACGGAGCGCCGCAGGCGGATTCCCAAAAGGAGCGCGCGGCCGTCACGACTTAAGACGCTCCTGTTGCTGTGTCGTCCCACGGCTCCTGATCCCCCAATATTTTAGACTCAACCAAGCAGCGCCCTGCAAACGACGCCACTTAATTGCGATCAGCCGCCGTCGGGAAGCGGTGTGATCGTGAGTTGGTTGCCGTCCCGCGCAATGTTCATGCCCTGAAGGACCTTCAAAGATCTTAAGAGTTCCTCTTGCCGGACGGGCCGAGCTTCCTCAGACGAAAGCTTCTTTGCATCCCAGGCCAAAAGCATAAGTCCGTTCCAGAAGCTGGAATGTCGGTTGCCCGGAGTGGGCAGTTCCAGGAGCATTCTGCACTCCGGCCGGCATGCGAGAAAATCCGCTGTCGCCTGCTTGACCGCTTGAGCATTGCTGTCATCGACAACGATCAAAGCCCGTTCGGCGAGCAACGGCGCCGCGAGCGAGAGCCCCATGAGCTGCGAGCGGTAGTCGTGGGCGCCGTCGTACAGGTACACGCCAAAGTGAGGCGGATCTTTCCGAAGCTCACGCAAGGCGTCTTCGAAGTCTTGGTTTCGAAACGTCACCTGTGTGTCCAGATCGAACGCGCGCAAGTTCTGATCGAGCGTCTGGCAGTTTGTTCCGGAGCGATCAAACTCGGAAAAGTTGTCGACCGCGATCGCATGCGCTTCCGGATGACCAATAAGGGCACCAATCAAGGTCGCACCGCGGAAGCAGCCGATCTCTCCATACTGCTCCCCTTCTTCCAGAAACCTCACCGCGCAGTTGAGGAGTTCCAACACGTTGACCGACGTCATGCCGCGAACCTGGGAGAGAATCCCCGCGAGCCGCGGCGACTTGGGGCGAACGCTCGGCTTTCCCCAGTCTTCGTAGAGGGTCGGCAGGTCCTGAACAAACTTCGCGTAATCCACAGACGCCCGTCCTGTGCGGATGCTACCTTTCGTATCGGCGGATCGGCTTTGCTCGAAGCGCCCACAGGCGCTTCTCTGCGGCGATCGCGGCTTGCTCCCACGTCCAGTTTCGGCGGATGTGCTCGGCAGCCGCCTGCCCCTTAACTTTCACTTGCGCCCGGTTGGCGGCTGCAAAACGCAGCAGTTTCACAAGCGCTTTGAGATCGGGCTCCGCGAGCCACGGATAATCGACCGTCTCTAAGTCTCCGACGCACTTTGCCCGGAAGTACTGGCGCTTCGCAGGGATCAAGAAGGAATTCGCCTCCGTACAGAAATCAACGGCGGCACCCAAGCCGGTCACGATCACTCCGAGGCCAGAGGCCATGGCCTCGGCAATGGGCAAACCAAAGCCCTCGCCGCGATAAGGGTGAACCAGGCAGTCGCATGCAGCGTACAAGGAAGCCAGTTCTTCCTCCGTGAGCGGCCGATCGATGTACTCGATCTCGGGGGCGGCGGTCTCCTGTTGCAATTCCGCGATACGTGCTTCCGCGGTTTGACCGCGGTAGAAAGTGCCCACGCCCATATCCTTGATGACCAGGCAGACATCGTCTTCGCGCTCGAATGCCTCTCGGTAGGCGGCTAGCAAGATGTCGATTCCCTTGCGGAAGATCGTGCCACCCACAAACAGAAACTTGAGACTTTTACGCGTCTTGAGCGCCAAGGGCCGATTGCCCGGATGGAAGCGCTCGACGTCGATCCCCAAGGGGACAAGATGCACCCTATCCGCGGGCACGCCGCTTTCCACGTAACAGTCGCGAACGTATCGGGTATGCGCCCAGATTTCATCGACCTGCTCACTCATGGGACCGACCCAACTTTTGGGGAGGCTCCCAAATTCCCAGGGTTGGATCATGACCCAGTGTCCAGAAGGAGGCGGCGTAAAAGAGGGCGGCCACTGTTGCCGGACGTGCGCTTCGACCGTTCGCGTGGGCGTCGAGTGAAAGCGGTCTTGCAGATCCTTCGGTAATGGAAGTCCCGTGCGCTCGGAATTTCCAGGCAGGATGCACACTTCATGGCCGCGGGCGATGAGTTTTTGACAGAAGCTTCGGTTCACCAACGCCAGCGAGTGCATCACCGTTTGCTCGCCTTCCCAGACGACACAAAGGCTCTGCCCGCCGGCAGGCTGAACGCTCTTGGTAGGAAGTGCGTGCGCCACGGTATCCGGTGAAGGTTGACCCGATCTACACAGGAAAGCCACTTCGGTGCCGGCGACGTGGAAGATCGTCTCGGCAAAATTGGCCTGCTCAAGAGCTTGCCGGACTTCCACCCACGGGGTGGGGCTATTAAAGTCGTGCCAGACCAAGAGGCCGCCTGCTCGCAGCACCTGGTACGCCTTGAGCGAATCCGACTGCACGTGCGCAAGATCGTGTGCTCCGTCGACGAACGCGAAATCCAAGGGAGCCAGGCGCTGAAAGTCGTAGTGCAAGGAGTCGGTGGTGATAAACATCACCTTGTGCACCTTGCCGAACTGATTGGCGAAGCGCCCGAAGGCCGAGCGCGGCGGATCTTCGTAGTGCTGGACCGCGCGCGTTGCAAAAGACTCGTCGGCCACGACGCCGAGGCTGAAGATCTGCGCGTCATCGGGACTCCACTCGGTGAGGTTCGCTGTCATGTGGCCTGCGGCAGTACCGATTTCCAAGATGCGTTTTGCGCCCGTGTGAACGAGTAGACTCAAGACAACTTGCGCGTCTCTGGGAACCGTGAATCCATGGATGGCGCGGGCGGCGTCCACGAGCCCAAAACGCTCCTGAAACTCTGTTTGCGAAAGCGTTTGGAATCGCGCTACTGGCTGCGTATCTTGAAACCATGTTTCCACGGGAACAATGCCTGGCGCCGTCTGCGCGAGGAGTCGGCGCTCCTTGGCAAACAAACGCTGGTCCTCTTTCTGACCAAGATTGCCGAGGACGTGGAAGAGCGCGCGGGCGGCGTCGGAGTCGAAGGGATTTCCATCCACGGCCCGGCGCAAATAGGTGAGGGCCTCGCCAAAGCGGCCCATCCGTCCGAGCGCACAACCCAGGGCGGCTTGACCAGACGGCAAATCCGATCGGGCTTGGACCGCGCGGTAGTAGGGCAGGATCTCCCCGGTGAGATCACCCAGGATCAAGTTCAGCCGCCAGCGCAGAAGCTGTTTCTTGGATTCGGATTCTGCGGCTTTATTTCCGGCGTTCTCCCAGGCCGCTCGTTCCCACTCGACCCGAGAATAATCATACTCGGGTGCATAAGGCAAGAAATCCGCGCCCGGCAAGCTGCCCTCTCCAAGAACATCGACCAAGCCGAGAGTCCGCTGTGCCTGCTGCACGGCTTCGTCCCTTTGGCTCACGCGCACGAGGGCCTCGGTGAGATTCAGCCCTACAAGCGCCAAAGCGGGATCGAGGCTCAGCGCACTTCGAAACGCTTCGACGGCGGCTGTAAGATTCGGCTGGCCTGGCTGCGTGGCGAGGAGCGTGCCCAAGGCATTATGCAGTTCCGGGCGACGCGGCTCCGCTATCACTGCTTCGGCGTAGTCAGGAAGCAGCGTCGGATCGGCGCCGATGAACCCAGCGTGCTTTTGCCAGGCCCGTGAAATAAGGCGGTCACGCGGAGCCGGCAGGGAACGTCTTTTGGCACGATCCTTTAATGCGGGAAGCTCGCTCTCAATTACCTGAAGCTGTCGGCGCCAAAGCGTTTCAAAGGTCAACTCGCGTGCGCGCGCTCGGCCAGCGGCCGCGATCCTTGCGCGCTCCTCTTCGTGCTCAAGAAAGTATCCGAGAAGTTCCTCCAGATTGCCGTCGGAGTAGTAAACGCAGTCGCGTCGATCGGTCAAAGTTTCGGAAACCTCGCGATTGCCGGCTTCCTGAAAAAGCAGCGCACCGGCGGAAAGCGCCTCAAAGACACGCATGTTGCATTCGCCGCGGATGCTGCGGTTGAAAATGATTCGGCTGCGGGCCAGAAGCGCTCGATACTGCTCTCCGTACACGTTGGTCGCTATGACGACGTTCCACCGGTCCCTGAGTCGAGCCAGTCTGCCGAGCCACGGCAAGCGCTCGCGCTGCACCGCTGCATTGACGTTGCCGACGAAGAGCACGTCGATGTCGCGCTTGCAAACAGGCCAAGGCGTTCTGAGAAACTCGCCGGCCCCGCCGAAGATGTTGGCCTGGCGAACGTTCTCGACGCCTTCGCGCTTCAATAGCTCGACGCCCGTCGCGTCCGTCAATACAAGGTCGCACAAACTCAGCTGGTGGCGGTAGTGGTGCCACTGGAGGTTCCAGTCGCCGGCGAGCCCCACGATTGGCACATCGGCACGCCAGATTCGTTCGGGTATGGATCGGTATTGCAGGTAGAACACCAGGACATCGGGTCTCCAGTCGGAGGGAAGCTTCTCCTTGAAACGCTCCCAACTCTCTGCCGGGTCAAGCGCTAAGTCCGTACTCTTGGAATCATCGAATACGAGGCAGCGGCCGCTTTGTCGTGGCCGCTCGAGGTACTGTCGGGCAAAGTCGGCCGTGACAGGACCAAAGAGATAGCGAAGAGTCGAGACTGGCTCGGACTCAGGGGCGTCTTGGAATTGCTCCAGCGAGAAATTAGGAACGACTTCCGTGACCGTCGCCGAAGCTCCAGCGGTTTTCTTCGCCCGCAACACGGCCAGGTTGTTTTCGGCCTCCTTGTGGTGCGGCTCAGCCGCGAGGATTTCCAAGAGTATGCGCTCCGCAGCGGTCCAGTCGATCCCCTCTTGCAGATAGGCATGACTGAGCAGGACCTTGGGCTCCAACCGTTCGGGGAACAGGTTTTTGAGTCGTGCAAAGTGGGCTTGGGCCGCGGGGAACTCCTTGCGTGCCAGCATGCCTCGCCCGCGAAGCAGTTCCGCAGCAAGCCGCCCCTCAGGGGACTCTTCCAGGTTCTTGACGAAACTCTCAAGCGCTTGCCAACGCTCTTGAGCAAGGTAAGACTCACCCAGTCCAAACCAACCCTGTTCATAATCGGGCTTCTCTTCGAGGATTTTGTGCCACTGGGCCTCCGCTTCTGCCGATCGTCCCAATTCTTGGTAGGCAATCGCCAGGTTCTGCCGCGTGAGGTAGCCGCGGATGCCGATGTTGACACTCGCGAAGTGCGCTCCGGCCGGAATCTTCAAGACCTCTTCCCAAAGACGCACCGCGCCTTCAGCGTCTCCCAGGTGCCGGCAAGCGAGGGCCTCCTGGAAAAGAACTTCCACGTCATCGGAGTAAACCGAGCGTCCCTTCTTGCATGTCGCAAGCGCTTCGGCGTGCTTGCCTAGTTGATTTTGGCACTGGGCCACCAGCGCATAGAGCTTGCGAACAATGGAGTCGGTTGGACAGGACCGCTCCAAACTCCGCTGAAAAAGCGACAGCGCCTCCTCTTTACGCCCCTGTTCCTGAAAAATGGAGCCCAGGTTAAAGAGGATGAACGGTTCATCAGGATGCTCGGTGTTGTCGAGCGCCAAAAGCCGCAGATCGCGCTCCAGCTTGCGCTTTCGCAGCGCCGGGTCTTGGTATCCGGTGTGCTGGATCACGACGTCCGTCCAGCGCACCTCTCCCTGCTGTTCGCGGATCGCCGGCAAGATTTGCTCGTGCACCCGGTAGCGCCACCGTAGGCTCGGGTGGTTGCGGAAGAGCCGCACGTGGTCAACAACGGTTGTCGCCTGGGTGTTAGGATCCGGCAGGCAGCAGCACTTCATGACGTAGGCGGCGTTCTCGGGCTTGAGTTCGGCGAGGACTTCACGGAGTATTGCACGGTTTCCTTCGTCGAGCCGGTCGTCCGCATCCATCCAAAAGATCCATTGGCCGCGGGCATGGCGCAGGCTTTCATTGCGGGCGGCGGCAAAGCTGTCGATCCACGGGAATTCGTAGACTTTGGCGCCACTCTCCCGGGCGATTTCCATCGTGCGATCAAAGGAGCCGGTGTCGACGACGATCATCTCATCGACCAGATCGGCGACGCCGGCAAGACACGCGGGCAGGTTACTTTCCTCGTTCTTCACGATCATGCAAAGCGACACGCGCGGGCCATCCGCGTTCGGGCTCGCCGCCGAAAGAGGTGGTGCCTGGGCGGCTTGCTCTTGCGCTCTTTGCTGGAGCAGTACCTGAAGGTTATGGCGCGCTTCAGCGTTCTGTGGATCGAGTCGCACAACGTCTTTGAGAATGCTCTCTGCCTTGTCCCAGTCCTTGCCTTCCTGAAGAAGCACGTGGCTAAGAACGACTTTGGGCCACACTTCTTGCGGCAACTCCACTGTCAGCGGTTCGAGAACTTCGCGAGCCTTGGCAAATTCTCGCCGAGCGAGGTACGCGCGTCCCGCAAGAAGCGCCACGTTCTGGGCTTCCCCGGTGATAGCATTTAGCTGCTGAAGCGATTGCTCCAACTCCCCCCAGCGACTCCCTTCAAGTCGGATCTCGGCCACGAGGCGCAACGCAGGGCCGAAACCTGGATAGTCTGCGAAGAGATTCTCGGCTTCGTTTTCCGCTTCGTTCAATTTGCCCTGAGCGCGGCACATTTCGGCCAGGAGCTGGCGTGCACGCGTGCCCTGAAGCGTGGAATCTGCGCTTGCAAAATTAATCCTCTGCGGGCTCGCCAGCAGCTTGCGAAGCGAGGCTTCAGCGCCGGCGAACTCGCCCCGCTCCTGACAGAGAATGGCCTCCCAGTACAGGAGTTCTTGCTCTTCCGGAAAAAACGCCAACCCCTCACGGCACGCGGCCAACGCTTCATGCTTCTTGCCGAGCGCGTGTAATCCCCGGGTTTTGAGCGCATGCACCTTGGGCCGCAAATTGTCCGAGGCTGGTGAAAGAGACAGGCAGCGCTCGAAATAGCCCACGGCGCTATCGTTCAGGCCACGCGTAAGGGCGACCGCTCCCAAGTTATACAAGATGAATGTGTCGTGCGGCCGTTCTTGAATTTCAATCTCCAAAAGGCGCAGGTTGCGATCCACCTTCGGTCCTTGCAGGACCGGATCCTCAAATCCCACGTGATCGATGATGATGTCGGTAGGGCGAATGTCCGCGCCCAACTCGCGCAGTCCGGGCAGGATCTGTTCGTGCACTCGGTAGCGCCAACGAAGCGTCTCATGCCTTGGAAAGAGCCGCACCTGGTCTACGTGGGCTGCGGCGTTAGGGCCGGCGTCGAGCGGGGAGCTTTGGCGCATGACGTAGCCGATGTTCTCCGTGCCTAGCCGGGCCAAGAGTTGCCGGAGACGCCCGCGGTTTTTTTCATCCAGCCGTTCGTCGGCATCGAGCCAAAAGATCCAATCGCCGGTTGCGTGCCGTAGACTCTCGTTTCGGGCAAGGGCAAAGCTATCTTGCCATTCGAACTCCGCGACTTTGGCCCCGAACTCCGCTGCGATCTTCTTGGTGCGATCCGTTGAGCCGGTATCGACAACGATGATCTCACCCACCAAATCGCGCACCGTGCGCAGACAGTCGGCCAGATTGGCTTCTTCATTCTTGGCGATCATGCACAGGCTGACTCGCGCACCGGGAGAGGGCATGGGAATCGCAGCTTCCAAGGTCATCTCGAAATCCTTCGCTCAAGGTGGAGGTCAAGGCGTCAGATGACTCGGCGATCGGCGCGGCGCCGCCGCGCTCATCTCGTGAAATTACCTGCCCCAGCAAGCGCACGCAAACAAAATCCGCCACCAAAGAATTCCTGGGAATTTTCTCGCGTTTTTCACAGTTCTTTGCCGGTTTGCGCGGCGCATCTTCACACAATGCACTCTACCGCTTGAGATCAGGAGGTTTATATCCAGAAGATTCCATCTGCTTGCAGCTGATGTTTACAGCTGGAGAGCGATGGCTCCATTCTCTCATAAATTGACTCCGAATCAGAGACAAGACGATTCCCGGTTTCATTTCGACGGAATCATCAGGCGCAGGGTCTTTCCAGGGAAAACCCATAGGTTTTTGTGCTTGGGTGCCGACACGCCTCTGGGGTTGTCTCAAGCTTCTCAGAAATTTCTTTATTTTGCGCTTGAAAGCCAGGAAACCCGGTGGGTAGAATCTTCCCTTAATCGTCTTTCTGTGACGATCACATCTGCATTTCGGGACGAGTTCGAGGCGACGGTAGGGACAAGGGTAGTTCGGCATCCGTGATTCTCCACGATGGAGTTGCCCATGAAGCCCCTTTCCCGTTGGTTGCGCCTGCACGAGCATTGGGACCATCTCTTCGGCGGCTTTCTGCGTCGGCGGCGCCGCCACAGGCCTCACGTCAAGCGCCGGTCCGTGCAGCCGGAAGTCGAGGCGCTTGAGAAGCGCTGGCTGCCCAGCAGCGGCGTCACCGAGTACACTCTGACCACGGCCAGCAGTCAGCCGCACGGTATCACGGTCGGGTCGGATACCAACCTCTGGGTCACCGAGAGCGCCAAGAATAAGATCGCCAAGGTCACAACTAGCGGCGGCATTACGGAATACACCGTCCCCACTGCCAGCAGCACCCCCTGGGACATCGTCGCCGGTCCCGATTCCAAGCTCTGGTTTACCGAGAATGGCAAG
>JACPZP010000075.1 GCA_016195405.1 Planctomycetota bacterium | reverse complement strand
CTCGTGGACTTCTTGCCGAACGGGTTTTTGAGAAACCGCATCATGGGTATGTCCTTCTTTCGGTGCAGCCGGGATGTTTCGTTGCCAAGGATAGCCGCGCCTACTATGGAATTGCGCGCGACAGGATTCTCTCAACAGGCGTAACGCCTGTTTTCCCGAAGTCTTGCAAGTTAGCCACCACATGGCGAATCGGAGGGAGAAGGGTAGACGTGTCACTACCGCACGGAGTCGATCCCGAGCGCCTTCTCCGCTTCGGCGCGAAAGTTGGTCAATTCCTGCCGTTCTCGCGCATCGAGGATTGTCGCGGCTTTTACGGAAGCATTGGCGCGCTCGAAGCAGTCCAGCGCGTTGGCGGATTCGCCGAGATGGTGATAGCTCATGGCGAGAAAGTAAAGATCGAAGGCGGCGTAGTCGCGGCTTAGTGGCAAGTTCGCTTCGAGACAGTGGACGGATTCGTCGTATTGGCCCAGCCGATACAGCGTGACTCCCAGCGTATTTTGATAGAGGAAATTGAAGGGTTCTATCGCCACCGCTTTTCTCGAAAGCGGCAGCGCGGTCTTGGCGGAGACACAATTGGGATAAGGGGCTACGGCTCGCCAGGCGATTTCGTTGCACAGGAATGCGTATCGGCCGGGACTGTGCGTGAGTTCCGTCGGCTCTTCCATGATCGCGAGGAGCGCGCCTGCCGCGGCGTGGTCGTCTTTGAGGACCTCTTGATAGAGTCCGGCTCGCCTTAGCTGAATCTCCGCGCGGCGACGCTCGCTTGGCGGAGTCAAGGAAAGGAACATTTCAAAATCCGCGAGCGCCTTTGCGGGTTGCTTTAGCTGATCATATGCCAGGCCGCGCTCCAAAGAGGCGTCCGGATTGACAGGCTGAAGCGCGAGCATAACGCTGTAGGCAGCCAAAGCTTGATGGTCGGTCTCGAACACGCGCCGCCGGAAAATGCCCGGGTCCCATGCGATTCTCCGAGGGGCTCGCGGCTTCTCCGCTTCCGCAAGCGCGGCGAACTCCGGCATCTCCCAATCCAGATCGAGTTCCTTCAGTTGTTTGCGAATTAGCCGGAGGTCCCAAATGTAGATCGCATGGTTGTCGGCGACTGTGCCGGCCAGCCAAGCATTATCGCGCGTTAAGAAGGCGGCCGCATACCATTTCGCCTCCGGTCCGCTGACTCGGAAAATCTCGCGCCCGCTTTCGGGGTTGACCCAGCGGATGACGCTAAGCTCGTCGTGGACCGCGAGAAGGCGTCCATCTTCGCTCCAGCGGACGCCGCCGTCGAAGCGAAGTCCCGGCCGCCAGGTCTCTACCTCCCACAATTGGGTGCCCAGCCAGCCGGTGGACGTTGCCAACCAGCGTCCGTCTGGGCTGAATTGGGCGCTGGACTCGCCCTCGACGGGCAGTTCAGCAGCTTTCCTGCGCGTTTGGACCTCCCAGATGAAGATGCTCTTGGAGCGGCCATCCCAGGACCAGCTGCAGCCCACTACCCAGCGGCCGTCGGGACTGATGGCACTGTAGCGGACGTCGTGCTGGGGTCCGAACGTTACGCGCTCCCCGGGTCTAGCCGCATCCAGCAACAACGTCTGGATGCCTTGTGGAAAAACGCGAATGCGACCGTCGGGCGTGGCGTCGGCGCCGCCATTGACCGTGGCGGCCAATAATCGCGGCGGACCAATGTGGAGCAAGTCCTTTTGGGTCGGATCGCGCCGCATCGGCCACAGTACCGCGTTGATCCCGCCACTGGTCATCCAACCTCCGCCTGGATCAAAGCGGTTGGGAACCGTTCCTCTGCCGTTCCTAAACGGAACAAAGGCCAGTTTCTTGCCGCTCTCAAAGTCAAAGAAGCCGAGTCCGGCCGAAGAGGCTGCCGCGAGCACACCGCTCTCAGGGTCGAGCACCGGAGCGAAGATATCTCTGGTCGCGTCCCAGGGCTCGGCTACCGGGCCTCGAATAGTCCGCAGTTCGCGTCCGTCGGCGAGGCGCCACAGGCGGGTTTTGCCGCCGTGCCGCTCCAAACCAATCATGGAGTCGTCGAGACTGAATTGGCCGCCGACGACGCCGGGAAACGTCAGCATGAGGCGACCCGAGGTGGCGTCCCATAGTTGCGACTGGCCGCTCCAGCCGTTGCTTAGGAGCCGGTCTCCTTTGTGATTGAAGGCCATGTAGACGCCGCTGGAAAAAGCTTCCCAAGGCGGCATCGTTTCGGCGCCCGTTTCCACGTCCCAGAGGTGGATTTTCCTCTCTTGGGAGGTGGCCGCCAGAAGGCGGCCTTCGGGGTGCCAGGCCAGCCCGTATGCCCACGTCTGTATTTTGGGATGCCGTAGCGCCTTCAACTCTTTGCCCGAATCGACGTCAAGAATGCGTATGGAATCGCCGCCGGCAACCGCCAGGCGGCTGTCTCGAGGATGAAACGCCAGGCTGTTTGCCCACCCGCTCTTGAAGGAATTGAGAAGCGCTTTGGTCTGCAGATCGTGAATGCTGATTGTGCCATTGCCATGACCCAACGCCAGGCGCCGGCCGTCGGCATGAAACGAAATCGCATCGCGCACCAGCCCCCCGCGCTCCTCCCAGTGCAGCCTCGCTTTCGCACCGTCGAACTTCCAGATCTGAAAACTGCACAAACCGGCTTCCATCTTAGCCTCGTGGCCGAAAACCAGATAACGGCCATCGGAACTCATGGCGAGCGCGGCGAACGGAGGCTTGCCCCTTGTGGGCGATTGGCAAATAACTTTCACGCCGTCTGCCGAAAGCCGGCATACGGTCAGAAGACCCTGTTTATCGATCCGGGCGAAGAGTTCAAAGGACGCATCGTAAGTGGAGGCCCACGTGTCCTCCGGCGGGCCGCCCCATTCGCGGAAGACTTCCACGTCGGGAAGCACCAGGGCCGCGACCGCTTCGTCGCGCAAGTCGGGCGTAACCTTGATCTTTGCGGCCTCCCGAATGGCTTTCAGGGCCTCGAAGCGCTGCCCGACGCGGCCGCTGGTGCGCAGTGCCCGGGCCCGCTCGATGTGTCCCTGACAGAGTTTTTCGGTCTTGTCGGCATCGGCGATCCGGACATCATGCAACGCCTGCTGCAAATGAAGACTTAAGATCGTGCCGCCGATCGCCATGACGAGGAGAAGTCCCAAGACGCCGGCGATCGTCGCCGCCCATCCGGGATTACGCCGGCACCAGCGCCGCGTGCGCTCCCACGTCGAAGCGCGCCGCGCGCGGATCGGCCGGTCTGCCAGAAAGCGCCGTAAATCCTCGGCCATGTCCTCCGCGACGGCATAGCGGCCGGCAGTCTCCTTGGTGATTGCTTTGAGGACGATCGTTTCTAAGTCGCGCGGAATCTGTGGGTCGAATTTCCGTGGGGCGCCGGGCTCTTGATGCGCGATCGTGTGAACCAGCCGGGCGCGGTCGGCTTCGGGAAACGCGGGTCGTAGCGTCAATAGCTCATAAAGCGTCAAGCCCAGGCTGTAAATATCGCTGCGGCCGTCGGCGTTGCCGTTGAGCCGCTCGGGCGCCATGTAGCGGAGGGTGCCGACGAGTTCGCCGGTGCGCGTCACATCGCCGCCTTCCTCCTTGGCCAGGCCGAAATCGGTTACCCAGATGGTGCCGCGGGCGTCGAGAAGCAGATTCGACGGCTTGATGTCGCGGTGCAAGACGCGCTGGCCATGTGCATACGCCAGCGCTTCCGCCACCTGCAGGCCAATGCGGGCGACGCTGCGATAGAACTGAAAGTCCGACTTTGCGGAGAAATCGGAGGTGTCGCCGAGGACCGAAGACGTGCCGTGCGCCAGCGGCTTTTCACCGATTTCGGTCGGCCGCGGTTCTGAGGCGACGCCGTTGGCCGTGTTCGGAGCGCTGGGATCGCCCCCAGCCCCGACCGCCAATTCTTCACCGCGAAATTGTCCCGACAGCAAGCTTCCCGCAAGGCTGACGGCGGCGCTCGCCTGCGGGACGTCCATGCCCGCCGGCCAAATTCGCTTCTGCTGTGGGTCGTCGCGTTTGCGGAGCGCACGAAGTTCCGCGATCACAGCGTCCAAGCTGTGCCCTTGAATGAACTGCATCGCGTAGTAGTGGATTCCGTCGCGTTCGCCGATGTCGAACACCGGCACGATGTTGGTGTGATGCAATCGCGCCGCCGAGCGTGCTTCGCGGCGAAAGCGCAATAAACAGTTTGAGTCCACGCCCGCCGCGCTGGGGAGGACCTTTAAGGCGACATGCCGGCCGAGCGCCTCCTGCTCCGCTTCGTAGACGATGCCCATGCCGCCGCGGCCAATCTCGCGGATAACTCGATAGTCCCCGAGCCGTTCGAGGGGAATGCTGCCGTGTGGATGCGCCGCCGCGGACGTCACGGCCGGAGCCGCCTGTTCCATCACGACCAGTGCCGGAAACAACTCGCGAATCTCATCGGCATGCTCCGGGGCGCGCGCGGTGAACTCCGTGATTGAGGGCCGTTCGCCGCGGCGATAGCGCTCCAAGAACGCCTCGGCCAGCTCCTCGAGGGGATCGCGGCTAACGGGCGACTCAGGACTCGACTCGCGCGTCATGGGTCAGATTTCTCCGCTTCGGCGTTATCCCCCAGCAGCCCCGGCACGCGCGCGAGCAACTCCTTGAGCCTTCGGAGTGCGCGGATGAAGCGGATGCTCGCGGTCGCCTCGGTGACGCCAAGCACGTACGCCGTCTCGCGGTTGCTGAGCTGTTCGTAATGCCGGAGCGACAAGACCTCGCGGTCAAGCGGCTCCATCTCGGCAAGCGCCTCTTGAACGCGCAATTGCAACTCCGCGCGAAGGCACGCCTGGCTCGGCGTCGTCAGCTTGCCCAAAAGCTGGGCCGCCAGCGCGACCGAACTGGCTTCGGGCAGGGCGCCGCGATATAGGGACACCTCGCGTCCCGCATCGCGCATGCGAGTGCCTAAATGCTGGCGATGAAGCGCTTGCAACTTACGGCCGGCAATGCACCGCAACCACAAATAGAATGGCGCTTCCTGATTATTGACGTACGCTGGCAGCGACTGAGCGAATTCCAGGAAGGCTTCTTGCAGCACGTCGGATGGATCGAGCCGTCCTCGAAGCCTATGATCGAGGCGAAGCTGGATCATGCGGCGCAACCGATCCCGGTGCAAGCCGAACAATTCTCCCAAGGCCGAAGGATCAGCCCCGGCGGCGCGCTCAAGCAAATTGCGTAAGTCGATGGCTTTCTCGCTCATCCGCATCGTCCGGTCGCTGTTGGCAAGGGCTTACTCTCACGGCGCATTCTCCCCTAAATCATAATTGCGCGCGGACGCCGAGTCTCAACAAAACTCTGCGGGAATTCCGTTCCGGGACGTTTTTCGCGCCAGCTTCTTGCAAAGAGAGCCGAAAGGCAAAGGGGTCGGGAGTGTCGGGAGTCTTTTTCTGAAAAGACTCCCGACCCGCTTTTGTTCTCCTGAGGTCAACAGAAAAAGAGCTGAACAGAAAAGGATCTGCGTCTCTGCGTCCCGGACCAATCGTGTTTATTATTACCCATTTTCTCTAGTGCCTATTCGGCCTGTTTCCCGAAGTCAAGCTCCGTTGCGATGAAATTCCGTAGATGGGCGCGTTTTTTGGGGTCCAGGCTTAGGGCGGTATATGACTTTGAGACTGTGAGTCTCTGACATTTTCTCAGCCGTAATCTTAACATTATCAATGTCTTGCGTCGACGACCTCACCGCCAAAGTGCATGAGGCTGTGACTCCGAGTTTGGGTCCCTGACTTCTTGGTTCAGCTTCGCGCGAATTCATTTCATGCGTTTCACCGGCGGCAATGCGTTTCACCACGTCATGCGTGCGCGTGAAATGAAACGAGTTCCTACAAAAAAGCCGGGAAGAGCGGCGCGCGCCGATTGGGGTTTGTGCCGCCTCGTTCCAAGCGACTCTTACGATCTTCAATTTCTACAGGTTCAAACGAAGCGGTTCCTCCAAGAGCCACAGGTTGGCAGCTTCTTGCAAAGGTGCCACCGACAGGGGAGACCCAAGTTCGCTGGCAGCCGGCGAGCTGAATGCCTGGTCGATGGCCACAGTAGGCACGGATCGGGTCGCTGCATTGCCGCTGTCACTGGATGTCACAATCGGGGTGCTCGCGGGTTGCGAAATGCCGCTGGAGCCAACCAAGGCGGCGTCGATCAGAGCGGGAGTTAGCGCTGGGGCTTGCGACGTTGCGGAGGTCGTGACCGCGGACGAAGACGCCGGCGCGAAAGCAGCGGCTGCGGAAGCGGCGGCTGCGGCGCCGTCGTCGTTGAGAATCGTTCCCACGCCCTGGCTGTCGCCGATCACCGCGTTCGTCGGGCTGGTCAGGTTGACGAAAAACGTCTCGTCCGGTTCGATCGCGGTATCGCCGATGACGTTGATCGTGAACGTCCTTGAAGTCTGGCCGGCGGTGAAGCTCAGGGTGACGGAAGCGGCGGTGTAATCGCTGTTGCTCGTGGTCGCCGTGCCGTCGGCGGTGGCATAGTGGACGCTCACCGTTCGTGAGTTGGGTGTCGAAAGGCTCAGGGTGAATGTGAACGCCTTGCTCCCGGAGTTTCCCTCCGTAAGCGCCACATCGTTGATGGTGATGCTGGAGGTGTCGTCGTCGACGATGGTGGCCCGGCCCTGCGAATCGCTGATCGTGGCCCCGGACGTGGCGTTGGTCAGGTTCACGAAAAACGTCTCGTTCGCCTCGTCGATCAAGTCGCCGTTGACGAGCACGGTGACGGTTGTGGTGGTTGCGAACGCAGCAAAGGTCGCGGTGCCAGAGGTCGCCTGGTAATCGACGCCGGAGGCCGCCGTGCCAGTCGTGCCGGTGGCGAAATTCACGCTGATGGCGTGATCGCTGGTCCTGCTCAAGGAAAGGGTGAACACGGCCGCGACGGTGCCGCTGTCGCCTTCCGTCACGGAAATGTTGTTGACGGTGATGCCGGCGGTGTCGTTATCGACAATGGTCGCCTGGCCCTGCGCGTCGCCCAGAACCGCGCCTCCCGTAGGATTGGACAAGTTGACCAGGAACGTCTCGTTGAACTCATCGAGGATGTCGCCGTTGATGGTGACGGTGAACGTCCGAGTGAGAGCCCCAGGTGAGAAGCTCAAGGTCCCCGATTTGGCTACGTAGTCACTGCCGGCCGTGGCGGTTCCGTCGGCGGTGGCGTAATCCACGGTCACCGTGTTTGTGCTGGACGATGACAATGTCACGGTGAATGTCACGGTCTTGGTCCCCGAGTTGCCTTCAGTGACCGAGACGTCATTGATCGACAAATTTGGAGCGACCGGGGTGATCGTGATGTTGACCGTGGCTGTAGCCGTGCCGCCCTGTCCATCGCTGATCGTGTACTGGAACGAATCGGCGCCGGTTGCGCCGGCATTGGGAGAATAGGTGACGGTGTTGTCGGCATTGACGACCACCGTGCCCTTCGTCCCTTGCGTGACGCCGGTGACCGAAAGGATGTCGCCATCCGGATCGCTGTCGTTGCCCAAGACGGCGACTGTCACGGCCGTGCCCTGGAGGGTTGTGGCTGAGTCATTTACCGCCAGCGGCGCGTCGTTCACGGGCGTGATCGTGACGCTGACGGTAGCCGTGGCTGTGCCGCCGTGCCCGTCACTGATCGTGTACTGGAACGAGTCGGCGCCGTTGGCATTGGTGTTGGGCGAATAGGTCACCGTGTTGTCGGCGTTGATGACCACCGAACCCTTGGTACCCTGGGTTACTTGAGTAACCGAAAGCGAATCGCCGTCGGGATCACTGTCATTGGCCAATACCGCGACCTTCATGGCCGTATCTTCCAGCGTCGTCACCGGATCATTCACCGCAACAGGCGGGTCGTTCACAGGAGTGATCGTGACGTTGACGGTGGCCGTGGCCGTGCCGCCGTGGCCGTCGCTGATCGTGTACTGGAAGGAATCGGCGCCGTTGGCATTCGAGTTGGGCGAATAGCTGACGGTGTTGTCGGCGTTGATGACGACCGAGCCCTTCGTGCCCTGGGTTACTTGAGTAACCAAAAGCGAATCGCCGTCGGGATCGCTGTCGTTGGCCAAAACCGCGACCGTCACGGCCGTATCTTCCAGCGTCGTCGTCGGATCATTCACCGCAACTGGGGAGTCGTTGACCGGAGTGATCGTGACGTTGACGGTGGCCGTGGCCGTGCCGCCGTGGCCGTCGCTGATCGTGTATTGGAACGAATCGGCGCCGTTGACGTTGGCGTTGGGCGAATAGGTGACCGTGTTGTCGGCGTTGATGACCACCGAACCGTTCGCGCCCTGGGTTACCTGGGTAACCGTAAGCGTATCACCATCGGGATCGCTGTCGTTCGCCAGGACGGCGACGGTAACGGCCGTATCTTCCAGAGTGGTCACCGGATCATTCGTCGCCAGCGGTGGATTGTTTACTGGGGTGATCGTGACGTTGACGGCGGCCGTGGCCGTGCCGCCGTGCCCATCGCTGATCGTGTACTGGAACGAGTCGGCTCCGCTGACGTTCGTGTTGGGGGAATAGGTGACGGTGTTGTCGGCGTCGATGACGACGGAGCCCTTCGTCCCCTGCGTAACACCGGTGACCGAGAGCGCGTCGCCATCGGGATCGCTGTCGTTAGCAAGGACGGCGATGGTCACTGAAACGTTTTCGAGGGTGGTCGCCGGATCATTCACCGCAACCGGCGGGTCGTTCACGGGAGTGATCGTAACCGTGACGGCAGCGCTAGCCGTACCGCCGCGGCCATCGCTGATCGTGTACTGGAACGAGTCGGCGCCGTTTACGTTGGCGTTGGGCGAATATGTGACGGTGTTATCGGCGTTGATGACGACAGAGCCTTTCGTCCCCTGCGTAACGCCAATGACCGATAGCGCGTTGCCGTCGGGATCGCTGTCGTTGGCTAAAACCGCGACCGTCACGGCCGTATCTTCCAGCGTCGTCACCGGATCGTTCACCGCCAGCGGCGGGTCGTTGACGGGGGTGATCGAGATGCTGACCGTGGCCGTGGCCGTGCCGCCGTGGCCGTCGCTGATCGTGTACTGGAACGAGTCGGCGCCGTTGAGATTCGTGTTAGGCAAGTAGGTGACGGTGTTGTTGGCGTTGATGATAACCGAACCTTTCGCGCCCTGCGTGACGCCAATGACCGACAGCGCATCGCCATCCGGGTCGCTGTCGTTAGCCAGGACAGTGACGGTGACTGCGGTGTCTTCGAGCGTGGAAGTCGAATCGTTGACGGCTACGGGGGCGTCGTTTACCGGTGTGATCGTGACGTTGACAGTTGCCGTGGCCGTGCCGCCGTGCCCGTCGCTGATCGTGTACTGGAACGAGTCGGCGCCGTTGACGTTCGAATTCGGCGAATAGGTGACGGTGTTATTGGCGTTGATCACCACCGAACCCTTCGTGCCCTGCGTGACTCCCGTAACCGTCAGCGGGTCGCCATCCGGGTCGCTGTCGTTGGCCAATACAGCGACAGTTGCGGCCGTGTCCTCGAGCGTGGTGACCGAATCATTCACCGCCAGCGGCGCATCGTTTGCCGGCGTAATCGTGACGTTGACGGTGGCGGTGGCCGTACCGCCGCGGCCATCACTGATCGTGTACTGGAATGAATCGGCGCCATTTGCATTTGCATTGGGCGAATAGGTGACCGTGTTATTGGGGCTGATGACGACCGAGCCTTTCTGGCCTTGGGTCACCCCGGTCACCGTGAGCGGATCGTTGTCGGGGTCGCTGTCGTTGGCGAGGACGGGTATGGAGACGGCCGTGTCTTCGAGAGTCGTCGCCGAATCATTGACGGCATTGGGCGGATTGTTGGTGGGCGGGGGCGGCGGACCCTTGGCGCGGATCGTAACCGACCAGGAATTCAGCGTGCCGTCGTTGAATCCGTAGAACCCCCAATCGTCGATAATCAACTGCCACTCGCCGAAGGCGTCTTCGCTGTTGAAATCCGCCAGCAAGCCGTCGGGCCGGAAGGAGCCGACATAGGGCGGCGTGCCTTGACCGATCGCAATGGGGGCCTGATCGTCAAAGATGGTGTCTTGGAAGTTCCGCCCGCCCGCGCCGTTGAATTGGGAGAGGGAAACGAGGGTTCCGGACGGAGACATGAGATAGATATCCAGATCGTCGTCGAACCTGTAAGTGATGTTCAGCTGGGCGTTCACGTCGGCGATGCTGATATGGCTGTTCACGGTTAAGAAGGAAATCGTCTCGAAAAAGGAGGAGATGGGAGCGGGGACGTCGGTGGACGGGAATTTCACTATGTTGGCAAGGGTGAACGTGGCCGCGTATTGATCCGCGGCCGGCTCCCCTGGAGTGCCATTGTGGTTTTGGTCCATCGGAGCGTTGTCGGAAGCCCGCAAAATCTGTGGTCCGATGGCCATGGTGTAGGCCCCTTCCGCGGACTGCGCCGCAAAGGTTACCCGCAAAGTATCGGTGTCCTGCCAGCTGAAACCGCTAAGGGCGCCGAGCAAGCTCCCGCCCGGTCCACTGAAGCTTGCCACGTCGCTCAGGTCGAAGCTTCCAGTATTCATGGGCGCATTGAAGTTGAAATCGATGAAGCCGATTGGCGGCGCGACGGTTCCGTTAGGACTGCTGGAAAGGACGGAAGGACCGGCAGGCGGCGGCGGGGGTTGGCCGGTGATGGCCCCAAACGCATTCAAACGCCTGCCGCCCGCGACCTTGGAAGTCAGGCCCGGGATGACGTCCGCGTTGTTCAATATCAGGCTGATGACCTGGGAGTAACTCAGCGACGGATTGTTTGCTTCCACCAAGGCAACAACGCCCGTGACGTGCGGCGTCGCCATCGAGGTGCCGCTGAAGTAGCCGTAGCTGCTGTTGGGCAAGGTGCTCAGGACGGTCACACCCGGCGCGGCGATGTCGACGGTGTTGACGCCGAAGTTGGAGAAGCTGGCGAGTAGATCGTTGTTGTCCGTGGCAGCGACCGCGATAACATTGGGCGAATCGTAACTGGCGGGATAGCTGGGCGCGACGTCGTTATTGCTCGAGGCGTTGCCGGCGGCGGCGACAAAAATGTGACCGGCGGTGGCGGCAGCGGTCAGTGAATTTAAGAAGGCTTGACTGAAGCCTCCACCGCCCCAGCTGTTGTTCGATATCTTGATTCCTTTGGCAACCGAAAGATCGAGGGCAGCCTGGGCGTCGCTGATGCTGCCACTGCCGGCCGCGCTCAGGAACTTCATCGCGGCGATCTGCACTTGCCAGTTGACGCCCGTCACGCCAGTGGAATTATTGCCGATGGCGCCGACCGTGCCGCCGGTGTGCGTGCCGTGGCTGTGATCATCCATGGGGTCGTTGTCGTTATTGACGAAATCCCAGCCGATCAGGTCGTCGATCTTGCCGTCGCTGTCGTTGTCGACGCCGTTTTCCCAGCCGCTGGCGTTGTTGAGCAGGTCGCCGCCGTCGATGCGGCCATCACCGTTTAGGTCGGTGATCTTGCCCGGTCCCTGATTGACGGCGTTGTTCAGATCGTAGAAGGTGATGAGGCCGTCGCCATCGGTGTCGGTAAGGGTGCTGCGAATGGCTGTGGGAATTTCCTGCTGATTGATCCAAATGTTGAGGTACAGGTCCGGGTGGTTGTAATCGATGCCGGTGTCGATGTCGGCAACCACGACTTTCGTGCTTCCGGTGTTGATGTCCCAGGCTTCGGGGGCGTCGATGTCGGCGTCGGGTTTTCCAGGGGCTCCGCCGTTGATCGATTGGCCGGTGTTGTTGAGGCCGTACTCCTGGCCGAAGTTGGGGTCGTTGGGAAGGAGGCTCGCGTGGACGATCCAATCCGGCTCGGCGTATTTGACGCCGGGCTGACCAATATAGACCGACAGAGCTTGCGCGACGGTGACGCCTTGGGCCAGCGGCACCTTCTGCACTTTGCCGTTGAGGTCGCCGACCAGAATGTGGTCAGGGGCGTAAGTTCCGGGGACAAGCGGGGGCAACTTTTGGGGCCCCACGAAGCTGCTGGGGGTGATGCGGTCTTCCAGATGTTCCAGTTCCAGCGGGACCCGCTGTTGGTGTCGCAGCGGTCGCGGCGACCTCCGAATGGTTCTTGGCATGAAGTGTTGCCGGAAACTGAGCCGGGACATGGTGTCGCTCCTTCTATGAATGGAAGCTATGAATGAAGCTACCCTGGATGACAACCAGCTGCGCCCCTGTCTGTTCGGCTTTCAGAGAATCTAGAGAACGCTAAGATTGGTCCGGTCGTGACATTGCACTTGACATGTTCTGCGATCATGGCGACCGGCTGCAAACAGGTTAGTCCCGAACCACGCCTCAGGCAAGTTGTTTTTGCGCATTTTTGGCGGCGGACGCGATGCCCCGAAATGCCAGTCGCCGCCATGACACGCGCGTGTTACTTGTACAAGCGCTCCAGTTCCTCCTTATGGTGCTCGGCGATCACTTGCCGGCGAAGCTTGAGACTGACAGTCAATTCCTCGCGGGCCACGCTAAACGGCTCGGTGAGCACCACAAATTCCTTGACGCGCTCCCAGGGCGACACGTCGATCAACACTTTCTCAATTCGGCTTGCGAGTAAGTCTTTCACCTCGGCATCGTGCGTCAGGACTTCCGAGGGATCTTCCCATTTTGTGGAGCCGGATGCCTTAAGCGTAAGGCGAAGATTGGGCCAGTTCGGTACGATCAAGGCCGAGAGAAAGTTGCGGCCTTCGCCGTGGACGACGGCCTGATCGATGCACGGCTCTCCGAGAAGCAACCCTTCGATATGGGTGGGCACGATCTTTTTGCCGCTGGAAAGAACGAGCAACTCCTTCTTGCGGCCCGTGATTTTCAGAAAGCCCGCGTCGTCGAGGTTGCCCAAGTCGCCGGTGCACAACCAGCCGTCTTGGAAGGTTTCCGCAGTGGCTTGCGGGTTCTTCCAGTACCCCGGCATGACGTGCGGGCCACGCGTGAGGATTTCGCCATCCGCCGCGATCTTGACTTCCACAGTGGGGATGGGCCGGCCGACCGTGTCGAGCTTGTAGGCGCCGGGACTGTTGAAGCTGATGACCGGCGCACACTCGGTGAGGCCGTAGCCTTGTAAGAGGAGCAGGCCGGCGTCGTGGTAAGCTTGCGACACGCTCAAGGGCAGGGGAGCGCCGCCGGAGTTGAGCCAAATGATGCGCGGGCCGAAAATCGCCCGAAGCTTCTTGCCTCGAGCCTCGGGGTCGGGACCGGCGCAGGCCGCGAGGACTTTCTCGTAGAACCGGGGCACGGAGGCGAGATGCGTGGGCTGTGTCTCGGCGAGATTCAGGATCAGCGTGTCGACCGAATCCGCCAGGCACATCTCGACGCCGGCCAGGATGCCGAGGTAATGATCCACCGTGCGGGCAAAAATGTGACTGAATGGAAGCCAGTTTAGAATCACGCCATCTGCCGGCCGCGGCCAGGCTTCGTTGACTGCCCAGGCGTTCCAAAGAAGATTGCCGTGCGTGAGCATCACGCCCTTGGGATTGCCGGTGGTGCCGGAGGTGTACATGATGGTCGCCAGGTCGTCGCGGCCTAGCCGAATCTCGCGGCGCTCGAGTTCGGAGCGGTGCTTTTCGAGAAGAAGCCGGCCGCGCTGAAGGAAACCGCTCCAGGAGATTGCGTCTTCGGTTGCGGACATACGATCGAAAACGATGACGCCCCTAAGTCCGGGCAATTCGCCGCGGATGGAGCGAACCTTGGCGAGCTGCTCGGCCGTGGAGACGAACAGCCAGCGGACGTCGGCATCGACAAGTTGGTAGTGGATTTGGCGGGTGGCCAGCGGGGCGTGCGGCGGGACGTTGACGGCGGCGGCGGCCATGATCGCGAGATCGGCGATGAGCCATTCCGAGCGATTCTCGGCGACAAGGCCGACGCGCTCGCCCGGCGCAACGCCGACGTCCACCAGCGCTGAGGCGCACGCCAAGGCCTGCTCGCGATAGGTGTTCCAGCTTATGTCGTGATATAGGCCATGGCGTTTAAAGCGCAGGGCCGGCCTGGGACCGAGTTGCTCGGCCTGCAGGCGGTGCAGTTCCACAAGGTTGCGATAGTTCATGCCGGTAGGACGGATTTTCAATCCGTCCGCCCAAGCGTGGACGGTTTGAAAATCCGTCCTACGTCAATCCACATTCACTCTACAATGAAGGAGGGCGCGCGCTGCATCGGCGGTTCCTTACGGAGAGAGGCGAATCATGGAAACGCAACCGAGCCGAAAAGGCCGCGATACGGTCATGAGCCTTGGCCTGGGGCTCGCGCTCTTCGGCGTGCTGTTCTTCTTTTTGAATCTGGTTAGCTTGGGCTTGGTGTTCCAAGTGTCGGCGGCGATTTTGGTCATCGTCATCGTCGGCTATGGCCATTACCTGCTGTGGGGACATAGCATGTCGCAGGAAGTTGCGGCGGAGCGGGAAATGGAGAAGCTCAAGGAGGCGATGGAAGCCGAGCGCGAGCAGCCCTACGACGATCGCATCCGTCGCTACCGTGAAGATTATTGAACCCCGTATTTTCGGAGTCAACTGACGTGGCCCCACTTTCAATCCTGTTTGGCCTGCTGCTCAGCCTGCTCGGCGTGTTGCTTTACACCATGGCCGAGAGCAAGAGCGTTACGGCGCTGATCCCGACGTTATTCGGGATCGCGTTGATCGTGCTCGGCTTTCTGGCTTTCAAGGAGAAGTTTCGGAAGCATGCGATGCATGGCGCCGCACTTCTGGGTCTGATCGGCCTGGGCTTTCCCGCCTACCGGGTCATTGCCACTGTCGCCAATCAAGAGGAGTGGAAATTCTCCACTACCGGCTCTGCTCTGATGGCTGGGTTGTGCGGGCTCTTTCTCCTCATGTGCGTGAAATCCTTCATCGACGCCCGACGCCGACGCAAGCAAGCAAGCAAGCGCTTGAGCATATAGAGGACCGCGGGGACGTTCAGAGCCGCGCCCGTCAGGAAGCGGGTAAAGAAACGCTTCTTAACGGGCGCGGCTCTGATTCTGTGCTGTAACAGGGCTATGCGATTCGATTTTACTGCCGCTGTAGAAAGGGCCTTGCGCCTCGCCGGCGCTCTCGCGGAGGAAGACAAAGCGGAAGCGATTCGGCCGACGCATTTACTTCGCGCGTTAGTGACGCCGGAAGAGAGCCAGACGCTTGAATTGCTCGAGACGGCGCATCTAGGGACCGCGCAGATTCGACGCCTTTTCCCTGCATCTCCTTCACGTGAATCGAATGCGAGTTTGCTGGTTGCAGACGAGGGAAATCTGCCACACGAGGTGCTCGCATCTGCCCGCGAGATAGCGAGACTGCACGGCGCGGAAGGCAGCATCGGCAGCGACCATCTTCTCTTGGCAATACTTGAATGCGACGGCGATCTGCGTGCATTGCTAGTTGAAGCGGGGCTTGATTGGCCGGCGCTCAAGGAATCAATCGCTCCTGCGGGCGAAGCGCTGCCTCTGGATGAGCCCCTCGATTTCACGCCGCCGACAGAAGCCATTGACCTGGCCCGCATCCTCGACGCCGCCGCCAACCGGGCCCGCGAGGCCCTCCGCGTGCTTGAGGATCACGCTCGCTTCGTCCTGGGCGACGCTTTTTTGGTGCGCACGCTCAAGGAGATGCGGCATGCCTTGGCAGAGGCGCTACCGGGCCTATACCCTCGAAAAGGCCCTCGTTCTCGGCGCCGAATCACGCGCGCGCGTGGCGGACGCCCGGCTCTATGTTCTGGTAACCGAGTGCCTGTGCCGGGCATCGCTGGTCGGTACGGTCAGCGAAGCTCTCGCCGGCGGCGCTCAGATCATTCAGCTGCGCGAGAAGAATTTGCCGGATCGAGAACTATTCGAAAAAGCCCGCGCCGTGCGGGAGTTAACACGGAAGGCCGGGGCGCTTTTCATTGTCAACGATCGGCCCGACCTCGCCGTTCTCGCCGAAGCTGACGGCGTCCACTTAGGCCAGGACGATTTGCCGGTTCGCCAAGTCCGGCGGCTCCTTCGCCCGGACGCACTCATCGGCGTCAGCACTCACAACCTCGACCAAGTTCAAAAAGCCATCCTCGAAGGCGCGAGCTACATCGGCGTCGGACCGACCTTTCCCTCCCAGACCAAGGCATTCGGCGACTTTCCGGGTCTCGATTTCGTTCGCCAGGCAGCCGCGGAAACGACGTTGCCCGCGTTCGTCCTCGGCGGCATCACCTTCGAAAACCTTCCCCAAGTCATTGCCGCGGGAGGAAGGCGCATCGCCGTCAGCCAGGCGATATGCGCGGCCGAAGCGCCGAAGGCGATAACGGCGAAGATGCGCACACTTTTGGATCGCGCGGTCTGAGTGGTGATCCCAAGCCCGCAGGCGAGTCTTCGAGCCTGCGGGGCTCGCCTGCAGAGTTGTGCATTATTGGTGGTGAACACGCTGTTCAATCGTCTTTATTTGACGCAAACTTTCCCGGTTGCCTTCTCGTCTTGTAGGTATCCGCATCCTGGGAATATACGGCGTCACTTGTTCACTACCTAATCTTTTAGGTGTAGTGTATAATGCTTTTTTGACTGCCGGACTCACTTGCCAGCACGGGTTCGGACAAGGGCTTTGGCGCTTAGCGGTTTCACTTCACAAGGGAGCAGGCTCATGTTGAAACGTTGCATCCTCGGGGCTGTCGCGCTTTGCCTGGCCATGGGCTCGTACGCCCTGACCGGCCCGGCGCCGCAGACCCGCGATGGCGATGAACAGCGCATCGGCGATCTGGTCAAGCAGCTGGGAAGCAACAAGTTTGCCGAGCGTAACCAGGCCCAGAAGGAGCTGGAAGCCATCGGGGCGCCGGCGCTCGACACGCTGCGGAAAGCCGCCAAGGATGGAGATCTCGAAACCACCAAGCGGGCCGGCGATTTGGTGCGCAAGCTCGAGGAGCGCATCTTCACCGCCAATCTGCTCATTCCTAAGCGCGTCCATCTTAAGGTCAAGGACATGCCGGTCCTCGACGCCGTCGCCGAGTTGTCGCGGCTGAGCGGCTATCCTGTCCAGGTGCAGGGCGACCGCACCAAGGTCGGTGACAAGACCGTCACGCTCGACACCGGCGACGTGACTTTCTGGGAAGCCCTCGACAAGCTTTGCGAAAAATCGGGCCTAACGGAGAATACTCAGTTCAACCCCAACAACCCATACAACGCGAATGTTCCCGGCGGTTTCGGCCTCATGCCGGCCCCCGCGAACATACGCGCGCCGCTCAAGTTTCGCAATGCAGCCCCGGCTGTTCCCGGCGTGATACAAGCGGTCCCCGCGAAAGAAGCTCCAAAGCCCGCGCCTGACGCCAAGCCGGAAGCGAAGGCCGCCGGCGATGGCAAACGGGAAGCAAAGCCTGCTGGGGACGCTAAACCTGCCGGAGAAGCAAAGCCCGCGGGGGACATTAAGCCGGCGCAGGCGACCCCAAAAAAAGAGGCGAAGCAAGCTGACCCAAAGGATGCACCTGATGCCAAACAGCAGGCCAAAGTTCAGGCACTGGCCGACGCTCTTGATAAGGCTCAATTAAGAGCTCAGCTTGAAGCTGTGGTGCAAGCCGCTCAGGCGGCCCAGGCGGCTCAGGTCAAGGGTCAGCCAGTCCAGGTGCAATTTGTGCCCGTTCAGGGCGGTCCGGGCGACGGCGGCTTCGGACCGGTAGGGCGTCCCGGAGTCGGCACTCCGGGTCAAATCACTCTCATTCCGGGGACTCACAAGAATGACCTCGTAAGTTACGCCGGCGCCGTGCGCGTGCGCGTGCTTCCGACTCCGGACGTTCTCAAGAAACAGGGAGACAAGGCCGGTCAGTACATCGTAATCGTTGACGTGGCCGGCGAGCTCAAGCTGCAATCGTTCAATGTCACCAACAATGTCACGCTGGAAAAGGCCGTCGACGACCAGGGGCAGATGTTGTCTCTCACCGCCAACATGCCTATGGGCAACGGCGAAGGCGGCGGCAATCCCGTTGCGCCGGCGCCCGCCGCTCCCGGCGGATTCGTGATCCTCGGCGGTCTTGCCGGTTCGCCGTCGCCTTACGCCGCCAATCGCCAGGTTGTCGTTCGGCTCAAGGCCGGAGAGAAGCAGGCAAAGGCGCTGAAGGAATTGGTTGGAAGTGTGGCTGCAACCGTGCAAGCGCCGCCCGAAGCGCTTATTACCGTCGACAACGTCCTCAAGGCCGCCGGCACGACCACCAAGGGCAAGACCGGCGGCTCGCTCGAAGTGAGCAGCATTGACAAGATGGGCGAAGGCGAATACAAGGTTCAGTTCAAAATGGAAACGCCCGCTGGAAACAACGCGTGGGGCGCCATGCCCGGCAACGGCGCCATCCAGTTCCAGGCCGTCCAAATTCAAGGCAACATTCAAATTCAGCAGCTCGGCGGCCCGGGCGGGCGCTTCGGTCAGGCCGGCAACGCACCCGGCACTCCCGAGCTGATCGATGCCAAGGGCAATAAGTACGAGATAGCCAACGTTCCGAATCGCCGTTTTAACTTCAACAACGGCGTCGGCACTCAGGAAATGACCGTCGTTTATCGCGCCGCTAACGGCGCCGGCGAGCCGGATCGCCTGGTCGTCAACGGCTCGCGCATGGTGACGATCACGATCCCGTTCGCCTTCCGCGACGTGCCTTTGCCTTAAGTTGACCTGTGGCAACGAACAACCCACGGACGCCGGTCCGTGGGTTGTTTTTTTGGAACCGACTGAATGTTCATTGGCTTCTCACCCGTGCGATGAATAACATAGCGGCGACTCTGCAAGCCGGTAGACCGCTCCGGATGTTTGTCCTCGGACTCGCGATTTTGTCATGAGCGATTTTCTTACCTTCTATCTCCCCATCTTGGTCACCGTGGCCTTGGCGGGTGGGATCGCTGTGGCCGCCAAGGAGCGCATGGAGGCGTTTTGGCGCGGGTTGTTTGGCTGCATCATTCTTCTGGGAAGCTACGAGTTCATCAAGCAGCTCATCGAGGCCGCCAATCATCCCGATCCCAAGGAATCCGACTTCCTTTGGGCCGGCCTCAACGGCATTAAGATTGGCCTGCTCATGGGCGGCTTGGTGGGTCTGGCAGTCGGATATGCCGCCCGCTTGCTCGTCACCGAAAAGCGCAAGTGATCCGACAGGCATGATGGTCAAACAGTTCTTACTTACCGGCCTTGAGAGCCAGTTCCCGCGCCAGATCGGCGTATGGCTTGCGATACAACCACCACAGTATCGACAGCGCGGTCACGAGCGACAGACCGATGAGATACGGCCATAAGAGATCAACCAATTCCGGAAGGGCGATCTGGATTTCGCGGGCCAGGTAGATGCTGCCCAGGAGAACGCTATTGTGCAGGAAGTGGAAAAAGATGGCTGGCAGCAAGCTCTTGCTGCGGACGGTCAACAGGCCCAATACCACGCCCAGGAAAAAAGACGGCATGAACTGAAAGACATTCATGTGGAAAAGCGCGAACAGAAAGCTGCTCAGGATTACGGCAGTGCGCGGCCGAAAACGCCGCATCAGGCCCGCGAGAATGTAACCGCGGAACGCCACTTCTTCGCACAAGGCCGGCAGCAAGGCAAACACCAGAAGATACGGCACCACGCGGTCCCGGCTCAGCGCCTGGCCGTCATGGAGGTAGCGCAACTCCTGCACCAGAGGCTGGCGATCTTCCAAGAGCTGTGTCAGGTGCGGGAACTGATTGAATACCGCGGTTGCCAACCCGGCCAAGGGCGGCAGGAGAAGGATCGCCAGCACCGCCGCCAACCCCATCTCGTAAAGGCTCGGCCAACGCACGAATAGCGTCCTGCGCGGCTCGGTGTGCATCATCACGCTCATGAAGAGCGCGGGGGCGGCGACGAACGCCAGCAAGCTCACGGCGGCATGGACCATGAGCGGCAAGTCTCGGCCCATGCCCATTGACATCCAGTGCAATCCGATAATCGCCGCGAACAGGAAGAAAGCCTGGGCGGTGGTCGGCGTCGGCTCCTTATCGCGCAATAGGCTCTTGAGCCACAGGAGGATATCGAGCCGCTCGGCCTCGCGGAAGAGCACCTCCTCACGCTGGAACTGCTCGATCGCCCAGCGCAAAGCCAGCCAACTGTAGAGAGCGATGGGTGCCAACACGGGAATGAAGTAGAGCCACGGGACTTGGGCAAGCGACGTGGCTGTCATGAGCTTCTGCATGAGAAGCGCGACGCCCGTCACCGGCACCAAGCTGTAGAACGGGCTCAGCTCCACGCCGGGCGCCAGCGTCAGGAAGATGAGCGGCATGGTCACGAGGAACAGCGGCATCAGGTAATATTGGCCTTCTTTCGAGCTGCGCGCGTAGGCCCCGATCGCCAGGCTGATGGCGCTGAACAAGGCCGACAAGGGCAGCGACAACACCACGCACCACAACAGCGCGGCCAGTGGCATCGACCCCTGCCCGAGCTGCGCGCCGAATTGCAAGGTGGTGAATCCCATGCTCAAAAGATTCAGCAAGGCGGAGGCGGCGCTGAAAACCCAGATGGTGAGGAACTTGCCGAGCACGATCTCCTCGCGCCCTGCCGGCGTGATGAGCAACGTCTCCATGGTGCCGCGCTCTTTCTCACCGGCACAGAGATCGACGGCGGGATAAAGCGCCCCGGCTAGCGACCACATCACCAGCATGAACGGAAAGATTCGCACGACCAGGTCGAAGATGCCCTCGACGGGGTTGGCGGCTGACTTCACAGCTTCGGGGTCGACGACGGCGAACGGCTCCGCGAACGTGCTCGGCAGGCCTTTTCGCGCCAGACGAACCTGATGAAGATCGCGCTTCCAGGTTTCCAGCAATGGCTCCAGGCGTTTCTTGGCCTGGCGGCCACGATCGTCACCCTGGCGAATGTGCACGACGAGGTTTGGCCGCGCTTGCAGTTCCTCGCCTATTTCCAGGCGCGAATAGAAGTCGCCGGGCGCTTCGAGGATCAGGTCGACTTTGCGCTCGGCCAGCAAATCGAGTTCGAACCGATCGAGCAGTAGGACGCGCAGCTTCGCCTGGGAGATCAAGAGCGCAGCGTGCTCTTGGGGGAAGCGATTATCGAAGGTCGTGAAGTGGCCATTGCGAAGGAAATAGGGGTAGTCGAAATTTAGCGCCGCGGCGCGACACAGCGAACTTGCGGCGAGAGCGTTCCCGGGCGGCGCGGCGGCCAGCCAGGCGATTTGCGAGACGGGGCTGAGGCCCGATCCAGTTGGTTGGCGTACCGGAAAATCGAGGTCTTCCGATGTACCGCGGACGATGCCGATGACGCTCGGCTTCTCCGCGAAGCCCAACGCAAACTGAAGGACGGCATAGCCGAGTATGGGGTAAAGAACGAGCGGCAGCACCGCGATCATAAACAGGGTGCGCCGGTCCCGAAGTTGGTCTCGAAGCTCGCGCAGCCAGATCAGGCGGATGATGGACCAACGCATGCGCAATTATGGCATATTAATCCTCATTTATCCCGCCGCTCGCCGATCCGGATGAAAAAGGTCAAATGACATCGTGCACAAACTGATTCGCCGAGCATGACCTTCTGTTCCAGTCCGCAGGAAGGACAGACAATCGTAATCTCATTCCAAGGCGTCTTTGGGCGCGGCTTCACCTTGGCGGAGCGATGGATCACGCTTAGGACGAATATCGCCACCGTGCCGCAAGCCGTCAGAATGCCGGAGGCGCCTGCGAGCCGGGTGAGCATGTCGTCGAATTCGGAATAGCCAAATCCACCGGGTGACTGCAAGATTCCATTAATTATCAGCCAATCGACCAAAAGAGCCGTGACGAAGGCCAGGATGATCGTTCCACGGCGGACCACCTCTTGGATGGGAGCCAAACTCGGCAACAGCATCAGGTTGGTGTAGGCCACGATCGCCGCCACGCTCGTAAGCAGTGCGAAAAGGATTTCGCCGGTCGGGCTCTTGGTTTCGTGGAATTGGTGAAGCGTCGCCAGTGCCCACGCGATTGCCGAGGCCGCGACGCCCAGCCAGCGCCACGGATGCCGCGCCAGCGGACCGACCAGGCCGCCTACCATCAGAAACCCAAAGAGCCCCGTGAACGCGGCGACGCTGAACCAATGTTCGTTCGGCAATCCGAATCGGCCCTGTTGCATCCAACTTGCGATCATCAATTCGACGAAACCCAGCGCGCAGACGCCAACGCCAACCAGCGCCGCCGTCCGACCGTAAGGATGGTGCAGAAATCTGAGCAGGATGACGGCCGCGCCGCCACAGGTCAGCACCCACAGGACCGTGAACCACAGCGACTCGCTGATGTAGAACGATTCGGAAAGCAGGTAATCGCCCCAGATCAGAACGAGAAGGAGAATAAAATCGAGCAGGACCGTGCCCATGCCGACCAGCCCGGCCTCGCGCGTTTCGGGCCTTTCCGCGAGCCGGGTCAAGGGCCACAGCAGTCCGGCGGCGACGGACGTGCCAAACGTGGTTCCCAAGAGCCGAACCAAGACTTGGTGATGGCTGGTGAATACCGAACCGACGCCGACGGCCGCCGACATGGCCAGCGACCAAAGCATGATGCGAAGGCAGATCTGACTCCAGCGCATGGTAGCGTCTCGAGTGCCGTGACGGGCAGAGCCAAGGCGGAGCGTTATTCTATCTGCTAATAGAGCAGGAACATCTCGGCATGACGAAATGGCTTAACGCGAAATGGTTTGCATTGCAAGGGGTGGACAGGCCTGCAAGCCATTCTCGGGCGATTCTCGCGCAACTCGTTCAAGCGATTCGATTTAATGCCTTGCACGCGAGCCTTGCAAGGGCATTTTCTCTGAATGATGGTATTCGGAGACAGACGTAGGCGGTCAGTTCGAAGTAGCAAGGTGCGCGCGCGCTGGCAAGCAATGCAACCCATAAATGCTTTCGCATCAATAAGTAATGGTTAACCAGTTCGTTGCCATTGGCCGAATGGGGCACTGTCCACCCCCGAAACAGACCACTGGGAAAGTGCCCTTGCAAGGTGTTCCGATGTCCGCGAGTCTTTTACTGCGGCCGCCATTGTGACCTAACCTCTTCGCGCCGTTTGCGTTTCTCGTCCTCGCCCTGCCGCAGGATATCGTCCTTCTCCTCCACCTTTTCGCCTTCGAGCACGTCGTTGTCGATGTAGATCTCGCGGGCGCGGTGGTGGTAGGCGGGACCGAGCACGTCCAACACCGTCGGATGCTTGGGCGGCTTTTCGCGCGGCAGGAAATAGCCTTCGACTACCACGGCCTGATCGCGGTATTCCTGACACGCCAAGAGCGCTTCGTGCAGGTCCTTGAGCCGATAGTGCGGCACACTGGCGAAGAGATGGTGCGGCAAGTGATAATCCTGGCCCATGGGGAAGACGGCGAAGTTGATCAAGGGCTGCACGAAGAAAACGCGTGTGTTGGTGAGCCAGCCGCGGTCGCCGTTGCCGTGCTGCACGAGCTGGCGCAGGATCATGAAGAAGCTGAACGAGGTGAAGATCGGCACGAGCCAAAGCAGAAAGTAATAGAGCGTGGCATAGGGCGTCACATAAAGGCTGAGCCAGGCCAAGCCGTTGAAGACCAGCGAGATGTAGGTGACGCGCATCAGCGTCATGGCCCGCATCGAGATTACGGGATGAACTCGGCTTTGATGGAACATGTTTTCGGGCAGGAAGGCGTAGAAGACCATCATCGCCGCCCACATGAGAGGCGGAATGATCGCTAGAAGCAATGGCGCTTCCAGGCGAACCAAGGCCGTCAAGACGGCGATCAAGACGATCATGTAGGCGATGCCGACGCGGATGGTCGTTTTCGGCGGCACCCACCCCTTCTTGAGGTAGGGGTTCTTGTCGGTGGGAATGGCGTTATACTTGGCGCGAATGCGCATGTAGCGGATCAGGTTCGGCACCCAAAGCTGCTTGAGAAGCGTCTTGACGAACACGCCCGAAGCGAGCGGAAACTTGAGCCAATGGCCGCTCGTTTGCAATTGCGAGATATCCGGATCGCGGTCGGGGTCGTTGACGAACTGGTGATGGGCGAGATGCTGCAAGCGGTAATGCTGTGTTGAGCTATAGAGCGGATAGAGGCAGAACCAGTCGGAGATCAAATCATTCCAGTAGCGGCTCTTGAAAAGAATGTGATGGGACGCCTCATGCGACAGGCCGGTGAGCTGGTGCTGACCCGCTCCGACCAAGACGATTGCGAGCAGCGTGACCGGCACGTTCCACCACCACGCCCAGACGTTCGCATCGTAGAGCCAAAACGTGCCGCCGATCACCAGGGCGAGATAAAGATAGGTGCGCGCCAGGTAGTAGATGTTGGTGACGTTGTCGGTCTGGCGCAGTGCCTGGAGCTTATCCTTAACGCGAGGATCGGCGAGCGTCTGGATCGGCGGCGATTGTTCGACGGCGATGGCCATGGCGTTGATTTTGGTGCTGCGAGGGAGACTGCGAGCGCGAAACGTAAACTCCAGTGGATTTTATCCGATTCATCCAGGCTAAACAGCGGCGGGATGTTATCGAAATGCGTAATATCGACCGGAGCGTCGGCGTTTTCGTTAAGCGCGGCGCAATCGCCCAAGCCCACGGGCGAGTCTTCGAGCTTGCGGAGTAATCGGGCACCCCGCAGATTCGCTGCGCTCATTTACGGGCTTGGGAGGGTGGGATGGCGTTACTTCTTTTCTTCGGGCGGCTTCTCGGCGCTTTCCTGCGTTTGCCCTTCGGCTTGGTCTTGTACCTGTTCCTCGGTCTGCTCCTGAGCCTGCTCCTCGGCCGGGGTTTCCTGATCCGGCGTCGGTTCTTCTTCGACGCGCGGGGCCGGTGTTGGCTCTTTGGCGCGGGACTTAGTTTCGCCTTCCTTCAGCAATTCCAGAAACGCGGTCTTGCCGCCGTCGCCTAGCCGGCGCTGGTGGCGCTTAATGATACGCGTGTAGCCGCCCGCACGATCTCGGAAGCGGGGGCCGAGGTCGCTGAAGAGCTTTTGCACGATGGTGCGAACGTCGGCATCGCCCTCGGATCGATCGTTCTCGGGCTTGACATCGGCGTCGGCGGTGGCGCCAAGCCGCGAGACCGCGAGACGGCGGGCGTGCAGGGTCCCCTTCTTCGCCAGCGTGATCAGCTTTTCGATGAACGGCCGCACCGCCTTGGCTTTCTCCAAGGTGGTGATGATCCGCTCGTGGCGGAAAAGCGCCATCGCCAGGTTGCGGTACAAGCTGCGGCGATGCGAAGCGTTACGGCCCAGCTTGCGGCCTGCTTTAAGATGTCTCATGGTTCAAATACTGGTAAGTGGTTAGTGGTTAGTGGTTAGTGGCAAATGGCTGGAGCTTTCCAACCACTAACCACGAGCCACTATCTGCGTTGTGCCGCCGGTATCTTCATTCCCAGGTTCAGGCCGCGTTCGGTGAGCTTGGCTTTCACTTCCTTGAGAGTGGTTTCGCCGAAGTTGCGGACTTCGAGCAATTCCTCTTCGGTGCGAATCACCAGGTCGCGCACCGCGGTGATGCCCTCGGATTCGAGGCAGTTGGTCGCCCGCACCGATAGCTCCAATTCGGCAAGGCTCATGTTGAGCTTGCGTTCCAGGTCGTGATCGACGCTGCCGTCGCCGACGCCAGTTTCGATGATGTCGGGCAGCACCATTTCCGGGCCTGGCTCGGCGAACGAGATGAAGGGGTTGAGGTGCTTGCGCAGAATCTTCGCCCCTTCGACCAGGGCCATGTGCGGGCTCAGGGTGCCGTTGGTCCAGATTTCCACCACGAGCTTGTCGTAGTTGGTGCGCTGGCCGACGCGCGTTTCTTCGATTTCATACTTCACGCGCACCACCGGTGAGAAGCTGGAATCAACCGGAATGACGCCGATCTCGCGCTCTTTGCCGGCGTTTTCGTCCGCGGTGCGATAGCCGCGGCCGTTCTCCACCGTCATTTCGACCACGAAGGGCACGTCGTCGGTCATGGTGGCGATGATGTGCTCGGGATTGATGATCTGCACGGTCTCATCGGTGATGATGTCGGCCGCCTTGACGACGCCCTTTTGATGGCGGTCGATGCGGATGGTCTTAGGCTGGTCGCTCATGTTCTTGACCACCAGGCTCTTGACGTTCAGGATGACGTCGGTGACGTCCTCGACCACGCCGGGAATGGTCGTGATCTCGTGCTGGACGCCCTGGATTTTCACGCGCGTCACCGCGCTGCCTTCGAGGCTCGACAACAAAATTCGCCGCAAGCTGTTTCCGACCGTGACGCCGAAGCCGCGCTCAAAGGGCTCGGCGAAGAACTTTCCATAGTTGTCCGTCAGTGTTTCGCGCTCGGAAGTCAGACGATTGGGCAACTCCAGCCCACGCCATTTGATACGCATTGGGACAGACCTCCGTATAGAAAAAAGCCGGGAGTCAACGGGCGCAGAATTCGATGATCAGCTGTTCTTG
Source organism: Planctomycetota bacterium (assembly GCA_016195405.1). Lineage (GTDB taxonomy): Bacteria > Planctomycetota > Planctomycetia > Gemmatales > Gemmataceae > JACPZP01. Next base: position 32,633 of record JACPZP010000075.1, on the reverse strand, counting down.
CAATTGGTCCTTGATGCGCGGATCGACGTCGCCGCGCGACGGCAGCCGGGTCAGCCTTCCTTCGGGCGGCTCGGCGCCGGTGATTTCGATAAAGTCCGGGATCGGCTGCGCGTTTTGCTGGTTCAACTTGACCAGCGTGATCGTTTCCTTGACGTTTTTGGCAGCCACCGTGTCGCCGGCTTTGAGGAGGATGCTCGGGATGTTGCAAAATTTGCCGTTGACCAGGATGTGGCCATGCGATGCGAGCTGGCGGGCGGCGGCGCGCGACGGCGCGAAGCCGAGCCGGTGCACGACGTTGTCCAGGCGCCGCTCCATGATGGACAGGAGCACTTCGCCGGTATTCTCCGTCGAACGCGAGGCTAGTGCGAAATAGCGGCGGAACTGGCGCTCCAAGACGCCATAGAAGCGTTTCAACTTCTGCTTTTCGCGTAGCCGCACGCCGTACTCCGATTGCTTGCCGCGGCGGGTGTGCATGCCGGGCGGGCTGTCGCGGCGCTCGATGGCGCACTTGGGGCTTTCGCACCGGCTCCCCTTGAGGAACAGCTTGATCCCCTCGCGGCGGCACATTTGACAGACGGATGCAAGATGACGGGCCATATTCTCTAGTGGTTAGTGGCTAGTGGATCGTGGATAGCTACACACGACGTTTTTTGGGCGGCCGGCAGCCGTTGTGCGGCAGCGGGGTCACGTCTTCGATCGCTTTCACCGACAGGCCGGCGGCTTGCAAGGCGGTAATCGCCGACTCGCGACCGGAGCCAGGGCCCTTCACTTTGACCTCGATCTCCTTAAGGCCGAATTTCGTCGCCCTTTCCGCGCAGATTTCGGCAGCACGCTGGGCGGCGAACGGCGTGCTCTTGCGGCTGCCCTTGAAGCCGACCGTGCCCGCCGACGCGAAACACAAGGTGTCGCCATTGGTGTCGGTGATGGTCACGATCGTGTTGTTGAAGGTGGACTTGATATGGGCCACCCCCCGGCTGACATTTCTGCGGGCTTTGCGTTTCTTGCTTTTTGCCATAATTAGTTGCTAGTGGTTAGTGGCTGGCGGTTAGTGATCGGTGGTTAGCGGCCATTTCTATCCACTAACCACTAGCCACTAACCACTGTTGCTAGCCGCGCATTTCCTTGACGCCCTTCTTGCCGGCGACAGTCTTGCGCGGGCCTTTGCGGGTGCGGGCATTGGTGCGGGTTCGTTGGCCGCGGACGGGCAAGCCGCGGCGATGGCGCGCTCCGCGATAGCTCTGGATGTCGCGCAGGCGGGCGATATTCTGCTGCACCTGCCGGCGCAACGGCCCTTCGACCGTGTACTCGCGATCGAGGAACGACGCCAGCCGGGCGACTTCTTCTTCGGTCAGTTCCTTCGCCTTGCGAAGAGGATTGACTTTCGCCTTGGCGCACAGCTGCAAGGCCGTGGTCGGGCCGATGCCGTAGATGTAGCGCAAGGAGATGTGCGTCGGCTTGTCGTTTGGGAGGTCCACACCCAGAATACGCGGCATACGAATATCCCCTCACCCCAACCCCTCTCCCCTAAGGGGCGAGGGGCAAGTTATGCTGCTTACCTTGGCGGTGCTCAACCTTGGCGCTGCTTATGGCGGGGGTTGGAGCAGATGACGTAGAGCCGGCCTTGACGGCGCACAATCTTGCAGTTTTCGCAGATACGCTTGACGCTGGCACGCACTTTCATCGCCCACCCCGCTCGCACCCGAAACTTCGCACCCCGAAATAACGGAAACAACCATTGTAGTAATGGCGGCAACCTTCACAAGAGGAAAATTATTCTATCTTGGCACGGGACTTCGGCAAGTCGGAAGAAGGTGTGAAATCGCCAGGGCGCGAAACCGCCGAGCGAGTTGCGACGACGCAGCTGAAAGCTCGAGCACAATCGGATGCGTCGTCGCAGCTCGCTTGGCGGTTTCGCGGAATTACCGGAAAACCGCGCGCAAGCCCGGGCGAGGCGCGCGTTCAATCCATGGAACGAATCAACTGCCGGCTCTGGAGCGGGCCGGTCGGCCGGCGCGGATGAATACCACCTGCGTTAGGTGGCTGGCCCTGCCTCGGATGCCTGCATCCCGATGGCCGACCGACCCTCACCAGGCCGGTCCTCACCACTCTCGGCACCAACTCTTCCCCAAATAGAAGACGCCTGGCGACGGTCGCCAGGCGTTCTTCTTTTTAGGCGATCACAATTCTAACGCGGCGCGCCTGCCGGATCGCGCAGGAACTGGGCGAAGGCGTTCACGTCGTTGATGCGGCCTTCCGGATAAACTCCTACCACCTGGATGGCGTCCCCCGCTTGAGGTTCCAGGATTACATACAACGGCAATTGTTTCGTGTTGAACACCTTGCTTTGAAATGCCGAATTCACGTCCGCGTCAGCAAGCTGGCGTTCGAGGTCAACCTTTTCTCCCGAGGCATAGAATTGATCTGGCACCTTGTCCGTATAAAGCTTGACAATGATGTAATCCTCAAGAAGCTTTTGGATCTCGGGTTTCGGAAACACGTCATTCTCGTTCAAACTGCAGTTCGTACATGTAAATCCGGTGAAATCGACGAACACTCGCTTGGGGCGTCCGTTGTTTCCGTAGCTCGCGCCGGCCTGATTGACCGCCCAAGTAAGATTTGCCGTGCTCGGTAACTCTCTTCCCTGAAGCGCCTCCGGCAAGAGGAACGAGTCGACCCAAGCATACAAAGTTCCCATTGGACGCTGCGGCACGCCGTGGTCGCCGGTCTTAAAGAGCGCCGGTAAGAAGTACAAACCAAAAGTCAAGAACATGCCTGCGAAAAGCATGCGCAGCACGCCCAGGTTTTCCTCTGGGGTATCATGCGGCAGACGATACATTCCTAGCAGGTAAAGCCCGCACAAGAAACACAACGCTACGTAAACTCCCAAAACCAGGTCGAAAGTGAATAACGACGGCGCTCCCGAAGCCGTTATCAGCTCAGCCGAACGAAAGAACTTGAACGCGGCGGCGACCTCTAAGAACCCCATCACCACTTTGACTGAGTTTAGCCATGTGCCGCTCTTCGGCATCTTGCGCAGCAACGTCGGAAATAGCGCTAGAAAGAAGAACGGTGACGCAAACGTGACGGAAAACGCCAGACCGCCAATGAGGTTGTGCCAGAGCGGCCTTGCAGTGCCGGCCGCGGTGCCGCCGAAGCCGCCGAGGAATGGGGCGACGCATGCGAAACTTATGATGGTGAAGGTCAAAGCCATAAAGATCGTGCCGACCATGCCGCCTTGTCCTTCCTTGGATGAGGTAAACTGCGCCAAGCTGCTAGGTAGCTCAATGTCGTACATCCCGAACAGGCTGAGGGCAAAGAAAATGAACAGCCCGCCCAGGGCGTAGTTCATGATCGGATTAATGCTCAGACTGCGAAACACCGACAAGAGAAACGCCGCGGCCAAGGTCAGCACCACGACGATGGTTGCCGAATAAATGAGCGCCATTTGAATGGGCCGATGATGTTCCTTCTCCGACTGTTTCAAGAAAAAGCTGACGGTGATCGGAATCATCGGAAAAACGCACGGAGTGATGAGCGAGATCGCGCCCCAGAAGATGCCGGCCAGAATGAACCCGAGCAGATCGGACGATTCACCGATTTGAACGCTGGACCCGCGAACGATGCGCGCTTCCAGGCGGTTCATGGTTGCGGCGTATTCCGCAGCCGTTCCGGAGAGCGGCTTGCCGGCTTCCTTCAATCCCGCCTTGCCGTTTAGCGCCGCATTGCCGTTCTTGTCGGGCGTGTCCGGCCTCTGCGTCGGGGTCGGCGGCGTTAGGACAGCTTGCACCTGCTTAGCGAGATCGGGCGAAAGCGCGATGGGTTCTTTGCTCGAAATCTCCAAAGAAATCTCGAGATTGGCGGTGAACGGCTCGCAGTTTTTTTCATCGCACGCCTGACTGCGGATGCGAATAGGTACCGCGAGCTTTCCTGGTTTGGCGTCCGGAAGAATTACAACATCCTGCGACCAGGTGAACGAATCGTGGTACTCATAGATGCCTTTCACCAACTCCGGCGTCGACTCAACGAGTGTATTAATTGCGACCAAGCCATCGACCGGGCCTAGCTTGTAAGCCGACAGGTACGCGGCCTGATTCGGCCCTTTGAGATTCACGGGATAAGTATGGAATCTAGACTTGAGTGTCCCGCTGACCACGACTCTGACCACGTCGCCGCGACGGACTTGGAGCGCCTGGGGCTTGCCATTTAGCTCATAAGCTTTGTCAAACGGGTCTTCGGGAAAAACGTTCGCCTCGAGAACGATACGCCTGTTCTCGAATTGATGTTTCTGTTCGCCCGCCGCGCACATTGTGCTGGGCAGAAACGCCAAGGCGAGAATCGTGTTAATCAATTGTGGTCGCATCACTTCGCATCCCCACTCACCCGTTTAGCCGCGAGCCAGCGGCGAGCGCGGGCTTGGTCCCCTTGCGGTTACCATATTACCGCAAGTGGGTCGCGTCCGCGCTCGCCGCTGGCTCGCGGCTAAACGAAATCACTTCTTTTTTGTATCGCGCGGTGGCGGTTCGACGCCTTGCAGCTCCAGCGTTCTGACGATCCGCGACTCCATGTCGACGACTTGAACGCGATGGTTATTCGTGTCGGCGATGTAGAGCTTGTTGCCCGCGAAGCTAAGGCCGCCCGGCTCGTTGAACATCTTCGGCTTTAGCCAACCGGCGGGGTCGCCCAGAAACGTTTCGCAGGTTCGATTCTCAGGGTCGATCCGCTTGATCTTGCTATTGTACGTATCGGCCACGTAGAGATTCCCCTTGAAATGCGCCACGCCCAATGCATGCTGCAAGCGCACCGCCTTGCCTTCGCCGTCCTGATCGCCGAATTCGAACAAGCCCTCGCCGACGATGGTTCGCACCAGCCCCTTGCCGTTTAGAGGCACCGAGCGAATGGCACTGATTTCACTGTCGGCCACGTAGAGGTTTTTGCCGTCCGAAGTCAGGCCGCTTGGTTGGGCGAAGGACGCTTGCGCCAACGGGCCGTCTTCGAGAGTTTCGCTGCCGTCGCCGGCATAGGGCGCGACGGTCTCAGCGGCCGGGTCGTAGGTCCAGATCTGATGATGCCCGGCCATGGCGATGAATACGGTGCCGTTGTGCAAGTGCAGGTCCCATGGACTGTTCAGTCCGGTCTGGAGGGCGGGGCCGCCGCGAGCGCGGCCTCGGCGATCCTGCTCGCCTCTGCCGGCCACGGTCTTAACCGTTTGATACCGGAGGTTCAGGGCCCGCAACGAATGGTTCTTGCGGTCCGCGACGTAAAGGGTTTCGCCGGACAGGCACATGCCCTGCGGGTCGCTGAAGCGGGCCTCGGCGAATCCGCCGTCCTTGAAGCCTTCCGTGCCACTGCCGGCGACGGCGATCTTTTTGCCGTCCAGGCTCGTAATCACAATACGATGGTGGGTGCTGTCGGCGATGAAGAGGCGGTTGGAGGTCGCATCCGCGAGGACCTTGCCGGGGAAGCAAAGCGGACCGGTCTTTTCCTCGATCAGCTCGAATGGAAGCGGATCATTCTTGAGCGACTTTTTCGCTTTGTAGTCTTTGACGAGCTTGTCGATGTGCTCGTCCAAGACTTCATAGACCCCTTCGCCGGAAACTTGGCCATAGTAGTTGCCGTCGGGATCGATGAGCACCAATGTGGGCCAGCTTCGGGCGCCGTAGCGCCGCCAGATGGCCATGTCGGCGTCGTTGCAGACGGGATGGCGGATTTGATAACGAAGGACGGCCTTGCGGATGCTTTCGGTGTTCTTCTCGTTGTCGAACTTGGGCGAGTGAATCCCGATGACGACGAGAACGCCGGGGTATTTGGCCTCGAGCTTGGCCAGGTCGGGCAGCGTGTGGATGCAGTTGATGCAGCACAGGGTCCAGAAATCGAGCAAGACGACTCGGCCCTTGAGGTCCGCCAACGAGATGGGCTTGTTCGTGTTGAGCCAGGCCTTGCCGCCGTCGAGCGAAGGCGCGGGCCGGCGCGGCTTTTCTTTCTCGCCGGCAAGCGCGGTTGTCGCCGTGGGTTTGCCGGCGCCCAAAAGCGAAACCAGGAGGCAAAAGACAACCAAGCCGACCGGCGGAGACGATAGAACATTGCGTACGCTTCGAGCCGTCAAACGCCAAAGCCTGGTCATGCGTAAGTCCTCCCCGGGTAATCGCCGGTATTTTACGTTCCCTGAGGGCGGCAGGGCTATGCCAAACTGGGATGCCAACTTTAGGTCAGGTTTCCAAACCTGACGGTTCCGCACGTGTCAGGACCGGAATCCTGACCTACAACAGAATTAGACGATCAAAGGTCACTTAGGGTTTCATTTGCGATGAGCCACGAGCAACCACCTGCCGCCGCCTCGACGGAGCCACCCGGATGGATTATCGGCTTGGATCGCCTCCTCGGCATTCTCCTGCTTGGCCTCACATTCCTGCTGGCGTCGTTCGCGGCCACCAACAGCGAGGTGTGGATGCACCTGGCGTCGGGGCGGATCATCGCCGAGGGGAACTGGCAATACGGCGTCGATCCATTCTCCTCCACGGTGGAAGCCGTTCCCTGGTACAATCCGCACTGGCTCTATTCGCTGACCCTCTACAAAGGCTATCAGTGGCTCGGCGGCGCGGGTCTCGTCGTCGTCAAAGCGCTCCTGGCGGTGCTCACGATCGCCTGCCTCTTGCAGATACGGCCAACCGGCTTCAGTCGCCTGGCTGTGATGATCTCCACGCTGCTCGTCGCCCTCGCGATCACGCCGCGGATGCAGCTGGCGCCGAACGTCATTTCTCTTTTCTTTCTCAGTGTAACCCTGTTGCTCTTGTTTCGAGGCGGGGCGCTGACCGACGGCGGCGCCAACAAGGACGCCGAAGGTGGGACGACAAACGACGCCGCTTCCAACGCGCGCTTGCTTTGGCGCATACCGCTCTTGTTCATCCTTTGGGCCAATCTCGATTCCTGGGTCATCCTCGGGCCGTTGACGATCCTGCTTTTGTGGGCAGGCGCCGGCCTGGCCCGGCTCATGGGGCAGAAGAACTCGGTCGCCGGACGAACGCTGGGCCTCTTATTCGCTGCGAGTCTGGCGGCCTGCATGGTGAATCCGCATCATTTCCATATCTTCCAGTTGCCCGGCGAGCTGGCCTACCTGCTGATCAAGACCACGAGTCCGCTTGGTTTGACTCTGCCGGACTTCCTGGTCGCGGGCGGCAAGACGCTCCACGAGCTGCAACGCTTCGATCCCCAAATGACCGTGCTCATTTCACCCTTTAACAGCAACTTCTTCAGCAGTCCCATAGCAGGAGCCAACATCGCGGGCTGGTGCTATTTCATGCTCTTGGGGCTGGGCCTGGCCTCGTTTCTGCCCATCGCCGTCCTGGGCGGTCCGGCGCGGTTCCCCATAAAAAGCTTTCTGATTTGGGTGTTCTTCGCACTCTGCTCGGCCAACCTTTTTCGCATGCTTCCGTTCTTCGGCATTGTCGCCGGCCCTGTCATGGTCATGAACCTGGCCGAGCTTCCAAACGTGTGGGCGAGCGCCGGCAAGTTCCATCGTGCGCGCGGCTGGGGCAACGCCGGCCTGATTCGCGCGCTCATCATTCCCGTGCTCCTGGCCCTGTTCTTCCTCGCATGGCCAGGGTGGATTTCCGGCCCGATGAATGAATTCACCTTTCAAACGAGCGCGAGCAGCGAAAAAGCGATTGCGCGCCACGTGGCTTGGACGGTCTCCGAGAATCCTTCATTGTGGCAAACGGCGTTGCGTTTGGGAGAATTGCAAAAGGCCGGCCAAGTCAGGCGCGTCTTTAACTTCACTCTCGATCTCGCGGATTACTGCGCCTGGTTTGCGCCCGACGTGAAATGCTGCATTGATTTCCGGTTCCCGCTCTTCGCGGGCAGCGCCGCTGCGTACGGCAAAACCAAGAAGGTCTTGCTAACGCTTGCGCCGGAAATCGCCGAACGAGAGCCTGAGGAACGCGACAGTTGGGAAAGAGGCCTGCGGGAAAGCTGGGCGGCGGGCCTGGACGGCTTACAGGCGGATCACCTGGCGATCACTTCGACTCCGCTCAAAACGACGCTCGACCCGCCAAACCGCTGGCTCGTCGAGTTTCTGTGGCGGCGCTATCTGGAATGGGAGCAGCGCTACGGCGACGGTCGAAGCGCCCTTTTCTTCTGGAACAAGTCCTTGGAGGCGCCTAAGGCGAGCTACGATTGGTGGGAAGGCATGGACAAGAAGGCGTTTGGGACGGTCGCCCTTGACCAGCGTCCACCCGCGGAGGGTACGACCTTGCCCGTGGGCGAAGTCGCGTGGTGGGACAAGTACCGCGATGGTCTGTCGCCTCCGCGCTTGGACGCCAGTGAAGCGCAGCTTCTATGGCATTATTTCCTTGCGGCGCCCAAGAAGTGGTTTGGACCCACGTTGGCGTTGAGCCAGCTGGCTGTTTGGAACGCCGCCAGCGGTCTGTGTGGCGCGGCGCCCGGGACCGCACTTGGACTGAGCGCTCTGGGGATGACCCGGAATACCAACTGGCTATTTCTCTTAAACATTCAGAAACGTCAGGGCGACAATCCCCAGGAATTCGTGCGCGGCGTGGACCTCGGCCCACCCGCGCTTCCGATCCTCATGGTCCGCCACGCCCGCCGCGCCGTGGCCGAAAGCCCGCACGACGCGCGCGGCTACTTGCGCCTATATGACGCGTGCGCCACGCTCTGGCAGCGCCAAGAGAACAACTGGACTCGCTTGCCAAATCCCGGCGGTCTGCGCGACAAGCTGCGAGAGGTCCAGACCGTAACCGCGCTCAAGACCTACCTCGACCTCAATCCCGAGGACGCGGAAAAACACTATCTGCTCTCCCAGCTTTATCTGCGCCTGAATTACCTCGACCTGGCGCGGGACCATTTGGCTCTGACCGTCAAACACCAGCGCGTGAATGCTCCGGACGCCGAAGGCAAGACTCAGCTCAAGGAGTTGCTTCTGCGCCTGGAGAATGAAGTCGAAGGCCGGCGCCGCGACTTCGAGCTGATGGCGGGCAATCTCAATCCGCTGGAAAAAGCCTTCAAATTGCTACAGCCGTTCCGGACGGTCGATGAAAACAACAAGGAACGGATCGACCCGAACGGGGTGGGGTTGGCGCTGTTGCGCTTGCAATATCTGCAGGAGATCAAACCGGAAGCCGCCCCGCCGCAGCAACAAGCGGTGGTGTCCGCGTTCCAAATCGAGCTGCTGCTCCAAATGGGCCGAGCCGCCGAAGTCGAAGAGGCCCTAGGCGATGAAAAGTTCCGTTCCATTCTGGGTCCGCTTTACGCGCGCCTACGGCTTATGCAGGCGGCCGCCAAGGGCGACTATGCGCTCATGGAAGAGAGCCTCGTCGAACAAGAGAAAACAGTTTCGTTCAATCAGATCCAGGCTTGGGCCACGTTGTCCACGATCAACCACTTGGCTTTGAATTCCATTCCCCCTGCGCACCCCGGCGCGCGCGGCAACCAGCTGTGGTTCATCGCGATCCTGGAACGTGAGGGACTTCCGACGCAACACGGCGTGATCGGCAAATGGACCAAGTCCGCGCTCACGGAGTTGGTCAAATTGGCGGACCTGCGCTGTCTGCGCGGCATCGTCGCTTTGGAAGTCGGCGACACCGCCAAGGCGTGCGGGCTGTTCGAGGAAGCCCTGCAAATCGCGCCGCGCTTCCTCGACTGGCCCGATCGCGCCGTCGCCGCGCGGTACTTGTATTTCTTGAAGGAACAGCAGAAGTAAAGCGCGACGACACAGCGCTCGCTCACGCCGGCGTACGCTCCAACAGCCCGTGCAGCTTGTTCAGGGATCGGACCAAGTCTTCCTGGTCCTCGTCGGATAGGCTTTGCAGCCGTTCGACAATGCGGCCAATGCGCGTGCCTTGATAGTCGAGCAGGGTCTTATCGCCGTGGCTGGTGAGGCACACGTCGATCTTGCGCTTGTCGCGCGGGTTGATGCGGCACTGGATGAGGGGGCGTTCGCAGTTTTCCAGCGCGCGGATGACGCGCGACATTTGCGCGGGGAGGATGCCCAAGAGCCGCTGGATGTCGCCGACGATCATGGTGCCGTTGGCCTGCAGGATGGCCAGGGTGAGAAACTCGATTTCCTTCAGCTCGCCGGCGCGGCGTCGGCCGCGCAGGGTCGATAGGCAGATTTGCGTGACCACTTCGAACAATTCGTGGGCAATGTCTTGGGTGCGCGGAGCGATGGTTTCGTGCGCGGTGATGCCGGTAGCCATGACGTGGTCTTCCTCTCGCGCTTGCCGACGCCTCCGCTTGCGCTGGTGGGAACTGGATCGGGAGGGGGCACAAAGGCGCGCTCGGTTCCGGGAAAGTCAACTATTCTTTCATGATAACCATTGACAGGGTACTGTCAATTGCAAAGGGTTAACGGTTGGGCAAGAGGAGAATGAAAATGCCGATTATCGAGGTTGTGCCGGTTGTGCCAGCGGGTGGGGCAATCCACCGTGCGCACTGGTCGTAAGTTGAACCACAGAGGCACAGAGACACCGAGAAAAAAAGGGGGAATTGCTGGTGTTCCGAGTATTCGGCCTCGCGATTCCGTGAAGCAGGGGCATTTTCCTTCTTTTTCTTCTTTCCTCTTATGATCTACTCTGGGTCTCTGGGTCTCCGTCGTTAATGTTCGGATTGGTTGGAAATCACGACGGGCTGCCCTAGGATGACATCATCAGGGAGGACTCATGCGCATTATTTTGGCCAATCCGCGCGGCTTTTGTGCTGGCGTGAACATGGCGATTGAAAGCCTCGAACGCGCCCTCGAACTTTTCGGCACGCCGCTCTACGTTTATCATGAGATCGTCCATAACCGCCACGTCGTCGATCGCTTCCGCAAGCGCGGCGTGGTTTTCGTCGACGGCATCGAGGAAATCCCCGAAGGCGCCAACGTCCTCTACAGCGCTCACGGCGTCGCCCCGGCCATCCGCGAAGCCTCGACCGAGCGCCGCCTCCGTGCCATCGACGCCACCTGTCCCCTGGTCACGAAAGTTCATCTCGAAGCCGTCCGCTTCGCCCGCGAAGGCTATACGATACTCCTAATCGGCCACGAAGGCCACGACGAGGTCCTCGGCACCTTGGGCGAGGCGCCGGAAAACATTCGCCTGGTGCAAGACGTCGCGGAGGTGGAAGCGCTTGACCTGCCGGCCCATGCCAAGGTCGCCTATCTGACGCAGACCACGCTGAGCGTCGACGATGCCGAGGTCATCATTGCCGCCCTACGCAAGCGCTTCCCATACATCGTCGGCCCGTCGCGCGACGATATCTGCTACGCCACGCAAAACCGCCAGGAAGCCGTCAAAGATCTGGTTCCCGAAGCGGACCTCATCTTGGTCTTGGGCAGCCAGAATAGCTCCAACAGCTTGCGCCTCGCGGAACTGGCGCATAGCCACGGCAAACCGGCATATCTGATCGACGGCCTCAATGAGCTGAAAGAGCACTGGTTCAACGGCAAGGAAACGGTGCTGATCACTGCAGGCGCCAGCGCGCCGGAAGAAGTGGTGCAGGAATGCGTGTCCTACTTGCAAGAGCGTTACGGAGCGACCGTCGAAAGCCGCACGATCCGCGAAGAGCACGTGAGCTTTCCGCTGCCGCGTGAATTGCGGCTGGCGACGTCCTAAACTGGTCGCATTTCGCGAGTGTCAGACACCCGCGGAAATGAAAGTTTCGTTCATGTAACGAAACCGGCCTCTTGGAACGGTCAAACCGCCGTTGTCTATCCTTCAATTGACACGGAATCAAGAGCCGGCTCAGGCTGTGCGGCGTGGACCACGACGGAATCGAGCCCGAAAAACAGGCCTGCAAATAGCAAATCGCCAAGCACGGTAAAGCCAAAGAAGCCGATTGTGGACGTGACGGTCTCTGTGTTCTGAAAGGGCAAGCCCGCCGCATAGCAATTGAGAAGTCCAGACAGGCTGCGCTCGTACAAGAAATCCAGCTCAAGCCAGGCGCCCAGGTTGGTAAGCAGAAAGAACTGCGCGCTTCCCAAGAGTGCCGTGACGCCGATCCGCAGTGGGTTTCCGGTTCCTATGAGCGTTCGACCGAGCAGCACATAAATCAAAAAGCTGCCATAAACGAGCGGACGCGAAATATGCAATGGCGAGTACAACTCCCCCTTGATCGCCCACAAAGCCAGGTCCGTGACGACCATGACCGAAATCGGCAGCAGATAAGCGAGCCAAGTCCGCACGCGCGCGCCTCCGAAGAGAGCAAGGCCACCCACGGGCGAGAAGTTAAAGGGCAGAAGCAGCAGAGTGGGAAGCGGGCGCAATATCGCGCTAGCGCTCGCAAAACCCGCGGTCACCCAGCCCGTGGTTCCGATCTGATTTTCTTGTCGTTTCTGCTCCATGGCGTGCCATCCCGTAGATAGTTTCGAAAACGCTATTGTAGCGTTGACTGCCGATTCGTTAAGCCTGTTCACTCCTTGCCGCGCAGTTTGACGAAGCAGTCGAAGTGTTCCGCGACCTGGCCGGTCGTGGCGTCGCCCTCGTGCAGCAGCAGGCCGTAACGTAATTGTAGATGCTCGCCTTTGGCCAGCCGCACAAGGTCGTCGCGGCGCTGTGCGTCGGGAAACAGCGACTTGATCCGGCCGAAGGGGTTGGCAGCCATCAAGCCGTAGCCGCGGACGTGCCAGCAAGTGGGATGTGGATTCTTTGGGTCGGCCAGAATCGTCAAGCCGACGGTTTTGCCATTGATAGGCCCCGAATAATCGCACCATGCCGCCGCCCGGCCCCAGCATTCCCTCTCGCCCACTTTTCCTCCTGCGTTCTGGATCGTCCCCTTGCCGTTCTCTTGCGCGATGATTTCGTCGTTGATGCGAATGCCCATCGCCCCCTCTTTAGTGTCGCCGAAGAGGATGGGCGCGACCGAGGCGTGCAGGTCGATGTCGAGCACGATAAGCCGGGCCTTGCCAAAATCATGGAACGTCAAGGCGCGTTTCTCATCCATGATTTTCGTGCCCGACGCCAGCCGCCATTCGTTATGCGTGACGACTTTCGCCTGGCTGTCTTTTTGGATCGGTTCCTCCACCTTGACGCACACGATTTGGCCATGTCCCTTGGTTTCCGACCAGAAATCGACACCCTCGACGCCGCGAATCTTGTCACTTAGCTCCATTCCTTCAGGAATGACGTCGCCATGGACGAACCAGGCCGATTTTTGGTGAACGTGGTCGGTCGATTCGCCCGCTTTCCCCTTCTCCATCGGCCAGGCGCGCGTGAGCGGCACTCCGCCCGGCGCGTTCACCGGCCAAAAGATCGGCTTTGAGAACCCGCTCGTGTGATACGAGGTCACCAGTTCGTCGCCTAAACGGAAGTCGATCTGCTTCTCCTTCACCTGAAGGACGGGCTTCTTGTCCTGGGCGCACACGCACGATCCGGCCAGAAGCAACGCGGCGATGGAAATTGCAGGAGTAAGGTGTGCTCGTTCCCAGGCTCCGCCTAGGAACGCACTGGCCTGCAGGCTCCGCCTGGATTTTCTACACCCCTCGACATGACCAATTCGCGAGGCAGAGCCTCGCATGCAGTGCGTTCCCAGGCGGAGCCTGGGAACGAGAGTAACGAGTACATCCATCACCTGAATGCGCGAAAACATGGATCGACCTCCAAAGTTACGGCATGAATTCCTCTCCGTCGCCTTGGCTCTTCAAGACGGGCACGCGCGCTTCCATAAGGATTTCGTTGACGACGTTGCCGGCCGAGACCCGGCGTAGCCGGCTTTCGGGCTTGAGGATCAGACGATGGGCGAGGACTGCTTGGGCGAGGCGTTTGACGTCGTCGGGTAGGACGAACGTGCGATTGTTGATGGCCGCCATGGCCTGTGACGCCCGGAACAGCGCGATGGAAGCGCGCGGGCTGCCGCCCAAGGCAACATCGTCGTGCTCGCGGGTCGCCTTGACAATTTCCAGGATGTACTGGCGAACCTTGTCGTCGAGATAGATTTCGCGCACCGCCTGCTGGCATGCCAGAACGTCGGCGGCTGGAACCACCGGCGTCAATTCGTCTATTGGGTGCACGCGCTGCAACCGTTCGAGCATCTTGCCCTCCTCTTCCAAGGTCGGATAACCCAGGCTGAGGCGGGCCAGGAAGCGGTCAAGTTGCGCTTCGGGTAATGGAAACGTGCCTTCGTGATCGATCGGGTTTTGGGTGGCGATGACCAGAAACGGCGGCTTGAGGCTATACGTGTTGCCGTCGACGGTGACGCGCCGCTCGGCCATCGCTTCCAAAAGGGCGGATTGAGTCCGCGGCGTGGTGCGATTGATCTCATCGGCCAGCACGATCTGGGCGAAAATGGGGCCGGGGCGAAACTCGAACTCCGCTGTCTTTTGATTGAACACCGAGACGCCGGTGATGTCGGTGGGGAGAAGATCGGGTGTGCATTGGAGGCGCTTGAACGCGCCGCCGATGCTGCGGGCGAGGGCGCGGGCCAACATCGTCTTGGCGACGCCCGGAACGTCCTCTAGAAGCAGATGGCCTTCGGAGAAATAGGTCACGAGCGACAAGACGAGCTGGGGCCGCTTGCCGACGAGGACTTTCTCCATGTTGGCGATGATCTTGTTGGCCGTAGCCGCGACGTCCGCCATTCGCGTGACTCGGGAGAGATGCGTGAAGTTTTCTTCAATTTATGCGACATAGGAAAGAACGCCCAACCCGAAAGCGGAGACCTACGCCAGGGTCACCGTGTCTTCGCGCCTTGGAATTTCTAAATCCGTGAAGCCGCGAATACGTAACGATTCCGCAAGCGCCTCGGCATGCTGCAAATCACCGTGCACCAGGCGAACGCGCGGGGCCGAACCCTTTAGCGGTTCGAAGAATCGCAACAGATCGCCCTGGTCGGCGTGGCCGGAGAAGCCGTTGAGATCGACGACGTCGGCCCATTTGTTCCAGCGTCTGCCGCGAAAAGTTACTGTCGGGCCGCGCTCCAGCAGCTTTCGACCTAGGCTGCCGGGCGCCTGGTAGCTGACCAGGACGACCGAATTGCGCGGATCGTCAAGATTGTGCTCGAAGTGATTGATGATGCGGCCCGCTTCGCACATGCCGCCGGAGGCGACCAAGATGCACGCTTCACGGCGTACACTTATGTCTCTGGCCTCGCGCCGATCGCGGATGAAATGGATCGGCGAGTCGGAATTCTTGCGAATTCCGCTACGACTTGGATCATTTCGTAGCGGAATTCGCAAGAATTCCGAGGAAGGCGCCTGTAGGCATTCGGGATACCGGTCGTGAACTTCGGAAATCGCCGCAGCGAGGGGGCTGTCGATGTAGATCGGAACGTGTGGAATTTTGCCCTCGGCCATCCAGCGCCGCAGATAATGCACGACGATCTGCGTCCGCCCCAAGCTGAAGGCGGGAATGAGCACCTTGCCGTTTCGATCGAAGGTGAGAGCGACCACCTGTTTCAGCTTGGCCGAAAGCTCTTCGAGCGACTGATGCAAGCGGCCCCCGTAAGTGCTTTCGCAAAGGATCAAGTCGGCGGGTGGCATGGGCGCCGGCGGGCGCAGAAATCCGAGGCTGGGCCGGCCTAAATCGCCGGTGAATGTGAGGCGGCGCTCTTTGCCCGGGCCGTTGAAGCGGAGCGCGATCATGGCAGAGCCGAGCAGATGGCCAGCGTCCACAAATCGAACCATCACGCCCGGCGCGAATTCATGAGGCTCGTCGTAAGGAATGGTGACGCATTGCTCGATGGTGCGGCGCACGTCCTTGCCGGTGAAGAGCGGCCGCTCCGTGAACTCCTCCGGGCAGGCGATCACGTCGGCAACGTGGGCCTCGTTCTCGTGAATGCGGGCCGAGTCGGCGAGCATGATGCCGAGCAGATCACGCGTCGCCGGCGTGCACAGAATCGGCCCGGTAAACCCCTGGCGAACCAGGTTGGGGAGGTTGCCGCAATGATCGACGTGGGCATGGCTTAACAGCACCGCGGAGATGCTGGCGGGCGCGAAAGGGAAGAATCGATTGCGGAGTTGCGCTTCGGAACCCCATCCCATCACGAGGCCGCAATCGAGCAGGAAGCGCTCGTCGGCCCATTCCACCATATGCATCGAGCCGGTCACGGCCTGGGCGGCTCCCCAGAAGGTGACCGTCGGGGAGCGAGATGTAGCCTTCCGAACGACCTGCATGAAGTGATTATATCGCTGTCTACTCTGAAAAGCCGAATCAAGCGGTCCGAGAGGGTGCGGGGATGTCGATTGCGCTTGTCCCAAAGCGGCCCGAGAGCCTATCATATTCCTGTCGAGGTGAGAAGCGGTTTCAAAAGGGGTCAGGACCTGTGTTTCTAGAGGTCCTGACCCCTTTTGAAACCGCTTCGAGGAAGTGGAGCCATTTCATTGAGGAGATTCGTATGACCGTGACCGCCAAGAAAGCGCCGGCCAAGGAGACAAAGGCTAAATCCGCGTCGCACGAGGACTTCGCAGTAAGCGACATTTCGCTGGCCGAATGGGGCCGCAAGGAAATCGCCCTGGCCGAGCATGAGATGCCCGGCCTGATGGCCACGCGTAAGAAATACGCCGCCAGCCAGCCCCTGAAAGGCGCCCGCATCGCCGGCAGCTTGCACATGACCGCACAGACGGCTGTGCTCATCGAAACCTTGCAGGCCCTAGGCGCGGACATTCGCTGGGCGAGCTGCAACATCTTCTCGACCTACGACCCGGCCGCCGCGGCAGTGGCGGTCAAGGGAACGCCCGTGTTTGCCAAAAAGGGCGAGAGCCTCGAAGAATACTGGGAATACACGCACCGCATCATGCAATGGGCCGACGGCGGCACGCCCAATCTCATCCTCGACGACGGCGGCGACGCGACCTTGCTTATCCACCTGGGCTGCGACGCCGAGAAAGATCCGTCGATCCTCGACCGCAAGCCCGACTCCGAAGAGGAACGCATTCTCTTGGCCTCGATCAAACGAACACTCCAGGACAAACCGAATTTCTACAGCCGGATCGCCCAGAACGTGATCGGCGTCAGCGAAGAGACGACCACCGGCGTACACCGCCTCTATGAGCGCGAGAAGAACGGCACCCTGCGCTTCCCGGCCATCAACGTCAACGATTGTGTCACCAAAAGCAAATTTGACAACCTCTATGGCTGCCGCGAAAGCCTTATCGACGGCATCAAAAGGGCCACCGATGTCATGATTTCCGGCAAGAAGGCGGTGGTGTCGGGCTACGGCGACGTGGGGAAGGGATGCGCCCAAGCCTTCCGCGGCGCCGGGGCCACGGTGTTCATCACCGAAATCGACCCCATCTGCGCCCTGCAAGCTTGCATGGAAGGCTACCAAGTGGTGACCATGGACGAGGCCTGCAAGTTTGGCGACATCTTCGTCACCGCCACGGGCAACGTCGCCGTCATCACCCGCCACCACATGGATCAGATGAAGCACAACGCCATCGTCTGCAACATCGGCCACTTCGATAGCGAGATTCAAATCGCCGACTTGGAAGACCTCAAGTGGGAGGAAATCAAGAACCTGCCGCCCGTCGATCACGTGGTCTGGCCCAACGGCAAGCGAATAATCATTCTTGCCAAGGGCCGGCTGGTGAACTTGGGCTGCGCCAAGGGCCACCCGAGCTTCGTCATGTCGAACTCGTTCACAAACCAAACTTTGGCCCAGATGAAGCTCTGGAAAGACCACAAGAGCCTGGAAAAGAAGGTCCACCTGCTGCCCAAGGAGCTGGACGAAGAAGTCGCACGGCTGCACCTGGATCAGCTCGGCGCCAAGCTCACCAAGCTTTCGAAGAAGCAGGCAGACTACATCGGCGTCAAGACGGAAGGGCCCTTCAAGCTGGATTCGTATCGGTATTGATGGGTAAAGCGCGCGCGCCCAACGCGCCTTCCAATTCAGCCACGGCGCAATCGGCTTGATTTCTTTCCACAGCCGTCACCGCTCGCCCACCAAAACGCAGTCCATACAGCAGGTCGACGATTCGCTGGGGCGCTTTAACGAGGCTTTCCGGTAACGAGCGCCGTGCCAGCAGTGCGGTAGCCAGGCAACCGAACTCCCGCGGCGTCTGGCCCAATGCGGGTTGGAGTTGGCACCGTTTCGCCAGCACCTGCAAAAAACGCTGATACCAAAGCACGTGCGGTTCCTGCAATCCTGCCTTCGCTCGACCTAGGCTTCGACCGGACCTGTCAAAGGTGCGCCACAGCGGTCGCAAGCGGCCGACCGCCACGACGCCCCCCACGCACGCGCCGACCACCAGCCAAAATGATCCAGAGCCCAGCTTCGCGAGCAAAGCGCGCTGAGACTTAGCCTGTCTGGCGGCTGTGAAATCCAGGATGTAGTTTTGCCAGATATTCGTAAGGTCCAGTCCTGAAGCCGGCGAGTCACGGGCTGCTGAAGGAGGTGTAGGATCCAGAGTTTGCCAGTGCCAATCGTCCGAACCTGGGACTTTGACCAGCGCCTGCACCCAGCTGTGGGCTTGCCTCATGCGCACGCGGTATTCGCCGTTTGCACCTCCTTCCAGGCCGCGGAAACCCATGACAATTCTTGAAGGGATACCCACGGCTCGCAGCATCAGCGCCAAGCCGCCGGCAAACCGCGTGCAATGGCCTTCCTTCACATTGAAAAGGAAGTCGACCGTGGGCTCCTCCTTGTCCTGGCGCCTGAGCGTCAAACTGTAGCGGTAGTTACCGGACAGGGCCAGATAGTCGCAGAGCGCGGAAGCGACGCGAGCCCGATGCTGCACCTCGACGTTGCCAATGTCATCGAGCCTTCTCTCGTCCCAAGTCAACTCCGGCAAACGCGGGACCAAGCTCCTCGTCCAATCGAGGATGCGCACGGGAGTCTGCTGCCTCAAAAGGTACTCGAGGTGATCCGGCTCGAGACTACGCGCGGGAAAAAGATCGGCCGCGGTCCGCGCGCGAATCACCTGACCGTAAGAGAACACCGAGTCGGACTTGAAGGCCGGACTCCTGGAGGGAACGCGCGTAATGCCTTCCTCGCCGACATAAAAGCGGCCGCTGCGTTTGAAAGGAAACGTGCAAATGAGATCGAGGCCTTGCAGGCGCTGAAAGAACGGCTCTTGAACCGGCTCGTCGTTGACGTAAGTGTCCAGACCGAGGAGCGCATCGTCGTCTCCGGGCGGGTAAAACAGAGGCATGCTCGCCACCATTTGCCCGGGAACGCGGAATCTCAAATAGACGCTGTCGTCGGAAATGTTGTCCGGAACGCCCTTCGGATCGCCCGACCGGGACTTGTAGCTCCCCCTGACGAAAGCGACCACAAAGCCCCTCTTCGATTTTGCTTGTGCAAGGTTCCAATTCAGCCATTGTCCCTTGTAATAGAACTCAAGGAACTCGACGAAACAGCGCGACTGGGGCGGTAGATCGGCGACAGGTCCATGCTTGGAACGAGCGGACAGCTCGAAAGCGATATCATCGCTCAGCTCCGCGACGCCGCTGCGGCCCAGATCGATGCTGTTTTCAATGCCGATGCCGACCGCGTATTCCCCGTTGGACAGTCGGTCTGGTTGCCAGGGAGCATCCGTCTGCCGCGGCGCCGCCAGGAAAAGTCCGAACCCAAGCAGCATGATGCAGGCGCCCCAGCGCGCGACCTGGCCCAGGCCGGCCCTGCGCCAGGGTATGCCAGGCGACGAAGCCGATGGCGTGAAGAGCGCGACGGTCGGCGACGGAGCAAGGTTCGCGGCTTGCCGTTGCACCAGATAATTCATGGCCAGGCACCAGATCACGCCGGCCATGTAAGCTGCCAGCAGCAATCCGAATAGGGAATCGGCCGACAGAATGCACCCTAGCGCGACCGCCACCAAACCGATGCTTTCGAGTGCCCAAAAATCTCTGCCTCTTTTTGGCTGGAATAGCTTGAGGACGAGAAGGATCATCAAAAGCGGGCCGAGATACGGAAGCATTCCGGCGGGCCACGGCAAGCCAATTTCAAGGAAGTCCTTCTCGTCACGCGGCATGAAAAGGTAAGCCCACGCCCCCACGCCGACCGCGACGACGAGCCCGACGACGTTGGATGCCCCCAGGCTTAGCTGCCAGCGTCCCTCGGCGAAATATGCGAGTGTGATGAACGCCAGGACGGCTGGGAGCAGATAACCCATCCAATTCAGGAAAAGCGCCTCGCCCGCGGTCAGGCAACAACAGGCCAAGCCCATCGTCAGATAGAAGCTCAGCCGAAATGCCGTGTTGAGGGACATGTTGAAGCTTCGCGTTCCCGTCGCCGAACTCACAAGCGTTTGGACAGGATCAGGGTCTTATGATAGTATCACCGCTGCACATCGGATAAGATACACTTCAAAATGAACGGGATTTGCAATATGAACGCCGTGACCCTCCTCAATCAGAAAAAGACCGTCTACCCCGACAGCGACGGTATGCCCATGGCCGACAACACGCTGCAGTTTCGTTGGATCGTCACGATCCAGGGCGGACTCGACGCCGTTTTCGCGAACGATCCGAACGTATTCATCGCCGGCGATCTGCTGTGGTATCCGGTCAAAGAAGAGCCCGAAATTCGACAGGCGCCGGATGTTATGGCCGCGTTCGGGCGTCCCAAAGGTTACCGGGGTTCCTATAGGCAATGGGAAGAGGACGGCGTCGCGCCGCAGTGTGTCTGGGAAGTGCTTTCTCCAGGCAATCGCCCGGGCCAGATGATTCGCAAGTTTCAGTTCTACGAGACTTACGGCGTCGAGGAATACTACATCTACGATCCGGACGATGGTGAGTTATTGGGCTGGATTCGTGAAGGCGAAAAGCTGAAGGAGATTCCGCAAATGCAAGGTTGGACCAGCCCACGGCTCAAGGTGCGGATGGAGGTGATTGACGGTGATCTGGTCTTGACCGGTCCCGATGGAAGGCCGTTTGCGAGCTATGTCGAACTCGCGGAACAACGAAACCGGGCCGAGAAAGAGAAACATGAAGCCGAACTGAAGCTCGAAAAACTCCGCGACCAGGTACGATCGCTTGGAGGGAAGCCGGAACTTTAGACAGGGTCAATCGCCGTTGAATTTCTTCTTGTTGCGATAGTTCTCCAGGACTTTCTGGGCGAATTGTCCAAGGAAGTCGGCGTAAGCCTTATCTTCCAAAGCCCTTTCCTGAAATATGACCGCTTGCTCGAAATCGCCAACCTCCGCGTAGGCTGCCGCCAGGTTAGATAGGCAAATCCCGCTCTCGCCTTTGCCCAACTCGCAAGCTTCTTTCGCCAGTTCTACGGCCCTTTTGCCGTCGCGGTACTTAGGCTGAGTGCAAGCCGCCAGAAAAAAGACCAAATGGTTGATGCAAGAGCTCTTGGGGCTGAGCCGAACTGCCTCCTCGAAGTCCCGGCGGGCGTTGTCATACATTTTCATTTGATTCAAAATCAATCCGCGTGTAGCAATCGCATCCGCGCGAGAGGGATCCAAGCGAACAACTTCGTCAAGCTCGCGGATTGCCGCCTCGAGTTCGTTCAGCTTGAAAAGCGCACAGGACCGCTGATAGTGCGCCGGAGCGGAATTCGGCTCGATTCGTAGAGCGTCGTCTAGATCCCGGAGAGCTTTTTCAGGCTCATTGAGGGCAATCCAATTTTCACCGCGATTGACCAAGGCAGCGACGTTCCGGGGATGGAGTTGCAGTGACTGCCCCAAATCCTCAAGGGCTTTCTTGTGCTCACCTTTTCGCATTAAGACATAGCCGCGGTTGCCGTGGGACTGGGAGACTTTGACTTCCAAGCGAATCGACTGGCTGAAGTCCTCAAACGCCTTATCATATTCCCCAATCTGAGCGAGCGCCTTGCCGCGATAAAAGTATGCCAGGCCGTATTCGGGATCGATGCGTAGAGCTTCGTTGAGAGCGTGCAGGGCCTCCGCGTTTTCACGTTCTCCGTCCCACAGTCGCGCGCGCGCAAG
Source organism: Planctomycetota bacterium (assembly GCA_016195405.1). Classification (GTDB taxonomy): domain Bacteria; phylum Planctomycetota; class Planctomycetia; order Gemmatales; family Gemmataceae; genus JACPZP01. The sequence goes on along the minus strand of JACPZP010000075.1, from coordinate 10,819 downwards.
CAGTGCCTCTTTGAAATTGGGATCAAGTGAAATCGCCATGGCAAGATCGCGGTGAGCATCGGCAGACGATTTGTTTAGCCTGTGCGCCTCAGCGCGATGCAAGTATGAGAATAGCTCTTTCGGGTTGTTTTCGAGCCGGCTCGTGAAATAGCTCACCGCATGATCGAGCGGAATGGTGTCGGCCATCGCGATAACAACACTTTCGCCGTTCTCCTCAACGCGGAGTTTGTCCTTGAGTTCCGCCTTTGCCACATAGAATATCCCGCTAAGTCGGCCTGCACCTGCTTCGCCTTCAAATGGAACATTCGGTCGTTTGAGAAGCACGAGTTCGCTGTTTGGCGAATCCCCGACTCTAGTCAACAGACCCTTAACCACGAACACGCCCGAAATCAAAACGGCGAGGCTGCCAGTGATGACCAGACCCAGAAAACAAATGCGCTTCCGGGTGAAATTCAGCGGCATGATGAATGCCTCCGCCTATCCCCAGCACACCAGCCCCGGCTCGAACGGATTGCCCAGATCCGGGTTCTTCGGCAACACGCGGACGGCGTAGCCGTAGTTGCCGCTGGCTCGGCAGGGGATGATGCCTTTATACATCCAGGTGCTGCCCTGGTGGGCGCCGTTCGGGCTCATCGACGCGGTGACAGGGGAGGGGACTTCGCCCAAGTTGTCGACGACGCCGTGGAAGAGATGAACGTCGACGTCATCGGGCGTGAGGCTGCCGAGATTGACGCGAGCTTCGACTTCGAGTTGGCTGCCCACCTGCATGCTGTCGGTGGAGTTGGCGCTGACGTTCTCGACGCGAAGTTGGCCCCATTCCCGCGCGAGTCGCCGCCGCCACTGCGCCAGCGCCGCCGCCCGTTTCAGATTTTCAGCGCTCAGTCGTTCGAAACGATCCGCCGACGGCGCGTAACATTTCTCCATATATTCCTGCACCATGCGGTTGGTGTTGAAGATCGGGCAGACCGTCGCCATCGCCCGCTTCATCAGCTTCAGCCAGCCGCGCGGCAACCCGTCCGACGAGCGGTTGTAATACAAGGGCACAATCTCTTGCTCGAGCAGATCGTAAATGGCCCGGCTCTCAATGTCGTCTTGGTAGGCGAGATCGGTGTACTCCTCGCCGGCGCCGATGGCCCAGCCGTTGTCGCCCGTGTAGCCCTCGCACCACCAGCCGTCGAGAATCGACAGATTGATGCCGCCGTTGATGCACACCTTCATGCCGCTGGTTCCGGACGCTTCCAGGGGCCGGCGCGGGTTGTTGAGCCAAACGTCGACGCCCTGGACAAGGTAACGGGCCACGTTGACGTCGTAATCCTCGACAAAGACCATGCGGCGGCGCAGCTCCGGCCGGCGCGAGACGTGAATGATCTCGGCGATCAGCTCCTTGCCGCCGTGGTCGCGTGGATGCGCCTTGCCCGCGAACACGAACTGCACCGGCCGATCCTTGTCGTTGACGAGCGCGGTGAGGCGTTCCAGATTGCGGAAGATGAGCGTGCCGCGTTTGTAGGTGGCGAAGCGGCGCGCGAAGCCGATGGTCAAGGTCTCGGGATCGAGCACCTCTTCGGAGCGGGCGATTTCCGACGGCGGGGCGCCGCGGCGTTCCAGTTGGGCGCGCAGCCGGGACCGAGCGAAGACCACCAGACGCTCGCGGCGGCGCTCATGGGTCCGCCACAACTCCGCGTTGGGGATGTTGTCGACCCGCCGCCAAATGCTGTGATCGGTCGGCCTTTCCTCCCACTGCACGCCGAGGTAGCGGTCGTAAAGCTGTGAAAACTCCGGCGCCATCCAGGTGCGCGTGTGGACGCCGTTGGTGATCGACGTGATCGGGATTTCCGCCTCGGGCAATTCGGGCCAGATCGCTTTCCACATCTTGCGCGACACCTGCCCGTGCAGCCTGCTCACGCCGTTGCTGATGTTGGACATCCGCAAAGCGAGCACTGTCATGCAGAATGGTTCGTTGGCGTCGCGTGAATTCTGCCGTCCCAGGCCGAGGAAGTCTTCCCAGCCGATCTTGAGCTGTGGCAAATAGCCTGCGAAATAGTGCTGGATGAGGTGCGGAGCGAAGATGTCGTTGCCGGCCGGAACCGGAGTATGCGTGGTGAAGCAGGTGCCCGCGATGACCGCTTCTTTGGCGGAGGTGAAATCGAGGTTGTGCTGCTCCATCAAGAGCCGCGTCCGCTCCAGGCCGCTGAACGCGGAATGTCCTTCGTTCATGTGGCAGACGGTCGGCGGTTTGCCCAGGGCCAGCAGTGCGCGAATGCCGCCGATGCCGAGAACCATTTCCTGGCGGATGCGCATGTCGTGGTCGCCGCCGTAGAGGCGGGCCGTAATCTGGCGATCGTCCGCGTTGTTCTGCGCGATGTTCGTGTCGAGCAGGTAGAGGGGGATGCGGCCAATTTGAATGCGCCAGACTCGAGCCCAGACGTCGCGCCCCGGCATCGGCGTGTTGACCAAAAGCGGCGTGCCGTCGGCCTTGGTCTCGGAAACCAGCGGCAAGTTGACGAAATCGTTTTCCGGATAGCGTTCCTGCTGCCAGCCGTCGACATTCAGGTATTGCCGGAAATAGCCCTCCCGGTACATGAGGCCGACCCCGGCCAGCGGCAAGCCAAGATCGGAAGCGGCTTTCAAGTGATCGCCGGCCAAGAGCCCCAAGCCGCCTGAGTAGACCGGAATGCTCTCGTGGATGCCGAACTCCGCCGAGAAGTACGCGAGCCGATGACGGTTGGCGACGGCTTCGGGACTGTCTGCCGTTCTGCCGTAAGTCTCCTGGAACCACGTGGACCCAGTCAGGTAATTGTCGAGCGCATGCACTACCCGATCCATGTGAACCAAAAAGCCGTCATCGCGCAGGAGCTGATCGTAGCGCTCTTGCTCGACGGTGGCCAAGAGCTTCACGGGACTGTTGTCAGCCTGCTCGAAACGGCGATCGTCGAGGCGGCGAAAAAGCGAGATCGCTTCCTGGTTCCAGCACCACCACAAGTTGTAAGCGAGTTTTTGCAGCCCCAAAAGCCGCGTCGGCAGATGCGGCAGGACCGTAAACGTGCGCAGCGAACGGGGCATGTCCTTACCCTTGGAACGAGACGATACGCGTAGCTATATGGTAGGATACTTTCCACGCCACCTTTGGCAATCATGCATTAAGCCTGAAGCGCAAGCGAGGATATGGGAAATTGAAAATTGACCATTAGCAATTACCAATTGCAAATTGTCAGCCGCGCAATCGAGGAAACCCGCAAATGTCCGCTAAAAAAGCCGTCATTCTGCTTAGCGGCGGCCTCGATTCCGCCACAACGTTGGCCGTCGCTCGCTACGAAAGCTTTGAGACCTACGCCCTTTCGTTCCTCTATGGCCAACGCCATCACGTGGAAATCGACGCCGCCAAGGAAATCGCCCACCGCTTCGGCGTCTCCCGACACGTGATTCTACCCATCGATCTGCGTCAATTCGGCGGCTCCGCGCTCACCAGCGATCTGCCGGTGCCGAAAGATCGCTCGATCGAAACGATGTCCGCGGAGATTCCCATCACCTACGTACCCGCGCGGAACACAATCTTCCTGTCGTTTGCCCTCGCTTGGGCGGAAGTGCTCGGTTCGGGCGACATTTTCCTAGGCGTCAACGCGCTCGACTACTCCGGCTACCCCGATTGCCGTCCCGAGTACATCGAAGCGTTCACGCGCATGGCCAGCCTCGCCACCAAAGCCGCCGTCGAAGAGAAGCATCGCCTCACCATTCACACGCCGCTGATCCACATGACGAAAGCCCAAATCATCCGCCGCGGCCTGGACCTCGGCGTCGACTACGCACTCACGACGTCATGCTACGATCCGACTCCTGAAGGGAATGCATGCGACCGATGTGATTCGTGCTTGTTGCGGCAGAGAGGATTTGAAGAGGCCGGCATCACCGATCCACGCCGCGCCCTGTGATATGCAAGTCTGCGCTACTTGGCTTCATACTTCAGCACCCACTCCAATACAGGATCCCGTCCCGCTTTGTACTCGCTCCACAAGCCGACATAAGCTTCATCAGCGTCCATGCCGTCGAGCCGGCGCTTGAGTTCCGCGACCTCGGCCTCGAAGCGCTCCTTCGAGATATGGTGAAACGCGTTGGCATGCCGTTTGGGCAGCTCGCTCACGAAGTGTTGCAGATCCTGCCGCCACTCTTCCGTGGTGAGCTTCGACACCGGCTCTTTCTTGTCGCCTGTTTGCGCGCTTCCCAAACCGCCGAGGATGGTCGCCAACATTCCCGCCGCCAGGATCCCGGTGTTGAACGGCATGGCGTTTCCTTTCCCACGGTTAGGATTTCATCCACTCTGGGATGGATCCCCGCTAGCTTCCGCATGTTTTCCCGTCACTATACTTCTCGCTGAGGTGGCGAGTTTCGCGAAAACCCAGGGCTGGGCGAAGGTGGGCGCTGCCCATCACTGAAGTGCGGCCGATCCAGAAGGGGAAAAAACCCAAATCGATTCCGGTGAATTCCGAGGAATTCACCCGCCGATGTTGAGAAAGTGCATCTTTAGCTTGTCACCCGCGCGCCGGTCGTTTTTCGGTTGCCCCTTTTGGCTAATCCGCGCCCCTTTGCTATTCTGACGTGTGTGGCAACCTCGGAGGCTGCATGCTGAAACGGCTCGAACTCGTCGGCTTCAAGTCCTTCGCCGACAAGACGATCTTTGACTTCGGCGACGGCATCACCGGCATCGTAGGGCCCAACGGCTCCGGCAAGAGCAACATCGTCGACGCCGTGCGGTGGATTTTAGGCGAGCAATCCGCCAAGAGCCTGCGCGGCGGCGAGATGGCCGACGTCATTTTCAACGGCTCCACCACACGGCGCTCGTTGGGGTTGGCCGAGGTCACGATGACCTTCGACAATCTCGGCCGCCGCCTGGCCACCGACGCCGAGGAAGTGCAAGTCACCCGCCGCGTTTACCGCTCCAGCGAAGGCGAATATCTCATCAACGGCCAACCCTGCCGGTTGCGCGACATCAAGGAGCTCTTTCTTGGCTCCGGCGCCGGCCACGATGCTTACTGCATTATCGAGCAGGGCAAGGTTGACGTGCTCCTGCAGGCCTCGACCAAGGAACGCCGCACCATCTTCGAAGAGGCGGCCGGCATCAGCCGCTTCAAGGCGAAGAAGATTGAGACCCAGCGCAAGCTCGAGCGTGTCGATCAAAACCTGAGCCGGGTCAAGGACATCATCGACGAGGTCGAGAAGCAGCTTCGCAGCGTGAAGTTGCAAGCGGCAAAGGCGCAGCGCTACCAGGAGCATTCGACGCGCCTGAAAGAGCTGCGGCTCGCGCTCGGGCTTGAGGAGTATGGCCAACTCACGAGCCGGCTCGAAACCGAAACGACCGCGCTCGACGCCCTGCGCATCGAGTTGGACCAACAGGCGGCCCGCGCCGGCGCTTGCGAGGCGGAAGCCGAGCGCCTGGAAATGCTCCTCGCCGACTTGGAAGACAATCTGCGCGATCGCGAAGCCGACTTGGCCCGCATCATGCAGGAGATCAAGACGGGCGAAACCACGCTGGTCCACGAGGGATCCCTGTCGGCCGACTTGGAGGCCGAGATCGACCGCACGCGCCGCCGATTGCTGGAGCTGACGCAACGGCTGACGGCGCTCGTCGAGGCCGCGGCCCGCGCTCACGCCGATTACACCGCCGCGCAGTCGCAGGTCGAGGGTCAGCGGCAGAACGCGGCTCAACAGGAGAGCGAGCTGAACGCGACCATCGATCGGCTCTCGGAATTGCATCGCCAGGTCGCCGCAGACCAGGCTGAACATTTCGAGCAGATGCGCCGAGCGGCGCATTTGCAGAACGAGGCGGTTGCCAGCAAAGCCCAGGTCGACAATCTCCGCCGCGAGCGCGACCGGCTGCGATACAAGTCCACCCAGGCCGCCGAGAATCTGGCCCATATCGACGTGGAGCTTCGGGAGTTGGTTGACGCGGATCAAAATCTGCAAGCGAAGCTCGGCAGCGCCCGCCAGAGTCTGTCGGAACATCGCCGCGAGCGCGAACAAACCTTGCAGACACGCGATCGCACCGTTGAAAACATTTCCCGTCTGCGCCAAGAGCGCAGCGGCGTCGCCAGCAGAGTCGAGGTGCTAGAAGGCTTGATCAAGAGCCACGAGGGTCTCGGCGCCGGCGTGCGTGAAATGTTCGCGCTGATCGAGCAGACCGAACCAGGCCCGTGGTCCAGCGTGCTCGGCATGATCGGCGATTTTCTCACGGTGAAACGCGAATATGCGCCGCTCATCGACCTGGCTCTCGGCGACTGGGCCCAACGCTTCATTGTCCGCGACTTTTCTGGTTTCCATCAAGCCTTGGCGAGCCGCACACAGCCGTTCGCAGGGCGCGTCAGCTTCCTGCCGCTCACGTCGGCGACGAAACCTGAGGACGACGATCACGCGCTGCAAGATCTCAAGAACACGGAACTCGTTGAATTCTCGCCGCTCAATCGACTCCACGAAGCGGCGGCCGGCGAGCCGGGGAGAGACCACCTTGGCCTGGTAGCGCCCGCGGAGCAGCTTGTCTCCTGCGATCATCCCGAATTGGCCGACCTGCCCCGAATGTTGCTAGGCCGGACTTTGATCGTCGGCGATTTGGCGTCGGCCCGCGCCATCGCCCCGCAAGTTCCGGGTTTTCGCTTCATTACCTTGCAGGGCGAGCTGCTGGACGCGAATGGCACGCTGACTATCGGCGAGTTTCACGCCGAAGCGGGAATCCTGTCGCGCAAGAGCGAGTTGAATGAATTGCGGGAGCAGGTGACGCGCCTGGATTATCAGGTCGTGGAAGCGGACCGTGAGCTGATTACGCTGCGCGAACGCCTGGAAGGCCTGGATGTGCTGGCGCGCGAAGGCCAGGAGGAAATCGACGTCCTGACGGAGCAGGCGGCCGATCTGCACGCGCGCGTGGAGAATCACCGCGATCGTCGGCAGGGCCTGCACGAGGAAGTCGAAGTGAACCGCGACGAGCTAGTGCGGCTCGACGACGAGGTCGCCGGGTTGGAGGCATCGCTCACGGAAGCCCAGACGCAATCGGCGGCAGCGGAAAACCAGGTTCGCGTCTTGCATGAACGGCTCCACCGGTCGGAGGCGGAGATTCGCGACCGTGAACAGGAGCGGCAGCTGAAGCAGCAGACGTGCACGCAGGCGCAGGTCGCTCTGGCAAAGGTCGAGGAACGCCTGATGGCCCTCGAAGCGCAACATCGCCAGTTGGAAGGCGACCTTAAACAAAGGCGGTTGGAGCAAGCGCAGGATGAAGCAGCGCTCGCAAACTCGCAGCAGCGCCTCACCGATAGCCGGCTCACGATGCTTCGCGCCTCGGCCGGCTTGGCACAAGCGGCTCTCGACAAGGAGACCGCCCAGGCAGGAATCGCCATGCTCATCGGCCAGCGCGATCAAAAGCGGCAGGAGCGCGCTCGCCTGGCCCAGCAAGCCCAGGCGGTGCGCTGCGAATGGCGCGCGCAACAAGAACAATTCCACCAGCGCGAGTTGGAGGCGGCGAATTTGCGCCATCAGCGCGATGCGTTGGTGGAGCGCTTGCGCGAAGACTACCAAGTCGAACTCGCGGAGCTCTACCAAAACCACTCCAAGCCCGCAGGCGAGTCTTCGAGCCTGCGGGGTGAAGTGGTGCCCGATTCAACGGAACCCCGCACGCTCGAAGACTCGCGTGTGGGCTTGGATGTTAGCGCCGCCAACGAGGAAATCGCGGAGTTGCGCCGCAAGCTAAGCCGGCTGGGCAATGTCAACATGGAGGCGTTGCAAGAGCTTCAAGAACTCGAAGGCCGGGCGACATCCCTGCAAGCTCAATTCGACGACTTGACCAACGCCAAGAAATCGCTCGAAGAAGTCATCGCCAAGATCAACGACGACAGCCGCCGCTTGTTTCAGGACAGCTTCGCCTCGATCCGTGGCCACTTCCAAGAGCTGTTCCGCAAGCTCTTTGGCGGCGGCATGGCGGACATCGTGCTCGAAGACGAAATCGACGTTCTCGAATCCGGCATCGAGATTATCGCCCGCCCGCCCGGCAAGGAATTGCGGAGCATCTCGCTCATGTCCGGCGGCGAGAAGACGCTCACGGCTGTCGCCTTGCTCTTAGCCATCTTCCGCAGCAAGCCGAGCCCGTTCTGCATTCTGGACGAGGTCGATGCCGCCCTCGACGAGGCGAACATCGGCCGTTATTGCGACGTGCTGCGCGAGTTTCAGGAACAATCGCAGTTCATTATCGTCACCCATTCGAAGAAGACGATGTCCGCTGCCGATGTGCTCTACGGCATCACCATGCAGGAATCCGGCATCTCAAAACAGGTGGCCGTCCGTATCGAGGATTGGGTCGAAGAAGCCGCTCAGCCCGAAGCTCAGGCATCGTGAGCGACTAACTTCGTGATCGACAGACTTCGTGATCGACCGGTTCTTGCGTTTCCACCTTTTATTCGCTAGGCTTCTGGTAGGTCCGGCGAGCCGAGCCGGATCAGTACATTCGTAGCTGAATTCGCAAGAATTCAGACTGACCCGAATTCTTGCGAATTCGGCTACGTAAAGTTTGTCCGGCTCGGCTCGCCGGACCTACTATCCCTCTCCGGAACCTCCCTTTTCGCAACAGTAGGGGAGATGCGTCCGTGCAACTGCGGAACTTCAAACCCGGCGACGAATCGGGCCAGGCCCACGTTTACAACACGGCGGCGACCCGCTTGCCGCGCTTCAAGCCGGCGACGGTGCAGGAAGTGCAACGCCGCGTGCGTGATCGTGAATTCGACTCGGGCACGCGCCTGTACGTCGAGGAAGACGGCAAGATCGTCGCCTACGCCGCTTTCAACAACAACGGCCGGATCAGTCATCCCTGGTGCCTGCCCGGCTATGAACGGTGCGCCGAGCCGCTCTGGAACGCAGTGATAGAGGCGATGCGGAAACGCGGCCACGCCAAGGTGTTCGCCGCTTATCGGGACGATTGGCCCAGCGTTCACGAGTTCTTCCTGCGGCGCGGCTTTAAACGGATTCGCGACATGGTCAATTTCGTCGTCGATCTGGTCGAGATGCCGACGCCGTCCGCCCGTGCCGTCAACACCATCAGCCCCGTAACCGTCGACGACCTGGCCGCGATCTTCGCCCTCGCCCCGGAAATCGTACGCGCCAAGACCCCGCAAGAACTGGAGAAGCACCTTTTCCACAATCCCTATTTCAGCGCCGATTCACTTTATGCGCTGCGCGGGCGTCAGGACGGGCAAGTGGTGGCACTCGGCATCGCGGTCTATGAGCCGACCTATGCCGATCCCAACGCCGTGGATTCCGCCATGCCGTGCTTTCGCCTGGGCGCGTTCGGCACGGAGGGAATGCAAGCCAAGCGGATTCGCGGGCTGTTCAGCTTTCTCGCCAAGCCGGGGATGACGCTGGCGGGTTTTGGCATGGACCTCATGGGCCACGCCGCCTTCCGGCTGCGCGAATATGACGACGTCGGTTGCCTGGCCGCCCAGGCGCCGTCGGACGTTCCATCGCTGCTAAACTTCTATGAGCGCAACTTCCGCAGGCAGGGCAGCTTTCCCGTATTCGAAAAAACGATTTGATTTGGGCAAAGGATAATTCAATGCCGTTTGCTTCCGCGCTTTCGATCGAAGCGGATTCCGGGAAGGCCGTCGACGAATGCGCCGGCGGCGTCAACTGGGATGGCTCCGTCGATCTGGCGCTGATTTTCTTCACGCCGCAGCATCGCAAGAAAGCCGGGCGAATCGCGGCGAAGGTGATCGAGCGCTTCGCGCCGCGCTGCTTGTTGGGCTGCCCGGGTGAAACGGTCGTCGGCACCGGCCGCGAAGTCGAGGAAGGACCGGCGCTGTGCCTGTGGCTGGGCCGCTGGCGCGAACGCGTCGAATTGACGGCGTTTCACCTCGGCTTGGAGGAGACGTCGGAGGGCCACAGCTTGCTTGGTTGGCCGGATGAACTCGCCGAAGCGGATGCTGACGAAAGCCTGGTGATCGCTCTGGCCGATCCTTTCACGTTCCCGGTGGATGACTTTCTAAGGCAAATGAACGAAAGCTCGCCCGGCTTGGGCGTGGTCGGCGGCATGGCGAGCGGGGCGCGGCAGCCGGGCATGAGTCCGCTGCTGATCGGCTCGGAGGCAATGCCTCAGGGCGCCGTGGCGGCGCTATTGCGCGGGCCGATTGGCGTGCGCAGCGTCGTGTCCCAGGGCTGCCGGCCCATCGGCAAACCCTTCGTCGTCACCAAGGCGCAGGAAAACGTCATCCTCGAACTGGGCGGCAAGCCGGCGATCGAACAACTTCAGAAGCTTTGGGAAAACCTGACGCCGCGCGACCAGAACTTGGTGCGGCAGGGCTTGCACGTGGGCCGGGCTTTGAGCGAATACCAGGACGTTTACCAGCGCGGCGACTTCTTGATTCGCAACGTGATCTGCCTGGATCGCGATGCCGGCACGCTGGCGATCACCGAACGCGTTCGCCCCGGTCAGACGGTTCAATTCCACGTCCGCGACGCCGGCACCGCCGATGAAGACCTGCGCGAAATCCTGCAACTCGACGGCAGCCGGCATCCCGGCAAGGTCGGCGGCGCCCTGCTCTTTAGCTGCAACGGCCGCGGCAGCCGCCTCTTCGACCGCCCCGATCACGACGCCAAGGCGATCGAGGCCGCGCAGGGCGCCATCCCGCTGGCCGGCTTCTTCGCTCAGGGTGAATTGGGCCCCATCGGCGGCCAGAATTTCATCCACGGCTTCACGGCCAGCGTGGTGCTTTTTGAAGAGTGAGCGAGCGCCCGGCATCGAAACTAGTCCTTGAATAAGCGAAGGTTCGGGCCTTTTTATTCGTTGGTTCTGGCTTTCCCC
>JACPZP010000065.1 GCA_016195405.1 Planctomycetota bacterium | reverse complement strand
GTGATGGCCGCTTCCACTGTTGGACGTCTTCGGGTTGCTGAAGAAGGTGAGCCCGACGAAATCATTGGGATGATTGTTTTTTATGTCGTCGATGGCCGTCTGAATGCCGACCTTGCAAGCCCAGGCGTGGGCTTCGTGGACGTTGCCGGGCCACCAGTGATGCGGCTGACTATTGGCCAGCGTGTGCAAATTGTAGTTCCCGAGCCAATCGACCATTGTCATCGGCCCGAACCAAAACTGATGGCGCGGCCGCACGGGGTTGTCCTTGTAGTCCATGTAGGGCGAGTAGACGTCGACCGTGGCGCCGCTGATTTTGACCGCCGAAGCCAGTCCCGGGGAGATGGTCAGGACGTAGTTGCTGCCGAAGGTGGAAACGGCGGTGATCAGGTAAGGGTTGGCGGTGTCGCCCGCGATGACCATGTAATCGCGGTTGACGGTCGGGGCTTGGGAGAGTCCGGTGACCGATATCTTGGTCGCGCCGACCGCGCCGTTGGACGCATACACTTGCACGCTGTCGCCGGTCAGGGCGAGGGCCGAAACCAGCGCCGTACTGAGCGAAAGCGAGGATGTGCTGCTGTTGGTGACCTGATACAAGTTGGTGGTGTTGCTCTTGAACCCAACGTAGTCGGAATTCGCTGTTGTGGCCGACGTTAGCCCGGACAAGGAGACCGCGGTGACGCCGACGGCGTTATTGGACGCATAAACCTGCACGGTCGTGCTGCTGGGCATGGTCGCCCCAAGCGCCGGCGAGATGTTAAGGCTTGTCTTGCTGCTGTTGGTGATCTTATAGGGGCTGGCCGTATTGTTGGCAAAGGTCGCGTAGTTTTGGTTCGCGACAGGAGCCGATGCCAAGGAGTTGACCGGAACCGTGGTGGCGCCGACGCTTGCTTTCGCGCTCGTGGTGCTGTTCTCGTAGTAGCTGGTGGACCCGCTTTGGTGCGCCCCAGTCGTCCCGGACGTATACGGGGCGCCTGGATTGGAAGGAGAAGGTTGCGGCTGGGGTCGCTGTGAGATTTGGTACGTGTAGCCCGTTGGCGTGAAGTAATCGCCGTTGCCGATCAAGGCGCTGACCTGTACGCCGCCTATGGTGCGATTGTAGCTATTGGCTCCGGCAGCCGGCGTGAAGCCGAGCACGAAGTCGATGTATTCCTTCCAGAAGCGCTGGTCATTGGCGAGGCTGGTGGTGGCGGTGGTCCACCAGCGGTTGTTCAGAGTGGTGTCGGTGCCATCGGGAATGGCGCTGTAGTAGCGGATGCGGCCTCCCTGAAGCGTGCTTGGGAAGGGCTTGGGATTCAAGCCGTTGAGCCAATACAAGATCGCCGCGTAGTTGATGCGGTACGTATAGGTGACGTTGGACCCGTTTTCGGTAACGGTGGTATTTGTGCCCGGCGCCTTGAGGCCGGTCGAATCGAACAGGATCGTATTGTGGTTGACCCAGCTCGGCACGCTGGTGGATGTATTGACCGCCACGAAAAAGCGTTGCCGCCAATCAAGGGATTGGTTGTTGTGCCAGGCATATGATGTGTTGGTAATTGAAGACGGCGGGTTGAGAACGCTTGGCCCGCGCGGCGCGGGCGGCCAAATCCAAAAGGTCTTGCCCCAATACCCGGGCCCTTGGGTGTAGCCGTTGTAGGAAGCGCGGTAGCCGCCATAACCCTTGGTTTCAAATTTGGGGTTCGTCGTGCTGCTGTTGCTGTTGAACTCGTAAACGCGCTGGGCGTACGAGGCGCCAGCGTCCAGGGTGACCTTAAGGAAATCGTCGCCTCCCGGTGCCGTGTTGTAGGCATCCGAAGCGCGCGTGAAAGCCACGTTGGCTGCGCTGGCCTGCACCCCAACGGCGTTCTGGTAAAAATCGGCGCATATCGGAGGTCCGGAGTTCTGCGTCGACGAGATGTTGCTGGGGTCCACGAATTCGTTGGTGGTGGTGGCCACACCGGTAGTTTTCTGAAGCGCGGCGCCGCTGATATCGGAGTAATGCCCGTATTGAGGGAAAACCGATTCGGGATTCAGGGACCTAGTCCTGGCATTGCCTGAGGACGGCGCCGCTTGCGAGCCGCTCATCGGCGTGCCTGGAAGGCTCTGGAACCGCATCGATCCGGAAAGGTCCATGATGATCATCACGTCGCGCGGCCGATGCACCGCAGTCGCAGTCGCGGAGGCGTTGAACGTGCTCATCCCGAATACTCGTCCGAATCCGAGCGCGCTGTTGCTCGTGACCGTGGTCCGGACCGTGCTATACGGCTCCGCGGTGTCGGTGCGAGGGATGGCGATCTGGAAGCCTTCCTTGCTTGGATCGGCGTCGTTGTAAATGTAAGCATAGCTTCCGACCTCGACCGTCACCTGACCGGAAGAGTACGTGGAGGCGTTCGGGTTGCTTACATTGGCGAGGTCAACCGACACGAAATTGTTCATGACCTGATTGGTGGACGCTGCCGTCAGGGCTTGGCCGGGGACCGCACTCAGGTTGTAATTGTTGGTCGAGTTGCCGCTCATCGTCCGTGCACCGGCCATCGCGCCGCTGTCGGCGGCGTTCTGGCACTGGCTGCGTGCCACCGCCACCATGCCGATGTCAATCGCCAGGGCCATGAGCCCGATCAGGGCCACCATGCATAGAGCCACCAGCGGTAATACGGCGCCGCGCCGCGCTTTGAGCGTTCTCCGTTGCAACATGATCCTCTCTCCTCAGTTCTAAGAAACGGCCGCCTTGACCGTGTTTTGTCGTAGCTGAACTCGTTCGAGTTTGGCCGCCCGAATTCTGACGAATTCGGCTACCAAACGAGCATGTCTAATTCGCCTCGCTATACATCAGCGATCTGCTGCGGATGGTGTAGGTGCTGCCCATGAATAGAAACGACGGCAGTATGGGGTTGTAGGTGCACTGCACGTCCACCGCGACATACTGGCCGAACTGGGCATTGCTGGGCGAGCCGAGGTTGGCGCCGGTCGCGTCGGACTTGTATACCGTGCATTGGTAACCCGGCAACGTCTGGTCAAAGCCGCTCATGTAGTGTTTTACTTGAGCCTGCGTGTCCGCGACGATGGTTGAGTCCGTGGTGTTGACCACGGCGTAACGCGCGCCTTCGCGGGCGGCGGTAGTGATCAATTGCCGGAAAAAGAGGAACCGGCAGTATTCCATAACGCCGAAGAGCAGCACCAGAAAAATGGATGCCACGAAGGCCATTTCGATGATCGCAGCCCCTCGGCGTCGTTGTCTCGATGCTTGTGCCATGGAGTTGCCTTTGGTTGAGTTGCCTCGAGTTCAAGCGGTGTTCAGTTCAGGGGAACGGCGGTGTTCAACGTCAGGGGCAGGTCTCTCATCGAATACCAGTCCACCGTCGCCGAGATTGTGCTGACGTTGGTTATTTGGTTGAGGATCACCCACCGCACGCTGTTGAAGGGGATGCTCACGGTGAGGCGATATCGGTCGAGTTGATTGCCTTGAGTCGGGTCGGCTCGAGAACCATCGGTCAAATTGGTAATGGTGATGTTGCTGGCCGTGACGCCGCTGACGCCGTTCAGCGTCAGGTAGGTGATGACGTCGGTCTTCACGCCGGCGGCGTCCTTGTTTCCCGTCGAGGCCTGCCTGCCTCCTTCACGCGCGGCATTGGTCAACAGCTGCTGCACCTCGACCATGCGCCCAACTTCCCACACGCCGACAAGCATGGCCGCCAGAAGCGGGGCCAGCATGGCAAGCTCCACCGCGGCGGTACCGGGACGAGAAATTGCAGAGGAAGGTCGGCGCAGCATGGCGCATTTCTCCATAAATGATGCGACGCCCCGATAACGCCGACGGATTGCGCCTGGGGAATGCGCGTCTTCGGCGTCAGGGCCAAGTTGGTGAGGGGGGGTTGATGCCGGTCGGGAGGAGGGCGCTCATAGGGCACCCGGCATCGCCTAGAGAACTATAGGTCACGAAAGCGGAAAAAGGCAAATGAAAAAAATGAGAGTCGACCGATGCGGAGAATGGTCGCTTGGTGAGGCACGGCGGCACAGGTGTTAAGGAAAAACATTAATTTTCGTCGGTCGAGCGCTTGCCGGAAAATAAGCTATGCTTAAGGGAATTCGCCCAGCCCTACCCCCTATTTACAACATGGCGCCACAACCTTCCGAGCACGCAACTCTCGCGTACCTGGAGTATTATTCCTCGAGAAACAAGGTCGTGCGGCGCGTCCTGCTCGATCCCTTGCCATTTCGTATCGGCCGCGGCCGCGGCGCGCACTTGATCATCGCCGCTCAAGAGGTTTCGAAGAAGCACACCGAGATTCTCAGGGATGATGGGACCTACCTGGTCCGCGATCTGAACAGCACCAACGGCACGTTTCTGAACGGCGCCCGCGTCGCGGAAGCGGAGTTGCAGCACGACGATTTGGTCCAGATCGCCCACGAAGAGTTCCGCTTTTTCATAGCCCCGGCCATGGACAGCAGCATGCTGGAGGCTCCGCTCACAGCGGTTTTGCAAGGCGACATGCCGAACAGCGTCCTGCGTCGCAGCCAGTATTTGCATGAAATGGTTGCCGAGCAATGGGGACGAGTCCTTTTCCAACCGATCGTCGAACTGGCCTCAGGCGAAGTTCTGGGCTATGAGGGGCTTGGACGCGGAATGCACACCAGCCTGAGAGTTCCCACCGGCGATCTTTTCGACCTCGCGGACAAATGCGGACTGGCTGTGCCACTCAGTCAGATGTTTCTGCGCATGGCCGTACAGGATGTCGCCAGTTTGCCTAGCGACCGGCTTATCTTCCTGAATCTGCATCCGTCGGAGATTCTTAATCCCACCCTGCCCGCGACGTTGGGGACAACCCTGGGGAAAGCGAAGGACGATCGCCAGTTTGTCGTCGAGATCAACGAAAAGGCCATCGTGGATCTTGAGTCTTTGCGGCAACTCCGCGAGAAATTCCGCGAAATGGGTCTCTTGGTCGCTTACGATGACTTCGGCGCCGGACAGGCCCGCTTTCTCGAACTGGCCGACATTCCTCCCGATTTCGTGAAGCTGGACATGGCGTTGATCCGCGACCTGCATCAGAATGCTTCCCGGCAGAACTTGGTCAAGGCCATTACGCGGGCGAGCCTCGACCTTGGCATCCAGGTGGTCGCCGAAGGGATCCAAACCTCCGAAGAAGCGGACGTCTGCCGTGAACTCGGCTGCAAGTTCGGCCAGGGGTTCCTGCTGGGCCGTCCGCAGACCGCTTCCTTGCTCCAACCCAAAAGCGACACTACGGCGAAAATAGTAGTAACACCCGAAACGCTGGCAGACATACGTATCCCTGCGGCCCGCTGCACGCGCAGACGGGCCTGACCCCACCGGCGCACGCGCCCCACGCCCCTTGAGCAAATGCCCCTAAAGCACATGCCCTTAGACCAACTGTTCGGCTTGAAGATCGACGACAGCTTGACTCCTAGCGGGCGCGAACGGAGTTTGCTCGGCCTGGAGGAGCGGACGCTTCCCAAAGGCGCCGGCGGTCTGTTCATTGTCGCTTTGCAGATTCCGCTGGTGTTGCTGATAGGCATCCTCGATCGCTGGACCATGCATCAGCTCTCCTTGG
This sequence comes from Planctomycetota bacterium, assembly GCA_016195405.1. Classification (GTDB taxonomy): domain Bacteria; phylum Planctomycetota; class Planctomycetia; order Gemmatales; family Gemmataceae; genus JACPZP01. The sequence continues at coordinate 7,765 of JACPZP010000065.1, read as the reverse complement.
CGCTGCTCTACCAGATCCCGGTGGCGATTGCGGCTTGGCGCGGCGGCTTTGCCTGCGGGGTCTTTCTGGCCCTCTTCGCGACGTTGAGCTGGCACACCGTCGATCGCGAGCACGATCCGGGCATGCACTTCGCCGTCTCGCTTTGGAACGGCGTGGTTCGCTTCGCGATTTTCACCATGACCTCCAGCCTCCTGTCGAGGCTGCGGCTCAGCTTGTTTCACGAGCGGTCCCTGGCGCGGACCGATCCGCTCACCGGCGCCGCGAACGGCCGCACGTTTTACGAGGCGGTCTGCCTGGCGGTCGAGCGGTCCCTGCGCCTGGGGACGCCCTTGACCGTGGCCTATTTCGACATCGATGACTTCAAGCAAGTAAACGACCGCTGGGGCCATTCTTTAGGCGACGAGTCCTTGCGGCAAGTGACGCTGGCCATTCACCGCAACATCCGCTCCGTGGATGTGCTCGCCCGACTCGGCGGCGACGAATTCGCCGTGCTCCTGCCCGATACGGGCACGGAGGAAGCGTTGACGGTGCTGAGCCGCTTGCATCAACTGCTAGCATGCAAGACCATGCGTCCGGCCATTACGATGAGCGTCGGCGCCGCGACATTTGTCCGGCCGCCGCGCGACATCGATCGCATGGTCCGCCGCGTCGACGCGCTCATGTACCGGGCAAAAAACGGCGGCAAGAATCGGCTCGAGCACGAGGAGATCTACGACCTGGACGCGCGCGGATCGGAATCGGGGCTGGAGCGCCGCGCGGTCGCGCGGGTGCTCTGCAATTCCAGCGTGCGCATCCGCGTCGAGGAGCCCGATCTGGTCTTGGACGAGTCGGCCCGCGTCGTCGACATTTCCACAAACGGCATCGCCCTGGCCCTTAAGATGCAGCTTCCCATGGAGACTTTAGTGGCGGTCGAGCCGCTCTATGACTGCGGCGTGACCACCGTGCTGGCCCGCATCGTCTGGACTCGAAAGAACGGCGACGAGTGGTTCTACGGCTGCGTGTTGGCGACGCCGCTAAGCCTGGCCGAACGCGACCGATGGGTTGCCGCCGGGAAGGACCGTCACGACGCAGACGGCCCGGTCGCAGTCGGCCCGGTCGCGGTCGAGACAATGTCAGGCGGGGAAAGTCAAACGGGCGCGCCCACACCCAACCGAGTCACTTCATTCCTGCGCACCGCCGCGCTCAAGTTCCCCATCCGCCGTTGACTATTGCGTGCTGAGTGCATTTTGACCGAGGAACTCCTTGAGTTCTTGGAAGAATTCCTTCGGCAGCGGATCGTCGTGGCCTGAGCCATTGAGGGTGCAAAAGCGCTTGGGCTCGTTGGCGGCTTCGAAGAGGCGCCGGCCTTGCGCGAAGGGTATTAGTCTGTCCGCGGTGCCGTGGCCGATGAACACCGGTTGGCGGCACTCTTTGATCCGCGCCAGATTGTCGAAGCGATTGCGCATCACCCAGTGCACGGGCAACCAGGGATATGCGCGGCCGGCCACGTCGGGAGCCGAGGTGAAAGTCTTGGCGAGAACAAGCGCCCGGTGCGGTCTGCGGCTGGCGATGTGGACGGCGACGCCGCCGCCGAGCGAGCCACCGTAAAGAAGGATCTGGTTCGGATCGATTTTCATTTCGCCAACCAGCCAGTCATACGCGGCCTCCGCCGCGAGATAGCAGCCTTCCTCGGTCGGATTCCCGTCGCTCTTGCCGTATCCGGGATAATCGAAAATCAGCACGCCCGCATTTAGAAGATCGCGCATCTTAAGAATGGAGCGGCCGCGATGGCTCAGGTTGCCGGCGTTGCCGTGGCAGTACAGGATCGCACCAGGCTCATCGCAAGGGCACCACCAAGCGTGAATCTTGGTCCCGTCGGCGCTGGTGAGGTGGACATCTTGAATCTCGCTGCTGGGCGGCGCCGCCCATTCCTGGGCGTTGCTGGGACGGAAGACGAGCCGATTTTCCAGAAACGACAGCACCAGGATCACTCCCAAATAAGCGCACAGGAACACGCGCAGCACGCGCCAAGATCGTCGAACGAGAGCGTTCGATATCGGTGTCACGTAATTCTAGTCCTGCTTGAGGGTCGCCCGGCGGCGCCAACTCCAGGCGATGCCGCCGGCGATGACCGCCCAGCAGCCGCCTGCAAAGGCGTCGCCCACGTGCGCGTACACGCTGACGCGATCGTCGATGGGCACCGTGGCCGCGACCACGCCCGGCGCCTTCTTGAACTTTGCCCATTCGCCTACCGATAACTCGCGGAGTTCGCGGTCGTCGGACATCGACCAAAGCGTGCCGTTTTTGTTGAGGCCGATGCCCTCCGCATGCCGCACCCGGCCATTCGGGTCGATCACCGCCGAGATGCCCATGTTCACGGCTCGGCAAAGAGCGCGTCGCGTTTCGATTGCCCGGAACCGGCTGACCGCCAAATGCTCCTCATGCTCGCTGGAACCGTCGAACCAGCCGTCATTGGAGATGTTGATGAGGAAATCGACCGGCGGCCCGTTCGGGTGCTGGCGGCCGTATTGTCGGGCCAGGAATGGGTCGGTGTCCTCGTAGCAGATCAAGACGCCGAAGGTGAAGTTGCCGTTCTTGGACTTGAGTGAAAAGCGCGTCAGTTCCTCGCCGATGGAGATGCTGTAATCATAGTCGTACGGCGCGAACACCTTCATGAGCGGGAGCCAGTCCAGGAACGGGACATATTCTCCGAACGGGACGCGGTGGATCTTGTCGTAGCGGCCGTCCACTTCACCGTTTTTCTTCACCAAGAGCGCCGAATTCCAGCGCTTTTCCACGAGGTTCTCATCTAGGGTAAAGGCGTTGAGGCCAAGGAGATGGTTCGTTGCGCCGAATTTCTTCAGACCATTCAGGTTGTCACGAATGAACACGACGTAGTTCCTGAAGGTGTCGGGCATCTTAGCGACGCTCAATTTCGGCGAGGCTTCGGCCCAGAAGCGCGGATAGCTGGTTTCGGGCCAAACGATCAAGTCGGCCTGGGAGTGCATGGCGATCTCGCACAGGCCGGCGTAATGACTGGCAATTTTGAACAGCGTGTCCTCGATGGGTTGATCCGAGCTGGCATCGTTGCGGATACGCTGATCGAGATTGCCCTGCAAGAGCGCCAGGCGAGGCCCGGGGCGGAAGTCATTCTGCTCGAGCCGCCAGCCGCCGTAAATCAGGGTCGCGCCAAGGAGCCCGGCAACGACGAGGCCTTGCGCCACTGGAATCGGCCAGCGCTCGAATCGGTAGCTTTTTCCAGGTTGCGGATCAGCCAGACGGAACACTGCACGGACTTCCGGAATGCGTAGCAGACATTCCACGAGCCAGGCGTTGACCATCGCCACCAGAAAGCTGACAGCGTAGACTCCGCCCAGATCGGCGATTTGAATAATGCCGAGAAACCGATGCTGCGTGTGGCCCAGGTAATACCAAGCGAAGCCGGTGAGGAGAAACGAGCGGACAAACTCCAACGCGGACCAGACGACGGGCACGCTGACGATCAGAGGCCAGCCTGTCGAGCGGTCAAGCCTGCGAATCAGCAATATCGCCAGCGGGAAATAAAGCGAACAATAGAGCGACAGCGCCGCCCAGGTGGCGACCATGCGATAGTCCGCGACCGTCATCCAAAGAATCGCTGGAACGAAAAAGACGATGCCGCCGCCGAAAGCCGACCAATAGATGTTGCGCGTACGCGACTCCGAACGGACCAGGAGCAGGAGCGGCACGAGCGCGACCCAGCCGAACCATCCCAAAGCGAGAGGAAAATAGCACAGCCAGAGCATGAAGCCGCTGGCGAGCGCGGGCAACAGACAGGGGAACGGCCAGCTTTGCAGCCGCGCTCGGGCGGCCGCTGGACGAAGCATCGGCTTGGCGGGCAGTGTCATCACGCTTCCTGATCTCATCGTTCCCTCCATGGATTCGAGCGTAGGACGGATTTGCAATCCGTCCCGCCCAACGCCTGAGTAGGACGGATTGCAAATCCGTCCTACTATTCCACCTGCAGCACATCGTACACGGCGCCGGCCCGATGGTGGTGGTCGCCTTCGGGGAACACGACAAACGCGTTCGCCGCCGTCACCCCGCGCAAGTCCGGCGAGCCGAACCAGGGCGTCGGACGCACCTGCCAACCGTGTTCCGAGATCGAAAGCTGGGCCGGGTGGTACGTCTGCCGGTCGGTCTTGTAATGGAAATCTTCCGCAAGCGTCGCCTTCACCAGACGAATCTCGGGAGGATAGCCCAGCAACCCCTGAATCGCCGGCCGGACAAATAACTCGAAGCAAACCATCGCGCTGACTGGGTTGCCAGGCAGGCCGAAGACGAAGCTCCGCCGCTCGTCGTGCTCTTTGACGCCAAAAAACACCGGCTTGCCCGGCTTCATCGCCACCTTGTGAAACTCGGCTTCCACGCCGGACTCTTCCAGCACGCTTGGCACGAGATCGAGCTTGCCCGCCGACACGCCGCCCGAAAGCACCAAGATATCCGCCAAAAGACCTTCCGCTATATGCGGGCGCAGGCTATCGAGGCGATCGCGGGCGATGCCTCGGTTATGGGGCACGCCGCCGGCCCGGGCGACCTGGGCGAGCAGCATCAGGGCATTGCTGTTGCGAATCTGTCCTGGACCCGGCATTTCCGCCGGCGCGACCACCTCGTCACCCGTGGCCACTACTGCAACCTTGGGCGCGGACCGCACCTTGACCTGCGTCTTGCCCACCGTCGCCAATAGGCCGATCTCTTGCGGCCGCAGCCTGACTCCCTGCGCCAGAATCACCTGGCCGACGCGCATCTCCCGGCCTTGCCTCAAGATATTCTGCTCGGGCCGCGGCGCGTCTTCGATCCGAACGGCGTCGGCATCCACGATCCGGCAACGCTCGATCATCACCACCGCGTCCGCCCCCGCGGGCAAAGGCGCGCCCGTCATGATCCGCGTGGCCTGGCCTGGCTGCACGGTTTTTTGCGGCGTCTTCCCGGCGGATACCTCCTCGATGATTTTCAAAGTGCGCGCCCCGTTTTCCAGGTCGGCGCTGCGAACGGCAAAGCCGTCCATCAGCGCCTTGTCAAAGGGCGGCATGTCGAGGTCGCTGACCACGTCTTCGGCGAGTTGTAGGCCGAGCAACTCACAGGACAAAGGCCACGACTCCGGCGTCAACGGTCGAATGCGCTCTCGCACCTTGGCCTGGGCTTCACGGACGCTCAACATGGTTTGTCTCGCGAAATGGTCAACCGAATTCTAACAACCAGCCGGGCACTAGGAACAGAGCTATCGGATCGGCGCAGCAAGCAAGTCAAATCACGGAGTTAAGGCAACGTAAGAAAAACGAAGAACCTGGGAATTATTCGGTTGCATTGCACACGATTGTCGTAATAATAGACGTTTAAGTTGAATTTGACTTCCAGCGTTCTCGGAACGGTTGAAGGGATCATTTCCGCTTAGCAGCACAATCCTTCGCATCACCACCGGTAAAAAGAGAGGCACCATGAGTCGCGGACTTTGGCTGGAGAACCTATGCGCGCGAGTTTTCTCAAAATCACAACACTCCAAGCGTTCTGCGAGGCCAATCTTGGCCGTCGAGGCGCTCGAAGATAGAACAGTGCCCTCAAGCGGTTTTCATTCCATCGACGGTTTTGGAAACAACGTCAACAATCCCAACTGGGGATTGGCCGGCGCCGACCTGATCCGAATCGCGCCGACGGCATACGCGGATGGCATCTCGAGCCCGGCTGGAGCCAACCTCCCCAGCGCCCGCGTCCTTAGCAACGTCTTGATGGCCAACACGGCCGCTCCCACACTTAGCTCGCAGTATCTTTCCGCCTTCGTCTATGCCTGGGGTCAGTTCATCGATCACGACCTCGACCTAACCAAGCCAGCCTTCATTCCTACGTCCTTCAACATCGCCGTCCCCAAGGGCGATCCCCAATTTGATCCATTCGCGACGGGAACCAAGCAGATACCGCTGAATCGCTCCGAGTTCGACCCGTTGACAGGCAACAGCACGCCGCGCCAGCAGCTTAACGAAGTCACGTCGTTTCTCGACGGTTCGATGATCTACGGCTCCGACGCGGAACGCCTCGACGGTCTCCGCCTGTACTACGGCGGCAAGTTGCGAGCCGGTCCCACGGGATTGTTGCCCGAGAACAGCCCAGGCTTCCCCAACGACAACGCCACGCATCAATTCCCCGACGAAGAAATGTTTCTTGCCGGCGACGTTCGGGCCAACGAAAACGTCGAGCTGACCGCCCTGCAAACGCTGTTTTTCCAGGAGCACAACCGCATCGCCGATCAGATCGCCGCCGCCAATCCGAGCTTCGACAACGATCAGATCTTTCAGCTCGCCCGGCGCTACGTCGTCGCCGAATTGCAAGCCATCACCTACTACCAGTTCTTGCCCACCCTGCTCGGCCCTAGCGCGCTCAAACACTATGCGGGCTACGATCCCAACGTGAACCCCGGCATCGCCAACGAGTTCTCCACGGCCGCCTACCGGTTTGGCCACTCCATGCTCGGCGACGACGTGGAGTTCCTCGACAACAACGGCAAAGAAGTCGAGGAAGCCCTGCCGCTCAGCCAGGCCTTCTTCAATCCGGAGGTCGTCAAGGATGTTGGCATCGCGCCGATCCTCAAATACTTGGCTTCCGATCGGGCCCAAGAGATCGACGGCAAGATGGTTGACAGTGTGCGCAATCTGCTCTTCGGTCCTCCGGGTTCGGGCGGCCTTGACCTCGCCGCGCTGGACATTCAACGCGGCCGCGACCACGGCCTGTCCGACTATAACACGACTCGGGCCGCGTACGGCCTTCCCAAGGTCAAGAGCTTCGCCGAGATTACCTCCGACAAGGTCGTTCAAGCCAAGCTCAAGGCCCTCTATGGTTCGGTGGACAAGATCGATCTGTTCGTCGGCGGCGTAGTCGAAGATCACGTTCGCGGCGGCAACCTGGGTCCGACGTTTACGCGCATCATCGCGGATCAGTTTGAACGAGTGCGCGACGGCGACCGCTTCTGGTTCGAGAACGACTTCAGCGGCGCCGAACTCGCCCAACTTCGGCAAACCACGCTCGCCGACGTGATCCGCCGCAACACGTCGCTGACGAACCTGCAGCAAAACGTGTTCGTTTTCCGAGCGACGATCACGGGCAAAGCGTTCTTTGATTTCAACAGAGACGGCAGCCAGAACGGCCGCGATCCGGGCCTTGGCGGTCGCGTGATCCAGCTTCTGGATGCAAACGGCGTTCTGGTGGCGACGACGGTGACTTCACGCGACGGCAGCTATCGCTTCGACGGCCTGGACCCTGGAACGTATCAAATTCGTGAAGCGCTGCCCCGAGGCGCGACTCAAACCACGCCGATCACGCGGGCAGTGGATATTACACGCGGCATGACCGTCTCGGGGCAAGATTTTGGTGAAAGCGCTTATCCATGGCGCGGCTCGTTGCGGGATTTGCTGGCGTATCTCGCTTCGCTGCCCCGTGATGTCTGGAATTCTGGCAATTCATGGTGGTCGTATTTCGGCATCGGGCGGCGGTAAGACCGAAGGGCCTGCCAGTCTGGATGGCAAAACACGGGAAACGCGGTTGAGCCGAGATGGTCTTATTGAAGCGTGGTTCCCACGGGGACCGTGGGAACCAGAAACCAGAAAATAACGCGATCCTATTCCTTGCACTTGATAATCACGCCATTCACGTGGGTTTGGCCAAAATAGTAGCCGCCGACGCCTTGCTCGATGGGGTCGGTGCCGGCCACCAGCATCGCGCGCAGAAAAGAGCCTTTCGCCGGGCCGTTGTCCGTGCC
>JACPZP010000046.1 GCA_016195405.1 Planctomycetota bacterium | reverse complement strand
TGCGCCCAGCCCACCCCGCCGGGGAAGGGATCACCGTGAGAGATTGATTCAAGGTGTCGGCCTCGGGGGCCGACACAGAGAGAGGCTTCGCCTCTCTCTTCCGAAGCCCATTTCGTGGTCTAGAGAATGGGGTCCACTTCAATAGCTGCGTGTGGTAGATAATGTTATTGCGAACGGCGGCCTCCAGCGCTGCGTCCTTTTCTTTGGGCAAATCTTTGCCCGGATGAATCAGGTTGATGAGCTGCTTGAGGTTGTCCGACGGCTGCTCCTTCCCCTTGAGGGCGGCGCCGACGGCGCCACAATTCGTGTGGCCCAACACGACGATCAAGGGCGCTTTCAATTCGGCCAGGGCATACTCGATGGAGCCGTAGACCTCCGGCCCGGTGACGTTGCCCGCCACGCGAATGACGAAGAGCATGCCGAGCCTCTTGTCGAAAATGATTTCGGGCGCCGCCCGCGAGTCGGAGCAGGTCAACACCACGGCGATCGGCCGCTGTCTCTGTGCCAGCTCAATCCGCCTCTTCGAACCGAGTTCGGCCTCGCGCGGCATGTCGCTGGCGAAGCGTGCATTGCCCTCCTTGAGTAACTTGAGGGCCTCGTCCGGCGTCGGAGCGGAATCCTGCGCGAAAAGCGGGTTGGGAACGAAAACCACGACCGCAAGAAAGTAAGCACGTAGCATTGACATCTCCTTAGTGGTAGGTCCGGCGAGCCGAGCCGGACCTTGGTTCCCGTAACCAACTTATTGCCACCGCAAGTACGCCCGGCGAGCCGAGCCGAAGCTTACGCCCAACGGCGCGGCATTGAGCTGAATTCGGGTTCGTGGGTCCGGCTCGGCTCGCCGGACCTACTGTGCGCGCCGGACACTTCGCGCGGTGTCGTTATTCTACCTTTGCTTACAATAGGTTCGTGCCTGCTATTCGGCCCTGTCCCGGGCCGGCTTGGTTACACGGAAAGGTCCCACCCTTGCGCATCCGCGACTTCTACGATCGTTCGCAGCCGACGATATCCTTCGAGTTCTTCCCCGCGACCAGTTTGGCGTCGAGGCAATGGCCCACCTCACTTGTGTCGGCTCCAATCGCCAGATTCTGACGGCCGAAATTGCCGAGGCGCAAGGCATGGGCATCGAAAACATCCTCGCGCTGCGCGGGGATCCGCCTAAAGGCCAGGAGGCTTTCATGGCGGTTGAAGGCGGCTTCTCCTATGCGGTTGATCTGGTACGCTTCATCAAACAGCATGGTAATTTCTGCCTTGGCGCGGCCGCCTATCCCGAAGGCCACGTCGAATGCCCGAACAAGCATGTCGATTGGGACCGCTCAGCCGCCAAGGTCGAGGCCGGCGCGGAGTTCCTCATCACGCAGCTCTTCTACGACTGGAGCGACTTTCTTGACATGGTCGATTATCTGCGCAACAAGCGCGGGGTGAAGGTGCCGATCGTGCCTGGCATCCTGCCGTTTCTCAGCACCGAGCAGATCAAGCGTTTCACTCTGCTATGCGGCGCGAAACTGCCGGGACCGTTGCGGAAAAAGCTCGAGGAATACGGCGGCGACGACGAATCGGTACGCAAGCTCGGCATTGACCACTGCACGGAGATGTCGCGCAAACTCCTGGATCGTGGCGTCGCCGGCATTCACTTCTATTGCCTCAATCGCACGCCCAGCGTTACCGCCATCGTTCGAAACCTCGGCCTCGTCCCGGTTGCACCTTAGCGCGACCGATCGGGCAGCACGTTTGTAGGACGGCCTTCCCAGGCCGTCAGACGGGCTGGATAGCCCGTCTTACTACGGGTTAAAGCACCTTGCGAACGGCGTCGAGAACCCGAGCCTCCGCGTCCTCGATCGAAGCATGGACGACGGCCCCGGAAGCGAGGCGATGGCCGCCGCCTCCGAATCCCTCCGCGATCTTGGCGACGTCGACCTTGTCGTGCGAGCGAAAGCTGACCTTCACACCGCCGGCAGGCTGCTCCAAGAAGAACAAGCCGACTTCGACGCCGGCCAGACTGCGCGTATAGTTGACCATGTCCTCGGTGTCTTGCGGGATGGCGCCGGTGGCGGCGTAATCGCTCAGGCGCACTTCCGTGTAGGCGATCCTGCCGTTCTCGACTTGCCGCAGCCGTTGCAGCACCAGTCCTAGGAGCTTGAGCCGCGGCAAGGTGTGCTGTTCATACACTTGATCGTAGAGAAGAGTGGGCCGGGCGCCGGCGCGGACGAGCTTCTCGGCAAGCGCGAAGGTTGCCGGCGTAGTGTTCTTGTGTCGAAACCAGCCGGTGTCGGTGGCGACGGCAAGAAACAACCAGTCGGCGGCTCGCTGGGAGATCGGCTGGTCCATCGCCTCGATTGCTTCGACCACGAGCCGGCCGGTTGCTTCAGAACTCGTGTCGATGAGCTGCAATGCGCCGAGATCATCCTGTGACAGATGATGATCGATGACGACTTTGGGCACGTTCATCGTTCTAAGGAACGATCCGAAATCGCCGAGCTGGCCCCACGTGCCGGTGTCGAGGACCATGATCGCCTCCACGTCGCGATAGCCGTCGCCGGGCAGCTCGAAGCGCTTGATGCGCCGCTGGGGGTCCATGAAGTCATAGCGCGGCGGCCAGTTGCTGGAAATGACCAAGCGGGTTTCTTTGCCCATATTCTCCAGGACGTCGGCCAGGCCAAGCTGGGAGCCGAGGCCGTCGGGATCGGGACGAATATGCGTTGTAATGAGGAATTTGCGGTGATTGCGGACCAAATCGACGAAGGGGCGCCATTGGATTGCCATGAAGGGCCTTTCTATTTGGCTAGCGTTTCCATCTCAGTAGAAGCGGTTTCAAAACAGGGTCAGGACCTCTAAAATCACAGGTCCTGACCCCCTTTGAAACCGCTTCTACACCATCTTAACCGAAAACGCCTGGGAGGTAACAGATGATCGATCCGGCCAAAAAAGTGTTTTCGCTGGTTGATGAATTCAAGGCCTTCGCGCTCAAAGGCAGCGTCATTGACCTGGCAGTCGGCGTCATCATCGGGGCGGCGTTCGCCAAGATCGTCGACTCGCTGGTCAAGAACATCATCATGCCATTCATTGGACTGATTCTCCCTGGCGAAAAAGGCTATGAAAGCTGGAAAATCGTTATTGGCGAAGGCGAGGCACAGAAGGTGATTCCCTATGGCGCGTTCATCGGCGATGTGGTCAATTTCTTGCTCGTGGCAGTTGCCCTGTACATCTTCATCGTCAAGTTTCTAGGCATCATCATGCGGAACAAGAAAGAAGTAGGTCCGCCGCCGCCCACCAGGGACCAGGAATTGCTCACGGAAATCCGCGACGTGCTCAAGGCGAAACAGGTGGCCTGATGAGAAAGATCGTCGCCGTCAGCGATCTGCACGGCTATCTGCCGGATAATGTCCCGCCGTGCGATCTCCTGTTGCTCGCCGGCGATTTGACGCCTGTGGAGAACCACGATCCCGTCTTTCAAGCGTCCTGGCTTCAACAAGAGTTTCGGCGCTGGCTGGAAAAGCAACCAGCACGCAAGATCATCGGCATCGCGGGCAACCATGATTTCGTCTTTGAGCGAATGCCGTTCCTCGTCCCGCGCGATTTACCGTGGACCTATCTGCAGGATTCTGGAACGCAGTGGGAAGGCATCAAGATTTGGGGAACGCCGTGGCAGCCGTGGTTCTTTGACTGGGCGTTCAACGGCGATCCCGAACGGCTCAAGCGCCAATGGTCGTTGATCCCGGACGACACCGATCTGCTCGTCGTCCATGGTCCGCCCCGCGGATACGGCGACGGAGTCCCGGAGCGCGGCGGCCTTCGTCCGGCGGGCTGCCCGCATCTCTTGGAACGCATCCGCGCGGTGCGGCCCCGCCTCGTTGTGTTCGGGCACATTCACGAAGGCCGGGGGCAGTGGCAGCTTGGACCGACGACCTTGGCCAATGTGACGCTCCTCGACGCAGCCTATAGGCCCGTTCACGAGCCATGGGTCTTCGACTGGTCCTCGTGACGGACTCCTCTCGTTTTCAAGGGTTTTTTCATCTATTATGGCGATGCCATGACTCCCGTGCAGCTTCAAGAAGCGTTGCAAGCAGTCGAGCCGGCGGCGGTGCTGGTGACGCCCAGCGTCTTGGATAAGATCATTCGCCAGGCCCTGAAGCTACCGGCGTGGATGTGGTCGGTCCCCCATCACGAGTCGTGGATCGTTGATCGCCAGCTTCTTTTTCGCCACGTCGAGCAGGAAGACCTTCTCGTCAAGCCTGATCGACTGCTGCCCGCGACCGTGCTCCTGTTGGAATTGCCCGAGTCCCGCGAAAATCACTTGGGAGACGAGCGCTACTTGCTGCGCGAATACTGGCGACGTCTGTTCCACGCCTCGGTCGATTTGGCGTTCATCAATCAGGCGATGGAGGGCAAGTGGACGGCCGAGGTGGTCGAGGATCGCGTCGGCCGGCTAGGACGGACCGTCTTCGAAGAAATTCGAACGGTGCTGGAGCAGGAGAACCGGTTGCCGCCGCATGCCGACGACCGAACCGTCTATTTCGAGTTCGTCGCTTTCTTTTGGGAGATGCACTATTTCGCGCGGCCGTTGCTTGGGAGCTTCTTCCCAGGGATCGCGGATCTTGCCGCCGCGGAGAGGATCGCCGGGCAGGACGTCGATGCCGAAGGCTTTATGCGGCGCACGCGCTTGCCCGGCTCGGCGGAATTGCCCGCGGAAACTCGCACCAGGTCGCGCGAGGCCCATGAGTATTTCGACAAGCTTATCGCGGAGAGTGATGCCGCGAACGGTAAGGGAAACGTCGTTCGCGGCGCCATTCAACGGCGCAAGGCCGCTCGCGTGGCGCCCGCGCCTCAAGCCTATGAGACCCGCCGCCAGGCGATCGATGCCTTGGACCGGCTGCTCGATCGCCTCCAGCCGGCCCTGGAGCTTGCCTCCGATGAATTGCCGCAATGGCGCAAGCACATTCCTGAATTGCTCGACAAGGCCGATCAGGGCAGCCATCCACCGGAGGCCGCTATCCTGTTCGACTTACAGGCCGTATGTCTCGACTTCGAGCGCGAGATCTACACGCTTGATTTGGTCGAATGGATTCTGACCGGTGGCCGCAAACCGATCAAGCGGCCTTTGCTCAGTCAGCAAATCGTCCGTGTCACCCGCCATCTCCGCGGCATCGTGCAACGGCTCAACCTGGCCCGGCTCTCCGACGCCGACCGCAAGGATCTCGCCGGCTTGTTGCAGCAGGCCCTCCAGCGCTGCGAGGCCCGCGTCCGGGAGCGCTTTCGCCCCATCTTGTTTTCGGCCCTTGAGGACGTCGGCCTCAAACCGGTCAATCCGCCGGAACGCACCGCTTTTCGCAAGATGGTCGAAGAGTTGCTCGACCGCATCATCGAATATGGCTTTCTTTCGTTTAGCGACTTGCGCGACGCCCTTTCGCGCAACCAGCTTAAGCTGCCGGATCTCGCCGATCCGCAAGACTTCATTCAAGGCGACCCGCTTCTTCGCCTCGACCGCCGTCTGGCCACGCTGCTTGACGGCGTCTATCGGCGCGGTGAATTCTATCTCCGCTGGCTGGAGCGCTTCACGGCGATCAACTTTGGCACCAAGCTTGGCCGGCTGCTGACTTTGTACACCACGATTCCTTTTGGCGGCGCATTTCTGGTCTTGCTCGCGATTCAGCATTTCTTGCTGCAACCGCTCGGCGCCCAGGAGCACCCTCTTTGGATGGACGTGGTCCTTTGGCTCAGTTTGGGCGCGTTCTTTCTCGGGCTGTTGTACTCGAGTCAGGTGCGCAAGAGATTCGGCGAAGGATGTAAAACGGCCTGGCGAAATCTGCGTCTGGTGGTTTTCGATTTTCCGGTCTGGGTATGGCGCAATGCGCACTTGCACCGAATCATCTCGACGTGGACGTTTCAAATCGGCTATTGGTATGTCTTTAAGCCTTTAGTTTTGTGCGGCCTGTTGTGGCTTTTCCAACCCAACATCTTTGAAACTTGGTTGGGCGCAGTGATCGCCTTCCTGGGCGCGAACTTCGTAATTAACTCGCGCGCCGGCCGAGCAGTCGCCGAGGGCATCGGGCAAGCATTCATCAACTTTTTCGCCATGCTCCGCGCGGGCCTCATTCCCGGAATCGTTCGGCTCATGGTGCAATTCTTTAAGCATGTCATGCACCTGACCGAAGCCATCCTTTTTCACGTTGATGAATGGCTGCGCTTCCGCAAGGGCGATAGTCGCACAGCGCTGGCGTTTCGCGTCGTCCTGGGCCTTCTCTGGTGGCCCATCGCCTACTTTGTGCGCTTTAATCTGGTGGTCCTGATCGAGCCGTGCTTCAATCCGCTCAAGTTTCCCGTGTGCAGCCTGGCGTATAAGGTGCTCCTGCCGCTTTACGGGACTATTGGCGCTTGGTTGAGCGGCATCCTCTCGCCGGTGTTGCCCGATTTTCTGGCGGTTGCCTTGGTCGGCTGGCTCTTGTGGTGGGGGCCGGACGTTTTTGGCTTTCTCTTTTGGGAGATCAAGGAGAACTGGAGCCTATATCGTGCCAATCGCGGCCGCGCTTTAAAGCCCGTGCCCATTGGCGCCCACGGCGAGACGATGCGCCATCTTCTTCAACCCGGCTTTCATTCCGGCGCCGTTCCGAAGTTGTTCCGCCGGCTTCGACGCGCGGAAATGCAAGCGCGGCAAACCGGCAACTTCAGTGGCGTGCGTTCCTGCCGGGCCGCGTTGGATGAGGTCGAAGAAGCGCTGCGCCAATTCGTGGATCGTGAGTTGCTCGTCCTTCTCGATCAAGATCCCGGCTGGCAGGGACAGGTGCCGCGCATTGGCCAGATCCTGCTCGCGACGAACCGCGTTCAGATCGAGCTGATTCTTCCCGGCAAGGACGAGGGCGTGCTCTGGCTCGACTTCGAAAAATGCGCCAGTCAGCTAATCGCCGGCCTCCGCGACATTGAAACGCTGGAACGGCTGCCTACCGAACGCCGTCGCAGCCTGCATAACGGCCTGGCGCTGCTATTCAAACTTGCCGGCGTCGATACCGTGGTCGCCGGTCAGCGCGAAGCGGCGATGGGCGCCGTACCGATCTCCTGGAAAGACGTCGTGCGCTCATTCCCCGATCGGCCCACCGGCGAAATCAACAACTTCCTGGTCGGCGACCTGGCGTTTTTGCCGCATGAAAGAACCCCTGCCATGGCGAGCGTCGAAGCTTAACGCTCCACCCAAGTCTTCGAATCCTGGCGAATGTGCAGGCGACGCCCATTGTTCAGATCGGCGGTTGCCTGATACAGATCCGGAGTCGCGTAGAGACGCACCAGGCCCTTCATGCCTGCGCCGCTCACTTTGGATAGGCCCAATTCCTCTAACGACTTTGCCCATTTGCCATGCTGCTTGCGGTATTCACGCTGGGCGGTATAGACTTGATGAAGCAAGTGGCGAACAGGGCCCGTCTCATCGGGCCGAAACTTGCCTTCACCGGGCGGCGCATTCGTGAACTGCACGTAGCCCCATGTTTCGGGCCGGTGCATGTCGATCACGCCCTGCGGCGACCAGACCCAGTTGTCCTCCTTCTTGTCTGGGATTTTGCGGTATTTGCCGTCGACGATCTCGTGCAGCCATTCGACCCGTGAGAAGTTGACCCGCCACTGTGCCCCGTCGGCAGGCGGCACCTTCTGGTATGCCAGCTCGCCCAGCACCTTCCAAGGAAAGGCGATCTCCACGGACCATCCGCGGTCAACGTCGCGAGGATCGTTGATGGTGCCGTCGACGTGCACGGCTGTTTTGAGACCCGGGATGTCCCAGCTATTCACTGCTTGGCCGCCGTCGCGATACGGCATGGGCAAGAGCAAGTCCCAGCCGGTGTTGAGGGCGTTGATCTCAAACTCGTAGTATTCGTGGTTGTCGCCGTTGGGGTCGATGAACACTTCGAAGTCGTTGTCTTGGAAGATGACCGAGTCATGCTTGGTCAACGTCGCCCAGACGTGCGGCTCCTCCAACTCGGCGCCGACGTAGAAGTAATCGTCGTCCCAGAGCATCTTGACGCGCGTGCGAAAACGCGGCTTCGGCTTCACGTCGCCTTCGATGTCGACAAAGTCGTCCGTCCACGGGGCGTTCCTCCACGCCGCATCGTCGAGCTTGCCGTCGATTACGATCTTTCCCGCCGCCCGATAACAGAGATAGCCCTTTGGCGGCACATAAGGCGGAACCTTGCGCGGCTCCGTTTCCGAGCGCTCTCCCGCGCGAGCCAGCAGTAATATGGCGAGGAAACTGGTACAAATGACGGCAACGATCAGCCCGCAACGGTGCAGCGCTTGGAATTGCAGAGGTTCTGACACGGTGCTTTCCTCCCCATCCTCCAATCACGCGTCGTCGACGCCGGAATGGGGACGCAGAGACGCAGATGTACAGGGATCGTTTACAGCGTCAGCAACTCGCTAATCTCGCACATCGTGACGGTGCGCCGATCGGTTTCCTGAACCAGGGCACGCCGCAGAATGCCCCCGATCGGCTCCGGAAGCCCATCCGCCATTCGCTCGCCGTGAATCTGGTCGATTTGCCGCAGGGCCTCGAGCAGACTCTGTCCGGTGACCGCCTTCCGTCCGGCGCTCATCTCATACAGGATTAGACCTAGGGAAAAGACATCGCTGGCCGGGATCGGCCTTCCGCCACGCGCTTGCTCGGGCGACATGTAACCCGGCGTGCCCGAAAGGCTTCCCGACGTTTTCTCCATTTCGACCACCGTCTCGTCCACTTTTTGCTTCTTATGGCGGCGGGCCAAGCCAAAGTCCATGATCTTGACGACTTCGTCTTCGGTCACCATGATATTTGCCGGCTTAAGATCGCCGTGAACGATGCCCTGTTCGTGAGCGGCCGCCATGCCCAGCGCGATCTGCTGGCCAATGGCCACAGTCTGTTCCAAAGGCATTCGTCCATTCTCAAGGAGCTTGTTGAGGGCGCGGCCATCGATGTACTCCATCACCACCATCGGAAAGCCTTGGGTGCCGTCAACGGCGTGGACGATGCAGACATTGGGGTGATTGAGGGCCGCCGCCAGCCGCGCTTCGGCGAGCAGAGCATCCATGGAGCCGGCGCGTTCGTTTTGCAGGATCTTAAGTGCCACGCGGCGCTGGAGCGTCACATCCTCGGCACGGAAAACAGTGCCGAAGGCCCCGGTGCCGATCATCGCTTCAATGCGATATTGGCCGACCAAGCTGTGCGGACCCAGAGTGCCGCCGATATCCATCACGGGCTGTTCGGGCGTCCATTCCGCGGGGCAGAGGCCTCCCGACTGGATGCCGTCGAGCACCCGCAAAACCTCCTCGGTGCTGCGGCCCACGCTAAGGTTGTGTACCACCTGGTACTGCATCACGCCGTTGGGATCGATGAGAAACAGGCCGCGCAGCGCGGCGTTTTGACGCGGAATGAGGACGCCGTACGCGCGGGCGGTTTCGCCATCCTCGTCGGCGGCCAGCGGGAAATTGAGCCCGCCGAGCCCGCCCTGGCCGCGCGGCAAACTGAGCCAGCGCTCGTGCGTCTCGATGGCATCGGTGCTGATGCCGATGATGTCGCAGCCGCGCTTATGGAACTCATCGATGCGGGCACTGACGGCGGTCAATTCGGTTGGGCAGATGAGCGTGAAATCGTGCGGATAGAAGAGAAGGATGAGCCAACGATCCTGATAATCCGCCAAGGTGACGCGCTGGCGCGACTGGGGCGTGCCGCTGGTCAGCTCGAAGTCAAAATCCGGCGCTCGTCGGCTCACGAGCAAAGTCTGTTCCGCCATGCGTGCCTCCGCCATGCGCGCCTCTCCGATCGCACGACTGCGAGCGCAATTTTGGTTCGTTGCGAGTTAGATTCATCTTATGGACGGAAGGGTTCAAGAAAGGGCGCGAGCGTTTGAGGCTACGAACTCATTTCCCTCCAAAATCCTTCGCAAACGCCTCGGCGCTCAATCCCGACCCCGTCGCAAACCGCGTCAGTTCATTCCACGGCAGCGTCCGGCCCGGCTCGAAGACCTTCTCGCGCATGAAGCGGCCTACGTCTTTGTTACCGACGTAGACCACGCTCGCCGGTTGGGCGTCTTTGTAGACTTCGCGGGCGATGGCGTGGTGCAGTTGCGCGGCGAACAATTCGCCCATCATGTAGTTGTGGTAATAGACCGGGGCGCTGACGATGTGGATCTTACTGCCGTAATCCGGGGCGTTGCGTCCCGGCGGCCGGCGCAGAAGCTGGTACTTCTCGACCTGGTCCCACCACAGCTTGTTGAGGTCCGCCTCGGGATTCTCGTACATCGCCTTCTCGAAGCGCAGCATCACCTGGCACCAACGTGAGAAGACCAGAAGCTGATTGCGCGACATCTTACGGGCGCTCCCGTCGAACTTGGCCGCATCGTCCACCGTGACATGCATCTTCTCCAGCCAGCCGCGCCGCTTCGACATCTTCTCGAACATCATGGCCACGCCTTCGGTGGTCAGGATGTGCGATTCCGACCGCAGCACATACGGAAGCTTTTCGGGGATGTTGATGCTCGAATAAACCGAATGGCCGAACTCGTGCAACATGGTAGCCATCCAGTATTCGTTGGGGACGATGTTGGCCAAGACACGGACATCGTCGCCGCCGCGGGTCAGATCGATGCAAAAGGCGTGCGGGTTCTTGCCCTCGCGGGGGGCGAAGTCGTTGCCCGTCCGTTCGATCACCAGGTCGATGGGCAGATCGATGCCGCGATAGAAATCGCGGCATAGCCGCACGATGTCGAGCTTGCCGTAGATCCGGTCGAGGTCGATGGGGAAAACGGCGGGCGGCTCCTGGAAAAACGGATCGTGATAGTGCCAAGGCATGAGGTCCGATTCCTTGACGCCGCAGTTGGCCGCCAGCACTTTGTCCATCTCCGCCTTGGCCTTCATGAACGGCTCGCGGGTCAATTCATCGAGATTGTCGAACAGCTTGATTAACTCGGCGCCGTCTTGCTCGGCGAGATAGAGTTGCATGGCGTGGAAGTTGGCGAATCCCAGTTTCTTCGCCGCCTGGTTGCGGAGCTTTACCAGTTCCCTCAATTCCGGCTCAACGACTTTGCCCACATCCTTGCTCGCCTCCCAAACCATTTGCCGGCGTATGGAATCGTTGGAGGACTTGAGAACCTTCCGGACGTCGGCGTCGGTCAATTCCTTGCCGTCGACTTTGGCGCGGAAGACATTGAACTTCTTCTCGACCGAGTTGCCAAGCGCCGTCATCCTCTTCAACAATTCCTCGTCAAGCTGCTTTTCCAGATAGGCGAGATAGATGACGTCGATGGCACGCCTTAGAATCTTGTCATCCATCCGCCCCGATTCCTTGAGCGTCTTGACCTCCGCGAAGGCTTTCTTGTCGGATAGAGCCGCGTCGATCTTGTTCTGCGCGTCCTCCTTCTTCTTGAAGTCCTCATCCTTGCCCGACATGTTGGCGTCACACCAAGCCCGTTGCGCGACGATGTCGAGCGGCCGAATCGTCGCCGTGTAGCCCTCCAAGAATTTCCTGGCCTTGGCGGTCGTTTCCGAATCGGCGGCGGTTGTTGGCGCGGTCATGATCCATGATCCTGAAATGAGGAGGGCGACGAGAGGGATGAGTGCCTTCATGGTTTTTGTCCCGAACGTTAGTGGCACATTTACCTGAGGGCCACATTGACTTACGAAGGTGTGTGTTTCAGCGTCTCAGCATTTTCTCAGAATGACGGTGTTCGGGATGACGAAAGCGGACAATTCGTAGTAAGGTGCGCGCGCGCTGGCAAGCAATGCAATCCATTAAATCCTTTTGCACCAATGAGTTATGGGAACCAGATCATTGCCATTGGCCAAACGGCGCAATCCAACACTGTCGCGCTTGCCGCCTATCAGTCCGCGGTGATGACTTGCACGCCTTCCTTGGTCAGCGCCAGCGTGTGTTCCACGTGCACGCTCGGCAGGCCGTCCATGGTGACCACCGTCCAGTGATCGCCCAAAAGACGCGTGTTGCGCCGGCCCATGTTGACCATCGGCTCGACGGCCAGCACGAGGCCTTCTTCGATCCGGAAGTCAAACTTCCGCATGTCGCGGCCCACGTAGTTGGGGACTTGCGGGTTCTCGTGCATGACCCGGCCGATGCCGTGGCCCACGTATTCCTCGACCACGCTGAAGCCGGAGGTCTCGGCGTGACGTTGCATTTTGGCGGCGACTTCCGACCACCAGCGTCTTTGCGGGATTTCTTGCATGGCGATTTGCAGAACTTCTTCGCCCACTTGGACGAGGCGGCGGCGCTCGGGCCGAACGTTGCCGACCATGACCGTGATGGCCGCGTCGGCGCACCAGCCGTTCAGCTTGCAGGCAGTGTCGAATTTGAGCAAATCGCCGTCGCGGATCTCGCGCATGCTGGGAATGCCATGCACGACCTGCTCATTGATTGAGATGCAAGTGACTGCCGGGAATGGTACCTTGGGACCCTTGTAACCCTTGAAGAGGGGTGTCGCCCCGTAGCGGACGTAAAGCGCTTCGACGCCGCGGTTAATCTCGATGGTGCGAGCGCCTGGCCGGGCCTGCTCGCGGCAGAGGCGCAGCGCCTCAGCGACGATCTTGCCGGATTCGCGCATTAAAGCGAGTTCCCGAGACGACTTCAGCTCCGGCGGGTTTTGGAAAAAAGTCTTGAGCACGGATTACCTGGAAGGCTGCGTCGGTGGGCTCCGAAGACTCCGCCCACCCTACGGCTACTTCTTTTTACCTTTAATGGTTTCAAAAAGGGGTCAGGACCTGTGATTCTAGAGGTCCTGACCCCTTTTTGAAGCGATGACTTCGATGATCTTGGCGTATACGTCTTCGATATCGCCATGGCCGGCGATTTCGCGCAAGAGCCCTTGACCTCGGTAGTGGTTCGCCAGGCCGTCATTTTGACCATGAAACACGGCCAGGCGGTTGCGGATCGTTTCCTCGCGGTCGTCCTCACGCTGGACCAAAGGAGTCTGGCACTCATCGCAAATGCCCGGCTTTTTGGGCGGCTTCGTCACCATGTGATAGGTGGCCATGCAAGTTGGTTTGGGGCACGACCAGCGTCCGCCGAGTCGCCTGACGACCTCGGCATCGTCCAAGACCAGGCTGACGACGGCCGTGAGGTCTAGGCTTTGACTTTTCAGCACGTCGTCGAAGGCCAGCGCCTGGGCCAAAGTGCGCGGGTAGCCGTCCATGACGAAACGTTCGGGCCGGTCGTGATTGCGAAAGCGCCCCGCGACAATCTCATTGACAATATCATCGGGAACAAGCTGACCGGCGGCCATGATCGTCTGGGCCTTACAGCCGGCCGAAGTGCCGTTGCGGACGGCCTCACGAAGGATGTCGCCTGTGGAAAAGTGGCACAAGCCAAGCCGCTGGCAAAGCAGCTTCGCCTGCGTGCCTTTGCCGCTGCCGGGCGGGCCGAGCAGAATCAAGCGCATGACATCACCGCTCTGTCGGCGAATCGAGAACGACCTCCACGTTGCAATGGCGTTATTGTCAGAAAAAGCTTGCAAGGCCGCAAGGGTGGTGGAAATCGAAAAGCCCCAGGATTCGCGGTGCTTATCCTGGGGCTTGGGAAACATTTTGTGGTTCCGGTCAATCTTCCGTGAGGCCGGGATAATTGCGCATCACCAAATGGCTGTTGATCTTTTGCACCAAGTCGAGAGCGACGCTGATGACGATCAAAAGACCGGTGCCGCCGTAGAAGCTGGCCACCATGTAGTTCACTTCCATGACCGACGAGATCAAGCTCGGGATGATGGCCACCACCGCAAGGAACGCCGCGCCCACGTAGGTGATGCGCATGATGACCTTCTCGAGATACTCGGCCGTCTTCTTGCCGGGGCGGTAGCCGGGGATGAAGCTGCCGTAGTCCTTCAAGTTGTTGGCCATGTCCTTGGGATTGAAGGTGATGGCCGTCCAGAAATAGCAGAAGAAATAGATCAGCGCGATGTAACAGAGATTGTAAAGATATCCTTGGCGCTCGAAGGCATAGGACAGGTTCCAGGCCCAGTTGGCTGAGAATTGCTGCCCCATCCACTTGAAGGCGAACATGGGGATGAGGAGCAGGCTGCTGGCGAAAATCACCGGCATGACGCCTGCTTGATTGACGCGCAGCGGGAGGAACTGACGCGTGCCCCCGTAAACGCGCCGGCCGCGAACGTGCTTGGCCGACTGCGTGGGGATGCGGCGCTGCCCCTTGGTGATGGCGATGACCGCGACGACCACGCCCACGAACATCAATATCAGCACGATGATCTTCTCCAAGCCGACGTCGCCTCCCGTGCCGCTGCCTCCAAGCGTGAAGATGGACGGGCGCAGCTTGCCGCGCTCGAAGAACAAGGTCTGCGTCGCGTCGGGGATGCGCGAGATGATGCCGGCCATGATGATGAGACTGATGCCATTGCCGATGCCGTATTCGTCGATCTGCTCGCCCAGCCACATGAGGAAGACCGTGCCGACCGTCATGATGATGATGGACGCCAAGATATACCAGAAGCTGTTGAAGCCCTCGATGGCCAGGTCGAGGCCGCCGTCCTGCTGCCTTTTGGCGATGTGCGTGACCCAAAACCACGCCTGGATGAAACAGATGAGGACCGTGGCATAGCGCGTGTATTCGTTGATCTTTTTGCGGCCGGCCTCGCCTTCTTTGGACAGCTTTTCCAAAGGAGGATAGACGCTGGAAAGGAGCTGGAAAATGATCGACGCCGAGATGTAGGGCATGATGCCCAGCCCGAAGATGGTGCTCTGGCTGAGGCTGCCGCCCGAAAACATCGAGATCAGGCCCAAGAGACCTTCGTCGCTGCCGCGCATGCTCTGCACCATGCGCTGCTGATTGATCATCGGCAAAGGCACGTGGAAGCCGATGCGATAAATGGTGAGGAACAGCACGGTGATGAGAATCTTTTGACGCAGCTCTTTGATCTTGAAAATGGACAGAAGGCGCGACTCGTCGAAGAACTCGGCAACCGCCTCAAAGCGGTAAAGCAGCAGCAACCAGCCCAGAAGGAGGATAGCCGCGGCGATGAGCTGGCCGGTGTCGCCGTCGATCGACCATCCGATGAGGTTTCCGAGAAAATAGATGGCGACGGCGTAGACGGCGTTGATCACCAGACCGGGTATTTTGAAGCGAGTCGCCCCGATGACAAGAAAGATCAGCGTTGGGACCAGGAGGACGCCCCAGCCAGCAAGGTCGAGAGATTGGAAGAAGCTCGTCATCCGGAATTCCTTTCTCCAGAAGTCTTGGGCTTCATCTTGTTGCGCTTGGGCTTCTTGGGGCCGGGGATAATCTGGGTCGTACCACCCTTGGCGGCGATCTTTTCGGCGGCGGATTTCGAGAAATGGCTCGCCTTGACCGTGAGCTTCTTGGTGAGTTCGCCTCCGCCCAGAATGCGGACGCCGTCCGACGGACCTTTGGCCAGGCCTTTTTCCTTAAGGGCTTGAGCGTCGACGGTTGCGCCGTTGTCGAAGGCTTCGAGATCACCGACGTTGACCACATGGTAGAATTTATCCCATGAGGCATGGCTGAAGCCCCGCTTGGGAATGCGGCGGAACAGGGGCATCTGGCCGCCTTCGAAGGTCCAATGCGGCTTCTTGGCGCCGGCGCTCGCATACTGGCCTTTGCTGCCGCGCGAGGCGGTTTTTCCGTGACCGCTTCCGGGACCGCGACCAACGCGCTTCTTGAGCTTCCGCTTGACTACGCCCTGATGTACGGTGCTGAGATCCATTAGAGCGTCACTCCTCTGAGCGCGGCAACTTCTTCGCGCGTTCGCAGCGTCAACAGGCCCTGGATGGTGGCCTTGACCAGGTTAATGGGGTTCGTGCTGCCGTGCGTCTTGGTTAGGATGTCGTGAATGCCGCAGCACTCCAAGACGTCACGCACGCCCGGGCCGGCCTTGACGCCGGTTCCGGGACCGGCAGGCACGAGTATGACCCGGCTGCTGCCAAAGCGGCCGATGACGCGGTGCGGAATCGTGGCGCCCTTGAGCTGTACCTTCCTTTGCCGCTTCATCGTTTCCTGGGCGTCCTTGGCCGCCTTTTCGACCGCCGGCGGCACCTCGTTGGCTTTGCCGTAGCCCCACGAAACACGTCCGCCCTTGTCGCCGACGACGACCAGGGCGTTGAAGCTGAAACGTCGTCCGCCCTTCACGACGGCAGCGCAACGGCGAATCTTCACGACGCGCTCTTCCAAGCCATCGGGCCGATCATCTCTGCGTTCTTTCGCCATTTCAATCACTCCGTAGGACGGTTTTGCAAACCGTCCATTTTGAATAGAGACGGATTGCAAATCCGTCCTACGAGGCACATTAGAACTGCAATCCGCCCTCACGGGCGGCGTCGGCCAGCGCCTTGATCCGGCCATGGTACCGGTAATGGCCGCGATCGAAGGCGGCCGCGCTGATTCCTTTGCCTTTGGCGACCTCAGCGAGCTTCTTGCCGACTACTTTCGCGGCTTTGATGTTCCCGCCGTAGGGTAGTTCCTTTTGCAGAGTTTCGGCGCGGCTGCTGGCCGAAGCGATGGTCACGCCATTGAGGTCGTCGACGAGCTGAGCATAGATATGCTTGGAGCTGCGGAAAACCGTGAGGCGCGGCCTTTGCGCAGTGCCCGTGATGCTGCTGCGAACATGCTGCCGGCGGCGAACCTGCCGGCGGTGCTTGGCCTTTTGTCGGTCCATGATTTCGCTTCTCGTTTGTTTGGAGCGTGCGCTTGCCGCGAGCGACAATGCCTTATCCGCCGCTGGTGAAGGACTTGCCTTCTTTGCGTCGCACTTGCTCATTCTCGTAGCGAATTCCCTTGCCCTTGTACGGCTCCGGTTTGCGGGAGGCGCGAATCTCGGCGGCAAACTGGCCGACCTTCTGCTTGTCCGCGCCCTTGATCACGATGGTCGTCGGATCGGGCAATTCGACGGTCACGCCTTCGGGCGGATTCATTTCGATGGCATTGGCGTAACCTACCGTGAGCACCACGGCCTTCTGCTTCATGCGGGCTTGGTAGCCGATGCCCTCAATCTTAAGCCGCTTTTCATAGCCCTTGGTGACGCCCTCCACCATGTTGAATACGAGGGTGCGGGTCAGACCGTGCAGGGATCGGCTCAAACGCTCGTCATCGGGCCGGGCTACCTGAAGAGTCTTGGTTTTTTCGTCGTGAGAGACTTTCATGCTTGGGTGCGGCTGAAACTCGAGTTTGCCCTTGGGGCCTTCCACACGGACCTTGCCGTTGTCGACCTGGACCTTTACGCCGCTTGGAATCGCGACGGCTTGTTTACCGATTCGTGACATCACACTACTCCTGCACGCTCAATTCACGCGTTCGTTACCAGACGCTACAAAGCAGCTCGCCGCCGAGGCGCTGGGCCCGCGCTTGGCGATCGCTCATGATGCCGCGGCTGGTGCTGATGATGGAGATTCCCAAGCCGTCGAGAACCGGCTTCAATTTCGTATGACCGCGGTAAAGCCGCCGGCCGGGTTTGCTGGCCCGTTCCAAATGCCGAATTACGCGCTCGCCGTCGGGTCCATATTTCAGAAACACGCGCAACGTCTTCTTGGCCTCTTTGGGATCGGCTTGAGGTTGAAAAACGTTGCGGCCGTCTTCCGCCTTGACGAATTTTCCCACCTGAAAATCGATGATGAAGCCTTCGTCCTTCAGAACCTGGGCGATGCGCTGCTTCATGTTGGTGCTCGGCATGTCCACCGCGGGTGATTCGATGCGGTTGCCGTTGCGGATGCGCGTCAACATGTCGGAAATCGGATCGGTCATCATGGTTGAACGCTCCTGTAGCCGCAACCTTTAGGTTGCGGTTCGCAGGTTAAAACCTGCGGCTACCAACTCGCTTTCTGAACGCCCGGTATCAAGCCCCTACTGGCCATATCCCGGAAACAGATTCGGCATACGCCAAACTTACGATAGACGGCGCGTGGTCGGCCGCACAACCGGCAGCGAAAGCGAATTCGAATTTTGTCGCGCGGCCTGAGCTTATTCTTGGCCGGGTCTTTCTTGTTCGCCTCGAGCTGGGCGAGCTGCCGTTTATACTCTACGAGTTTGGCTTTGGTGGACATTTTCGATTGTTCCTTGCAGCCGCGTGTGGATCCCAAGGTTGCGCCGCGCTAATCCGCAAGCGGAGTTTTCTATGCCTCGCGGAAGGGCATGCCGAACATTCGTAACAACTCGCGGGCCTCATCATCGCTCTTGGTGCTGGTGACAAACGTGACGTCCATTCCTTGGGAGAAGTTCACCTTGTCGGGATCGATCTCGGGAAACACCATTTGCTCCGACAGGCCCAGACTATAGTTGCCCTGGCCGTCGAAGCTCTTCGGATTGACGCCGCGGAAGTCGCGGATACGCGGCAGAGCGATGCTGATAAGCCTGTCGAGAAACTCATACATCCGCCGGCCGCGCAAGGTCACGCGACAGCCGATCTCGTTGCCTTCGCGCAGGCGGAAACCGCTGATGGCCACTTTGGCTTTGGTGACCTGGGCGCGCTGGCCGGTGATCTGTGTCAACTGCTCCGCCGACTGCTCCATGCGGTTTTTGTCCTGAAGTGCCTTACCCACGCCCATGTTGACGACGATCTTCTGGAGGCGCGGCAGGCTCAAGACGTTCTTGCGCGCGAACTTCTCCGCCAGCTTCGGGACGATTTCCTGCTTGTACCGATCCAGCAACCGGGCCATGGCCCACCTTTGACCTATCTAAGGGACAAGAGTCACGTTGATTCTCGTATGGCGATCACCAAGTACCGCGTTCACGCCTGCTTGTTTGCGTAAGTCGGGCGTGCTTTGCTTAATACACCTAGACTGTTGCCGCACTTCTTGCAAAACCGTTCCTTGCCGCCGTCCGCCCCGTAACGTTTGCCGATCCGCACGCCGCGCCTGCAAGTGCTGCAGAATAACAGCACGTTGGAAAGGGAAATCGGCATCTCTTTGGACAGGCGGCCTCCCTGGGCGTTGCGGCGGTTTGGTTTCATGTGGCGGTAGACCCGGTTGACGCCTTCCACCAGGACTTTGTTCTCCTCCGGAAGGATTTTGAGAACCCGGCCCGTGGAACGATTGCGCGCAATGCCCGCGTCGTCGCCGGTGATGATCTCCACAATGTCGTCTTTGCGAATGTGCATTGAAAGTACCCTTCTCAAACCACTTCCGAGGCGAGGCTGACGATTTTCATAAAGCCGCAATCCCGTAGCTCCCGGGCCACGGCGCCGAAAATACGCGTGCCGCGCGGGTCGAGGTCTTCCTTATTGAGCAGCACCAGCGCATTGTGATCGAAACGAACGTAGCTGCCGTCGTCCCGCCGGGTCGGTTTCTTGACGCGAACAATGACCCCTTTCACCACTTCGCCGGGCTTCACGTCGCCGCCGGGAATCGCCTTCTTGACGCTGGCAATGATGACGTCGCCAATGCCGGCATAGCGCCGCTTGGTTCCGCCCAATACCTTGATGCACATGCATTCCTTGGCGCCGGTATTGTCGGCAACATCGAGAAACGTATACATCTGAATCATTGACTGCCCGCCTTCTCGTCTGGTGCGCCGGCAATTTCCCGAACCGATGGCGCTGCCGTGCTTTTGACCACAATGCGAGTAAGCCGCCAGGTCTTGGTCTTGGACAGGGGCCTCGTCTCCATGATCTCAACCGTGTCGCCGACGTGCGATTCGTTGGCTTCATCATGGACGTGGCAAATGGTGCGGCGGCGGATGTACTTGCCATAGCGCGCGTGCTTCATGAGACGCGGAATCTCCACCCGGCGCGTCTTCTGCATCTTGTCGCTCGTGACGATGCCGACTTCGATTCGTCTCTTGCCACGCCGATTCGTCCCACTCTCGTTCGTCGTCATCGCTTACACTCCCTTGGCTGGCGCTGCCGCTTGTTGCACCGTGGCGTGCTGGCCGCGAATTCCGAGCTGGCGTTCCCGGATAATGGTCCTGATGCGGGCCGCCTCGCGCTTGGCCTTGGTGATTTCGCTGGGCGTTTCGAGGCGATCGGTGGCGGACTGGAAGCGCAGGTGAAAGAGGTTTTTAATGACGTCTTTCAAAGCAAGATCCAGTTGCTCATCGCTCATGCCTCGGAATTCTGCGGATTTCATCGTTCCACCCCAATCGCTCCACCTTAAATGTTCGGCCGACGCGACACGAATCGGCAACGAAACGGCATTTTGTAGGCCACCCGCGCCATGCAATCGCGGGCGGCGGCTTCGGGAACGCCGGCCATCTCGAAGAGGATCATGCCGGGCTTGACCACGGCCGCCCAGTATTCCGGCTCGCCTTTGCCCTTGCCCATGCGCGTCTCGGCGGGGATTGCGGTCACCGACTTGTGCGGGAAGACGCGAATGTAAAGCCGTCCTTCGCCGCGGGCAAAGTGGGCCGCAGTGACGCGGCCCGCCTCGATCGCTTCGGCGCTGAGCCAGCCGCCTTCCAAGGCTTGCAAGCCGAACTCGCCGTAGCTCACGGTATTGCCGCGGGTGGCGTTACCTTTTACCTTTCCCCGCTGACTTTTTCTGTACTTTACTCGCTTGGGCATTAAGGGCATCGCTGTTCTCCTCGGGGTCCAAGTAGTCCCCGTTGTTGATCCACACTTTGATGCCGATGTGCCCTTGGGCGGTCTTGGCCTCGGCAAACCCGTATTCGATCTTGGCCCGGAGCGTGGACAACGGAATGCTGCCAAGCATCCCGCCTTCCGACCGCGCCATCTCGGCGCCGCCCAGCCGGCCGGCCAAGAGCACCTTCACTCCTTTGGCGCCGCCCTCCATCGTCGTGTCCATGGACCGCTTGATGGTGCGGCGGAAACTCTGACGTTTCTCCAATTGCTCGGCGATGTCCTCGGCCACCAGCTGGGCGTCGATCTCGGGTCGGTTAATCTCCATCGTTTTCACTTCAATGTGACGATGGGCGAGATCTTCCAACTCCTTGGTCAATTTGTCGACCTCCGCCCCCTTCTTTCCGATGATGAGGCCGACGCGCGCTGAAAATATGAAAACGACGACCTTTTCGCGCGTCCTCTCAATGCGAATTCTCGATATCCCCGATCGACCGTAGCGCTTCTTGATGTACGCGCGGATCCGCTGGTCTTCCACGAGCAACTCGGCAAAGTCCTGCTTGTTGGCGTACCAGCGGCTCTGCCAATCGACCATGATGCCGGTGCGAAAGCCAGTCGGCCGTACTTTTTGTCCCATGACATCTCTCTTGGTGAATCCCAATGCCAAATTCAGCGGGGAGCCGGAGGCGACCGGTCGCCTCCGGCTCCCCGCTGAACAGGAATGGCCCTCGAAGGTCGATTATTCCGCGCCCGTCTCCTCTTCCAGATCGGAAACGGTAATGCGGAGGTGGGAGTAACGGCGCTTGATCGGGTAGGCAGTGCCGCGGGCGCGAGGCATGATCCGCTTCATGATCGGTCCGCCGTCGATGCGTGATTCGGTGACGACCAACTCATCAACGTCTCGGGCGCCGCGATCCTCGGCATTCCCCAGCGCGCTTTTGAGAACCTGCTCGAGCAGGCGTGCGCTCTTGTTGGGATAAAAGCGCAACAACTCGAGCGCCTCATCCGCCGCCCGGCCACGGATCAGAGCCGCGAAGGGACGTACCTTCCGCGCGGACATGTCGGCATACCGGTAGGACGCCCTGTACTCCATGAATTTCCTCACATCCGCCTGCATGTGCTTCTGCACGTGCAACTGCACGTGCAACTGCAAGTTCCGGGGGCAGGATTTGAACCTGCGACCTCCAGGTTATGCATACCACTTCAGCTTTCGCTGCCCGCTGATGCGGTTTGTGGTCTGGACTTTCCCTTCATCTTTCGGTCTCGCGAAAGACCGCGAAGATGCCTGCCGTCAAGTCTCTACACCTTCTTCAACCAATGCGGCTGAAGCTTGGCTCGGGATTGCCACCGCCGGAGGGTTTCCCGACTTTGACAGGTATTCGCACGGCGGTTTCCCGTCGTGCAGCCCAGGTAGAAATCAAATTCCAAGCATCTCGATATTCGGCGGATCGAGGCTTTCGCAGACGCTTTGCAGATTCCACGAGATAAACCTGACTAGCGTAAGCAATGAACACATTCACCGGTGTCCACGGAACTCAATCTCCAGTTTGAGCCTGGCGAGCTACCACTGCTCCACCCCGGGATCTACCACCCACGATGTAACTCATGGGAAGTTTCGTTAATTTACACCTACTTTGCGGTCGTCGCCGCGGCGGCTGCAGCGGCGGCCTTCGCCCTGCCGCCGGAGTGGCCGCGGAATATCCGTGTGGGAGCGAATTCGCCCATCTTGTGCCCCACCATGTCCTCCGTCACGAAAAGCTTCATGAACTGCCGGCCGTTGTGAACTAAAAAGTTATGGCCGATGAAATCGGGCACGATCGTGCAGTCGCGCGACCAAGTCTTGATCGGCTCGCGATTGCTCGAGCGCTGCTGTTTTTCCACTTTGGCCAGCAGCCTCTCGTCCACATAGGGGCCTTTCTTTACCGACCGGCTCATATCGCTCCTCGCAACGGGGAACGGAGATTATACGTTGGCAACCCTTTCGCGACCAGGCCACATCGTCATTTATGACTCTTAGCTTATGGCGTAATGCGGGCCGGGGCG
The DNA here is from genome assembly GCA_016195405.1 of Planctomycetota bacterium. Taxonomy (GTDB): domain Bacteria; phylum Planctomycetota; class Planctomycetia; order Gemmatales; family Gemmataceae; genus JACPZP01. The sequence continues at coordinate 11,177 of JACPZP010000046.1, read as the reverse complement.
GCGGCGGCGAATGATGGCCGCATTCGACGGCTTGCGTTTCTTTCGGGTCTTGCCGCCCTTGGCTAAAACGCCCGTCGGGCTGCATGGATGCCGACCTCCCGCGGTGCGGCCCTCGCCGCCGCCCATGGGATGACTGACCGGGTTCATCGACGTGCCGCGATTGTGGGGCTTGCGGCCCATCCAACGCTTGCGACCCGCTTTACCGAGGCTGATACTCATGTGATCGGCGTTGCCCAAGACGCCAATCGTCGCGCGGCATTCGGCGCTGATGCGGCGCACCTCGCCGGACGGCAGGGTAATCTGTGCCCAAGCGCCCTCGCGGGCCGACAGCGTGGCGCTGGTGCCGGCGCTGCGGCAAACCTGGCCGCCGCGGCCCGGTTGCATCTCCAAGTTGTGCACCGACATGCCCAACGGGATCTTACGGAGCGGCAAGCAGTTGCCGACCCGCGGCTCCGCGTCGGGGCCGCTCAAAAGGCGATCGCCCCCCTTTAGACCTTCGGGAGCGAGGATGTAAGCCTTGGTTTCATCCTCGTATTGCAGAAGGGCGATGCGCGCGCTCCGGTTGGGGTCGTACTCAACACCCACGACCGTCGCCCAAACATTGTCCTTTTGACGTTTGAAGTCGATGATGCGGTACATGCGCTTGTGTCCGCCGCCACGAAAGCGCGTGCAAACCACGCCTTGATGGTTGCGACCGCCCTTTTTCTTGAAGGGCTTGACAAGTGACTTTTCCGGTTTCTTCTTGCGATCGGTGATCTCGGCGAAATCACTGACCGAACCGCCGCGCCGGCCGGGAGTCGTCGGATTGTAGTAGCGAATGCCCATTGAAATCTCAGTGAGTGGTAAGTGGTGAGTGGAGGGATACTTGGTGCGCATCACTCACCTTGCGCCTAGAAGAACTCAATCTTGTCGTCCGGATGCAGTTTGACGATGGCCTTTTTCCAATTTGATAGCTTCCCATGGCGGAAGCGATAGCGCCGCTTCTTCCCAAGGCGGAGTTGGGTCCGCACCTTCTCGACACGGACGTTGAACAGTTCCTGCACCGCGTGCTTGATTTGCAGCTTGGTCGCCCACAAGTTAACCTGGAACGAATAAGCGTTATGATGCTGGTGCGTCGATTGGTGGGTGCCCTTCTCGGTGACCAGAGGGGCGAGGATGACCTGATACGGCTCCAGCTCGGGGCCCATCGTTTTTTTCTTGGTTTGAGTAGCCATGGTTCATTTCCAGATTACTTCGCGCTCTTACACAACTCTTCCAGGGCCGCCCTAGTTAACAGCAGCCGTTTTGGCTTCAAAACGCCGTAAGCGTTGAACTGCGAAGCCGGCGTGACTTCCACGCCACGAATGTTGCGGGCGGACCTGTAAACCGTGTTGTTTTCGTCGATTTCGCTCGCTGCCAGACCAACCAGGCAGGTCGTGCCCGCGAGATTCAGGTTCCGCAGAATTTCCACCATTTGCCGTGTCTTGATCTCGGGCAGCTTGAGTTCATCGACGACGACGGTCTCTTGGTCTTGCAGCTTGCTTAACAGCGCCATTTTCGCAGCGGCGCGTACGGCCTTTTTGGGTAGATGGTATTCGTAGTCGCGTGGTTTGGGGCCTTTGGACGTGCCGCCGCCCTTGCGCTTGTTGGTCCGTTTGGTGCCGACACGGGCGTTGCCGGTGCCTTTCTGGCGAAATAACTTCTTGGTGCTGCCAGCTACCTCGCCGCGGCGCAACGTCGAGTGCGTGCCGGCGCGCTGGTTGGCCAGGTACATCAGCACCACTTCGTGCAGCAGCTGCCGATTGATTTTGCCGCCTAGGATGGCGGGATCGACCTGGATGGAGCCGACCGGCTGTCCTTGCGTGTTGAACACGTTGAGGCTCACAGGCGCCGGGTTCTCGCTAGTTGTCGCCACGTCAGTCTACCTTTATGGTTGGATAACCACGGATTAACCGATTACACGGAATGGGAACTTATTTAGGTGTCCGTTTCTAGTTCCTCTTTTTTCTCATCCGAGTCATTCGTGAAATCCGTGGTTCCGTTTCAGTTTTTCAAAAAAGAAACCCAGGTCTTTTCGCCTAATGGTGGACCTGGGTTGCCGCTTGCCTCATTAACCGGCATGGCCGGAAAGCACGCGAATCTTGATATCGACTCCCGGAGGCAGGATGAGGCCCTTGTTAAGCGCCTCGATGGTTTTGCCGGTCGGTTGCATGATGTCGACGAGGCGTTTGTGAGTGCGAATCTCGAACTGCTCGCGTGATTTGCGGTCGATGTGCGGGCTGCGCAGCACCGTGTAGCGTTCGATCCGCGTGGGCAGCGGAATGGGACCGCGCACCAAGGCGCCGGTCCGCGTTGCCGTGTCCACGATCTCATGGGCGGTGCGGTCCAGCACCTCGTGATCGAAGGCTTCCATGCGGATGCGGATGCGCTCGTTCGAGAAACCGGCCAACGTCGTCTCCCTATTAAAGGAACGCCAAAGCAAAACGGTAATCTAGTTACACCGATTGCGAGTGTCAACAGCGGAAACCGCGTCGTCTCAGCGCTTTTCTTCTGCAACTACCGATTGGCCATGCCGCAGAATGGTCACATGGCGGGTGGAACTCCGCCTTCGCCAGCTGAAGGTGCGGCGGGAGGCGCGAGCGGGGACGTTGCTTCCACCGCGGACGCCGCTTGGGACTCCTCGGATGGCTTGCTTTCGGGCTCCTTCTTAGCGGCGAACAACGCGCTCAATTCGCCGAAGGTCCGAAGCGGCACTTTCCCCTCCAAAGCCGCTTGGGTGAGCTTAGGCTTAGGTGGCTCTCGGCGGCGTCGACGCGGCGGCAGTGCGGGGCGAGGCGGCGCACTCGAAGTAACTCCCCCACCGGCGACGTGCGCCGGCTCTCCGGTGGTTGTTCCCGGCGGTGATCCCGCTTGGCCGCGACGGTCACCTGGACCGGGCGCACGACCGTGTGGCGGACGGCCTCGTTGCACCTGCCGCGCACCCGGAGCCTCTCCCTGCGGCGGACCGCCTGGGCGCCGCCCACGTTGCGGCGGCCGGCCCTCGCGCTGCTCGGGGCGCGGCGCTGGCGGCCTGCGCTCCGGCGGCTTGCGCTCCGTTCCCGGCTTGATCATGGACAGCGAGACCCGATGCCGCTCTTTGTCAACCGTCAGAACCCAAACCGTGACCACGTCATTGACGGCCACCACATCGTACGGACTCTTAATGTAGCGATTCGCCATTTGGCTGATGTGGACAAGACCGCTGTCTTTGAGACCGATGTCGACAAAGGCGCCGAAATCGACCACGTTTAAGACCGTCCCCTTCAGCTCCATGCCGGGTTGCAAATCTTCGAGCTTAAGGATGCCCTTTTTGAAAATAGGCGGCGGGAGGTCCTCGCGCGGGTCACGTCCCGGCCGCGCCAACGCCTGTAAGATGTCCTCTACGGTGGGCACGCCGACGTTCAGCCGCCCGGCTACTTCCGTGGCGTTCACGCTCTTCAGTTTGGCTCGTAAATCTTCCTGCGCCCCATGATCATCCAGCACGCCCGGCGCGTAGCCCAACTCCGCCAGGATGCGTTCCGCGACCGGATAACTCTCCGGATGGATCCACGTGCGATCGAGCGAATTGGGACCGCCCGGAATCTTCAAGAACCCAGCCGCCTGCACGTAGCGCGCAGGACCAAGGCCGCTGACCTGAAGGAGCGCCTCGCGACTGTGGAACGGTCCTTGCCGATTGCGGAAATCGACCAGCTCGCGGGCAACCAGCTGATTCAAGCCGGACACGTGGCGTAGCAACGGCACGCTCGCGGTATTGAGGTCAACCCCCACCTGGTTGACGCACGACTCGACGACTGCCTGAAGCGACTCTTTCAGTTCCTTCCGGCTCATGTCGTGCTGATAGAGGCCGACGCCCACGTTGTGCGGGTCGACCTTAACCAGCTCGCTCAACGGGTCCTGCAAGCGCCGACCAATCGAGATCGTGCTGCGCAGCGTCGCGTCGTGATCGGGGAACTCCTCGCGTCCGACCGGACTGGTGGAATAGACGCTGGCCCCCGCTTCGTTGACGATCACATAGGCGAGGTCCGGCGCCAGCGTTCCAATCAGCTCGGCGATGATTTCTTCGGTCTCGCGGCAACCGGTGCCGTTACCGAGAGCGACGACTTGAACAGCATGCTTGCCGACCAAGTCGTGGAGCTTCGCTTTGGCTTCGGCCTTGCGGTCGACGGTCGGCGCGGTCTCCGCGGCGGCGGGAGCCGGTGTTTCGGTTGCTTGGACTGCGCTATCTGCTTGGACGGCGACAGCCGTCGGCTCGATAGAATGCGCGGTTTCGACCGGCGGCGTTACCGGGATCGATCCACCCTGAACCGATTCACCCTGGACCGATTCACCCTGGACGGATTCACCCTGAGCGGCGGGCTCAGGCGTTTGGGACGAAGGCGCTGCAGGTGACTCCGTGGGTGGCGTTGTTTCAGGCGTAGTCGCCGGAGACGCCGTGTTTGTAGTCTCCGGGATCGTGGGCGGCGCTTCGGGCGCTGGAGCGACCGCGGCGGTTGGAGGTGCGATCTTGTCCGCAGGTTTTTCGCGCGGCTTCTTTGGCAAGGGAGCATGAGGAAAGACGACCGAGTGCTCGAGCAGGTTGCCGTATTCGTCGAGGGCGGCAATCTTGCATCCCGTGCGAAATCCTGGATCGATGGCCAACACTCGGCGATTGCGCAGCGGCGGTTGCAACAAAAGGCTGCGCAGGTTTCTTGCAAATACTTGGACGGCGTGGCTTTCGGCCTCGTCGGTCAGCTCGCGGCGAATTTCGCGCTCCAAACTCGGGATCAATAACCGCGTTAATGAGTCTTCTAAAACGCCGCGAAGCAACTCGACGTTGGGCGACTTGAAATCCATCCCCGGCACAAGCGGCTCGCCCGTCAAGACCGGTGGCGCCGCAGGGTGTTCCGGCGACACGGAAGGCGCCGGCGCGGAAATAGCTGGCGCGGGCGGTGTAGCGGCGGGCGGTGATACGGCTTCGGCTGGCGGCGTTGCGGCTTCGGAGGTAGGAGTTACAGACTCAGCAACCGGAGCGGGGGCTGGTTCAGCGGCAGAGGTCGGCTCAGCGACCGGAGGCGCTTCACCTTGTCCGGGCGACGCGGCTACGGAGGCCGCGGGCGCCTCGGTTGCCGGATGATCCGCGGTCGGAGCTGGCGCAGGCGGCGCGACTGCAGGCATCTGGCCCGCGACCTTGAACAGATGCTCGGCCATGGCCCCGAGCGCGGTCTCTTTCACCGCGTCGGCGTGCCACTCCAGCCGAATGCGCAGGGCTTGCTCTTTTTCGCCGCGATTGAGGGCGAGGATGCGGTGCGGCGGAATCTGCCGGGCCGACTCGGAAAACTCAAAGTAATCCTTGTACTCCAGCCCCTGACCTTCGGGAAGCTTGTCGCTTTTGCCGGAGCAAACCTTGCCGGTTTCCCAAAGGACGGAACGCACGCCGGCGCGGATGATGGCCGTTTCGGACATCATCTCGGCCAGGATGTTCTTGATGCCGGCGCGCACCTCCTCGACCGTGGGCAGCTCCTTGTCCGGATTGATCAGTGCGGGCAGAAGCTCTTCGAGATTGTTGGCCAGAGGATCGCTGTGCCAGATCGCGAGCGCCGCCGGCTCCAAGCCCTGCTCGCGGGCCTTGCCGGCTGCCGACTTCTTCTTGGGCTTGTACGGCAGGTAGAGGTCTTCGAGACGCTTGGTGGTGTCGGCCTTGTGGATGGCGTGGCGCAATTCGTCGGTGAGCTTGCCTTGGCCTTCGATGCTCTTGAGGATGGTCTGCTTGCGTTCGGCGAGGGTGCGGAGGAAGTTGACCCGTCCCTGAATCTGACGGATGACCTCTTCGTTGACGCCGCCGGTGCGTTCCTTGCGATAGCGCGTGATGAAGGGAACGGTGTTGCCCTCGTCGAGCAACTGCACCACGCTTTCCACCTGCAGCTTGCGAATTTGCAAATCCTGGGCGATACGCGAGCAATCCTGCGCCGTGATTTCGTGCATGGGTTGATCCACCCCAAGCCAAGGCCGGGGAAAAAACAGACCGCCCGCGGACGTTCATGGGTCGCTGCGGACATGAGAAATAAAGACTGGTTTGCGTAACTTAGACTCTAAGCGACGTAACGTCAAGGGTCGTCATGGCCTCTGGCGGAAGTGCAAGGATCAAACCAGGCGCGCACGCGAAGCCGCGCGAGCCCCGGGGCCGCGCGGCTTCGTGACGCGCAAAGGCGTCTGTACCACTTCGCGTCTACACGAATCCGCGACTACACGAATTCGCGTCTACACGAATCAGCTCGAAGTCGTCGCGATGGTGTTGGAAACCTTGGTGAAGGTCGCGTTGGCGTTGGTGCCCAAAGCCGTTATGGCGGTAATGCACACCACGATAATGAGCGCCAGCATGACCGCGTATTCGACGGCGGTCGGGCCGTCTTCACGCTTCAGAAAGTTGACGACCTGTTCGGCAAACTTACGCATTACTCTGCTCCTAGGTGGAAAAAGAAATACCGATCTACTCGGTGGGACGGAATGCCGGCTCACAACGAGGAGACGGCGGTTCTTGGGGCTGGATCACTGACAATCTTGGTGACGCCGGCGCCTGGTTCTGCCATGGCGGAGTGGCGATCAAAGGCAGGACGCGATCGAAGGCAGGGCAAAGGAAGGGAGGGGTTGAACTTAGCGGCGGGGGGAGTCGCTTCCGTAACAAAGCTTAGATCAGGCAGCCGCGGTTGTCAAAATGAGATTATGAGAAAATGAGAATCTGAAGGAGGCAGGAAAATCCAGTGATTGACGCACCGTTTCGGCTGGTTACAATCCAGAAGCATTTTCTCAACCGTTAACCGGAGACTGCGATGAATGATTACCCCGAAGCCTACCCGGTAAGAGTCGAAGCGGATTATCCGGAGCAATCCTCGCGCTTGCTCGCCCTGTGTGGAATTCTCTTCATGTGGCCCAAAGCGATTCTGCTCGTGCCGCACATCTTCGTCCTCTATTTCGTCCAATTGGCAGCGTTTCTCGTTGCCTATCTTGGCTTTTGGGTGGTGTTGTTCACGGGAAGATATCCGCGTGGAATGCATGGATTTGTCGTGGGCGTGATGCGCTGGCAAACGAGGCTAACGGCGTGGTTGTTGGGCATCGTGGATCGGTATCCGCCGTTCAGCACGCAGTAGATCCAGTAATCCGCCATTTACACGAGCCCCATCTGACGGCGAACTTGCACTTTGGCTTGCCGGCGCGATTCTTGCAAGGCGCGATCCAGTGCCTCTTCGTCGGTCGGATCGCTTTCCTGGCGCATCGCCGCCAAGACTTCGAAGTCGCGATCGATCTCCTCCACGGTTTCGATATTGACCTTTTCCTAGGACTTCCAAGAACCGAGCGTGTCGATGTCACGCATGACCCAAACCGCACGACCGGGCCCCTTGAACCGGACCAACGGCTACGGCTTCCGACCAGCGAGGAGTTTGGGGCCGGAGAAAATGGGCGACAATCCGCTCACTCCGTCAATGCCTGATTAATCGCGCGGCCGACGCGTACATCGGCTAGATAGCGCTCGATAGCGTGCGGCTCGTCGCCGTTGTCGATGTCGGTGAGATTCTCGATGCCGTCTAGGAATGTGCTGCTGTCCAACCTGGCATAGAGCGCGACAATGTCCTTCTCATCGGTGACGTTGAGCCAACCGCGTACGCCGGCGGGAATCGCCAGGGGATGCGGCAGCCGGTCTTTGATCGTTCCCAGTCCCAGCGGCGAGCCCGCGGTCAACAACAAACGCACGTCGGCATTCGGCAATCGGCTCGCCAGCGCCCAATACGCAACGACCGTCCCAAGCGAGTGCGAAACGATGACGCACGGCCCGTCGCCGATAGCGGGCGCGACGATGTCGTGGACCACGTCCTGAATGTGCGGGAAGTCGATGTACGCCTTCACGTCGCGCGTGACCTTGCCGACCACGAGTCTCGCCAGCCATGGATGCCGGCTCTCCAATCGCCGCGCCAAAGCCTGCACCCACTCCCAACGCTCCGGCCCGCGCTCGACCACGGTCAGGCCTTCCTCGTCGTAAATCTGTCGCGGGTCAATGCCGTCGCGGATGGCCATTTGGTAGACCATGGCCGCGAACACCGGATCGACGGCTTCCGTCGGCGGCGCACCCCGCGTGACCACGAGAGCCGCCCTACGCAAGCTCTCCGAAGTAAGTCGTTCCAACGCGTCGCCGTAGAAGGGAACTTCGATTGGCGGGAGCGGGTCGAGTTGCACGCCGGCCCGGCTCAAGCCTTTCATGAGGCCGTCCAGCCATTGCTTGCGAAGCTCCGCACTGGAACGCCCTTCCTGTGCCCGGCCATGAATGAAAACAAGTTTCATCGCAGTTCTCCATTTCGAATTGCCTCGCCGAGCTGCCGGCCGGCATCGCCGACGATGTTGGCCCAGAGAGTCGGCGCCATGCTCGTTCGTGCCGCCACGATGGTCGGATGCACCTGCGCGCCCAGCTCCAACCAGCCTTGCGTCAACAAAGGATATGCGGGCGCGACGCCGGCAACTGCATGGCTGCGGTCGAGCTTCGCCAACAGCATCACGTCGAACGGAACCGTTTGATGCATGGAATTGAAATACTGGATCATGTCGCGGATCGCATTGATGTCGCCGGCTTGGTGATAGGCATAAGCGGCGAAGATTCCTAGCACTGGGTTATAGTGCTTATATTGACGCAGGATTTGGGCGATCGGTCGCGCTTGATCGATAGCCAGCTCAAAGCGGCCATGCCTCGCCGCCGTCTCGGCAATAGCCAGCGCCATCTGTGCTTGCCGGCGAAAATCGGCTGTTGGCGGCACTCCTTCTTCCGTACGCGACCCGGCCGACGGCAGAAACTGCACGTTTTCCACGCCCAAGGGACCCGCGTTTACGCGGCCGATAAACCCTTCGAACCTCGCCAAGGCCGCAAAGCGATCTTGGCCCAAGCCCAGCACCAACGGCGCCGAGCCCTTGGCGCCGCGCACATGGATAAAGCCGTCTTCCTTGAATGCGCCGGTCTCCGTTGAGGGATCGTAGACCGTCACGTCCCTTGTGCCGGTAATGGTCAGGCCGGTCTCGGTCTCGAAATGATCGCGCCCGGGCAACGTCGCAGCGCTGACCACGGCACGCAAAGTCGAATCTGCGGTTGCCAGCGCTGCTGAGGGCGCATCGCCTTTACGCACAAACTGCGGCTCTCGCACCTGCTCGCCGGTCACGCCGTCTACAGTGACTGTGGCAAAGACTCCGTCTCGGGGCGCCTTGTCGAGGTGTGTGCCATCGTCCAGAGCGATGAACGACGCGTTCACGCTTGTGCGATAGAGCGGGTTGGGTGGACGGGTCGTCAATGCATGATCGACAATATCCCGCAAGGTCTCTGGGCCCGCACTGGCAGCGTGAAAAGGGTACAAAGTGACGGTCACCTGCTGGTCTCCCATCAGATAGGTGACGGGGTTCGGACTTTTCGGGTGCTGGTAGTGGTCGTCAAGCGTGGCGCGGATGCCATAGACGTTGCCGGTGGCCAATTTCTCCGCGAGGCTCCAGGAGCGGATTTTCCGCTGTGACACGAAAAGCTGGGGATTGCTGGCATCGTGCCGGAGCAATTCCAATTCGGCCCCCTGTGCGGGCGAGTCGTCGCCAAGCCGCGCCTCCACACGCAGCTGGCACAGCGCCGGCGCCTGCACTTCGGCCAAAAGCTGGCTCGACTCAACGCGGCAATCGGGTCGCTGGGCAAAGCCGCCCGCCAGCGCCCCGCTTGTACGCGGCACGCTAAAGGTCAAGGCGTCGGCCAGTTCCTGCGGCCTTACGACAATGCGGCCATCGCCCAGCCGGAACTTGGCGCGGTCGTCCTGGCCGCGAAGGGCTTTGACGAGGTGACTGGTGAAGACGCCATGCGCCGCCACGACCGCGGCGTTGACGGCGGTGGCCGCGGCATCGGCGGTCATGCCCTCCTTGGTCCGGTTCTGCACCTCCAGGGCGGCTTGCGTCGGCATGGTGGCGTAGAACTGATCGACCTTGCCCTGCGCTACCGGGTTGACCTGGGCAGGAAAAAACGGAAAGGCGATGAGCTTGATGGCGGCGTCGTTGGCGGCGCCGACGGTGCGGCAAGCGTCGGCAATGACGGCGATCTCGGGGATACCGCATTGACGGGCCAGCTCGACCGTGCGAGCCACGTCGATGACGTCACCGGGAGTGCGGTTGCCTGAAAGCAGCCAGAAATCGGCGCCGAGCCCCCAGCATTGTCCATGGCCGGCGAAATAGAGCAAAAGCTGGCCGATGCTTCGGGAGCGGACGAGGCCGTCAATATGCTGAAAAATCGCTTGGTACGAAAGGGGCTGGCCATTCTCATCGGTGAACGAAACGACTTCCCAGCCCGCGGCCGTAGCCCAGGCGGCCATGTCCTTGGCGCCCTGGATGGCGCCGGGAAGCGGCGCTTGCCCAGGGACGTTTTTTACAGCGATAATGACTGCGACTCGACGGGCCACGCGCGTTCTCCAATTCTCGCCCTTAGCGAGAGGGCACAGACTACTTCTGATGAAACAAGGCGCGATCGAAGAGCCAATATTCCTCGCCGCCGGCCATTTCTTCTAGCGCCGCATCAAGCTTCGGACGCCATTGCCCGGGATCGAGGAGCCCTTCTTTCTCGATCCATTCCTTCAGCTGGTCTTCAGGGACCTGGCGTGCGGCGGCGCAGGCGGCCAGCATCCCGAGTGCCAACCGCTGCATTTCCTCATGCTTGGGGTCGCTTTCACCCCGTGTTGCAGCCATGAACACCGCCCCGGCGGCCAGAGTTGGCGCAGCCGGTGATTTCATACCAACCTTCTCGAGCAAAATCGCGGCGATTTTCACGGAATCTTCGACCGGGCCTGTCACACGCACGAGCAACCACATCGCCTGAGCCAAATACCGGATTGCGTCGCCCTTGCCACGTGTGCCAAGGTTGCCCAGCACTGTCACCAAATCGAGCCATGCGTACACTCGCGCCAGACTTCGCGCCGCGTCTAAGTTGAGCTGGAACTGCCTTTCAGTGTCCCCTTGTTCCCCCGCAGCCCAAGCCATATTGGCGAGCGTGGCGGCCTTGCCCCGCACGTTGCCGATCTTTTCCAAGATCTCCAAGGATTGCTGCCACAGTTGGAGGGCGCGGCCGACGTCCCCCTGCTGGGCGATCACCCCCGCCATATTGGCGAGCGTGGCGGCCTTGCCCT
>JACPZP010000071.1 GCA_016195405.1 Planctomycetota bacterium | reverse complement strand
GAAAGGCGTTGACCCCAAGAAAGTCGCCGGCGAACTCGAAGCGTGGATCGAAAAAGCGCCTCTCAGCCGGCGTCTTGGGGAGATGCGCTTCTATCTCGGCTTGGCCCAATATGCGTGCGGCGACAAGAAAGCGGCCGAAGCGACATGGCAGAAGCATACTGTCGATTTGCCCGAGGATCGCTTCGCGCTCCTGAGCCGGCTGCATCATTCTTCCTACGCCTTCGCTCCCCAGAAAGGCGTCGTCGCCGATCCAAGCGGCAATCCGGAGGCCATGAAAATATTGCAAAAAGCCTTAAAACGCGGGGTCAATCCCGATGGTTCAGCGAAACTGACTCCCGAGGAACAGCGGCAACTGATCGAGCTGCTGGGCAAGCCGAAAGACAGATAAAAGGTGTCAGACAGATAAAAGGTGTCAGGATCCTTTTTATATAATCAACCTAACCTACAAAAAATGGTCGTGACACGTCGTGACACCTTTTCTCTGTCCAATCCCTTCCACGCCACGATCCTTCATGGCCAAGGACTTGGAACCGTAGTGAACGCTGATCGTTGAGGGTGCGCGCGCGAGCTTTGCAACGCAATTGTAGGTCAGCCTTTCCAGGCTGACGTATGTTCGCCAGTTTCAGTCACTGTGGAAATGCTGCGTCAGGCTGGAAAGCCTGACCTACGAATTCGTTGCAAAGCCGCGCGCGCCGCTGCCGCGCAATGCACCTATAAGAAGAAAGAAGTCAAGACACCTTCTACGGGAACGCCCAAAATGAGTGCAGGACGCCCTTTGCGCCGTAAAGCGAGGAGGATAGGATGGGCGGATGAAATTCGCCGCGCCTAATTTCTCTAACGTCAAGGATGGCAAAGCCATGGCAACACGGAAGTTGTCGCCCGAAGAATTGCAGGTAGTCACCCGACTCGCGAAGCAGTGGGGAAGAATTGTCGTCAAGTATGCTTATGGGGAACAGGGGCCGGGCCTCGATGTGGATTTCGCACAGATGGAGGAAGTCGCTTGCGCGGCGGCGCGTGGCTTGACCGAGGGGGCATTGGAAGCAGCAACGACTCAACAGGGCCAACTCTTGGGCGAGAAGCAGCCTTGCCCGCAATGCGGCAAGCTCTGCACGGTCGGCAGTGAAGAACGGCCCCTGCGTGCCAAAGGAGGAGTCGTTTCGCTTCGCGAGCCGAAGCGTTACTGCCCGACTTGTCGTCGGGATTTTTTCCCCTCAGCGTCCAGTGTTGAAGCTGGACGGGCATGGCTACAGTCCGACGATGCTGCACCACATCCTGTACGCGACGGCAGAAGTCAAATCGCATAACAAAGCGGCCAAGCTGCTGGAGGTGTTGGACGACTTATCGATCAGCGGCCGGCATGTGAATCGGCTGGCGGAAGAAATCGGTCTGGAGATGGCGGCGCGGCGTGATCGCGCGGTGGAAGACTTCGTGCATCATCGTCGTCAGCCGCCGACGGCGCCGGCGCCGCAACTGGCGGTGATCGGCTTGGACGGCGGCCGGGTGCTGACACGGGAGTCTGGCCAAGGAACGGGAGTGCACGGCCAGGGGTGGAAGGAAGACAAGGTCGCCTGTTTGCAGACGATGCAGGGAGCAACCTTCAGCGCCGACCCGCATCCCGAGCCGCCCCAGTGCTTCTTGGACGCGCCCAAGTGGATCAAATGGTGCGGGACATCCAAGCCAATCACGGGACGCGGCAGGAAAATGAGTTGCCGCAGTTGGCAGAATTGGCCTTGGAGAAGGCCACGATGCCCGCGTCGTCAGCCACGCCGACTGCGGAGGAAACGACGGCTGCGGCGGAGCCCACGTGGCCGCCAAAACGGACCGAGAACAGCCGCACCTGTGTCGCGACGATGCAAGACTGCCACGCGTTCGGCAAGATGGTGGCAGCCGAGGCCTATGGCCGCAACTTCCACGCCGCTCCACGCGGCGCGCTCTTGGGCGATGGCGGCGCGTGGATCTGGACCCAGCACAAGAAGTGGTTCGCGTATCTGACGCCGATTGCAGACTTCGTGCATCCGTTGACGTACCTGTACGTGACGGCCACGGCGGTGTCGGCGAATGTGCCCGATCGCTGGCAACAGTACGTCAACTGGATGACACGATGCTGGCAAGGCGGCGTGACCGATGTGATCGCCGACCTGGAGGTACGCCTCTTGCAAATGGAGCCGCACACCGGACCCGGAAAACTTCCGGCCACCGACCCGCGTGAAGTGCTGCGGCGAACGATCGGCTATTTACGCAACAATCAAGAGCACATGAATTATGCCGAGTACCGCAAGCAAGGCTTGCCCGTGACGTCGAGCTTGGTGGAATCGTTGATCAAGGAGATCAACTACCGTGTCAAAGGCACGGAGAAGTTCTGGGACAATCCCGAAGGGGCGGAAGCAATCTTACAGCTGCGTGCCGCCGTGCTGAGCGACGACAACCGCTTGCCAACGATGATCATGGCCCGCCCCGGCCGCGCGACCCGCCGCCACCAAGAGGCGGAACATAGGCAAGCGGCGTAGCATCTCAGAATAGCAAAGCGTGTCCTGCACTCGCCCAAAATCTTTTTTGATTTCTTGAGGGGCATCCTTACCCTGAGGCAACCGGTGCGTCCTGCCGGGGGCTTTGGTGGCGTCGCCTGATCCAGGCTTTGCACTGGGCCTCCAACCAGTTTAACCAACGACCAAAATGGACGCCCCGTCTTCTTTGATCTTCAATCTATTAATCGCCGCGATCGCAAGAGATTGAACGCCCGATTCGTCCAACCAGGTGGATGTTCGGGAGTGCCGGGACTTTCTCATCGAAGGTTGGGCATACGGATAATCCCAGGGGTGCAGTTGTGCAAAACGTACCGCTCGAGAGAAACGAAATCCCCAACCTTTTTATTGCCAAGCACTTGTGCATTCACCCTCGAGCGGCACGTTTTTCAGTTGGGAAGTGTCAAAATCGCGGAAAGCGTGGTCTTGCGTAAATCGAGAACTTATTGGCCGTCGTCGGTCTTTTTCGGCACATAGGTGCCGTCGAACAGCGTGTTCCACGTCTTGCCGTCGCGCGAGCGCTCGATGACTTGGCGGACGCGGCCTTCGCTCATCGGCGTGAAGGTGCAGCGCGAGAATTCCTTCGAGCCGTTCTTTTGCAGGCTGCTGCCTTCGAAGCGCATGGCGCCGTCCTTGAATTCGCCGTCGTAGTGGATGACCCAGCCGTTTTGGGCGACCCAGACTTGCTTCCAGCGCTTGTCGATGGGATCGACGAAGTTCATGCTTTTGCCGGTGCCGCCCTGAGCGCCGGTCCAGTTTTCGAAGATGAGATGGCCGCCCTCGAGCCTTTCGACCTTGCTCGAGCCGACTTGCTTGCCCTTGAGGTCGAACACGTCCCACTCGCCGACCCAGAAATCGAAGACGCCGTAGAGATTGACGCGTTCGTCGAGGCTCGCCAAGCTCTTTTGCCAGCGCGGATCGTCGTGCAGCGAGTCGAGGTCGTCGTCCTTCACCATGAGCGGCTTGTTGAGGAAGCCTGCGGCCAGCGCCCGGTTGAAGGTCGTGAAGGCGGCGTCCTTGTCGCCAAGCCGGGCGTAAGCGCAAGTGAGGTTGTAAAGGGAGGGCCCGCGGAAGGCGGGGAACTCGGCCGCCTTTTTGTGGGCGTCTTTCGCCTTTTGATAGTCGCCGGACATATGAGTCGCGTAGGCGAGCCGAAACCACGACTGGCCCGACTTGGGGCTGTCCTTAACGATGGCCTCGTACGCGGCAATCGCTTCTTTCCATTTCTTGTCCTGGAGCAGTTGCAAAGCCTCGGCCCGGGCTTTCGCGGCCGGAGAGGCGTCCGGCTTGTCTTGGCCGAGCGAACGACCCGGACACGCGGCGAATACGAGCAAAATCGACGACGTAATGAACAACAAGAGCGACCATGAGTGACGAAACATCGCGAACTCCTTTGACG
The DNA here is from genome assembly GCA_016195405.1 of Planctomycetota bacterium. GTDB lineage: Bacteria > Planctomycetota > Planctomycetia > Gemmatales > Gemmataceae > JACPZP01. The sequence continues at coordinate 19,860 of JACPZP010000071.1, read as the reverse complement.
GAATGAATTAGAAATGAAGCTATGGTCAGAAATACGCAGCCACGGATGAAACACGGAACCGAAGGAGATGGCTGCGGTACTAATTTGGATCTGTGTTCGATCTGTGTTTCATCCGTGGTTCATTGAACCTGACGGCGGAGCGCGGGGCGGTATTCGAATGACAGGTGAATGATTCATGGGAATAAGCGATAGGACAGAGTATCGTAAATGATGGACGCCGTGAGCCGAATTGTTCTATTACATTTTCATTCAGGAGTTCTGCCATGCGCTGCTTGCCGCTATGTCTCATCGCAATTCTGATCCTTGGCCCCGGTTGCGGAGGGAGGCAAGACCCGGCGGGCGACAGAGTGCTTCGTACGCTCGCCAGCAAGGCGACTGACGAAGAGTCGCCCGTGCACACGTATCACAACGCGCAAAAGGTCGCCGGCAGGGAGGGCGCGGGCGAGAAGTCCGATGAACAATCTCGCAAAATCAAGTACACCGCGGAAATCGGCTTGATCACCGAGGATTTCACCAAGACTCAAAAGGGCGTTGAGCATCTCGTCAAGGAGCATCAAGGCTATATCGCCAGCGCCGAGATCAGCGGCACCGCCAGCACGGGACACCGCGGCTCCTGGCGCGTGCGAATTCCCGTGAAGGAGTTCGACGCTTTTCGCACCGATGTCTTGCAGCTAGGCGAAGTGGTGAAGGACCGCTCGGATTCGGAGGATGTGACCGAAGAATACTACGACCTGGAGGGCCAGATCAAGAACCGGCAAGCGGAGCTGGAAGGCCTGCGCAAGCTCATGGAGACGGCCGCCGATTTCTTGCAGAGGGCGGCCGACAAGGACAAGATCGAGTACTTCATGAGCGTCCGCCGCGACGTGAGCCGGGTGCAGGATGAATTGCAGCGCATTCAGGGCCGACTCAAGCTGCTCACGAACCTCACCGACTTGACCACGGTAAGCGTCAACGTTCAGGAGAAGCAGCGCTATTTGAAGGAAAAAGGTCCGGAGGTGGCCGAGGCGCCGACGTTCGGCATGCGCGTCGGCAAGACATTCGAAGATTCGTTGGGGGCTTTGAAAAACGCCGGCGCCGGGCTGGCGATCTTCTTTGTGGCGTTGGCGCCGTGGCTGCCGGTGATCCTCGTCGTCGGTGTGCCATTATGGATCGTGATTCGCCGCCACACGCGGTCCCCGGAAGCGCTGACGCCGCAAGCAGTGGTCGCGGCGCCTATCACGACGGAAAGGTCGCGCGGCGAGGCTGGCAAATAACCAGTGGGCTTTCCGCCCTCGATGGCCAAATAGAACGCGGATGTACGCTGATTATGCGGATTTGCTCGGATCCATGAAATCCGCTCATCCGCTCAATCGGCGTGCATCGGCGTTCTATCCAATCAGGTCCCGTAACAAGCGCGGCTCCTGTACGTCGGTCAGCCGCTCGTCTCTTCCGTGGCGATGGAAAGCCAAGCGCCGATAATCGAGGCCGAGTTGATGGAGCATGGTGGCGTGCAGGTCGGCGACGCTGGTTCGGTCAACGACGGCGCGGTAGCCGAAGTCGTCGGTGGCGCCGTGGGTTTGGCCGCCCTTGATGCCGCCGCCGGCCAGCCAGACGCTGAAGCCGTAGGGATGATGGTCGCGGCCGTCGGGGCCTTGCGCGCCCGGGGTGCGGCCGAATTCGCCGCCCCAGAAGACAAGCGTGGTGTCGAGCAGGCCCCGGCGATCGAGGTCGGTCAATAGCGCGGCGACGGGCTGATCGGTTTGCAGGCAGCAGTTGCGGGTCTGGGCGGCGTTGTTATTGTGCGTGTCCCAAGGCTGGCCCGACATGAAAATCTGCACGAAACGGACGCCGCGCTCAACCAAGCGACGGGCCATCAGGCAGCGAGCGGCATACGGCCGCGTCACCGCTTGATCGAGGCCGTAGAGCCGTTGCGTTGTTTCCGTTTCCCCGGCCAGGTCGAGGGCGTCGGTGGCTGAGAGCTGCATGCGGGCGGCCATCTCGAAGCTGGCGATGCGGGCGTCGAGTTCCAACTCCTCGGGCCTTAGCCGGCGATGCTCGGCATTGAGTTCCCCTAAGAGCCGCATCCGGCCGTCTTCCATGTCGGTGGGGCGGGGCGTGCGCGGCCTGAGGTTTAGCACCGGCATTCCTTCGGAGCGAAAGGCGGTGCCCTGGTACAAGGGCGGCATCCAACCGCTCGACCAGTTACGAATGCCGTCGACGGGCAGCCCGCGCGGATCGGGAAGGACGACGTACGCGGGTAGATTGTGGTTGACGGTTCCGAGGCCGTAGGCGGCCCAGGCGCCGATCGAAGGCCGGCCGGCGACGACCATGCCGGTGTGCATCATCCAGAGCGCCTGCTCGTGATTGCGATGCTCGGTGAACATCGAGCGGATTACGGCAATCTTGTCAGCATGGCGGGCCGTGTGTGGCAGCGTCTCGGAAAACGGCAACCCCGACTGACCGTGGCGTATGAAGCGGAACGGGCTTTTGAGCAGGTTGCCGGTGATGCGCTCATCGTCGGCGACCTCGGCAGGCGGCGTTTGGCCGTTGTAGCGTTCGAGCAGCGGCTTGGGATCGAGCAGATCGATATGGCTCGGTCCGCCGTGCATGAAAAGCTGAATGACCGCGTTGGCTCGCGCGGGAAAGTGCGGCGGCTTCGGCGTGAGGTCATGGCCCGCGCGAGCAAGTTCGCCGGCACGGGCAGATTCGCCAAGCAAGGCCGACAGGGCCAGGCCGCCGAATCCGCCGCCCAGACGGGCGAGAAGCTGGCGACGGGATAGGGTGGAAGGCAGATTCACTGATGCCTCTCAATCCAAGTACGCAAATTCATTCGCGCTCATTAGCATATGGCACAAATCCACGACGGCCCGGCGTCGTGCTTCCGCTTGCTCGTTCGCGGTGGTCTTCGCCTGTTGAGCGGCCTGTGCATCCAGGAACGCGTTGAGCTTGCTCAATTCCTTTTCCGTCGCGCTTCGGCCAAATGCCAGCAACACCGCATGTGCGTCCGGCGAATTCGCGCTTTCCTTCAGAACGCGGGCAGCGAATGCCTCCGCCTGTTTCACCATGAAATCGCTGTTCAGCAGCGTCAGTGCCTGGGACGCCACCGTCGAAGTTTCACGCCGCGTGCAGTTGGTTTCGATCACGGGTTGGTCGAACAACTGTAAGAACGTCAGCGGCTGCGAGCGGCGCACTTGCAGATAGATGGACCGGCGCAGGCCGGAAGCATCGGCGGGCGCAATTACTTCGCCGTCGCTCTGTCGCTGCATCGGCACCGGTGCGCCGAACATTGCCAGCTTGAGGTTACCCGCGACGGCCAGGATCGCGTCGCGCATCGCTTCCGCGTCTAACCGGCGAAGTCGCTGACGCCAAAGCAAGCGATTATCCGGGTCGCGTTTCTTCGCCTCAGCGTGGGCCACGGGGTCGAGCACGGACGCTTGACGATACGCGCTCGACGTGACGATCAGGCGGTGCATGCGTTTAAGGGACCACGGTGCCGCCTCACCCTCAGCCCCTCTTCTATCGCGGTGCGTGGGGACACTGAATTCGCAGGCCAGCCAATCGAGCAATTCCGGATGGCTTGGCGGCGCACCGGTGTGGCCGAAGTTGTCCGGCGTGGCCACGATGCCTTGGCCGAAATGATGATGCCACAGACGATTGACCATTACGCGCCCAGTAAGAGGATGATCGGGCTGAGTCAGCCAGCGGGCGAACGCGAGACGTCGGCCGCTCGTCTTGGCGTCCTTCTCCGGCGGCTTGATCTGAAACGGCTCCGTGGCGGCGAGGACTGCGAGCGTTCCCGGCGTCAGCTCGGGGCCAGGGGTCAAGTAGTCGCCGCGGCGGAGCAGGTGCGTCTTGGCTTCGCCGGGCAAGTCATAGAAGGCACGAATTTCCGCGAAGTTGCGCCGGGTCTTTTCCTGCTCCTGGATTGCCTTGTTGGCTTCGTCGAACTTCGTCTTGTAATCCGGGAAGGCTGCGGGCAGCTCCTTGTCAAGCGCCGGGCCCTTCGGCTTCAATTCCGCCCCGAAGTTCCCGGCCAGGTACTTTTGCACCTCGTTGCGTTTGTCCGCAGGAACGGCGAGCGCGGCCCGGACGTCTTCACGGATTTGCGGCGGGAGTTTGGCAAGCCGGTCCGTGAATAGTCGCTCAGCGAAGGGCTTCTGCACTTCCGCAAGCTGTTTCTTGATGCCGGCAACCGCGCCATCGATCTTCGCGTTGTGCTCCTTCGCCTCCTTTTCCTGGCTGGAAGTTGCTTCGAGCAGCCGGCGCTGAACCTGCGGAACCCATTGACCGGGCCGATAGCCCGACATGAAAATCGCCTGCAATCGATAGTAATCGGACTGCGGGATCGGGTCGTACTTGTGGGAGTGGCATTTCGCGCACTGAACCGTCAGGCCCATGGTCGAGGAGGCGACAATCTTGACGGTGTCGTCGAGCGTTTGAAAGTAGTAACCCGGCGCGTTTTTGATGTTCACGAAATCGGGCCGGCTCGTGTCCGAGGCGCAACGCAGATAGCCGGTGGCAATCAGAGCGTCGATTACGTCGCGGCCAAGCTCCTTTTGCGATTGGTAGGCGCTCCAGTAATCGACAAGTTCATCGCCGGCGATTTGCTCCTGCAGGAAGCGATCGTACGGCTTATCGCTGTTAAGAGCGCGAATCACCCAGTCACGGTAACGCCAGGCAGCGGTGCGGACATAGTCGGCGTCGAGAATCCCTTCGGAGTCCGCATATCCTGCCAGGTCGAGCCAGTGGCGCGCCCAGCGCTCGCCATAGTGCGGGCTGGCGAGGAGGCGATCGACGACGTTCTCACAAGCTTCCGGCGATTTGTCCGCCAGAAACGCTTCGATTTCCTTCGGAGTCGGCGGCAGTCCAGTCAGGTCGAATGTCACCCGCCGCAGCAGCGTCAAGCGATCCGCATCCGGCGACAGCGTCAGGCCCTTTGTCTCAAGCGCTGCAAGCACGAAGGCGTCGATCGGATTGCGGACCCGCTCGGCGTGTTGCACCTTGGGTATCGACGAGCGCGTGGGCTTCTGAAACGCCCAGAACTGGCGATCGGCGTCGGTCACCTGGCGATCGGCGGCGTCCGCGACCGTTGTTGCCTTGTCGTTGCCGGGAGCGCCACCTTCGATCCAACGCTTGATGATGTCCTTTTCGGCGGCTGAAAGCTTCACCTCGCCGGGAGGCATCTTGTCGGTCGCAATTTTCACCCAAAGCAAGCTGTCTTCTGCACTGCCGCGCACGATCGCGGGCCCCGATTCGCCGCCCTTAAGCGCCGCCGCCTTGGTTCGAAGGTCGAGATTGGCCTTTAGCTTTTTGTCGCCGTGGCAGCTCAAGCACTTTGAGCGCAGCACGGGAAGGAGTTGCTTTTCGAAGATGGGGACCGAGTCTTTTTCAGTGCCTGCAGGCGTTCCGGCATATACGATCCAAGCCGCCAGTCCCGTCAGGGCGAAGGCGCCTAATCCGCAGAAAAACGCGACCGAAGTGCGGCGAAGTCGAGGAATCATGAAGCGTTCTCGGGCACGCAAGCTCGTGGGGATTATCGGAGACCAAACACGCTTAGGGAAGGTGACTCTATCATGAGGCCGCGAAAAAGCTCACGCAAGCACAAAAACCAGGTCTCCCGCTTGTTTCCTTCAAAGCGCTCTAGAAAAAGAAAACCCCGTCTCGGCTTGGGACGGGGTTGCCTGCTCTTGTTTGCATCGCTTCCTACCGCTGCCGGTTGCGGCGCTCATCGGCGGCAAGGCGGTCGACGCTTTGGCTGCGGTTTGACGCGGCCACTGTCGTCTCGACGTGCAGGCCCGCCGCGGGAGCAAGCCGATTGGCGGCTGGCGCCTGGGCGCCCTGGTTTTTCTGAAGTTCACTGCGAATGTATTCGACCGCCTTGTCGAGGACTCGGTCGCGAAACTCCTTCTTCTCGCCGCTTTCCTTCTTTTCGCCGTTTTCTTGCTTGGCGGCCTCTTGCTTAGGCGCTTCCTGCTTCCTGCTTAGGCGCTTCCTGCTTAGGCGCTTCCTGCTTAGGCGCTTCCTGCTTAGGCGCTTCCTGCTTAGGCGCTTCCTGCTTAGGCGCTTCCTGCTTAGGCGCTTCCTGCTTAGGCGCTTCCTGTCCGGGACGGCGAACGACGTCTCTCTCGCGGCGCCATTTGAAGTACTCGATGCGCTCCTCGTCGGAGAGCTTGACTTCGTAGCCTGGGCTTGGCTTCACACCCCATTCATCGTTTTCCTTGCTGTCGGGGAAGCGATGGATGTTCTTGCCGCTGGGCCTCCAGTAGCTGGCGGTGGTCAGTTTCAAAGCGCTGTTGCCGCCCTCCATGTTGATGACGTTTTGCACGCTGCCTTTGCCGAAGCTACGCTCGCCGATGATAAGGGCCCGCAAATGGTCCTGGAGCGCCGCCGCGACGATCTCGCTGGCGCTGGCGCTGTAGCGGTTGATCAAGACGGCGATGGGATAGTAAATGCCGGGCTTCACGGTCGGGTCGTGGTGCTTGGCATTGTAGGATTCCTCGCGGACGCCGCCGCGGCCTTTGGTGCTGACGATGTTCTTACCTTCCTCCAGGAACAGCGAACTTACTTCGACCGCCGAGCGCAATAGGCCGCCGGGGTTGGCGCGCAGGTCGATGACCAATCCCTTCATGCCGGCACGCTGCAGCGCGTCGACAACGTGCGTCAACTCGGCAGTAGTGGTTTCGGTGAATGTGGTGACGCGGACATAGGCGATCTTGGCGGTCGGATCGATCCAGAAGTCCCATTCTTTGAGTTTGTCCTTCATGCGATGATCGCCGAGCACGGTGTCGATGTTGATCTCGGCCCTTTCGATTTCAATGTCCACCGGCTTCTTCGAACCTTCGTGCAGTACAGTGAGCGTTACCTTGCTGCCGGGCTCGCCCTGGATCGTCTCGACGACCTTTTTCATCGACATCGCTTCCGTCGATTTGCCGTCGATCTTGAGGATGATGTCCCCGGCCAGGACGCCGGCCTCGTACGCCGGCGTGCCGACCATCGGCGTCTCGACAAGAAGATTATCGCCGCGGTCCCGGCCGATGCGCACGCCGATGCCGCCGAATCGGCCTTTGTTGAGCTTTTGAAATTGCTTGTACTCGTCGGAGTTGATGAAGTTTGAGTGCGGGTCGAGCTTCTCCAGGCCGCTGTTGATCATGTTCTCGACCAGCTCGCGCATCTTCTCGGCGTCAAGTTCCTTGACGTATTTGCTCTGAACTTCCTCGAGAACGTCGACCAAGAGCTTGATGTTCTCATGCTTTTTCTGGAGCGAGCCGTCTTGCGTGGGCGAGCTGTAGGTCAAGGACAGCCCGACGAGGGTGACGGCGGAAAAACCGAGCAGCCAGGTAAGGTTCCAGCGTGACATCGAGGAAATCCTCTTGGGAAAATGCGTTCCCAGCGCGTTCCGCATGCGCCGCGTTCACGGTGGATTATAACGGCATGGAATTATTGACGCGAGAGCAGTCGGCCGCGTGCCCGCTCGCGGCTTGGCGCGCACGGGATGTCATCGCGACAGGTATCTTGCGTGCGCGAAACGTAATCGGATTAGTTTGTTGGGGACGGGATGTCAAGTAGGCCGCGCGTTCCGGCGGGAGCGCCGATTTCCGGGGCGCCGAATGCGGGAGCGCCGAATGCGGGAGCGCCGAATGCGGGAGCGCCGAATGCAGGTGCGCCGACAGCCGGGACGCCCGGCTGATACAGGGACGCGAGCATCTGGCGGGCAGGCTCGAAGTTGGGGTCGGCACGGAGCGCTAACTCCAGATGACGCTGCGTGGCTTCCGGCTGACCCAAGTGCAGCATCATGCGGGCCACATGGTACTGACCGGCGGCAGTGCCCTCAGCCCGCGTCAACACGGCGACCGCCTCGTCGACTTGGCCGATGCGTGCCAACGTGAAGCCTAACGTCTGCATCGTTTGCCGGTTCTCCGGCTCAAATTCCAGCGACTTCTGGAAACAGCGGCACCCTTCGCCGAACTCCTTCTTGCGGTTGTGGCACATACCGAGCTCGTACCACAGGCCGCCGTCCTTGGAGTTCTTCTTCATGGCCTTTTGCAACGTCTCCATGGCGCGGACGTGCTCGCCCATCAGCGAGTAAATGCGGGCCAGGCCGGCTTGCGCGTCGCGACAGTTCGGGTCGATCTTCAGCGCATCTTGGTAGAAAACGCGGGCATCGTCGCGGAGCTTGATCTGCTTCGCGGAATCAGTCGACTGGGTTGCCTCGCGCTCCTTCATCACCGCCAACGCCACCACGGTGGCGGGCTTGGGCGTCCGCGGAGCTTCCTTTGCTTTTTGGATGACAGCGCCGGGCGGCGGCACATCGGGGTTCTGGGACATCTGAGGATTCTGAATGGTCTGGCCACGGCTAAACAAAAAGCCGTTTTGGCAGCCGCTTAGGCTTAGGCAGATCGTCAGGGCCAGCAGCACGGAAAATCGGCAATCCATTGCCATTCCTCGAAAGAACTGAATGCGAAGCCGCTAGTCGCGTTACGCTAGTCGCGTTACGCGAGCGGCGCTATTTGAATTCGCAAATGAAGCTGGCGGACGCTTCGATCATGAGATCACGAGTTAATTGGACAGGTTGTCTTCTAAATCGGCAAATCGACTGTACGATCTCCAGTAAATCTCGACAATCGCTGGCCCGAGGCGACCGGTCATCGCCGTAGTAACGTTTATACAGGTAATCGATGGCTTCGGGGCATTGGTTCATTCCCAGCCGCTTCACCATGTTATTGAAAATGCGCTCGTAAATGTCGCGGGCCGGCGCCTCGATTTCCACCTTGTGGCGGATGCGCCGCAGGAAGGCGTCGTCGACGAGATCGCGCGGATCCAAGTTGGTCGAGAAAATGATGAGCTGCTCGAAGGGCACCTCGAACTTCTTGCCGGAGGAGACCGTGAGATAGTCGTGGCGATCTTCCAAAGGTAAAATCCAGCGATTGAGAAGCTCCTTCGGACTGCAGAGCTGCCGGCCGAAGTCGTCGATCAGAAACACGCCGCCGTTGGCTTTGACGTGCAGAGGCGCCTGGTAAAAATTCGAGTCGGCGTTATAGCGCAGGTCGAGCTGGCTGAGGTTCAACTCGCCGCCGGTGATGACGACCGGTCTGCGGATGCGCACCCAGCGCGGGTCGACGATGCCCGTGTTCAAGAGCCGGCGAATGGTGGCTTCGTTGTCCTCAATGCGGTCGCCCTGCTCGGGGTCGATCGCCTGGTGGATGGCCTGGTCGTAAACGGTGATAATGCTGTTCTCGGCCAGGAATGCGTACGGGACGTAGATTTCGCCGCCAGCGTTGTTCATGAAGTCGCCGATGGAGCGGGCGATCGAGGTCTTGCCGTTGCCGGGCGGACCGTAGATAAACGCCGATTTGCCGCTGACGATGGCCGGCCCGATGGCGTTGAAGAGTTCTTCCTTGAGCACCAAGTGCGCGAAAGCGGCCCGCAAGGGCTCGGGGCTGCAACTGATCCCCGTAACCGCTTGGCGATAGGTCTGCTCGACGTAATCTTCCAGGGGCACAGGCGCCGGACCGACGTAGGCGCACATGGTCATCGATTCTTGAGCGCGTGTCCGCCCGAGGTCGGTGAGATTGAAGCGATAGCTGACGCGGCCAATCAGATCGCCGCCGGCCACTTCCAGTGCTTTTTCGTCTTTCAGGAACTTGAGCGCTTCCTCAATGACTTTGAAGGGCAAACAGAGGAATCGCGCCAGGTCGAGGCCGAGCATGCCGCCGCGCGTGTACAGCGTCCGCAGAATGAGGTCGGTGAGAAACGCCAGCGACAGGCCGGCTTCCTTAAGGCTGTCGGGAGCTGTGGGCGCTTCGGGCAGGCCGGCGCCTTCCCACTCCAGGTTGATGTTCTTCATGCTGAGAGACATGGGTGCATCCTCGGTGAGGGGATTCTCGCAAACCGCGCGCGTCGCCCGCGCTGACTCGCGCGCTGGTTAGTGCTTGCGGACCGACGTCAACAGAATGGCCAGGCCGATGGCGAACGCGATGGTCGTGATCTGGATCATGCGCGAGCGATTGTTGCTGACGTAATCAAACAGTCCCGCTTGGCGCTGGAGGGTTATGGCGCTGGTGTGATCGAGTGCTTGAGATCGTGCGTGAAAATTCGCTTGGACGGGAGCCGTAGCCTGTTCGAGGCCGACGAAGAAAAAGAGCAGGATGAAGACGAAGCGCATGGTGTACATCTCGGTGCGATGTCGTCAAATCATGAGGGGGGCGGCTCGCCTGCGCGATCCCGCAAGCGAGCCGCCCTCGCACGCTAGTTGTTGCATCCAGGACAGGTGGGCGACCTGTCCCACGCGAGCCACTGCTTAGTAGCCGCCGCCTGAACCGCCGCCGCCGGAGCCGCCGCCACTGGAACCGCCGCCGCCGCCGGACGAGGAGCCGCCGCCTGAGCCGCCGCCGCTGAGGCCGGCCGGCGCGGACAGCACGCCCTGGAAGTTCTGGTAGAGCCGCGGGACCGAGCCTAGCGCCTGGGTGCGCTGCGTGCCGGCGATCGGAATCGCCCGGATGCCTGCTTCGGCCGGATCGTGCACCACCACCTCATACGGGACCATCTGGTCGCGACCTGAGGTAACGGCGGCAAGATACGCCTGAATCGCGGCGGAACGCTTGGCGTCGATCTCGGCGCGAGCGGCCGCGAATTTCTCCAGCGGCAGCGCGGCGCCGCCGGGCACTTCCTGCGCGGTTTGCAGATAAAGACGCGGGTCGGGGCAAGGCCGGCGCCGCGACAGGTATTTCAAATGCTCCATACCGGCGAGGGTCAGCTTGTCGCTCGGTCCGCCGGTTTTGGGATCAAGCTCCCAATGATAATTCCACACCGTCTGGTCGAGCGCGTGGCCATTGGCGGCCTGAGCGTCGAAGATCTCCCGGGTCGTGCGGCGCGCTTGAGCGTTGTAGCGTTCGGGCCAGCACGGATCCACCAGGTCGCGGTAGGTATACTGCTGGCAGCAGCCCGTGAGGGACAAGGCACCTGAACCCAGGGCCAATCCCGCCAAGCTGTTGCGAATAAATCGTTTCATCGTCCTATCTCCCTCCTTGGAGTTCACCCTTCACTGGTTACTGCGGTTTCAACAAGGTCTCCATGATGTTGATGGCCGCCGGTCCCACCAGGACCACGAAAATCCCCGGAAAAATGAAGAGGATCAGCGGGAACAGCAGCTGCACGGCCGTCTTTGCCGCCTTTTCCTCCGCGATTTGCTTGCGGCGCGTGCGCATCGAATCCGACTGCACCCGCAGCGCCTGGGCGATCGACGAGCCGAACCGGTCCGCTTGGATGAGGATGGCCGCCAGCGAGCGGACGTCGTCAACTCCGGTGCGGACCCCGAGATCGTGCAACACTTCGCGGCGCGGCCGGCCCATCTGCAACTGAAAGTTCGCCAGCGACAACTCTTCGCAAATAGTCTTGGCGTGCTCGCTCATCTCGTCGCACACGCGCCGCATGGCCGCGTCCAGACCCAAGCCGCTTTCCACGCACACGACCAAAAGATCGAGGGCGTCAGGCAGGCTCAGGAAGATCTCCTCCTGGCGTTTGCGGCGCAGCCACCACAGCACCATGCTGGGCAGGTAGAAACCGATGCCGGTGAAGATCACCACCCACTGCAAGGTCTTAAGGCCCAGCGGCCTGCCCGGAACGAAAATCGCCAGCGATACCACCAAGAACAAGCCCAAGCACGCGAGACGAATGCCGGAATAAACCATCGGCGCCGCGTCGCTGCGAAAGCCAGCGTTGGCCAGCTTGATCCGGAGGGCGCTCTGTTCCAGCTCGGTCTGCGGCATCAGTGGCTGCGACAGGGCCTTGGCCGTTTCCACGATCCCTTGGAACCGCTCATTTTTCGCCCGCGTCAGGTCGTCGAGGTCCGTCTCAGACTTCGGGCGGCCCAGGCGCTGCAACCGTTCGAGCGCCCGACTGTTGCGGTTCGAGATCAATGTCAAGACCGCAAAGATTCCCGCCACGACCCCCAGAAACACCAGCAAGGGGACGATGTCTTGCAAGTAAAAAAAACCGGTTAACATGGTGCATCCTCGTTCGGAGAAGTGACGAGTGGCTTGCGATCAAGTGACGAGTGATGCTACCCCTATTTTCGTCACCGGCCGCATAGCTTCTTTACCCGTTACCTCCCATAAATGTGGTGTTGATCACACTTTGATGTTCACGATTTTGCGTATGATGATGGCCCCGAGAAGCTGGGCAATTAGGGCGTAAATGCTCATTTGGATGCCTTGGTCCGTCGTCCAAAGCTTTTCCACGTAGTCGTACTTGATGTGCATCATCAGCAGGAACAGGCCGAACGGCAGCGCGATCAAGATCACGCCGGAAAGCCGGCCTTCCGCCGTAAGCGCTTTGACCTGGCCAAGGATGCGGAAGCGCTCGCGGATGACGTAGCCGATCTTATCGAGGATTTCCGCCAAGTCGCCGCCGGTCTGCCGCTGAATCAGCACGGAGGTCACGAAGAAACGCAGGTCGAGGTTGGGCACGCGCTCGCACATGCCCTTGAGGGCGTCCTCGATCGGAATGCCTAGGTTCTGCTCCTCATACACCCGATTGAATTCGTCAGCGATCGGCGAGGGCATCTCTTCCGCGACCACGTGCATGCCCGCCGCCAGGCTATGTCCCGCACGCAACGCCCGCGCCACCAACTCCAGCGCATCGGAAAGCTGGCCGGAGAACTTCCGCAGCCGCATCGCCCTTTTGGTCAATAGCCAGGCGAATGGGATCGTGAACATGACCAGCCCCGCAAGGGGCGCCAAATACAGCTTGACCCCCGCCATCCAGCTCGCGGACGAAGCCAGGACGCCAAGCACCACCCCGATGCCAAACAGCGTGCTCGGTTTAATGTGGGCATCGGCCTGCTCGATGATCTTGTGCAGGCTCGGCAGATTGGGCGTTAAGAACTCCAAGAGCGACTTTTTATCGCGCTCAAACGCCGTCCGTTTCAAGATGTTCGTGGTCTCGTCGTCCTTCTGCTTGCGGCCCGTCAGAAGGTCGAGCCGATCCGACGTCTTGGTGTTCGGCCCGCTCAGGACGAAGGCCACCAGGCCGACGAGGGCCGTCACGCCGATGAATGCCACAAAGCTAAGCATCAGGGGAGTCATGTTCGTTGATCCTTTGTCCTAATCCCGTAATAGCACGCGCTCCTGGAACAGGTTCGACGGCAACTTGATGCCCGAGGCCTCGAGCCGGCTCACAAACGTCGGCCGCACGCCGGTGGCTTCAAACTGCCCATATGCCCGGCCGTTCTGGTCGATGCCGAGCTGCTTATAGCGAAACACGTCCTGCATGATGATGACGTCCTGCTCCATGTTCATCACCTCGGTCATGGTGGTGATCTTGCGCGGCCCGCCCTGCAAGCGGTTCGCCTGGATGATGATGTCGACCGCCGACGATATCTGCTGCCGCATCGCCTTGATCGGCAATTCCATGCCGGCCATCATGATCATGGTTTCCAGTCGGGCCTGGGCGTCGCGCGGGCTATTGGCATGCAGCGTCGTCATCGAACCCGAATGGCCGGTGTTCATGGCCTGGAGCATGTCGAGCGTTTCGCCGCCGCGGCACTCGCCGATAATGATGCGCTCAGGCCGCATACGAAGGGCGTTGCGGACCAGGTCGCGGGTGTTGACCTGCCCTTTGCCCTCGATGTTGGGCGGGCGCGTTTCCAGGCGGACGATGTGGTCTTGTTGGAGCTGCAATTCGGCCGCGTCCTCGATGGTGACGATGCGCTCGTCCTGCGGAATGAAGCTCGACAACGTGTTCAAGAGCGTCGTTTTGCCCGAACCGGTGCCGCCGGAGATGACGATGTTGAGCCGGGCCTTGATGCAGGCCTCCATCAGCATCGCCATTTCAGGAGTGAACGCCTTGAAATTGAGCAGATCTTCCAGCTTGAGCGGGTTGGCGCCGAAACGGCGAATCGACATCGTCGGGCCATCCAGAGCCAAAGGCGGAATGATGGCGTTGACGCGGCTGCCGTCAGGCAGGCGGGCGTCCACCATCGGCGACGTTTCATCCACGCGCCGGCCGACCTTGGACACGATGCGGTCGATGATCTGCATCAGGTGGTCGTTGTCGCGGAACTTGACGTCGGTCTTTTCCAGCTTGCCGCGCCGCTCAACGTAAATCTTGTGCGGACCGTTGACGAGGATGTCGCTGATGGTCGGGTCCTTGAGCAGCAACTCCAGCGGCCCGAAGCCGAACGTCTCATCGAGCACCTCGTCGATCAGGCGCTAGCGTTCCATGCGGTTGAGAAGCGGGTTTTCGGTGTCGCAGAGGCGTTCGACGACGAGGCGGATTTCACGGCGGAGCGTGTCGCCGGCGAGATCGCTGACCCGCGAAAGGTCGAGCTTGTCGACCAGCTTGCCGTGAATCAAGCGTTTCAGATCTTCGAAGCTTTTGCCGGAGTTGGCCAGCCCGCTCTGGGAGACGCTGCCCATGCGGCTGAAGCCGGCATTGGAAGCGCCGCTGTTGTTTAGTCCGGTCAATCCCCGCTGCAAACGCGACATCGTCGGCGGTCCTCGGTACAGTCCTTGGTCCAGTCCTCGATACGGTCCTTATCTCGCGGACCATGGGTCCGTTTAGAGTGGTTACGCAACTTTAGGTCACATCTGGGGATTTGCAAATGAAGCGGCGCTAGGAACTCTTCCGCGAACCCTTGGCCTCTACACCGGCTCCTTCTAGGACAAACGATAATTGGGTTCACTGTCCCGCCCGGTTCTGCGAACCGGGGCTAAACGGAAGCAAGCATGGCCAAGAAGTTCTACCTGACCACGGCGATTGACTATCCCAATAGCCGGCCGCACATTGGCACCGCATTCGAGAAGATCGGCGCGGACGTTCAGGCGCGTTATCGGCGCATGGAGGGCTACGACGTTCATTTCCTGATGGGCAACGACGAGAACACCGTCAAGGTCGCCAAGCGTGCCGCGGAATTAGGCCAGGATCCCAAAGCCTACTGCGACGATATGGCCGGCCAGTTCAAGGACGTCTGGCGCGCGCTGGACATCAGCTTCGACGATTTCATCCAGACGTCGGAGCCGCGCCACCACAAGGGCTGCCAGAATTTCATCCAGAAGGTGTATGACAACGGGCATATTTACAAGGGAGACTACGAAGGCTGGTATTGCGAGGGCTGCGAAGCGTTTAAGACGGAAAGCGACATCAAGGACGCCGGCGGCGTTTGTCCAGACCATAAAATTCCGCCCGTAAGGCGCATGGAGCCTTGCTACTTCTTTCGGCTGTCTTCCTTTCAAGAACCGCTCTTGAAGCTCTATCGCGAACGGCCCGACTTCATCCAACCGGAAACGCGCCGCAACGAAATCGTCTCTCTGGTGGAGACGGGCCTTAAAGACATCAACATTACGCGCGTCGGTGAAAAGTGGGGGATACCGGTCCCGTTCGATCCAGCCTACACCATTTACGTTTGGTTCGACGCCGTTCTTAACTACATCACCGCCATCGGCTACGGCTCCGATGACGCCAAGTTCCAGAAATGGTGGCCGGCCGACATCCATTTCATCGGCAAGGACATCACCCGCTTCCACTGTGCGCTTTGGCCAGCGATGCTCTTGGCCGCCGGAGAGGCGCCGCCGCGGGCAGTGTTCGGGCACGGCTTCGTCTACAAACGCGACGACGAAACCGGTACGCGCGAGAAATTCAGCAAGACGCTCGGCAACATCGTCGAGCCGATGGACATCGTCACCAAGTTCAGCAGCGAGGCATTTCGCTACTATTTCATGCGTGAATGTCCTTTCCCAGGCGACGGCGACTTTAGCTGGAGCCGTTTCGCCGACGTTTACAATGCCGACCTCGCGAACAAATTTGGCAATCTCCTTAGCCGTGTCGTGACGCTGATCGCCAAGAACTACGACCGTTGCCTGGATGGGACGGCGGGTGCAAAGCCTGAAGTGCTTCAAGGTGGATTGGAGGAAACGGTTAACCTGGTTCGAGCCCACCTCGAAGACTGCCAGTACAACCAGGCTCTGGAGAAAATCTGGGCGCAGCTCATCGTTCCGGCCAACCAGTACGCCGAGCGGATGAAGCCCTGGGACCTGGTCAAGACCGACAAGGACGCGGCGAAACCGATTTTGTTTGCCCTGGCGGAGCAGCTTCGCATCGCCGCGATCCTGCTCAAGCCGTTCTTGCCCAGAAGCTCGGAAGCCATCTACCGCAGCTTTAACTTTTCGGAACCGTGGGAGGAAGTTAATTTCCGGACGGCTTACATTTCGAGCGGACAAAAAGAAGACCTGCGCGTGCAGGCAGCTTTGGAAGGCGGCAAAGTGAAGCCGCTCTTTCCGCGCATTTCTTAGGAGTCTCCCAAGCACGTAGGCGAGTCTTCGAGCCTGCGGGGTGCCACGGAACCCCGCAGGCTCGAAGACTCGCCTGCGGGCTTGTATCATTATTGGGTTTCTTCTTTGACAGGGGCCGTGCTTCCGAATACAGTTGGGGGCGGATGGGGGATCGGTGCACCACTCAAAGAAGGTGGGGTCATGGGGGCAACGGTGGGCCTGGACTTCGTCGGGGCGATTCGCAAAGTGCTGGCCGGCAGCCCGAAACCTCTCTCGCTCTCCGGTATTCGGAGGGCCCTGCCCATGCCCCTGCGATCCATACCGGCCGAGACGTTCGCCGGAGTGTTGCGCCGCCAGGTGGCCGCACAGGTCGTCGTCCTTTATCCCAGGCACCGCAGCGCGCAGGATCGCTATTGGAATCGCCCGTTGGGCGTGCATCTGGAACAACTTTTGCGAACGGCCCTCCGGGCGGGGCCGCTCACCTGGTCGGAAATCCGGCGACGCCTGCCCGCTTATGCCAAGGTCAAGGCCGAATCCGTGCTGGAGGAACAGGTCGCGCGCGGACGGATTCACCGCCATCCGCCCGCCGGCCGGTTGGGACCGCGCTATAGCTTGACTCCCGCGGAACCGTACTTTTACTTGCGTCCCGAGCTGGACGCTCTCTTGCGACGGCTCGAGGGCCTTGGCTTCTCGCGCAAGCAACTTCGCGAATCGGCCTCCGATTTCCTGCAGGAAGAGGAATGGTCTGAGACGGCGCGCGAAGCAGCAGCGCAGGTAAACTACACGATGCCCGTCCGCTCTTTCGGCAACAGCTTCGACGCCTGCCTCGTGCCTCTCGCCGAATCTTGATCCGAGCGGCTAGCGGACTTTCCATTGGGAGACATTATCCGGGAGAATCTTATGCGTTATCTGTTATCGATTTCTCTGGTCACATGTTTTGCTCTTGTGGGCGCTCACGGAATAGGCGTCGCCGGCGGCGCCAAGGAAGGCCCGTTCTTCAACGGCAAGGATTTGGCCGGCTGGGAAGGACTCGACGAATTCTGGACGTTCAAGGACGGCGCCCTCATCGGGGCCACGCGGGGCCTCAAGTTCAATACCTTCCTCTGCAGCAAAAAGAAATACCGCGATTTCGAGCTCAGCTTTCAAGTTCGCCTGGAGGGCAAAACCGCCAACAGCGGCGTGCAGATTCGCAGCGAGATTTTCAATCCGAAAGAATTCGCCGTCAAAGGGCCGCAGTGTGACATGGGCCAAATCTATTGGGGCAGCCTCTACGGCGAGCACTTCGGCGGCATGATGAAGCAGGCCCCGGAAGACGTGGTCAAGAAGGTCCTCAAGGAGAACGACTTCAACGACTATTACATCAAGTGCGTCGGCAAGCACGTGACCATCAAGCTCAATGGCCACACTACCGTGGACGACGACTTCCCCAAGATGCCCGAGAGCGGCATCATCGCCTGGCAGCTCCACGCCGGCGCACCCATGACCGCCACGTTTCGCAAGATTGAGTTCAAGGAGATCAAGTAGTCAGTTGTCAGTGGTCCGTGGTCTGTTGCCGACTGACTACGGACAACTGACAACTGACAACTGACAACCATGCTTCTTTCTGACATCGCCCATGGCCGCAGCGGCGACAAGGGCAATCATGCCAACATCGCCGTCATCGCCTACACCCAGGCGGGATTCGACTGGCTGCGCGAAAACCTCACGGCGGAAAAGGTAGCGGAGTATTTCCGTCCTATGGGCCCCTCACGCGTCGTGCGCTATGAGGCGGCCAACGTCTTGGCGCTCAATTTCGTCCTCTACGATGTATTGGCCGGCGGCGCGAGCCGTTCTTTGCGCATCGACACGCAGGGCAAGACATTGGCCCTGGCTTTATTGCAAATGCCGATCCTGGAGCCCGAAAACATTGAAGCGATGCGTCGGAGATAACGGCGAGCCGGGAGCGTTAGCGACCGGAGTATATCGGGGATTCTCCGGTCGCTGACGCTCCCGGCTCGCCTTCTCACTTCTTGCTCAGAAGGGAGTTTCGCGCTCGCAGATAGGACGCCTTGCCCGCGAGCGGTGATGCGAGCGCGAAACGTAAACCGATCAAGCGCCCTCAACCGGTGGGGCCTTCCAGAAGTCTTGCAGCAGGATCGCGCCCGGCGGCACACTGTTGCTAGGAACTAGGATAATTCCGTAATCTCGAATTACCCAACGTGTACCCTGGTAATGGTCTTCGAACCACTGCATAGCTGCGCCCAAGGGAACAGGGGCAGCAATCTTCATTGTGACCGACATGTCCTTCGGCATCTTCGGCCCTAGCTGAAAGTTGATACCTTTAGTTTTTCCAGCAAACACCTCAAGGACACGGGACAGCTCGGCGTTTTCAAAATCGCATGTAACCTCAGTGTTTAGCGCGGCGCGGATTTTCTCAGCCATTGTTTCTTGGATCGGCTGCGGCTTTGTCTGCGCGGCTCGGTGTGCCTGGTCTAGAGACTCCCAGAGCAGAACGGTGCGGTCAGAGCGAGCCTGTTCGAGAGCTAAATCTCCGGTTGACACCGAAACTCCTTCCGCCGGCAACTGCTTGCCGATGAGGTAGGGCAGGCGGGCTTCGATGACAGCAAGGTCGGCCTTGCCCTTTTCATATGTGGCCTTGGCTGCGCCAAAGTCTGCAGCGTTACTCGCACCCTTGGAGTACAGATCTCTTTCGCGTTGATACCTCGCAAAGTACTCATCCACAAGGGCCTTTTGTGCCTGAATTTCGGCAACAGTCGATACAATCTTGTGCAGTACTTGCTGTCGAACTCGATTGAGTTCGATTTCCGCATCACGCACCTTTGCCTGAGCCGCCAAGATGTCCACGTTCTTTTTCAGCGCCTGCGCGAGCATCTCTTCGAGACTCAGATTGGACTCCTTCTTGGCTTTCTGGTCTTGAGCGGCCTTTTTCTCTTTGCTTTCCTGGGCCGACTTAGAGTCTTGCGAAACCACTGTCGGACCTAAACAGAGGGCCGCGCCGCACGCAAGCACCATCATCCATCTAATGCACATCGCCTAGCTCCTTTTTTCGAGATTCCTTTAGTGAAATCACAAGCCAGTTGTCGTTGGGTTGAATCGCAAGTTCCGTCGCCGTCGCTAATGCCAGCGCCTGGCGATAACACCTTAGCGCGCTCTGCATGTCGTTTTCTTCTGCGAGGTAACGATTGCCGGCTTCGAAATACAAAGCGGCACGATTTTGTTTGCTGTCGAACGCCTCCCATTCCTTGGCGAGCGGGGTGACGAATTGCGTGGGCGGGGCGATCTCTTCAGGGACCTTGGCTTCTTCCTTGAAGGGGACCTTCGCAAACGGACCTTGCTCAGGTGTTTTTTCGAAGGGCGACGTGTTGCGCACAAGCAACGTGGCCACGACGCCCGCGGCAAAGCAGGCCGCCCAACTTCCGACCAGAGCGACCCGGCGCAGGCGGCGGCGACGCCGTAAGATTCGCGTGGTTTCTTCGAGAAGCCGGCGCCTTAGCGGGCTGTCGTCCGGCACCGAGAAATCCGCGCGAAGGAAATCTTCAAACGGATCGTTGGCTGATGGATCCATGTTATCCCCAGGTAGTCCGCGCGAAACCGCCGAGCGACTACAAGACGCAGC
>JACPZP010000070.1 GCA_016195405.1 Planctomycetota bacterium | reverse complement strand
GAGAAGGTGAACACGACCCGGGAGAGGACGCCATGCGCGACTCTTGGCTACCTCTGGCGAGTCCGTAAAAAAGCCGTCATCGACGGCCGCGTCCGCCGTCCGTAGTTTGCGCAAATCCCAATTCCGTCATGGCAGTCTTTCGCTTCCTTGGAAGGCATTGCCGCAGGTGAAACGCATTTTTTTATGAAGCTGGTGCGTGGCATGGCGCCTAATTGCGTGTATTATTCCTCTATACTTGGCAAGCCGCCAAGCTCTTCTAAGCGTTGGCGTCGAGTTTCCCAAGCGGCTTCGTCGAGGACGCGCGTCCCGCCGTTTTCGTCCAATTCCATACCAGTAATTACTTGTGCCCACAACCGTATCCGTTCTGGATCTCCTTCGATTGGTGTCGGCACACGCCACCGCCGAATCAACTTGTCAGTGCCTCCCGTCACCACGTACTTGCCGTCCTGAGTGAATTGTGCGGCTAGTATCTCGTCTTGATGCTTCAAGGGCACGCCGAGCGACTTGCCGGTGGCCGCGTCCCACAGCCACGTTGTACCGTCATGGCATCGCGTCAGCACAGTCTTGCCGTCCGGACTGAAGGCGACTTTCCAGATCTTGGCATGATGTCGCAGGGGCGGCACGCGCAACTCGCCCGTGGATACATTCCACAGCCGTGCCGTGGTATCCCAGCTGCCGGTCACAACTGTCCTGCCATCTGGGCTGAAGGCCGCGGTTTGAACGTAGTCTTCATGCCGGAAAATCACTCCGAGGTCCTTGCCATTCGATAGGTCCCAGAGCCGCGCCGTCGTGTCCCAGCTGCCAGTTAGCACGATCTTGCCATCCGGACTAAAGGCTGCGGCCGGAACATACTCTTTGTGCTTAAGCACCAATAGCGGTTTACGCGGCTTGTCCTCGCGCGCGTGCCATAGCCGCGCGAACCGATCCCCACATCCCGTCAGCACGAGTTTGTCGTCCGGACTGAAGTCCACGGCTTGAATCTCGTATCCATGGCGCATCGGTTGTCCCAGCGGCATGCACGTCGGCACCTCCCACAACCGCGCCTCCCATTCGGGCACCTTGACGGCCCTACTGATCGTAAGCAAAGTCTTGCCGGTTCGGCTGAAGAAGATGCGCTCAATGCCGGCGTCATGCGGCATGGCAGGTTCGAACCCCTCCCCTGTTTCCGCGTCCCACAACCGTACCTTCTTGTCTTTGCTTCCCGTCGCCACTATTTTGCCGTCCGGGCTGAAGCAGACGGCCGTAACCCCGTCTTTATGGTTCAAGGCGAGTCCGACCTGGTTGCCCGTACCGACATCTAATAGCCGCCCCGCCTTGTCGTCGCCGCGCGTAAGCACCCTCGTGCCGTCTGGGCTAAAGGCCAGGCCCAGCACCGAGTCAGGAGAATTCAACTGCGGATGGAAAGATCTCGCCGTGGCAATTTCCCAAAGGCGCGCAGTATGGTCACGGCTGCCAGTGAGGACCGTCTTGCCATCCGGGCTGAAGGCGACGGCGTCAATCAGCAATACATGGTGCAAGGGCGGTCCAATCGGATTGCCGCTGCCTGTCTCCCACAGCCTCGCCGACCTGTCGCCACTTCCCGTTAGCACGATCTTGCCGTCTGGGCTGAAGGCCACAACCATGACCCAGTTGTGGTGGTGCATTGGCGGCCCCAGCTGCTTCCGAGATTTCACATCCCAAAGCCGCGCCACGTTGTCTTCACCCCCGGTCAAAAGCGTCTTGCTGTCCGGCCCAATAACCGCAGCCCTAATTCTATCTTTATGCTTGAACGGCTCGCCCAGGCGCTTGAGCGTGTCTGCGTCCCACAATTGCGCCGTCCCGTCCGGCCCGCCCGTCAACACGAGCCTGCCGTTCTGGCTGAACGCCACGGCGACATACGGGTTTTCATGACTCAAGGTTCCGAGCAGTTTGCCTGTTTCCGCCTCCCACAACCGGGCTTTCTTGTCTTCGCTTCCCGTCAGCAGCGTCCTACCGTCTGGACTAAACGCCACGGATCTAACCGCCCCGTCATGCTTTAAGGGCTTCCCGCGCCGCTCGCCGGTGGCCACGTCCCATAGCCGAGCAGTCTTATCCTCGCATCCCGTGAGCACGGTATTGCCATCCGGGCTAAATACTGCAGACGAGATGACGTTTTCATGCTCAAGAGGATTCCCGACTTGCTCGCCCGTGGCCGTATTCCAGAACCGAAGGGTTCTGCCGCTCGCTGTCAGCGCCATTTTGCCGTCCGGGCTGAAGGCAACGACACTAACTATGGCCTCGTGAGGAAGAAGGTGCTTCGATCGATGCGTTTCCTGGAACCAACTTCCCAAGTGGAAGCGAAGCGACTGTTCCAAGCGCCGATCCGCCTTTGCAATCGGATCGCACAGCAGTTCAGCGGAGGTGAGTAAGCTCAGAGCCTGATTCGCTTCAGATTCCCGGACCGCAGCATCGAACCTCAGTTGGAGTGCGGCGCGCTTGGCGAGCATTGCCTGTTCGTTGGCGCGCAACGCGTACAGCAGCGACACGCTGGTTCCCACAATTAAACTGAACGCCACCGCCATCACCAAACTGGCCGCCAGCGGATTGCGGCGACACCAGCGCCAGACACGCTCCGTCTTCCAGACCGGCCGCGCGCGGATCGGTTCACGCCCTAGATAGCGTCCCAGGTCCGCGGCCAAATCTGCTCCCGTGGCATAGCGTCTCTTCGGCTCCTTTTGCAGGCACTTCAGGCAAATCGTCTCCAGATCGCGCGGCACGCGCGGATTCAGCGAGCGCGGCGGCACGACTTCTTCCCCAAGCACTTGATTGAGCGTGTCGAGTGTGGTTTCACCCTTAAACGGCGGCTTGCCGGTCAGCATTTCATACAAAATCGCGCCGAGCGCATAAACGTCCGCAGCGGGACCGATGTCCTTCTTTGCTTGCGCTTGTTCCGGCGCCATGTAGCTGGGCGTGCCCATGAAGGCGCCGCTCTGCGTTTGCGTGACTTCTTCGAGCTTCTTGGCCAGCCCAAAATCGGTAATCTTGGGGACGAGAGGCGAGGAGTGAGGGCCGAGGGGCGAGGCGCATCGGTCTTCCTCGCCCCTCGCCCCTCGCCCCACGTCCCTCGCCCCTCAACAACACGTTTGCCGGTTTCAGATCACGATGAAGAATCCCGGCTTGGTGGGCCGCGTGGACGGCCTGCGCCAAAATCTGCATGATCTCGGCGGTCCAGCCCACCGGCTGCGGAGTGCCGTTGATCTTCTGCGCCAAGGTGCCGCCGTCCACATATTCCAGCGCCAAATACGGCGCGCCTTCATGCTCGCCGACTTCAAAAATCTGCACGATGTTGGGATGCTGCGGGCGGGCGAGCGCTTCGGCTTCCGTGCGAAAGCGGCTAAGATCGCGCTCCTCGATATTGCTTTCGCGAATCATCTTGAGCGCGACCACGCGGTTGAGCTTTGCTTGCCGCGCTTTGTAGACCACGCCCATGCCGCCGCGGCCCAGAAGCTCCAGAATTTCGTAGCCCGGAATCGACGGCAGCGGACGTTCGCCAGGCTTGACGATGCCGTCTCCAGACGCGCGCCCGTTCAACTGGTAGATGGAGGGAGAGTCAAACTCCGGCTTTTCCGCACTGGCTTTGGTGGCCGGCAGGACGATGGAATAAGCCGGCCGTTCCAGAAAGCTGTCGTCCTTGAAATGCGATGCCAAGAGCGATTGCACTTCTTGCAGAAGCGCCCGATCCTCGCCGCACTGCTCACGCAAAAAGTTTCCGCGCTCGTAAGCGTCACGGATTTGCACGGCCGCAAGGAACAGCTCTTGAAGCCGTTCTCCCAAGCTCAGACCCGCGTCCATCGGAGCCGCGCCCATCGAAGCCGCGGTCATCGGAGCCGCGCCCGTTAGGAAGCGGTTCACACCATCGCTCGAATTGCTTTCACCCATGATCGTCCAGCTCCCGTCTCAGCCAGGCACGGGCAAAGCTCCAGTCGCCTTTGACGGTTTCCGGCGAGACTTCCAGCGCCAGGGCCATCTCCGCGATCGTGCATCCACCGAAGAATTTCAGTTGAGCGACCTGTGCCGCTCGCGGCCGAAGGTCGTGCAGAGCTTCAAGGGCTTCGTGCACGGCAAGAATTTCGGCGTCGCGCCGTAGTGCAGGCGGCTCGCCTGCGTGACGGCCCTCAGCCTCGTCCCAGTCCTCACGCAGGAGAGCCGCCTGCTCCACGTCTATGTTCATTCTCGTCCTGTTGCCGCCGTGCTTGGCGGAGTTTTTTTTGCGGGCACAGTCCACGAGGATTTCGCGCATTAACTTGACGGCGATGTGGAAGAACTGAGCGCGGCTCTGGAACTCCGGCGCTTTGATGCCGCCGCCTTGATCGCGCAACTTCAACCAGGCTTCGTGGACGAGCGCGGTAGGTTGCAAGGTATGTCCGGAGCTTTCCCGGTCAAAAAGCTGCTCGGCCCGCCTCCGCAATTCGCCATAGACGCGCTCCAGAGCTTTGGAAGAAGCGTCGCCGTCGCCCGCGCGGGCGCGGCGGAGCAATTCGGTGAGTTGATCGGCCGATTTTGGGTCGACCGATCTCGGATCGGCGCTCGTGGACGACATGGCCAATTCCCCCCAAAAGCCCCGAGACGCAATTTTTCTGGAAAATGCATTACCCGATTCGCGGCTGATTTTCGCATGAGTTATGGGGGAATGCAAGGAACCCGCTATGAAAATTACCTGCCCACACCGGTCATGCCATGCCCATTCGAGTTGTCTGCCCATCGTGTGATTCGAAGCTCAAAGCCCCCGACGCTCTGGTGGGGCGTTCGATCGACTGCCCGAAATGCACGTATCGGTTCAAGGTGGAAGTCCCGAGCAGCGATGCGAGCGAGCCGCAGACCGTGGGATCGGAACATGCGCGCCCAAAACCGCCACCACTCCCGCCTCCCGAGTCTCCACTGCCTGTGCGCTACAGCAGCTATCGGCACGATAGCCCACCGCCGCGACGACGCGACAAGGATCCCGAGGAAGAGTACGAGGCAACAAGACCGGCTTTCGTATCTGAGATCATGGAGTCGGACGCTCAGTTCGGCGCCGGCTTGGGGCGGGGCGAATCAGGGCTGCACACCGTCAATGAACGAGACCGTTCCCCATCAATGTTCTGGGTAATAATGCTGCTCACGGGGGCCGGCCTTTTGTTCGTTAATATGTTCCTGCCATGGTGGAAATTTCAAGAGGTCCCCTTCAAATCGAAGCTCCGTGAGACCGAAGCCGAGCTTGGAAGAGAAATCAAAAAGCGCATTGACGCGATAAGGCGAAGCAACCCGGTATTTCCTGGCGGAAGTCTCTCCGAATACGCTGCAAGGGAACAACGTAAACAAGAGGAAATCCAACGAGCAATTGCGCCACTGGAGGCACAAATCGAGGCGTTGAGGCGGAGCATCGACGCGGAACAAGAACTAATTCACAAAGGGCGGAAACGCTATGAACAGTGGATGGTAGAACGCGTATCTCCGGGCATGGTCTTAGTCGGCTTCGAGTCGCTTTCTTTGTGGGGATGGAACACAGGCGCCGGCATAATGGGGTTGGTGTTTTCCCTCCTGATTGTGGGAACAATACTTCCAGGGCTCTTGGTTCGAATTCTGAAACCATGGACCTGGATAGCGGGCTTTGTTTCGGCGGTTTTGGCGCTTATTCTACTTCCATTTTCGTTCGTTTGGATCTTCGGCGCGCCCGGTGGCACATTCGGCAACTACACGGGTGGAATTGTCGCTGGTCCCTATGTGCTGCTGGTGGCCAGTCTACTCACGTTTGTCGGTGGAACCACTTACGGGATTGTGCATCTCCGGTCAGTTCTTATTTGCAGGAAAGCGAGCGATCCTCGAAGCGTCCCAAGAAGCAATCAGCAAGACCTCCCATCGGAGTAACAGCTGACTGTTGCAAGGAGTTTTCCGCCATGTTGATTTCCTGGCTGCGAAAGTGTTTAGAGCTTGCCGCCATCGCCGACCGAGGGACCTCACGGCAATCGTATGTGCGTTTCCGACCGGCGCTGGAATGGCTTCAACAACGCGTGGCCCCGACCGTGAATCTGTCGATAGCCAATCCCGCGCCGTTTCCCGAGGGAGACGCGGGCACGACCGACATGATTTTCACTGTTACCCGCTCCGGCGACACGGCGCCGGCGGTGACGGTCGACTTTGCCACCCACGACGGCACAGCCATCGCCGGCATTGACTACGTGGCCACCGCGGGCACGCTTACCTTCGCCGCTAATCAGACAACGGCCACGATCGCTGTGCCGATTATTGGCAATACGTTGCCGGAGCCCGATCGGACGTTCACGGTGAGCCTGTCGAACCCGATGCAGAAAGTTGAATTCGCCGCGCACCAGGACTTTGCCACCGGCCAATATCCCTTGTCTGTGGCAGTGGGGGATGTCAATGGCGACGGCCGGCGCGATTTGGTCGTGGCCAATGACATGTCCAGAACGGTGTCGGTCCTTCTCAACACAACGCCGCCGGGTGCGACCACGTCCAGTTTCGCGGCGCAACAGACTTTCGCCACCGGCATCAATCCTGAGTCCGTTGCGTTAGGCGACTTTAACGGCGACGGCCGGCCCGACTTGGCCGTGGCCAATGCCAACTCCGACACGGTGTCGTTGCTGCTCAATACGACGAGTGTGGGAGCGGACACGCCCAGCTTTGCCCCGCAGCGCACCTTCGCCGCCGGTTTCGTTCCCAGATCTGTGGCGGTGGGGGACTTCAACGGCGACGGCCGGTCCGACCTGGCCCTGGCCAACAGCGACCCCGCCGCCAATTGGGTGTCGGTGCTCCTCAATACGACGCCGACGGGAGCGGATGTGCCCAGCTTCGCCGCCCAGCAGACCTTCCCCACCGGAGAGTATCCCTTCTCGGTGGGGCTGGGGGATTTCAACGGCGATGGCCGGCTCGACCTGGCCGTGGCTAACCACCACGCCTCCACGGTTTCAGTGCTGCTCAACACGACGCCAACCGGCGCAGCGACGTCGAGCTTTGCCGCCCAGCAAAGCTTCGCCACGGGCGACGGACCCAGATCGGTGGCTGTGGGGGACGTGAACGGCGACGGCCGGCCCGACCTGGCCGTGGCCAGTGGCGATTCCGGCATGGTGTCCGTGCTACTCAATACAACGGCCCCGGGCGCGGCCACGCCCAACTTCGCCGCACAACAGAGCTTCGCCAGTAATAGCCCCCCATCGTCCGTGGCGTTCGGCGACTTTAATGGGGACGGTCGGCTTGACCTGGCCCTCGCTAACGGCGGCGGCCACGATACGGTGTCGGTCCTGCTCAACATGACGCAACCGGGCGCGGTCACTGCCAGTTTCGCCGCCCAACAGCCTTTCGCCGCCGGCCTCGATCCTATCTCTGTGGCGGTTGCGGACCTGAACGGCGATGGTCGACCAGACTTGGCCGTGGCTAACAATGCCTCGCACACAGTGTCGGTGTTGCTCAATACCACGGCGCCGATTATGACCACGCCGAGCTTCGCCGCGCATGAAGACTTCGCCACCGCCTTGAATCCTTGGTCTGTTACGGTGGGGGACTTTAACGGCGATGGTTTACGCGACTTGGCCGTAGCAAACAATTCCTCGGACAGCGTTTCAGTCTTGCTCAACTCGACGTCACCAGGCGCGGCCACGCCCAATTTCGCACCGCAAGCGACTTTCGCCGTGGGATTCGATCCCATCTCGGTGGCGACAGGGGACCTTAACGGCGACGGCCGACTCGACCTCGCTGTCGCCAACGCTCTCTCCGACTCCGTTTCCGTGTTGCTTAATACCACGGCGCCAGGAGCGGCCACGCCCAGCTTCGCACCCCAGGTAACTTTCGCAACTGGGAGCGTTCCTCGATCCGTGGCGGTGGCCGACTTCAACGGCGATGGCCGACTCGACCTGGCCCTGGCCAACAGCGACATTAGCGCCAACACCGTGTCGGTGCTGCTCAACACGACGGCTGCGGGAGCGACAACGCCCAGCTTTGCCGCTCACGTGACGTTCGCCACTGGCACTTCGCCGTACTCCGTTGCATTCGGCGATTTTAACGGCGATGGCCGGCCCGACCTGGCCACCGCTAATGTGCACGCCGACACAGTGTCGGTGCTCCTCAATACGACGGCGCCGGGAGCAGGCACACCGAGCTTCACCGCTCAGCAGTCCTTCGCCACCGGCCAAAATCCCTTTTCGGTTGCGATAGGCGACGTCAACGGCGACGGCCGGCCCGACTTGGCGGTGGCCAACGACTCTTCCGATACGGTGTCGGTGCTGCTCAATACGATGGCGGCCGGAGCGTTCACGCCGAGCTTCGCCGCGCAACAGACCTTCGCAACCGGAAACGTCCCCTTGTCTGTAGCGTTCGGCGATCTCAACGGCGATGGGAGGCCAGACTTGGCCGTGGCAAACCGCGACTCCACAAACGTGTCCGTGCTGCTCAGTACGACGGCGGCGGGAGCGCCCACTGCTACTTTCGCCGCCCAGCAGACATTCACCACCGGTCTCGAACCGAGTTCGGTTGCGCTTGCGGACCTCAATGGCGATGGCCGGCTCGACCTGGCCCTGGCCAACGTTGTTTCCAACAACGTGTCGATCCTGGTCAATTCCATGTCGCCCATCACCATAACCGGCAGTCCGGCGACCGGCACGATCCAAGACGACGACGAACCCGTTGGCGCCACGTTGCTACCCGACCCATGTAACCCTGGCCAAACTGCACTTTTCGTCTGGGGAACCACCGGCAACGACTACCTTCTCATTCAACCACTTTGCCATACTGGTGCAGTAGAAGTAGTGCTCAATGGCGTATCCCAAGGCAGCTTTGCTCCCACTGGCCGCATCATCGTCTTCGGGAAGGAGGGCAATGACAATATTCATGTTGACGGGAGCATTCGCTTGCCAGCGTGGCTCCACGGCGACTCCGGTGACGATCGGCTCAAAGGCGGCGGCGGAAATGACGTACTGCTGGGAGGCGACGGCGATGATCTGTTGGTAGGCGGCTCGGGCCGCGACTTGTTAATTGGGGGAAGCGGAGCCGATCGCATTGTCGGCGACCCTGGCGACGATATTCTAATCGCCGGCCAAACCGCCTTTGATGGCTTCGATGAAGCGCTCTGCTCGGTAATGGCGGAATGGACTTCCAACCATGACTATTCCACGCGTGTCGCTAACATCCGCGGCACTACCGTGGGTCCTCGCTTCAATAGCGATTTCTACTTTCAGGTGGATGGCCCATCTGCGACTGTGTTCGATGACCTTGCCCGCGACGTGCTTACGGGCTCCGCGGGATTAGACTGGTTTTTTGCCAACTTGGACAGCGGTGTGCGGGATAGGATCACGGACTTGTGCGCTATCGAGTTTGCCGACGACCTCGACTTTATCCTCGCGCCTTAGGCGCCCGGAGCGATTTGAGCGCTCGGTTCTGATCCAATTCTCCTTCTGGTCGGGGGTGGTCGTTGGCATCATTGGCGGAGGTTCATGCACCCTCATACCCTTAGTTATTTCTTGCCAATGCAATACAGATATGCATTGGAGCGGATGTAGATGCGGTCGTTGCTGATCGCGGGGCTGGAGTTAAAGATGCTGTCGTCGCCGTCGAAGGAGTTGTGGGCCAGCTTTTCGAACTTCTCGCCCTCGGCCAGCACGTAGAGGCCATCGACGCGGGTGAGCGCGAAGACCTTGCCGTCCGCGGCCACCGTCGACGTGTATTCGCCGATGGAGCTATAGACGCGCTCCTTGTACAGGGACTTGCCGGTGTCGGCGTCCACACACACGGCCGCATTATTGACCCAGTAGATTTTGCCATTATGAATCGTGGGCGACGAGATGCCGGCCCCGGCTTTTTCTTTCCAGACGAGGTGGGTTTTGGTGACGTCGCCCCGGCCGCCGGCGCGGACCGCAATCAAGGTCGGCGGCATGCCCGGTCCTGCGCCCATCGCGTAGAGCATGTCCTTGTGGACGGCCGGCGTCGAGCAGGTGTAGCCGAAATCGCCGTCCTTGCCGATGCCGTCGCAGCTCCACAGCTCCGCGCCGCTGTCGGGATCGAATCCAAGGATCTTGCCCGGCGCATTGAGGACGACTTCCTGCTTGCCGCCCTGGAGGTTGACGAGCACGGGCGAGACCCAATTCTTGGCGATCTTTTCCTTGCGCCAAAGCTCTTTGCCCGTTTTCTTGTCCAAGCCAACCAGCGATCGGCTCTCGATGGCGGCGTTGACAATCACCGTGTTCTTCGACAGCGCGGGGCTGCTCGCCGAGCCCCAGCCGTCGGTCCTGGAGCCGACGTCGGCCTGCCACAGCTGGTTGCCTTTGAGATCGAAGGCGAAAACGCCCGACTTGCCGAAGAAGACATAGATGCGCTCGCCGTCGGAGACCGGCGTGCTGGAGGCGTAACCGTGCTCGCGGATGAAGCCGTTGAATTTCTGCTCGGGCAATTTCGGCTCGATCTCCTTGGTCCAAGCGATATTGCCTTTGGTTCGATCGATGCACACAAGCAACAGCTTCAGATTCTTCTGATCTTCAGGCTCGGCGTCGCCTTTGGCCTCGCCTTTGGTTTCACCTTTGGAATCACCTTTCGGATCAGCTTTAGCGCCGCCTTTCGCATCGCCTTTGGTTTTCCCCTTGCTGAAGTCGGTTTTGATGAGCTTGGCGCCGTAGCCGGCATAGCAAGTGACAAAAACCTTGTCGCCAACGGTAATAGGAGTCGAAGAACCCAAGCCCGGTAGTTTGGTCTTCCACAGGAAATTGTCTTGCGACCATTCCGCCGGCAGGTTTTTCGCTTTTATCGAGCCGTTTTCGCTTGGTCCGCGGAAGCTGGGCCAATCGTCGGCGCCAGCGCAAGCTTGAACGAAAAGTACTACGAATGGAGAACAGAAGTTGGCGGCAACTCGCATACCCTCTCCTTGAATGTCAATAAGGGCGGCATTGAGTGAAGTCGCTGATGTGCAAATAGACGGCCGCTGGCGCGTTTTATTCTAGGCGAGCTTGCAAGCGCCTTCGGAAGCGTCATGCTCTTGAAAGAACAAGAACCTCGAGCCCTTTGAAACGGGTGAATCCCGAATCCGTCGTCACAAACTCGTGTCCACCCGAGATGGCAAATGCCGCGAGATAGGCGTCCATCCATAGTTTGGGCGAGGCTTTTGGAGTTCGGGCAAGTTTCCCCCAAACGAGCTCCAATCCGCGCGGCTCGTCGGCGAACACGACGCGCTCGTTGGCGCGAAAACCTTCGTAGACCGACCATGCCGCTTGATTGGTCAAAGGCGGAAGCCCATGGGGTGCGAGCACGGCTTCCGTCGTAAGGAGACGAAGGAAGGTTTGCTGCGTCGCCCGGCAAAATGCGATCCTGTCTCGGCGCTTAAGTCCACGAAACCATGTTTGTGCGGCAGGATGGAAGATGTGCCGAGAGACCGCCAGCGCCACCCAAACGTTGCTATCGGGAAGCAGCATTGTGCCACTCCGCTTCCTGGTCGATGAGAATTTCGGCAATGCGCTTGGGAGTGAGTTCAGCTTTTTTGGAAGCGGCCCGCGGACAAACGATCAGCGGTAAACCGGTTTGTTTATCCTTGATGATGAGCGGCGTCTCTTCCGTTGTCGCAGCGGCGCCTAGGCCCTTGCGCAACAGTTCGGCGACCGTATCCTTGAGCTTACGGCCGTCCTTTACGGCGCGGATCTTGACTTGTTTCACCAGGCCATCTGGAAGGTCGAGAGTCGTCTTCATTCAGCCATTTTGCTGGTTTACCAGCTTGCTGTCAAGCTGGGAGCATGCAATTCCAACGCGTGAATCCTCGACGCTGTTTACGTTTCGCGCACGCAGGCTCTGTCACTGATTCGATCTTCCGAGCGCGAAACGTAAACAGAACGCGGTGAATGTTCGCCGCACTCCGAAATCTTAAAAGCTGCCTTCGCGCACTTGGTGCTTGCTCTTTTTGGGTTTGAGGAGCACCGAGGCGGCAGGTTCGCACGGCTCGTTCTCCGGCAATGGCTCCTCGCCCTTTTCCTTGCCCATGCCGAAGACGCTTTTTAGTTTGCTGAGCACCCCAGAGCCAGGCAGTGCAGCGGCGCTTTCGTCGTAATAGTCAAACCAGGGCAGCCCGGCCTGGCTGTACTGCTTCGCCGTCGGCGGCATGCTTGGCGGAGCGGCCCCAGTGATCGCACGCCAGGTCAGCGAGTTGGCGATATGCACGAAGCAGCGACTGCTGGTCAGATGATCCCAGTCATCGAAGCGGAATGGATCAGCGTAGATTTCCTGTTTCATGCGGCCACCGGGAGCCAGACCCATTGCCGCTTCCCCTAGCAACAGGGGGCGCGACTCGGGGCTCATGTAGGCGTCGAGTGATCTAGTCCGCACGAAATGTCGCGGCCTGATCGGAAACCGGCGCTCGTACGCGTCGCGCTTCATGGGATACACGGCGATTTGCAGCCCACCATGTTCCGCTTTGCCGGTGATTTGCTCCTCCGCGGTGTAGCCGGCGCCCAGCGGCATGGCGACGAACTGGCGGATCGTTCCCTTTTCCACGCAAAAGCCGTCGAGCCATGGCTGTCCTGGGGAAATCATGTAGTCCTGGGGCGAACGATGCAGGCCGTTCGACCATGAGTTGCCGGTAACCGCGTCGATCTTGCCGGCCGCCACTTTGATTGCGAACGGATAAGCGACGCCGCGCTCCGGATCATAGTCGCCATGTAAAAGGAGCCACATCGCTTCGGATTGGAACATCGGCAGCATAACGCCGCCGTGTTCGCGCCAGTCGCCGGGGACTTTGTCGGCAAAGTCATCGACGTGCTTGACTGGAAAACGGCCCAAGCCGGGCGGCAGCGGATAGGTCTTGCCGTCATCGGGAATTCTCAGCGTTCGTTGGAAGTCGATGCTCAGCTTGGCGGCCGGATAGGCCTCGGGGAACGAGAACACGAGGCGGTCGTTGTGAAGTTCGATCATTGCGGGCTCCTTGTAGAGTGCGGTCATCAATCACCAGTTTCCGTCGCGCACTTCGCGCACAAGGCGCAACATGGCGTGATCGGGCAAATCTTTGAGTTCGCGAATGAGTTGTGCGAAAAGTTTGGGACGCTTGAGGATGATTTGCCGCAAGTCGTGCGACACCTTCCCTGCGAGGGCAAGCAGCACATCGGGATCCTCGCCCAGCACCCGCGCCAGCGCGACAATCGTCTTCTCCGAAGGCGGCGGCTGTTCGCCACGCTCGACCTTGCTCAAGTACGAAGGCTCAATGCGCGTGATCCAGGCGCGCAGCGCTCCCTCATCCGTGTTCTTGGTTATGAAGCGCACGCCGGCGTCGCCAAAGACGGCATAACAGCCGTCCGCGAATTGGCCGCCCAGTTTCGGCAAGGGCTTCGCAGCGTCGTAATCGAGTTCTTCGGGCTTTGGCCAGGGCACGGCATCGACAGCTTCGACGATAAAAATGGTGTTGGATGCGCCGTTCTTGAAGTCACGAAACGACAGCGCCTTGCCTTTCTCGAAAGCGGCGCCGTTGCCGACAAACACGCGATAGCGAGTATGCCAGGGCAGCGAGTTCTTGCCGGCAACCGTGGCGGAATGAGGCAGCAGAGGGACTCTCTCCAGGCCGCGGCGATTCCATGGCTCCGCGGGGCCTGTGGCGAGCGGGTACGAGCCTTGCAACAAGTCGAGAAACAAGGCGTCGCGCTCGATATAGGGAAGGATTTGCGCGCGCCAACTCATGCCTTTGAGCGTCGGAGATTTCGCCGATTCCTCGCCCGCCGCGGGAGGAAAGCGGAGATTCACATCATGATAACTGTGCATGGCCAGGCCGAGCTGCGCGAGATCCCAGACCGTCGCCAAGCGGGCTTTTGCTTCCGTTTTGGACATCACGCCCGCTTTGGCGCCGGTCTTGGCGGGCTCGCTCTGCCCGCCGCCGACCAAGAGGATGAACGCGACGATTACCCCTGTAACCACGGCGGCACCGCCGATGCCCACAAGGACGCTATATCGGCTCCAGAAGGATGAAGCATGTCGCCTCTTTTTCTTTGGCATAGCAAGATTGTCCTCGGAATTTTTCTTGATTCAAGGGCCTAAACAGACTAAGTTCGCAAGAATCCTGGCCGAGCATCGTTGATGAGTCATCCAGGTTATGCACCATGAGCCGCATTCTCCATTTGTGCAGCCAGTCGCCCCAATACTACGCGGAGCGTCTCATCCTTGCGCCGGGAAGGTACTTTCTTGGACGGTCCTCGGAGTGCGCGCTCGTCATCAAGGACAGGACCATTTCCCGAAGGCATGCCGAAATCGAGGCCTACGAAGCGGCGCTCCTCGTCAAGGATTTAGGCAGCAGCAACGGAACCTACGTCGATTCCAAGCGCATCGATAAGAGCTTGGTGAGACTTGGGCAGCGCCTACGTTTTGGGCGCATTGCGTTTCTCGTAATGGAATCCTCGCTTACGAAGAGCGACCGCATCGATTCCCAGGAAGCCACCAGCAGTTGTGCCGACCCTCCGATTAGTGCCGATCCGCAAGCATCGGCGTCGGCGAACCCGCTTGACGACGAGCTTTCCCTGGCCCAGCAACGGATTTTCGCCTTGGCCATGGAAGGACATTCCGAGAAGCACATCGCGTCCCAGCTTCGGCTTAGCGCGCACACCGTCCACAATCACGTGCAGGCAATTTACCGCGCCCTGGGCGTGCATTCCCGGTCGGAACTTCTCGCCCACCAGTTCCACTCGGAACGCGCGCTCCGAGATCGGCGTCGCAAGCGTCGCAAGACTTCGTGAACGAGGTTCAGAACGGATGCCTTCTCCCGCCCGCGCAGGCTGGCGCATGCCATCGGAATGGCATCGGCACGAGGCCACCTGGCTCGCCTGGCCGCACAATGCCGACGATTGGCCCGGAAAGTTTCAGGCAATACCTTGGGTGTTCGCCGACATCATTCACCATCTTCATACCGGCGAAAAGGTGAATCTCCTGGTCAACGACGACCAGGCCGAAAAGCGTGTCATTAAGATTTTGCGGCGAGTCGGCGTCGATCTGGGACAGGTTATCTATTTCCATATCCCGACGGATCGTGCTTGGACGCGCGATTACGGACCGATCTTCCTGACCAATCCCAAAGGCGAAGTCGGCTTCACCAACTGGCGCTTTAACGCTTGGGTCAAGTACGACGATTGGCGCAAGGATGACGCGGTGCCGGATCGACTCGCCGAGACTCTAGCCATGCCGCATTGGAAGCCGGCGGTCCTCGACGTTCCCGTCGTGCTTGAAGGCGGCAGCATCGACGTCAACGGCGAAGGCTTGCTGCTCACCACCGAAGAGTGCCTGCTCAGCGACGTGCAACGGCGCAATCCAACATTATCGCGCACGGATTTGGAACGCGTCTTCGCCGATTTTCTCGGCATTCGCAAGGTGCTCTGGCTTGGCCGGGGAATCGCCGGCGACGACACGCATGGCCACGTCGACGACCTGGCGCGCTTCGTGGGGCCGCGAACCGTGGTTGCCGTCGTGGAGAAAAACGCCGCCGATCCGAACTATGAGCCGCTTCAGGACAATCTGCGCCGCCTTCAGGAAATGGCGGATTTGGACGGCCGGCGCTTGCAAGTGGTGACGCTGCCGATGCCTGAGCCGGTGTTTTTCGAAGGCCGGCGTCTACCCGCGAGCTATGCGAATTTCTACATCGCCAACGAGAAGGTCCTTGTGCCGACCTTCAACGACTCGCAGGATCGGATCGCGCTGGGAACCCTAGCGGAGTTGTTTCCGGGGCGAACGGTAGTCGGGATTCATGCGCTCGATCTCGTATGGGGGTTGGGAACGCTTCATTGCATGACCCAGCAGCAACCCGCAACGTAGGACGGATTTTCAATCCGTCCCCAATGTAGGACGGATTTTCAATCCGTCGTTAGCGAACGTGACGGATTGCAAATCCGGGTACTGTCCTGATTTTGCGTGGCAATTCTTCCTGGGCGGATGCCCAAGATACGACGGCTTGACTTCCTGCTTCTCTTCCGCCTATACTAGTGGTAGGGGGTAGGAGTATAAGCTCGATGAAAGTAAGCCTGCCAATTTACGCCGATGAACTTCGGCAGGGAATGCAGGAACGCTTGAAGCGCATTGAAGGCCAAGTCAAGGGCGTTGCGCGGATGGTCGAAAGTCAGCGACCATGCCTTGAAGTGCTTCAACAACTTGCCAGCGTGCAAGCCGCCCTCAAAGGACTGACCAAGACGGTCCTGCGAAACTACTTGGAGCGGTGCGCCACGGATGCCATCCGATCCGGCGACGCCGCTGTATACGATGATTTGATGGAAGCAATTTACAAATTCGCGAAGTGAGTAGGGACGGTCCCCTCTCGTTGCGCGAGTTGTTTTCGGAGGAAATTCCATGAATAGACGGAAATGGCTTTTAACGGCCTTGCTGGGGCTGCCGCTGGCAATTGCGGGCGGTTTTGTCTATGCCAACTCACGAGCGGCAAGCTACACCTGTCCAATCACCGGCGAGCAGCTTCCCTGTGAGAGGTGCTGCCCCTTGAATCAGGCCAAAGAACCGACTCAGGAGCAGGGCTATACCTGCCCTGTCACCGGCGAAGAGTTGCCTTGTCCGAATTGCTGCCCGCTCAACAAGACCAACGGCGAGTGATAGTCAGGCTCTGTTGCAAAATGACCAGGCGGTAATGAAGCGGCGGTGCTGTAAACGACAAATGACAGCACCACCGCTTCATTTTTTTGGTGATAGAATGACACGCAAAACCCGGACAGTGCCCAAATCCGTCCTAAGCAGGGGAGGAAACGACCCAATGGCGCCGCGCATTTTAGTGTTGTCCGCGTCAGTGGGGGCGGGGCATCTGCGGGCCGCGGAGGCGGTCGACGCGGCCCTTCGCCTCATGGTCCCCGAGGCAACGGTCCGCAACATCGACGTGCTCGACATGACCAACGCCTTGTTCCGCCGCGTCTACGGCAAGCTCTACCTCGATCTCGTCAACAAGGCGCCGCACGTTTTGGGCCATTTCTATGATCTGCTGGACCGGCCCAGCAAATCGGGCAAGTATCGCGGCGATCGCTTTCGGCTGGTGCTCGAGAAATTGAACTTGCGCAATTTCGTGAAGTTCCTGCGCGAAGAGCCGTGGGACCTGATCATCAACACGCACTTTCTTCCGGCGGAGATCATTGCCTCCTTGCGTAAACAAAAGCTTGTGTCGATGCCACATACGACGGTGACCACCGACTTCGACACGCACAGGCTTTGGGTCAATCAGCCGTGTGAGCGGTACTTCACCGCCACGCCGGAAGGAGCGTTGTATTTAGAGCATTGGGGGGTGCCGAAAAAGGACATCGTCGCCACCGGCATTCCGATTCACCCTGTCTTCAGTTCGGCGAAGGACCGAAGGGAACTCTTGGCCAAGCACAAGGTCGACGGCGAACGGCCCATCATCGTGCAGATCGCGGGCGGCTTCGGCGTCGGGCCGGTCGAGAAGCTGTTTCTGGCGATTTTGCAGATCGAAAGGCCGATCCAGCTCGTGTCCATCACCGGCCGCAATGAAAAGCTCAAAGGCGATCTGGAGAAGCTGCCGGTTCCGTCGAGGCACAAGGTGAAGGTCTTCGGTTTCACGAAAGAGATCGACGAGTTAATGTTGCTGGCCGACTTGGTCCTTTCCAAGCCGGGCGGGCTGACCACGTCGGAAACGCTGGCCCGGGGAGCGGTGATGGCCATTGTCAACCCGATCCCTGGGCAAGAGAGCCGCAACAGCGATTACTTGCTGGAAGCGGGCGCCGCCATCAAGATCAACAACGCCGCCACCGCGCCATTCAAGATTGGCCGGCTTCTCGACGATCCGCGCAAGCTGCAATCGTTGCGCGACAACGTCAAACGCATCGCCCGGCCACGGGCGGCGTTTGACGTTGTCGAGAAATCCTTGGAATTGTTGCGTGATGTCGCGGGCCCGCGCTCGCCGTTGGCTCGCGGCTAAACGCTTATTTCTCCGCTACGACCATGGCCACGATGCGGCCATCTTCGACGACGGCGTGGCTGCGCAAGCTGCGAGCGTTGTCGCGCGCTTTGGTCCATGCTTCGAAGGACGGCAGCGCGGCCACGAGCTTCGCCAATTCCGGTTGGTCGTGCTGTATCACCACCTGATGGTACGACGGGGCGAGGGGCAGAACCCAAAAGCCGCTCCACACCTGTTGCCGCAAAAGGTCGTTGATCAGATGATGTGATGTGAGCCGTTCACCCTGGATGGCCACCTCGTTGTCGACAAGCTGGCTCCGGTTCATGTGGAGCTGATCAAGGCGGGCGAACTCGTTCTCGGCGTCCTCCAGCTCTTGCAGGCTTCGCAATTCCTCGGGCGACAGATTCGGCCCGAAGTAACGCACGCTTCTGGAGGCGCCGCTGAAGACGGCTATTTGATGGATTTCCGGCGTGACCGCGTCTTCACGCATTCCTGCCGGACGGATGCTATCGCGCGTCGCTTTTTCAACTTTCTTGATTTCCTTCTGGGCAATGGCCCGCGGCGCTGCGCCCGGCTCGGTGCGGAGATAGATGCGGGTCGCTTTCCGGTCGACGCGCACGAGCGTTCCTTCGACTTTGGAATCGTCGTTGAGAGTGACGCGCAGGAGCGCGCCGTGCCGGAAGTCGGCGGACTTTTTCGCGTCTTCGAAGGTCATTTTCTGGGGTTGGCCGCCGTCTTTTTGCGGATCGAAGACGGGCAAAGCGATCTGGGCGAGGGACCATCCGGGGCTGAAGGCGAGAGCGACAAGGGCGACGACAAGGGTTGAAAAGCGCATAGGTGCTTCCTCCGCCTTGGGGGAATAGACGCGGAGGATAGCTGCTGGGCCTTCCTCCGCAAGGGGATGCCAAACATCTTATGCATAAATCATATTGTCGCCACGCTGTCACTGGACGGTTTGCCGTTTCGCGCTCGGGCTGAATGTCCAAGCGCCCAACCTATCTTCACGATCTGCTCGCGATGGTGTTGCGCGCCTGAACAACCATGCTGAGCAGCCACACGTAAAAGATCGCGAAAAATATCGCAGTCAGCCCGAGCTGGCCCTTGGAGAACTCGTCATCGGGTACGGACAGCAACGATCCGTGCATGCAAAACGTCGCCAGTACGCAGACGATGAAAAAAAGAAAATAGAGCTGGGCGCTTTGAGCGAGTTTTGGGTTTTGGAAATGCCTTCCCAAATCCCTGAGAAATAGGACCCAGCAAATCACGCCCGCCCCCGACAGGATGATGGTAAGAAGTCCGATAATAAGAAACTCACCTCCGACTTGCATCCGACCTTCGTGCAGCGGGCCTTGGCGGACGAATCCCAGTCCAACCCACAGCGCGAACATTATCGCCGCTCCAATAGCGCACAGGGTTGAGGCGACGGCTTTGCCGCGCAACCTGGAATGCTCGGGCGCGGTGCAGCACAAGCATTGGCCCACAAATCCGAACACGCCTTCGCCGACTAAAAGCAATCCCAAGACCGGAAGGAGCGCCGGCGCGACCGGTCGCCTGCCACCCCATCCCAACTCAGACAGACCGACAAGAAGGAATACGGTCAGCGTGACGAAAGCGACGATCATAGCGATGTAGATCACGGTCAATCCGCCGCGTACCCTCCGCCAAGCGCCTGAGGCGATTGGGGCGGGAAGGGAAATGTCGATGTCCGGCTCAACTTCGGGCGCTATGCCTACGACGGGCGTAGTTGCGTTGGCTTCGCGCTCGTCCTCCAATTGCTCGTACCAGCGTTTCGCAGGTTGCGGGGCTGCTTTCGCCGAAGACTCTGGGCTGGGCCGCGCGCTTCCTGGTGCGGGCGACGCGTCCGGGACCACGAAATCGGCCGAACAATGAGGGCAAGTGGTCAAGCTTCCGACCCAATGGCGGTCGACTTCGACCCATTGCTTGCAACGCGGACAGGAGAGGAAGAAGGACATGGAATTAATTCGAATGAAGAGTTAGGATTATTGAGGAGCTTCCTAACGAAGTCTGTGGGAGCGTGTACGACGCGAGGATGTCATGAATTTTACGGTTGAAATCGAGCAAGAAGAAGATGGCCGATGGTTGGCGGAAGTTACCGAGCTTCCCGGTGTGCTTTGCTATGGGCAGAGTCGAAAGGAAGCTGCCGACCGAGTCAAGGCATTGGCGCTACGAAGGGTCGCGGACGAGCTGGACCATGGCGAAAGCGTCCCGCACATGGCCAACGTTTCCTCGGAGTCCGCATGAGTAAATGGCCGTCAAAAAGGCGCGGAAAGTTAGATGGCACCATATGCTACTTGAATACGGACCTCGACCTGATCTCGCCCAACGACCTGACGGCGCTGGCGGCGGCCTTCGACTCGCGGCACGTCTTCGCATTGCATGTAATCCGTGGCGAGGATGGGTTCTGGCACGCGACTTTCGAGACTGGAGACAGCCACGCAGAGCCGGAGTTGAACATCGCGGCGATGGTCGCTGTTATCGAGTCCTTCGGCAAGCGGCACCGCACGGTCTGGCAGCATTGCACGCAGCGTGAGTTTAACATCGGGTACGACTGCGGAACCGAGCCGTGGGCGTTCAGCCAAGGATTGTCATGTGGCCTGTTGGCTCGCATGGCTGCCATCGGCGCGTCGCTGCGGTTCACGCTTTACCCTCATCCTTCGCCGGCATCACCCAGCGCAACAACTGCATGACCAGGAAAATAGCGAATACCGGCGCGATGAGCCAGCCGAGCCAGGGAACCCAGGCGGACAGGATCAAGAGCATCACGCTCATCCACAAAAGCCCGCAGCCGACCAACGTCATGGTTCCTTTGAAGCCGGCTTCCTCGGTCACTTCCTGAAAGTCGAGCGTGCTTGCCCGGCGGCGCGCGATGCTGCGGCGGACGGCGTCGTCCAGTTCCAGAGCACGCACTTCGTCAAGCCAGCCAAGCCTCCTCTGGACCAGCGTGTCGCCGGCGGTGGCGCCGATGTCTCGCTTGGTCGAAGACCGTGGCAGCAACCGCAGCGATTCTTCCATCGCCTCCACCATGGGCGCCCAGGGGTGAAACGCCGGCCATTCCTCGACGCGCTCTTGGCCGTTTTCATCGACATAGCTCAAGCGCGACGGGCCAGGCCAACCTTCGGAGAACAACAGCTCCGCTCGCCCCGTAGGGCCCACGAGCGCCAAGCGCCAACGCGACTCGGCCTGGTGGGGAAGGTAGGTCGCCTGAAACAGGCCGCCCCGAACAAAGCGGCCGTTGAGAAGCAAGGGCACGCCGGCCGTCAATTCTTCCCTGCCGGACACTGCCAGGATTTCACCGATCTCGCCGCCCAGAACCCGGAAAACATCCCAGCCCGGCAGGCTTGGCTTCTGGAGCGGAAAGTCCGTCTCGAGCAACACGTCTTCGGTCGACCAGCGTTCGCATTCCAAAAGCCGCACTTGGGAGCGTGATGACGGGATGACGGGGTGTCGGGGTGATGGGGTGACGGGGTGACGCAGCGCGGGGACTTGGTGCGCAGGATCGGCAGTGACGGCCTCCGTCGGCGCCGGCGCGCTGTAATAATGAACCACTTCGGCCAGCCTGCGAATCCCTGGATGGAGGCCCTCGGGAGTTAGAGGCAATAGTAGCTTCCCCGTGTCAGCCTGCAACATGGCGGCTTCGTAAGCGATATCGGGCGAATCGTCGGCGGGATGGACGCACAGGACATGCCGCTCCGATTGAAGCGCGCGGCGTAGGTGCTCGGGACGCACGGACGGCGGGACGGCGACGATCAACAGCTCGACAGCGGGATCGGCAAGCACTTCCTCAAGATCGCCTTGTCGCGCCGGCTCCAAGCCCCAACGGCCCAGGATTTCGCCGCCAACAGGCGACCCTGAGTAGACCGCGAATTCGTGGCGTCCCGTCAGCGCCATAGCCCGCGCCATCTCCAGGCCGTCGGCGTGATCTCCCAGCAAGGCGAATCGCATGAAGCTCCGGAGCAAGTGAAGAATAATTGATGTAAATTCCGTGAAAACCGATATATCAATCTTGACCAGCTGGTGCGACGTGTCAAAGTGAATATAGGGAGAACATTCACCATCACCACGGGACGCCACGATGGCTAACAATTCCGGGTTCATCCTCCAAGGGGCGGCTCTTCCGATTAGGAATGGAAGAGTTTGTCTCGTCACCTCCAGCAACGGCAAACGCTGGGTCATTCCCAAAGGACAAATCGAACCGGGCCAAACCGCCGGCGAAACCGCGCTTCAAGAGGCGTGGGAAGAGGCGGGCCTGGTCGGCGTCTTGGGTCAAGAGCCCGTGGGCAGCTACCTCTATGAGAAGTGGTGCGGTGTTTGCCACGTGACCGTGTTCGTCATGCAAGTGACCAAGGTCGTGCAAGATTGGCCCGAGCGCGAAATTCGTCAGCGCGTTTGGCTGAGCGTCGGCAGCGCCCTCGAGCGCATTGACGACCCGGGTTTGGCGGACATCCTTCGCCAGGCCATGGGCAAGCCCATTCGCGAAGAACTTCTCACGTAGGACGGATTTGCAATCCGTCCTCGCATATCCTGAGTTTGGACGGATTGCAAATCCATCTTACGGGACCGTCGCCTCTTCCTTTTTGGCAGGCTCCTTGGGCAAGTCCTTGCTGCCGATGATCGTCAGATTCATGCCGATCTGCACCTGCACGGGCTTCCCATTCACATCGATGGTGGTCTTGCCGTTGAGATACCAACCGAGCGAGCCGGTGGAGAATTCCTTGACCATCGCTTTCTGGGCGACGCCGTTTATTACCACGTCGACTGGCTTGGCATGCTCACGGAACTCCGTGTGGTTGATGGGACAGGTCGTTTTGGCGGCCATCGCATTCCTCCTTGGATTTGTTATCCGAAACCTCCTTTGGAATTCTATCAATTCGCTGAATACTTGATTTTGCCGTGGAGTCTACGCATAATGACACGGTTGTCGAAATTGCCTTGAGGCGCATTCGTATGGATCGCTCGATCCTTTCCGCTTGCCGCACCGGCTTCACCTGAGGCCTCTAGTCTCTAACGGCGTGCCCGGTCTTTCCACCACAGTCCTATTTTCAGCTACCCGTAACTGCGTACCGCGTCCCTTTTCCGTGGGACTTCTGTTTCGTTCGTCCTTCCTGTTTTCCTATTTGGAGGTTCTGTCATGGCTAAGCGTTTGTTCGTTGCCAGTCTGTGCGTGGCGGTGGCTCTTGCTGTCGCTCACGTCCAAGCGGGCGGCCGCGGCGAGCCGGTCAAGTCCGGTCCGCAAGTCGGCCAGGACGTTCCGGGGCCGTTCCATCCGCTCAACGTCACCGGCGCCAAGGCCGGCGAAAAAGCGTGCTTGTATTGCGCCAACGGCGCCCATCCGGTGGCGGTCGTCTTCGCGCGCGAGGCGACTCCCGAAGTGGCGACCCTACTCAAGAAGCTCGATGAATGCACCGCCAAGAACACCAGTGCGAGCATGGGTAGCTACGCCGTCTTCTGCAGCGACAAGGAAGGCCTGGCCGACGCGCTCAAGAGCGTGGCCCAAAAGCAAGGCCTCAAGAAGTTGGTGCTGAGCATCGACAATCCGCAAGGCCCGGAGAAATACAAAATCTCCAAGGACGCCGACGTGACCGTGCTGCTCTACAACGAGTTCACCGTCCGCGCCAACCACGTGTTCCGCAAGGGCGAGTTGAACGAAAAGACGATCAGCAACGTCGTCGCCGACGTGGCCAAGATCGTCAAGTAGTATAATGATCCAAGCCCGCACGCGAATCTTCGAGCGTGCGGGGTGCTGACATGAGAACCACGGATTTCACGGATAACACGGATGCAGAGGGAGAATGGGTTTTCTTCTCCGTGTGATCCGTGATATCCGTGGTTTGTGATGGCGGCACCCCGCAGGCTCGATGACTCGCCTGCGGGCTTGGTGACTTATGGCTACGTCCGCTCAATCAACCCGCCTGTCGTTGCCGCTGTGGCGTGAAACCTACGCCGCGCCAATGGCGCCGACGTTGCGCGCCGAGATGCGGGCGCGCGGCTGGGACGACGTCGACGTGGTTTTCGTCACCGGCGACGCTTATGTCGATCATCCCAGTTTCGCCATGGCCATCATCGCGCGCGTGCTCGAGGCTGCGGGTTTTCGCGTCGCCATGCTCAGCCAGCCGGATTGGCATTCCTGCGAGCCCTGGA
The DNA here is from genome assembly GCA_016195405.1 of Planctomycetota bacterium. GTDB lineage: Bacteria > Planctomycetota > Planctomycetia > Gemmatales > Gemmataceae > JACPZP01. The sequence continues at coordinate 126,283 of JACPZP010000070.1, read as the reverse complement.
GGCAGTTCGGCAAGCCGCGCCTGTTCTTCGCGATCAGCGCCGGCAACATGGACTCGCTCATCAATCATTACACCGCGAACAAGAAGGTGCGCAACGACGACGCCTATTCCCCCGGCGGCAGGATCGGCTTGCGGCCCGACCGCGCCACCCTGCCCTACTGCCATCGTGCCCGCGAAGCATTCCCCGGCGTGCCGATTATCGCCGGCGGCGTCGAAGCCTCGCTGCGCCGCCTCGCCCATTTCGACTACTGGAGCGAAACCGTCCGCCGCTCCATCCTCCTCGACGCCAAGGCTGACCTCGTCGTTTACGGCATGGGCGAAAAAACCATCGTCGACATCGCCCGGCGACTGGCCGACGGCAAGTCCGTCCGGGATCTGCGCGATTTGCGCGGCGTCGCGTATGCCCTTGGCGCGAATGAGTCCGACAGCTTGCGTTTCGCGCTCGCTGGGAACCCAAAGGATGCAAACTCATCGAGCGCGAAACCGCAAGCGGAAAGCCCAATCCTCCTTCCCTCCTCTGAGGAAGTGAAAGCGGACAAGCTGGCATTCGCCGAGGCCACGCGCGTCATCCACATCAACACGAATCCATACAACGCCCGCATTCTGGTCCAGTATCACGAGCGCCAGGCCGTCGTCGTCAATCCGCCGGCGTTGCCGATCTGCGAAAAGGAGATGGACCAGATCTACGATCTGCCGTACACGCGCCGGCCCCATCCCAGCTACAAAGAGCCGATTCCCGCTTATGAGATGATCAAGGACTCGGTGACGCTGATGCGCGGCTGTTTCGGCGGCTGCACCTTCTGCTCCATCACCGCCCATCAAGGCCGGGTCATCCAATCGCGCTCGCAAGAATCCGTTCTCAAAGAGGTCCGCAAGATGGCCGCCGACCCGGAGTTTCCCGGCGTCGTCAGCGACATCGGCGGCCCCACCGCGAACATGTATCAGATGCGCTGCAGCCGGCCCGAAGTCGAGGCGAAGTGCAAACGGCTCTCGTGCGTCCACCCAACCATTTGCAAGCTACTCGGCACCGACCACGGTCCGCTCGTGGAATTGATGCGGCGAGCGCGAAACGAGCCGGGCATCCGCAAGGTCCTAGTCGCCAGCGGCATCCGCATGGATCTCGCCCAGCTTTCGCCCGAATACATGGAGGAATTGACGGCCCATCACGTCGGCGGCCATCTCAAGGTCGCGCCGGAGCACACCGATACGCACGTCCTGGGCCTTATGAAAAAACCGGTCAACAACAACTTCGAGAGATTCGCGCACGGTTTCCGGGAAGGCTCCAAGAAGGCGGGCAAGCCGAAGCAATATATTGTGCCGTATTACATCGCCAGCCATCCTGGCTCCGACCTGCACGCCATGATCGATCTCGCCGTGTTCCTCAAGCGCAACGGCTATCGTCCCGATCAAGTGCAGGATTTCATCCCGGCGCCGTTCGACATCGCTACAGCACTTTACTGGACTGGGATCGATCCATTTACCAAGCAGGAAGTCTATGTCGCCAAAGGGCTTAAAGACCGAAAGATGCAGCGGGCGCTAATGCAGTTTTTTAAGCCGGAAAATTGGTTTACCGTCCGGGAGGCACTTATCCAGGCTGGTCGGCAGGATTTGATCGGCAACGGCTGCGATTGCCTCATCCCGGCCCAGCCGCCGAAGGAAGCCATCGAGGCCCGACGCAAGCGGGCGAATGACCACGACCACTACCACACGGTCGCTAACCCGGCCGTGGGTGAGAAACCAGGGGAGCGTGGAGCTGGGCCGGTGAAGGGGTATCGACCGGGAAGGAAGTCCCAGCAGCGGCGGAAGAGGGGCCGCGGGCCGAAGTCGTGAGCCCGAAGCCTGCACAAGCCCACAGCAAGAGGATCGTGATCGATGTCCAATCGACAAGCGCTCGACGACCGCCAGCACGCCATCGAGTTTCAGAAGATGCTGGAGGCATGGCGCCCCCTGCGCGTGGCGTCAAGAACGAGCATTCACACCCTCGCAAGGTACGAGCCGGCCGATGACCAGACGCATCGGGCCCGAGCCATCATTGATGCGCTGCGGACACATGGCAGGCCCACGGCCCGGTTCGTGGCCAGCCAGGTCGGCAGCTCCGGCTCCGGGGCCATCCTTTGGTGGGTCGAGGGGCAGTTGGCGGATGAGTTCGAGCGAGACAACGAATCAGCGGCGAAGTACGACGACATCCGGCAGATCGTGGACAACGCGCTTCTGCAAGTAGAGGCGGCAACTGCAAGCGAACGGTATTTAATGGAGCTGGCCATTGCGGAGGCCCGGAAAAGCAAGTTGGAAGATCCGGAGCCGCACCCGAAGGTTGGGGCGGTGGTGGTGAAGGACGGCAAGGTAATCGCGACCGCCCATCGGGGAGAGCTGGCGCTGGGTGACCACGCTGAATTCACCGCGCTGGAGAAGAAGCTGAAGGACGAGACGTTGGCGGGAGCGACGGTCTATGCAACTCTGGAACCTTGTACACGTCGCAGCCCGGACAAGACTCCTTGCTCACAGCGGCTGATCGACCGAAGGGTGAAGAAGGTGGTGATCGGCGTGCTGGACCCCAACCCCGTCATCTGCGGCAAGGGCCAGCGGCTGCTCCAGAAAAACGGCATCGAAGTCAAGCATTTTGACCACGACCTGGCGATGCAATTAGAAGAGCTGAACCGGGAGTGGACGAAGGTGCAAGAGGCTGCTGCAAATGCTCAGCCACCGACGCCGACGCCACCGGCACCGGGCACAAACGCTGAGCTACGGGAGCTACAGCGACGGTTCGTGGCCGCACAGGACCGATTCCCCAGGGAGGTTTCGTTTGCCTTGGTGATGATCCCGCATGACGAAAGGCAGGCTTGGCAGACTGCGAATCGGTGGTTCGACGACATGCCCAAAGGGCCGCCGCAGCCGACTGGCTGGAGGTGCCTGGCCACGGCCGGAGGCGGAGATCGGGCAGAAACGGTGAGGATACCAGGCGCCGAAAGAGGTGACGGAATCGGTGACTGTCCGCTGCTGTCATCGGTGGAACCCTGGCGGTGCTGGCTCATGCGACGGTCCAAGAGCGCGGCCTTTCCCGATGACGCTTTGCAAATGTTCCACTCACTAGCGACGGACGCCTGCCGATTGCTCGACTTGCGAGATTGTGGGATGGACTTGGACGGCCAGCACTTCAATGGCAAGCGTGCGGAGTACCAGCATCTACTGAGGTGGGCCATCGAGAAGCTTAGTCCGGAAGAATGCCAGAAGCTGACTTGGCTCGACCCGCCCCATGAACATGTCCGGACTTCGTGGGGGCTGAAGGACACGCCGAAGAGGTGGTTTGTCGAGATGCCCTGCGTCTTTGCTGCGATTGCTCACGCGCTTGAGCGGCACATGAAAGGGATAGGGAACGCGTGGCCTTCAGCGGCCACATCAAACACTGCTTTGACCGCGTAGTGACAGGCGACCAATTGTAATCCACTTGCGGGGTCGGGAGCGGCCGCGACGGGCCTCGCCGGTACAGTTAGGGGGAAGGCCATGCTGGTGTATACGGTGAGAAAGACAGGGCCGAACACCGACCGGGAGTTCAAAGCGTACATTGACCTGCTCCAGCAAATTGGCATCGACATCGCGGACGTCCCCCGGACGCCCGAGCCCGGTACGACCAACAGGTGGCTGTACGTCTGGCACGACAAGAAGCTGGCAGAGCGTTTCGCCCGCGAACTCGGCGAGCGTCTGCGCGACCGCTCGTGGCACGTCCACGAGTTTGAGGTCTCAGAGGACCGAACATCGGCTGAACAGCGCGGTCCATTGGCCCCGCTGACGATTCTCTCAATCCCGACAGAGGACGGGACCGAATTCCGACTCGAGTCATCGAGCCAAGAGCGGATTCTGACCCATTTTCCGAACGCCCGGGTGGTGGGCCAGGTAACTTTCCCGGCTCAGGTCCGGGACGACTTCGAACGGCAGCACGGTCCGGTCTGGAACCAAGTCATCATCGTTCTGACGGGTATTCCCGATGAAGCCGTGGACAGACTCGGTGGGGTGCGGATTGTGACCCCGGACGGTGGTCTGCTGTACGAGCGGGTGCCCGCCGCTACGGGTAGATAGCTCGTCGTAGGTCAAAGGTGCCTTCCGATGTACTATCCTTTGGCAGCCGCGGCCCCCTTGTACCGCGTCACGGGTCCGGGCGTGAACTGGCCGACTCCATTGTTCGGGCACGGGGCGTATTTCACGAAGGGCGGGCGATACAATTACGCCAGCGAGCCGACGGTGTATTGCGCCGAAGACCCATTGGCGGTCCTCGCGGAGGCGGCTTTCTACGAAGCTCTCGAATGGCAGGCCAAGATCTCAGCTCACCGGTTCAACCCGGTCACTTACCCCCTGGTTTCGTCGCACAAGTTTTGGCGCTTCTCGATCAACCCGGCCCCGGCCATTATAGACTTGGAGCACGCGCAAGCCGTGGCCCTGTTCCAGCATACCCCGCACATGTTGCTTAACCCTAGCCTAAACCCGGGGCGTGGCCCACATCTTCCGGGCCAACACCCGGCGCGCGACTACTTGGGAACACAGCATCTTGCAAGCGATGTGAGGGGGCTTGTGCCACCACCGGGATCAGCAGACCCGCGCCCCGAGGGGGTCAAGGCGCCGGCGATCCGGATCAAGCCGGTTGCCGGATATCGAGCCCATCAGCTAGCATTATTCGTGTTCGATCCTGCCGCGAATGTCAATCAGCCGTACCAGAACCGGGCGAATCTACTGATGGAGTGCGACCTCGAATTCCAATTTCTGCGGTCCGATACTCGCGGTCCGGTTACGGCCCAAACGGTGGACATCGACTGGCGGAAGCCTCGGTTCAGAATCAGTGGTCCTGGCGCAGTGGCAATTCCTGCATACGCGCCAAGGCCCAACGCCAAGGCATACAGCCCCAACCGCTGGTACAATCTTGAGCTTTGCTTCGCATGATTGAATCGGCCAGCAGAATTTGCTTTCGCTGGTGTTGCTGCGAGAAATGATTTCACAACAAGTGGCCAGACGAATGATTGGAGAGAGGATGAAAGAGCTTATTTTGCGCGTCCAAGCAGAAGACAACCAGTGGAGCGGGGCCGACCAAAACTTGCCCTTCGAGGGCGCGACCGACGTACAGGTCACGCAGCATCCGAACCAGATATATGATCAGATCATTCGGGTAACATGGGTCCACAACGGACGGGCCTACGAAGCAGAGATCAAGCGAGTGCGCCAGCATGGCCATTTAGGAAACTAATGCGGCGGTTTATGTAGATGCCCGACGACATCGCGACGTGCATGTACTACACGGGCATCGATCCCTTCACGAAGGAAGAGGTCTACGTCGCCCACCATCTGCGCGACCGCAAGCTTCAGCGCGCCCTCTTGCAGTTTTTCAAGCCGGATAACTACTTCGAGGTGCGCAAAGCGCTGGAGCAAGCCGGCCGAACCGACCTCATCGGCGGCGGCTGCGACGCGTTGATTCCCGCCGTGCCGCCGAAGGAAGCCCTGCAATCGCGCATGGAAAAGGCGAATCGGGCCATGGCGGGCGATCACGTGCATACGATCCCTCGGCCGGGAGAAAAACGCGGCTACCGACCTGGAAGAAAAAGTCTTACGCGAAGACGCAAAGTAAGGCGTGTCTGACAGCCTTGCCATCGTTGCGGCTTTGCGCGCGTTCGTCCCTCGCTAGCGCTTCGGGCTTAATAGTCGCGTCATTCCGTCGGGGGCGGCGCGAATCTGAAGTTGGACCCATTGCGCCGCAGGATCGGCTGCGTCTGGCGGCGGGCCTGTCACCTTTAGCGATCGGACTCCCGGCAGTTGTAAATCCTTGAGCGTTTTTTCCAGGCTTGTCGCCGCATTGCGGTCGCGGGCATGGAAGCTTCCCGAAACGGTCCAGCCGTCTTGCGGGTACAAGGCTACGGCGAATTGCCTGACATCGCTTAACAGGCCGGGCCAGGCCGCGGCCAGGCCAGTGAACGCCAAAATGTCCTTGAGAGCGACCGCCTGTTCCAAATCGCCCGCGCACCATGCCAGGCTTTGCTTGTCGATCCGTTCAGTGAAGATCTTCTGCAGAGAAGGGGTCAGTCCTTCCGCGCCCTTGCGCGGCGGTACGGCAATGGCTTTCAAATCATCCACGCTTGGAACATCCAGACGGACCAAGGCGACAAGCGTACGGTCGTCTGCACAATAAAGCATGCCGTTGCCGGGCTTTCCCGGCACGCGAAAGACTGCCCGTTCGTGATATTGGAAGGGCTTCGCCGGTTGCATGGCCCGGACAATCTCCGCTTCGCTGTACGAGCCGACAGTCCGCACGACGATGACCAGTTGCGGCAGCTTGTTCTTGATCTCCGCTCCGAAGACGACATGATCGATCTGAGCAGGCTTGATTCGCGTCCAGCGCTCGACAGTTTCCAGGGCAAGTTCAAGCAGCTCAGGCCGGGGGAGGTCGAATAATCTCTTTCCGAGCGAGTCGTTGAGCAGCTTAGCGACTTGCACTCCCGCCAGCGCGTTGGTTTCGGCAGGCAGATAGCCCACGGCGGCCCAATCCCCTGGGGCTTGCAGAATGACGGTCGAAATTGGGCCGCGGCGGTAGTCGTTGGCGCGGCGAAAACTCTGCGTTCGGAAGGCGAAGATCAAAGCGGCGACGGCCATCACAAGCATCACGGCAATCACCACCAGGCCTACCCTGCGATTTGCTTTGTAGGGCTTCGGCGATATTACCGTCCGCAACTGAGTCACCGGCTCGCCGACGGCCGGAACGAAATGCGCCGGCAGCGGTTCGCCGCAACGTCCGCACACGAAGATATCATCGTGGCGAATCCAATCGCCGTCTAAAGGAGCGTTGCAAAATGGACAGGTTGCAACCATGAAGCGATAACTCTCGGGGCGATGAAATGATCCTTCAGCGTCCATTATAACGCGAGAAGTCGCCTTTCCAAAAACTGAACCCCTCCTTATAATTACGGTTTATTTTCCCCGGTTTGCCTAGTTCGTCAAAAAGCTACCTAAGGGCCCTTGCGATGCTCGCGTTCCTTCCCGGTCCCCTCAACATCATTCTGATATTCTTGGGCCTGTTTTTGGTTCTTTTGGTGCTGATCCAACGCGGCAAGGGCGGCGGCCTCATCGGCGCCCTCGGCGGCACCGGAGGCTCCAGCCCGTTTGGCTCCCGCGCCGGCGATCAGTTCACGCGCCTAACCATTTACGTCGCCGCCATTTGGCTCTTTCTGACCATGCTGCAAGTAAAGGCCGTCCAGTCGGCGGTTATCGAATACCGCTACAGCGAGCAATCCGGACGATAATAGGCCGGGCCGATCCTAGGCAGAGCGACTAAAAGCACAATCGAGGTTGGCGTGCTATTGAGTATGACCGGCTACGGCGAGGCACGCTTTCAGAGCGACTCCCTCTCGCTGTCCCTTGAGCTTCGTGCCCTCAATAATCGGTACCTGAAGGTATCCGTCCGCGCTCCGGACCCCTACCATCTCCTCGAAGCGGAGTTTGAGAAGGTCATCCGCCGTTCCATCCGCCGCGGCACCGTGCAAATCCATCTGCGCTGCGAGAAGCAGTCGGCGCCGACAGATTTCCGCATCAACCCTGTTGCCTTGAAAAGCTATGTCAGTCAGGTTCGCACTCTTGCCGAGCAGATGGGACTGCCCGACCGGGGCGCTACGGTCTTGGCAGGCGTGCTGACGCTTCCCGGCGTCGTCCCCGAGTCCGGCATGTTGGCTTTTCAATTGCACGAAGATTGGCCGATCATTGAACGCGTTCTCGAAGAAGCCCTCGGCAAACTCCAGGCCATGCGCCAGGAGGAGGGCCGGGCGATGGCTCAGGAATTCCTTGCCCACCGGGACACGATCGCCCATCACCTTGACGTGATCCGCGAACGCGTCGGCCTGGTGGCGACCAGCTTCCGCGACCGCCTTTTGGAACGCGTCCGCGCCCTAATTGGCGAACTGGACGTGCAGATCGACCGTAACGATCTTATCCGCGAGGTCGCCATCTTCGCCGAGCGCAGCGACATCGCCGAGGAAGTGGTCCGCCTGGCCACCCACCTGGACCATTTCCAGGAGATCATGCAGGAGAAAGAAAGCCCCGGACGCAAATTGGAGTTTCTCACTCAGGAAATGTTTCGCGAGAGCAACACGATCGGCTCCAAGGCCGGCGACGTCGAAATCTCGCGGCAGGTGGTCGAAATCAAGGGAACTTTGGAGAAGATTAGAGAGTTGGTGCAGAACGTGGAATAACCAACAAGCGGCTTTCCAGAATCTGAGATGCCATGGCCTTGGCCCCGCTCATCATCGTGTCCGGCCCGAGCGGCAGCGGCAAGTCGACCGTCCTCGATCGGCTCCTAGAAGAGAAGCGCTGGCCCTTGCGGCTCGCGGTCTCGGTTACGACACGCAAGCCGCGGCCCGGAGAATCGCCGGACGCGGATTACCACTATTGGACGAAGGAAGCGTTTCTTGCGGAGGCGGGCGCGGGCGGGTTTTTGGAATGGGCGGATGTATTCGGCAATTGTTACGGCACCCTCGAGCGCGAAGTGACGCCGTTTCGCGAGTCGGGAACGGGCGTAGTTCTCGAGATTGACGTTCAAGGCTGGGAACAGGTGAAAAGCCGCTGCCCCGAAGCGGTGTCGATTTTCATCCGACCGCCGTCTGTCGAAGAACTGGAGAATCGTCTGCGCAAACGGCGCAGCGAGAGCGCGGACGAGTTGCAACGTCGCTTGGCCGGGGCGCGCGTGGAACTGGCCCGCGCCGGTGAATACGAATATCAAGTGATCAACGACCGCCTGGAGGAAGCCGTGGCGGCCCTGCGAGCCATCGTCGGACCATTATTCGAAAGGAAGTTCCATGCTTGATGATCTGAAGGAAGAAGAAATCGTCAACAAGGTCGGCGGCCGATTCAAGCTGTCGACATTGATCCAAAAGCGCATGGTGGCGCTGAACACGGGCGCCCGGCCCCTGGTCGAGCTGCGCACGACCGACAAGATGGCCATCGTCATCCGGGAAATCCTCGATGACAAGATTTTCCTCGATTCCACCGGCCAAATGCAGTACCGCGGCGCCAGCGCCACCGACGCCGCCCGCAGAGCCATGATGACCGACATCTCCGACGCGGGCGGGTCTGACGACTAAAGAAAGGTATTCCGAAAAAGGTGTTCTGATGGCGGATATAGTCACTTCGCAGCAGTCCGGCGAGCCGCAACCGGGCGAGTCGCAACCGGGCGAGTCGCAACCGGGCGAGTCGCAACCGGGCGAGCCGGCGGTCTATTGCCCCATGTCCGGGGCGGCCGTGGCGGGCTTCGTGTTGGCGATTCTGTTCGCCGCACTGGTCGCAATCATCTTGCTGCTCGGACTGTCTCAAGGCAATCCGTTCTTTTTCCCGAAGTGGGCGCTCGCCGTACCAGCCGCTGGCGCGCTATTGGGGTTCATGGGTCAGCTTCAGGTCCGCCGCTCCGAAGGCACCCGCGCCGGCCTCAAACTGGCGCGTTGGGCCATCGGCTTGAGCGTCACCCTCGGCCTGGCGTGCGCGACCTTTTCCTTCGTGACCGAGATGGCCGTGACGCAACAGGCCAACGCGTTTCTCATGGAAGACGGTCCGGATTCGGGCTTTTTCCCTCGGCTGATCAAAGGCGTGGCGGATCCCAAGGCGCTCCGCGAGGCCTTTCTCTTGACGATTCGGCCCAGCGAACGCACCGGCGCCAAGCCCGCCAACGAGCTGGCCATGCAAAAGATGTTCGACCCCATCGAGCAGAAAAAAGCCAACATCAACCCCGGAAAGCTCACCCAATTCCGCACGAATCCGATCGTGGGTCAGTTTCTTTTGGGCGATCCCGCGACGCTCAAAGTCGAGCCCCTGGGTGTTGTGGACTGGAAATTCGAAAACCGCAGCTACCAGGTCACGCGCAAATATCGCTTTACCTTTCCCAATTTCACGATCGACCTGCCGGTCGAGGTGAAGAGCAGCGAGGGCGGCGAGGGAGAACAGCGGAAATGGTATGTCACCTTGCCGACGCTCACAGGCATCGATATCGCCAAGAGCGCCCGAAGCGCGGCGATCGCCAACCTCGATCAGCTTGCGCGGGAGTATTTGGATAAGCGCCTGCTAGACGCGTTGACGGAAAAGGGCGAACCCGTGGGCGATTTCGAGAAACTCGACGGCACGGACTGGAAGCTGATCCTTCAGCCGGACGCCCCGGAGGAAAAAATACGCGCCCAAATCGCGAAAGCCTTTGCCAACAGAGTGAAGATCGATGTCCCCAAACAGGACTTCCCGCGCGCCAAGAAAAGCGACGACCGTCTCGTCTTCTATTACAATTGCCGCATCATGATCCCGTCGGATGGCGATCTGCCACGCATTATTCTCTTTGGCAACATCCTGGTCCGCACCGACGAGCCGTTCGACCCCGAAACGTCCAGGGTCTCCCCCGGCTGGGAGATCTACAAATTCAACTTCCTTAGGGCACAACGCGAAGTCTTCCCTCGAAATCAATAATCTCCGCGTCATGAAAATTACCAGCGTCGAGCCGATCCATCTCCGCTTGCCTGAAGTCAATGAACGGTGCGACGGCAGCCAGGAAACCCTGGTCGTCAAGGTGCATACCGACCAAGGCATCGTCGGGCTCGGCGAGGTCGATTCATCGTCCTCGGTGGCCAAGGCGATCATCGAGGCGCCGCTGTCGCACAAGATTTGCCGCGGCCTGGCCGAGTGCGTTTTTGGCCACGATCCCTTCGAGATCGACCGGCTCGTTCATCGCATGGTGGAAGGGTCAATCTTCTTCGGCCGGCAGGGCGCGGCCATCCAAGCGATGTCGGGCATCGAAATCGCACTCTGGGACATCGTCGGCAAGACCGTGGGCAGACCGGTCTACCAGCTTTTGGGCGGCGGCTTTCGCAAGAGCTTTCGCGCCTACGCTTCGATTCTGTTCGGCGACACCCCGGCCGAGACGGAACGCATCGGCAGACAGTTGGCGGACCAGGGTTATCGCGCGGTGAAATTCGGCTGGGGACCGATGGGCCAAAGCGAGGAAGGCGACATCGCCCATGTCCGCTCCGCCCGCCAAGGACTGGGACCTAATATCGAACTAATGGTCGACGCCGGCCTGTGCTGGGACACGGCCACCGCCATCCGCCGCGCGAAACAGTTCGAGCCGTTTAACCTCACCTGGCTGGAAGAGCCGCTGCACCCGGACAACCTTCAAGGCTACGCCCGGCTCAGCGCCAATAGCCCAATGCGCATCGCAGCCGGTGAGGAAATCTGCGATGTGGCCGAGTTCCGCACCATGATGGACGTAGGCGGCATCGACGTGGTCCAGGTCGACGTCACCCGCGTGGGCGGCCTGTCTCGCGCCAAACGCATCGGCTGGGACTCCGCGGAACGGCACCGGCTCTGCGTCAATCACTCCTACAAGACCGGCATCAACATCGCCGCCAGCCTCCACTTCGTCGCCGCCCTGCCGAATACGCACTACTTCGAATATTGCGTCGAGCAAGGAGCGCTCCGGCAAACACTGACGCGGCAACGCTTCCCGGTGGTGCACGGCGAAATTCAAGTGCCGGAAGCGCCGGGCTTGGGCGTCGAGCTGGATGAGGCGGTGGTGGCGAAGTATCGCGTGCGCTGATCTTTGTTACGCGTCCTTTGTTACCCGTGCAAATGTGCCTGCTTTGTGGAAAAGCCCCCGCTCTGGCACAGCAGCGTCCGATCGCGAATGGACGCGTGCCAACGTGCGCGAGGTCCTGCCCGATTTGCCGGCGCCGCAGACACTCAAGGCGCTGTGCCAAATCCTGGAACGAGGGGCACGGATGTACGCGGGCAATCTGCTGGCCCCGCTTGCCGAGGCGGGCCCGGTGTTGGGGGCGTTCTGCGGCAGGCCTTATTTCAATTTGACGCAGTTTCGGCACGTGTGCCGGTCTGTCGGCATCGCTCCCGCCGCCATCCTGCAGGGCTTGGGACACCAGGGCGAACTGGATACCGAGGATTCGGTGGCCCGTTTCCCGCCGCCTAGCCGGTTGCTCCGCCTCTTGCCCGATTTCTTGCGGCTGGCTTGGTATCAGATCAGCATCCGCAATTTGATCCGCCGCCAGTTTCGCGGAACAAACAGGAAGCTCAAGCGCTTCCGCGATTACAATCCGGCCCAGCTTGGCGACCGCGCGATCTGGGCCGTTCTCCGCGATTGGCAGGCGGAAGCGCCGAAGGACATGCGGCTCGTCTTCGCGCTGGGCGGCCAGTTTGTGTATCAAGCCGTTCTGGAAAAGTTATGCACGCGCTTGGGCGTGCCGCCGGAGCGGATCGCGAATTCCATCACGATTGTCGGCTCGAAATCGGTCAGTGCGCAGCAGGCTTTCGACCTTTTGAGCCTGGCCCAGACGGCTCGGCGTGAACAGCGTGCCCGCGATTTCTTTCAACATGCCGACCCGGACTTCAACCAATTGCGCGACTTGCTCGCGGGAACAACTTTCCTCACTCAATTCGACCGGTTTCTGCAAGTCTACGGCCATCGCGGCACTTTTGAGACGGACTGGGCGTTGCCGCGCTACCGCGAAGTCCCGTTGCCGCTCTTGCAAGTCATCCGCGCGCATGTCCGTGCCGAGACGTGCCCGCTGCCCGACGAGATTCATGGCCGCCAGCAGCGCGAAGCGGCCCAGGTCTGGGCAACCCTCAGCGCCAGGATGTACGCCTGGCAGCGGCCCTGGCTGAAGCCGATCTTGCGGCTGCTTGCCCGAAAAGCTCAAGCCGTGTATCAGCTTCGCGAGCGCGCCAGGTTCGAGATGGTTCGCGTAATTGGCGAAGTACGTCGCTGGCACCTGGTCCTGGCGGAGCGGTTTCAAAAGCGCGATTGGCTCGCCCAGCGCGACGACTACTTCTTTCTGGAGCTTGAAGAGATCGAAGCCGCTCTGGGCGATGCGTCTCGCTCGGCCGACCTTGCCTCGATCGTCGACCGGCGAAAGGCAGAACGCGCCCGCTGGCAGCAGTTGGAGATGCCGCTGGCACTGCGTGAATCCGAGTTGTCGCGCTTAGTTGGCGCCGCGCGGCCAGTGACTTCCGAATCACGAGACGTTCGCCGCAAAGGCCTGTGCGTGAGCGCCGGCTGTGTGACCGGGACGGTGGTGGTGCTGCAACACCCCAACGAAGCCGCCTTCATCAAACCCGGCGCGATCCTGGTCGCCCCGGCGACTGACCCCTCATGGACGCCCCTCTTCACGCTTGCCGGCGGCGTCATCGTCGAGATCGGCGGCCTCCTCTCCCACGCCGCCGTCATCGCCCGCGAGTTCGGCCTCCCCGCGCTGGCCAACGTCCCCGACGCCACCCGCTGGCTGAAAAACGGCGATGAGGTGAGGCTGGACGCTACCAGAGGAGTGGTGGAGATTTTGGATTGATTTCTGGGCATACGATTTCATTTGTTCCACAACACACAGGCACGTCCTGAAACGCATTTTTCGTTCATGAAACGAAAGTTGGCTTCCGAACGGGTCCCAGGGCGTCCGCAATGAGCTCAAAATCGCGACTACGTTGCCCGAATTCCGATTGAGCGGAACTCGGACGATATCTGCTATCATCATTCCAGATTGGATCGTGCGCCAACTCGAAAAAGAGCTGCTGAAATGAAGAGTGCCGCGGAGCCGCCTGCCGTTCGACTCGATTTGCTTTCGCAGTCGTTCAAGCAGAATCCGTTTCCGACCTGGGCGAGGATGCGCGACTTGGGGCCGGTGATTCGGGTGCGGCTGCCGATCTTTGGCAAGGCCTGGGTGGCCACGACCTACGAAGCGGTCAACGAGCTTCTGCGCGATCATGACCGGTTCATGCAGAATCCAACCCTCGCCGGCAATCGCTGGATGCAGACCCTTCTGCGCTGGCTGCCGCGAAACCTCCAGCCAGTGCGGACGCACATGCTGCTTCGCGACCCGCCGGACCATCGCCGGCTGCGCAGTCTCGTCGATCAGGCCTTCCAACGGCAGAGCGTCGAAGCCCTTCGTCCGCGCCTGGAAGTGCTTGCCGACCAAGCGCTCGATCGATTGGCCGAGCAGGCGGATCGCGCGCCCGGCGTCGATCTCTTAGCGCACTTCGCCCGGCCCTTTCCGCTGGCGGTCATTTGCGAGCTACTTGGCCTGCCCCCGGAAGACCGCCCCAAGTTCACGAGTTGGGCGGCGCGCTTCTCCGGCTCGACCAGCGTCCTGGGCATCCTTTGGATGCTTTCCGGGCTCAGCAAAATGATGACCTACATCCGTGAGGAACTCCGCTGGCAGAGCAGGAAGCCTCGCGGCGGGCTGATGGCGGCCCTCATCGAGGCCGAAGAGGCCGGCCAGCGCCTCAGCGAGGACGAGCTGATGGCGATGGTCTTCCTGCTTTTAGTGGCGGGCCATGAAACGACGCTCCACCAAATCGCCGGCAGCGTGCTGACGCTCTTGGACAATCCGCAGCAACTTGCTGAACTTACGGCCGACTGGAAACTCGCGGATTCGGCGGTGCAAGAGCTGCTCCGCTACATTTCGTTCGCGCAAATCACCAAGCCCCGGTATGCCCGCGAGGACTGCGAGTTCTGCGGCCAGCGCATTCGCCGCAGCCAGATGATTTTTGCGTGCCTCGCCGCCGCCAACAGCGACCCCAGTGTTTTCCAGAATCCCGAGCGGCTGGACATTCACCGCCTGCCCAATCGCCACGTCGCTTTCGGCGCCGGCATCCACGTCTGCCTGGGCGCCAAGCTCGCCCGCGTTGAGACCGCCATCGCTCTGGAGCGCCTTTTCACCCGCTTCCCCAACCTGCAACTCGCTATTCCCCGCTCCCAAGTCCGCTTCACCGCTCGCTTCGGCAGTCGCGCCCTCGTCGCCCTGCCGGTCAAGTATTGAGTAGTTCTAAGGGTAGGAATTCAAACGCCTTACAAAATGACGCCCCACGAATTTCGAAGAAAGCGGATGAAACCGCCGTCTTCCGGGTAATAGGAGGTAGAGGCCGCATTCATGAACGTCGCGCTCGATCAACTGCGTAAGGCCGTCTTGATGCCGTTTACCGCCGGGTTAACGGACGGCCAGCTCCTGGACCGTTTCGTAGCCGGCAGGGACTCGGCGGCGTTTGAGGCGCTTGTGCTGCGCCATGGCCCCATGGTTTTCGGGGTGTGTCGCCGCATCCTTCGCCACCAGCAGGATGCCGAGGACGCGTTTCAGGCGACCTTTCTCGTGCTGGTACGTCGGGCCGCAGCGGTGGCGCCGCGCGAGATGGTGGGCAACTGGCTCTACGGAGTCGCCCAGCAGACTGCCCTCAAGGCACGGTCGCTCACCGCCAAGCGCCATACCCGGGAAAAGGTGGGTGCGCCCATGCCGGAGCCGCAAACGTGTTCCGAAACGTCATCCGACGATGGGTGGCTGGAGCTGCGGCCGATTCTCGACCGCGAGTTGGGAAGGCTACCCGCCAAATATCGAGCCCCAATCGTTCTGTGCGACTTGGAGGGGAAAATCCGTAAGGACGCGGCCCAGCAGCTTGGCTGGCCCGAAGGCACGCTGTCGAGCCGTCTGGCTCGAGGCCGTACGCTTTTGGCCAGACGCCTGGCCCGCCAAGGATTCGCCCGATCCGGCCTGGCAGTCGGCGGGGCGGCTTTCGTGGAAGCGGCTTTCGTGGAAGCGGTTGCACACGGCGCGACGCTCGTGCCCGTGCCGGCGCCGCTGGTCATCATAACAATCAAGGCCGCCGGTCTCATGGCGGCAGGTAAAGCGGCGGCGGGCCTAATTTCGGCCAACGTCGCCGCCTTATTGGAAGGAGCGCTTAAGACCATGTTGCCTAGCAAGCTTCTCATCGCAACGGCCGTTCTTCTCGCAGTCGGCATCCTCGGCGCCGGCATGGCGGCCACGATTCCCGACCCGGCGGCCCCAGGCCCCAACCCGGTCGATGCCCGCCAAGGAAAAGCGCCCGAATCGGAGGTCCTGCCGGCGGCGCCGGCCGTCGAGTTCCCCGGCGGCGGCGACGACGAGAAGAAGGGCGACGAGAAAAGGCGTCCAGGAAAACGCGAGACCATCGTCGGCTCGGGCAAGCAAACCACCAAAGATCTTAAGATTGCGGACTTTAAGAAAGTATCCGTAAGCTCGGCTTTCAGCGTGGAGATTCGCCAGGACAAGAAATTCAGCGTCTCGGTGAGCGCCGACGACAACATCATCGACCTGATCAAGGCCGAAAAGAAGGACTCGACCTTGGAGATCACGATGGACACAAAGAATCGCGGATTGTCTTTCCACAATACGGGGCCGATGAAGGTCTCGATCACGATGCCGGCGCTTGACGAAGTGCATCTAACGGGCGCCACGGTGGCGAACGTGGAAGGCTTCAAGTCCAAAAACCCGTTCCGCGCCAAGGTAGTCGGCGCCAGCGGAATCAAAGGCGAGATTGAGGCGGGCGGCATCGATCTGGATCTGACCGGCGCCAGCACCGCGAATCTCAAGGGATCGGCAAAAGACGCCAAGATCAGCGTGGTCGGCGCCAGCAACGTGAAACTCGGCGAATTCACGCTCGAATCCGCCAACGTCAAGCTCAGCGGCGCGTCGTCGGCGACGGTAAACGCTAAGTCCAAGCTCGACTACTCCATTCACGGCGCTTCGAGCCTGCGCTACCTCGGCAGCCCGACGATCGGCAAGAGCGAGAAGTCCGGTGCGTCGTCGGCATCGCACATCGAAGGCAAGTAAACAACAAGGCGAGCCGGAAGCGGAAGCGGCGGAAGCGTAAGCGGCGTAAGCGACCGGAGTGTTGACTTGCAGCACTCCGGTCGCTTACGCCGCTTACGCTCCCGGCTCGCCGAATTTATTCGCCCTTCTTCGCAAGCAAATCGCGGATCACCTGTCCGACGTCCTGCCGCAAGTTCGGCGTGTAGCCGACGTGGATGTCGTGGACCAGGCCCTTTTGGTCGATGATGATCAAGGTCGGGAAGCCCTGGACCTTGTATTTCTGCGGCACCCCTTGCGCTTTCAGGTTCGGATAAGTCAGCTTCATCTGCTCGACCACGAACAGGGCGTCTTGTTCTTTCTGGTCCGTGTTCATGCCGAGGATGACGACGGGCTGGTCCTTGAAGTCGTCGGCAAGCTGATTCATTTGCGGCATCGCCTTGATGCACCAGCCGCAGCCGCGATACCAGAAATCCATGACGACGACTTTGCCCAAGTAGCCCTTCAGCGAGTGCGACTTGCCGTCCAGATCCTTGGTGTCCCATTCGGCGGCCGGCTTGCCGATGATCTGGTCGCGATTCTTGGCCTCTGAGACGATGTACTTGGCCATTTGCGCATGGCCCTTAAGCCGGTTCTCGGTCTGGTCTTTCAGAAGCGGCAGGGTCGTGTTTTCTTTCAGGTCCTTGAGTACCGCGACGGATTTCTCCAACAGAGCGTCAGCGTCTTTTGCATTTTTACCCGCCTGTTGCGTCAATTTTTCGTAGGTTTTGCTGGCGGCGAAATAGCGCTCGGCTTCCGTGGTTAGCTGCTTCAAAAACGCGGCGTCGGCATCTTTGACGCTTACCAGCTCCGAAGTCCCGACGCCCTTGCCGTTGAAGCCGTAACCCTGCGTAGATTCCACGCTTGCCTTGGTAATCAGCCCCTTCTGGCGATCGAACGTGAGCGTTCCCTTGTTCGAGCTGAGATAGATTTTGTCAAACAAGCTGTCGCGAACGAGGTCGATGGCGAACGTGGCGCCATCGGACTTGCCGGGCGTGAATCGGTTCGTGTCGCCGCTCTTCTCATTAAGAGCGTGCCAGCCATTGGCAGCCTCCGCGGCGTCCTTGGGCAAGCGCGGGAAGAGCGCCACCGGATCGATGGTGTATCCCCAAGAGTCATTGGGAGTGATGCGGCCGTCGGGAAACACGTCGGCGTAGGCGAGACTGACTTCGCTCGGCCGATCGCTTTTCCTCTGGTCTTTGCCGTAGACCTGCCACATCTTGTGGTCATTGCGGAGGATCAACCGAAAACTGCCGTCGTCGTTCTTGCGAATCACCCAGATCGTCCAATCGTTCTTGTGGCCCATGGCGCTCTTGTTGTCGCCGGTGCCGTAATGGAAGTCGCTTTCCTGCCGATAGGCCAATTCCTGGCCTACTTTGAATTGGTAGCGCGGCAGGCCCTTGTCGTCTCCGGCCTGTACCTGAGCCGCCAGACCGATGCCGGCCAGCAAACACGCGATCCCCCAGTTTCTGCAAGCACTCATCTCGTGCACCTCCGCGAATGGAAGTTCAACCTTTGTATTCCGGACGAAGCATTGCGAACTCTTATTCTACGAGAACGAAGCGTTTGAGCCCGAAGCGCTAGCGAGGGCGGACGGGGTCGTTGCCAGTCCACCCGCGTTAGCGCTTCGGACTCAAACGCTTCGGACTCAAACGCTTCGGGATCAAACGCTTCGGGATCAAACGCTTCGGGATCAAACGCTTCGGGATCAAACGCTCAATGCCGGAACAGGAATTCCTTCGAATTGATGAGCGCCCAGTGCACGTCTTCCCAGGCTTTGCGCTTGTCCATCGACTTGGTGACGTGTTCAAGCAGGGCCGTGGCTTCGGCGTCGTTTGGCGTGCGTGATAGGGTGATCAGGAATAGCTCGCTTAGAAGCGAACGGTCGTCCATCTTTTTGGCCAAGAGCTTGCCGATGCGGTTGTTGGGGTTGCGGAGCCGATCGTTCACCGCGGGGCCGTTGATGAGCTGCAAAGCCTGGGCGAGATTGCTGTCGCCTTCGCGCTCGCACTCACACGCCAGCTCGCGCGCGGGTTGGCCGAAGGTCTTGAGGAACGGATGATTGATCTCGCCGTCGGGCAGCTGGACCGCGCGGGTGCCCAGCGGCATGCCGGCGAACTTCTCCGGCACGTCGGTGGCGTAGCAGAGGGCGTCGAAGAGCTGCTCGGCCGTATGCAGCTTGGTGACGGCGTGTGAAAAGTACTTGTTGTCGTCCTTGTTGAATTCATTGGTCATGGCGCTGAGCTGGTAGGTCCTCGAGTTCATGATCGTTCGGATCAGGTACTTGATGTCGAACTTGTGGCCCACGAAATCTTTGGCCAGGGCGTCGAGCAGCTCGTCATTGGCCGATGGATTGGAGTCGCGGAAGTCGTCGACCGGATCGACGATGCCGCGGCCATTCAGATGGAACCAGACGCGGTTGACGATCGACTTGGGCACAAATGGGTTGTCGGCCGAAGTCATCCACGAAGCCAGCACTTCGCGGCGATCCTTTCCGGGCTGAATGCTGGGCACGGCGCCGCCCATGAACTTAGGGGCCATGGTTTTCTGCGTGCGCGGTTGGGTGATTTCCCCAGCGCGATCGATGTAGACGAACTCGGCGAAGTCCTTGTCCTTGCCCACGCCGTCAATCGGGTCCTTGCGCTGCTTTACGCGCGCGAACCAGGCGGACATGCTGTAGTAGTCATCCTGCGTCCAGCGCTCGAACGGATGGTTGTGGCATTTCGCGCATTGCATGCGGATGCCGAAGAACAACTGGGCGGTCGTCTCGGCGAGGCTGGTCGGATCGCGGGCGATGCGGTAGTAGTTGGCGGGCGGATTGGAATAAGTGCTGCCGCCCGAGGTGATGACCTCGCGGATCACCTGATCGAAGCCGGTGTTCTTGTCGACGTGGTTGCGCAGCCATTTTTGGAAGACGTGCGTTCCCTTCACCTGGATCGACTTGCGCGTGCTGCGGAAGACGTCGGACCACTTGAGCGTCCATAAATCCGAGTACTCGGGCCGCTCCAGCAGCGTGTCGATCAGTTTGGAGCGCTTGGCGGCATCCTTGCTCTCAAGAAACGCTTTGGTTTCTTCGGGCGTGGGCAGAACGCCGCCAACGTCCATGAAGGCGCGGCGGATGAATTCCTGGTCGGAACATAAATCGGAGGGCAGGATGTCGAGCATCTTCAACTTGGCGAAGATGTGCTTGTCGATGTAGTTGCTTTCGGGCGGATTGGACCATCTAAAGCTGGGCTTCGGCTCCAAGTACATGAGGCGAACCGGAACCAGCTCTTCCAGGAAACGGCACAGAATCGCGACTTCTCCGGCCTGTCCGAACTCGACGAGTCCGGTGGTGCTGACCGAAGCGACGGCGGCGTCGCTGCTGGTAAAGACGGTGAGCCGGGTGACGTCGCGGACTTGGCCGTCGCTGAAGTGCGCCATGACGGCAAGCTGTTGCCAGCGGGCGGGCTCGTTGAGGACGCGGCCGCCGGGAAGCACGTCAACCTTTTTCACGGTCGGTGTGGTGGGAGCGTCGTCCGCCAGTCCCTCGGAGAGCCAGGCGTGCATCGATTGCGCGGGAATGCTGCTCGCGGGGAAGCGGGCGCCGCCTTCGTGCGGAACGCGGCCTAGCGCTTTCTGGAAGATGAGCGAGGCGTCGGGCCCCTCGCGGCTGGTGCGCCGGCCGAGAACGTCGCGCGTGAGCTGCAGGTAATCGCTGGCTGGATCGTAGCCGCGCAAGCTGAGTTTGAAGCCGTTCTTGCCGCTGGGCGTGCCATGGCAGGCGCCGCTGTTGCAGCCGCCGACGTTGAGAGCAGCGATGAGATCGTTGCGAAAACTGATTGGCTGCGGCTTCTCAAAGTCGCGCACGACCACGGGCACCCTCAGGATCTGGCTGCCGGCTTTGATGAGCAACGTCGTGGTTCCGTTCTTCTTGGGCGATAGAAACTGCTCGCCGTCCAGCGCCGCCACGTCGGATTCAGGCTTCATCTCCGCGAAATGCGTCAGGTCGCGCACCGTGCCGTCGGCGTATCTGCCAGTGACCACGATTTGTTGCACGGCGCGGGGTCCTGTCAGTGTGATGACATCGGGTTGCACGTGAAGTGAAACCGGTTGCCCTACGACTTTCGCTTTGGCTTCAGGCGTGGTGGGGAGCGAGGCGTATGCCGCAGTGAAACTCAGGAACGCGAACCCGAGTAGAACTTGGAGTGTCTGACGAAAGTTGAGAGTCATGGAATGTAGCCTCCCGGAAACAGCGAAGGCAGGGTGGGATAGAGGAAGCCGGAAAAAAGTCGTCCGGCGCGCAAGTTTTAAGTCAGGCGGGATTCGTCATTTATAAAGGGTAGCGAGGTTTGAGGCGAATTGCGACAAGAATTTCTCGAAAACCCGAAAAAATGACGAGGCTGGGGGAACGAAATACGATGGGCGCGGTTTGATCGTAGTGCTCCTTCGTAGTCGAATTCGTCAAAATTCGAGATTGGACCGAACTCTTACGAGTTCGGCTACATGCGGATAATGGATGAGCGTTTTTTAATGATCGAACGGGGTCTTTGGGTCGTCTTACATCTAGCAACGCCGGGCCGATTCGCTTATAATCATCTTCCCCGGCAGTTAGCATAGTTTTCGACCGGTACGGTTAGACCCCGCCTGACATTCTCCTTGACCGGAACAAGGGGAAATCTCCTCGGATCGATTTGCAACGGTCTTGCAGCAGTTTGCAGGGACGTTTTGTCGCCCCGTGGCGTAGTGTCGTCTGGTGGTGTTGTTTTGGAGAGGCGATGTCCGTGACGCAGGTGGATCGAGAGACTTTTCTGTTCAACTTGCGGCAACGCGGCCTGGTTTCGAGCCGCGACTGCCGCAACGTCCTTGAACGCTTGCCGAATACGGACCGCGGCCGCGGGGTGGCGCGCGCACTCGTCGAGAATGGACTGCTCACCAAGTTTCAGGCCGAATTGTTGTTGATCGGGCGCACCGCGGGCTTCTTGCTTGGACAGTACAAAATCATCGATCAGCTCGGGCAGGGCGGTATGGGCCGGGTCTACAAGGCGATTCACCAGGCTATGAATCGTGTGGTGGCGCTCAAGGTGCTGGCGCCGCATCTGGTGAAAACCACCAAAGCCCAGAAGCTGTTCCGCCGCGAGGTGCAAGCCGCCGCCCGGCTTATCCATCCGAACATCGTGACTGCCTACGACGCCAACGAGATTCAAGGCCGGCATTACCTAGCCATGGAGTACGTGTCCGGACCCAACCTCGATCAACTGATCCGGGCGAAGGGACCGCTCAAGGTCGGCGCCGCGTGCGAGATTATCCGTCAGGCGGCTCTGGGTCTCCAGTACGCCCACGAGCACGGCATGGTCCATCGCGACATCAAGCCGGCCAATCTGCTGTTGCAGCGCTCCCGCAACAAGGACTCGTTTCTCGTCAAAATCCTCGACTTCGGGCTGGCGCGATTGCACGCGCCCGAGGCGCCCGCCGGCACAATCGTCATCAACGAAAACTTGGTGATGGGCACGCCGGATTTTCTCTCACCCGAGCAGGCCCGCAGCCTGCACAAGGTCGATATCCGCGCCGATATCTACAGCCTCGGTTGCTGCTTGTATGTTCTCTTGACCGGACAGGTGCCTTTTCCCGGCGGCACGACCTTGGAAAAGTTGATCCGCCACAGCAGCGAGGATCCCGAGACCGTAACGCATTTCCGCCACGACGTCCCCGAGGAAGTGGTGGCCGTACTCGCGCGCATGATGGCCAGAGACCCCGCCGACCGCTTCCAGACGCCCGCGGAGATCATTCCCGCGCTGGCGTCCTTCGCCGTCATCGCATCGACGCCGTGGGATTCAGCGACGCACCCGGTCCCGGAAAAAGGCGAGTTAAGCGCGGAAGACACGGAGCAGGGCCAAAGCGGCGAACTGGCGAGCACCTTGCCGGCCGACATGTCCGTCACGCCGATGTCCGCTTCCGGCGAAGGTTCCCTGATGCCGTGGAGCGAGATGACGCGTGAAATCCGTCGCCATTCACGCAAAGCTCTGCTTGTTGCCATCGGCGTCTTGGCGGGCCTGCTCGCGGGGATACTCTTTGCGCTTTGGATGATGCAGTAGGAAGATAGACGTAGCCGCAGGTTTCAACCTGCGAAGTCGCAGCCTGAAGGCTGCGGCTACGGGCTCCTTACACTTCCGTGCTGCCATAACCCCGGGCGTATTCTTCGATCGCTTCCAATTGCTCGTCGGTTTCAATCGAGCCTGGCCGCAGGCGGCGCACCCGCGCGATCGCGCTTTGCGCGTCGAGCCCCATATTGACGAAATAGCACGCCACGATCACGCCGGTGCGGCCCAGTCCAGCGCCGCAGTGAATGCCGACGCCCATGCTCTGCGCGTGCGCCTTGGCGATGGACGATAGGCAAAGCTCAATCTGCTCTTGGCTAGGCGCGTGCATGTCGATCACCGGAACGTGCAGCACGAGCAGCCCAGCTTCGTTGACCAGGTCGCGGCGCGGCGGATCGAGAGTCAGTGAAATCAAAAGTTGCAAGCCCTGCGCGCGCAGCCACTTGAATTCCTCGCTATCCTGCGGAAGGGCCATGGCCGCCAGGAGAGGCTTATCGACCCAGGAAAAACCGTCGGGTGCCGGCATAGGATTCCTGTTTAGCCGCGAGCCGGCGGCGAGCGCGGGCGCATTCCGCGCTCGCCGTTGACTCGCGGCTAAACGGCTACGTTTTTGACAGCAGCTTCTTGTGGCCGAAACGCACGCGCATGTGATTGACCTGCTCCCAGACTTTCGGCTCGACTTGTAGAAAATCGATCAAGTTCCCCGTCGAGATGCCCAGCTGCTCCGCCGCCGCGCTTACCCGGCCTTCATTCATTTCCAGCGCGTCCAAAACCAAGCCGATCGCTGGCCAGAAGCGCGCATCGCGCCGGCCCACATCCAGTCTGCCGTTTGGCATCTTCGCGCCGCTCAGTTCGGGGCACTCGAGCAAACCTTGTGCCGGCGTCGACTCGCGAAGCTTGAGATAAAAGGCCTGACGCAGGCGTCTTTGTGCTTTCGCCTTGTTCTCGTGTTGCGAGCGGCTTTCTTCTGCGATCACGATCAAGCCGCTCGGCAGATGCCGCAGCCTGACGGCCGAGCTTGTCTTGTTGCGTTTCTGGCCGCCGGGACCGCTGGCGCGGTAGTTAATGGTAATTGGTTTGTCCCTGTATGCTTTTAGCGGGGAGCCGCAGGCGACCCCTTTCCGACGGTCGCCTGCGGCTCCCCGCTAAATAAGCTGATTAGGAATTTCCTTCTTCGGGGCGCCACGGCGCTCGGTATGGCCTCGACAGCATGCGATTGCCTTCTTCGGCGTGTTCGCCCTCGAAGCGCTCGTCGCGCGGGTTCCAGCGCAAGCTGCGGCCAGTGCGGATGGCGATGTTTCCGAGGTGGCAGATGCTCACCGAGCGATGGCCCACGCCGACATTGCAAATCGGTTGCCGCCCGGCGCGAACCGAATCGATGAAATTCGCCATGTGGTTGTTCGACACGGTCAACCGCGTCGCACTCTCCCCGAGCGGCTCGGTCAGAATTCGGCTGGTCTGGTGATTGCCGTCGTTGGCTTCGATGCGGCCACGGCTGACGAAGATCCATTTGCCGTCTTCGCCCTCGAAGCGGACGCCGTTCTCGCCCCGGCTCGTGCAGACAAGCTGCGTACCCGCTCGGCCATCCGGCGTGTTGCCGTACGTGTATGTGGCGGTGAAGTGCGGGTGGCAGTTGAAGCTGTTGCGATCGGTGGATGGCGCATCGCCCCGGCCTTCGACCGCGATGGGGCCGCTCTCGTCCATGCCCAGCGCCCATTGCGCGATGTCGTTGTGGTGGGCGCCCCAGTCGGTCATCTTGCCGCCAGAGTATTCGTACCACCAGCGAAAGTCATAGTGGCAGCGCTGCTTTACGTAGCGAACTTCCGGCGTCGGTCCTTGCCAGAAGTCCCAGTTAAGCCCTTCCGGCGGCGCCTCTTGCTGGAATGGCCCTCCGACCGGGTTGTCGCCGATGCGTGTCTCGATGCGCTGAATGCGGCCAATTCGGCCATTGCGGACCAATTCGCAGGCCAGACGGAAGCGCGCGTCGGAGCGCTGTTGGCTGCCGACCTGCAGAATCTTGCCGGTGGCGCGGGCGACGCGGACCATGGCTTTGCCTTCGTCGATCGTTAAGGTCATCGGCTTTTCGCAATAGACGTGCTTGCCGGCACGCATGGCGGCAATGGCGATGATCGCGTGCCAGTGATCGGGCGTGCCGATGGTGACGGCGTCGATGTCGCGCCGAGCCAACAGCTGACGGTAGTCCTCGAACTTATGGCAATCGCGGCCGACGCGATTGGCGCCGAAGTCCTTGTTGACGGCGTCCACGTCGCAGACCGCGATGTATTGCACGCCCGGCCGGCCCATGGCGTCTTGCATGATGTGATAGCCGCGCTCGCCGCGCAGAGGCGTGTCGGCATTGGGACGGCGCGTTCGATTGGTGCCGGTGCCGATGGCGCCCATGACGATGCGGTCATTCGGTCCGGCTGACCTTTGCTTGTCCTTCTCTTGTGCATCGACCAGGACTTGCTGGGCATACCACACAGGCAGGCCGGCGCCCACAGTCAGGGCGGCCAGGGATCGGGCCAGGAACCCGCGGCGGGAGAGATTTCCCTTGTTCATCGATGGTCTCCTCGTTGGAAGCAATCCTCGTTGGAAGCTGATGGGAATCGTCTTTGATCGTAGATGCTGAGCGCGCAAAAGGGAAGAAAAAAACCGGAATGTCGAAAGGCGGCTCGCGAAGACAATCGTTTCATTTCATGAACGAAACATTCATTTCACCACCTGGGTGTGTGTCCAGAATAAATGAAAACTGAAAAGGCATTGGGCGGAGTGAGAGGGGGCAACAGAGCGTCCATTTTTTTGGGTGGTCGTGCAACTACGAATTGTGAATAAACTACTCGCTTTTTCCTTTCGGCCAGAAATTGAGCTGCACCATAAGCGGGCGCGGCCGGTTGGGATCGCGGTTGAGCAGAATTTTGTTGTCATCGGAGCTGGCGGTCTTGGCTCTTTCCTGTTCCTCGAGAAACTCTCGAATCGGCAACAATTCGTCGAAGACTTTGGTGCCATAGTGCATCGGGAAGACGTATTCGCCCCACTTCCGCTTGCCTTCGCTGTTTTTGGGCATGAGTTGGTCGACGACTTCCTTGGCCTCGGAGCCGTTGAGCGTGTAGATGCCGCCGACGGGCACCATGAGCACGTCGACCGGTCCGATTTTTTTCACTTGTTCGGGACTAAGCGTGTGCCCCAGATCGCCGAGATGGCAGATCTTCCAGCCGTCCACTTCAACGATGAAGATCGAGTTCTTGCCGTACTTCATGCCTTCGATGCTGTCGTGGAAGCTATGGACGTTGCGGATACGGACGTCCTTGATCTTCTCATCGACGTCCGCCCAGTCCGCCTTGAGCCCCGGCCCCTTGAGCCCCGTGATGACACGCACCGTCTTATTCTTGAGCGCCTCGGCGATGCCGTCGAACACGCCGATCTGCGTGTGATCGTTGTGATTGTGACTGATGAGAATGATGTCGGCCTTGAGCCCCTCAAGCCGGCCATACTGCTGAATGGCGTGCGGATCAAACGCGACAATGGTCCCCTTGCTCGTCTTGATGGTGAAGAACGAGTGGCCATGCCATGTTAGAAGCAACGATGTGGGCTTATCGGGCTTTTCTCCGGACTGGACCGCGGGCAAAAGCAGCGCGGGGAAAATCAGCGTCGATAGGGCCAGAAGCAGGCGGCGCATGTACGTGTCTCCTTTGAAGCATAGACGCGGTGCCTGCATCGATCATAACCGAGTTTCCGGCGAGCGTCGAGGCGTCAGCTCGACGTGAAGGCGTAGCACGTCGCGCTGACGCGGCGACGCTCGCCAAGCTATGATGCCTCCTTCTCTTTGCCCTTGTCCTTTTTCTGCGGCGGCGCGGGCGGATCGGGCCGGAAATCGAACAGGCGTTGACCCGTGGCCTGCGGCGTAGCCCGCATGCTTCCTGTGACCAACGCAAGCTGAGTTTTCAAGGCCGGGTCCGCTTCGGCTTGATAGGCGGCCTTGAGATCGCCCGCTTGCACCTTATCGAGCAACAGACCGTACTTCTGGATGCTGCGATTGAGTTCGATAGCGGCGGGAACGCGGAACTTGCTGCCGGCGTCGAGCACCACCGCGGCCAGGCGGGCTTGAGGCTCCTGGCCCGGCATTCGGCCCAGAACTTCCAGAGCTTCCGTGGCGAGATCGGCATCGCGCGTGGCGCGCGTGATGGCGTCCTGTGCGGGCCGCAGATCGTAACCGCGAATTTCGCCGCGCGCCATGCGCCACAGGACGTCCAATGCAACGCGTGCAAATTCCTTGCGTTCCTCGGGCGACAGCGCCATTCCCTCAGCGTCCTTCACCTGGTCCTGCACAGCCTTCTTCAACTCATCGCTCGAACGGAGCCAAATCTCGGGATAGACCTTGACGTTGCGGTAGCTGGCGACTTGCCGGGCCAGCGATTCGTCGCGATCCTTGGGTGCGAAGATCGCGATCGGCAGCCGGCCGAAGTCGGAATCGCCTCGAAGCTGACTGATCGTGAACGGCAGCTCGCGCTCCATCATCCCCGGGAACAAGACGATGACGTCGTAATCCGCCGATTGGCCAAGCTTTTCAAAGGCGGCTTTGAGATCCTTGACCAGCACCGGATCAAAGCCGATTCCTTTGAACGCCTCGCGCATTTCGTTGGCCTTGTCCTGTGGAACATAGGCGATGAGCGCCTTCGGAGTTTCGCCGCCTGAGAGCAAGCGGCGCAGGACGTCGACAATGCGCACCGAAGCGACCGGCACCGGCGTGGTCGGCATCTTGAGCAGCGCCTTCATCGCTGCATACTGCACCCGGCGATCCGGATAATACAGGGCACGCTGCAAGCCGCGCGGCGTCCCACCGGGGCCGAGCTTGGCCGCCCGCGTGTCGCCGCGCTCGCCGAGACCGTGCACGGCCGGCAAGATCACGGCCGTCTTGCCGTCATCGAGCGCGCGCTCCAGCACCTTGGCCAATAATTCAGCGTCGATGGTGGCCAAGAGGCTTTGCAGGTTCGGGCCCATCGGCTTCAAAAGGGCTTGATCCAGGATCGGGGCCGTGGTGCGCTCGAGCATCAGGCTCAGAAAAGCAAGCTGAGCAGGCAGATAGGTTGGGTCGAGGTCGATCGCTTCGCGGGCATAGCGCAGACCGAAGAATTCTTCCGCCTGGCTCGGCGTAAGCGGGATGGGTGCAACCGCCAGCTTTTGGCCATCCCAAGGCCAGATGCGCACAGCCTTTCCCGGCGGAAAGCGGACCTTGTGCTGGTAATAGCCCTCAGCCATGTCGGCCAGCGTCGCTTTAGCCGAAGGCAGCTTGTCGACCGGCGTTTCTAAGAATTCAGCCAGCGTTTTCGCCGCTAGGGAGCGGATTTCCGGCGGGTAGATGCTTGCGCTCGAGAGATGCCAAAGGTAGGGAATTACGCGCTTGTCGCCCCGTTTGCGCGCGATCTTAATCAGCGTCGCCCGCAAGTCGGTGTCCTGAGCGTCCTTGGCGTCTCGCGCTTTCAAGACTTCGAGAAACGGCGGCACGATGTCCGGATCGAGCTTGGTCATGGCGTCGATGATCTTGTCGTGCAGCGGCTTGCCAACGTTCAAGCGCAGCGCCTCCACCAGATACGGAGTGGCGCGTTCCTTCGAGCGATTGAGCTGTGCGAAGGCGAAGGCGCGCTCTTCCGGGGTCGCGGCGTTGAGCGATTTGATGAATTTACTGATGCGCTGCGGATCGCCGAGGTGCTTCTCCACCGCCGCAGTGAGGCGGTCCAGTAGGCTCTGCACGTTCTTTTCAGTTTCCTCCTGGAATGGTTTGAAGTCACTCCATTTGCGGATGTTCTGCAGCCGCAGGAAAGGCGCCAAGCCTTCCACTTCCTCGAGCCTAAAAAGGTCCTTGTCGGTCGCCTCAGCCGGCTCCTGGGCCAGGAGCTGCTTGAGGTGCAAGGCGGCCAGGTCGAACTTGCCCAGCTCGATTTCGAATTTCATCGCCGCCCAAAACTCATGCGTCTTCTCGGGCCGCTTGAAGTAGGTGCGGTACTCCTCGTCCGCCTTCTGCAAAAGGGCCTTCATGGCGGTCTTTTCCAGGTCCTTCTTTTTCTCATCTTCATCTTGCGCTCGAACCACCGGCGCCGACAGCGCCACCAAGCCAAGCATGACCGAAAGTCCGAAGCTCATTTTCTTTGCAAACACGGTTTACTCCCTCGAGATTATCCACGAAGTACACGTGTGAATTCGCGGATCAAGCATCACACTTCGACTTCCGGTCGGACCAGATCCTCGTATGTTTCTCGACGCCGGATGAGGCGGTGCTGCGAACCATCGACCATCACCTCAGCGGCGCGAAGCCGGCTGTTGTAATTGGAGGCCATCGCCATGCCGTATGCCCCGGCGCTAAACGTCGCCAGCAGATCGCCGCGCTCCAGGGGCGGCAGCCGGCGTTCCTTGGCCAGGTAATCGCCGGATTCGCACACCGGGCCGACCACATCGCAACGGACGGCGCCGGCGATGTCCGCTTCATAATCTTCGGGCGGAGCGGCGAACCCGGCAGCAGGAGCGACGGGCCAGATGCGATGGAACGAATCGTACAGCGTCGGCCGAATCAGATCGTTCATCGCGGCATCCTGAATGACGAAGTGTTTGCCGCCCGAATCCTTCACGTAGATGACCCTGCTGACTAACAGCCCCGCGTTGCCGACGATGAATCGCCCCGGCTCCAGCACCAGTTTGCAATTCGCCTTCTTCACACCGGGAACGATCACCTGGGCGAAGGCGCTGGCCGGCAGGGCTTCCTGTTTGCGGTAATGGATGCCCCAGCCGCCGCCCATATTCAAGTACGCAATCTTATGCCCCTGGGCCCGAAGCTTCTCGATCAGTGCCAGGCCTTTCTCGACGCCCTGGCGGTACGGCTCGACCGAGAGAATCGGCGACCCCAGATGCATATGAAGACCGACGATTCTGACCGCGGGATGATCGACAACCTTGCCGGCGAATTCGAGCACCGTGTCGATGTCGAGACCGAACTTGACGCCCTTGACGCTGGTATCGGTTTTGTGGTGCGTCTTGGGCGGCAAATCGGGATTGACGCGCAACGCCACCGGCGCGATTTTGCCCAGTCGCCGGGCCACCTCACCCAGCGCGAGCAGCTCGCCTTCACTTTCGACGTTAAACAGGAAGACTCCAGTCTCCAAACCGTAATTGAGTTCCGCATCGGTTTTGCCGACGCCTGCGAAGACGATATTCGGACCCGTGCCGCCGGCCTGAAGCGCGCGATAAAGCTCGCCGCCGCTGGTGACGTCGAAACCGGCCCCGTGCTTCGCCATCAATCGCGCAATATGCAGGTTGGCGTTCGTTTTGATGCTATAGCAGATGATCGGCTCGACCGCGGCGAACGCGCTCTGGATTTGCTGCAAATGATGCAGCAGCGTGGCCTGGCTATACACGTAGAGCGGCGTGCCGTACCTTTCCGCCAGTAGGGCAATTGGAACGTCTTCGCAGTGCAGGGTGCGATCTCGGTAGCGGAAGAAATCCATGAATGAATTGTTTCTTGCTGAAGGGGACCTTACAAGGGCAGACATGCCGGCCTAGAGGCGAAGAAAAACAATGTCGGCAAAACAAGCCCTATCCTTGAATCATTTTGCCAGGAGGTCTCAATCATTTCAACAGTCAGTTCAGCAAACTCCGCGTTACTACCTCCCGCGCGCGGGCGAATTCGGGCTGCCATTCGATTTCGGGCCGACCGTACATCAGACAATCTCGGACTTTCTCCAACGTGTTGCGGGCCATGTGCGGGCATTTGTTGCAGGCGCAGGTGATGCCGGGCACCGGATGGTAGCGATGTTGCGGAAACTTGTGTTGCATCTGCCACATCATGTTCGCCTCGGTGGCCACCAGAAAATCCTTTTGATCGGCAAAGCCGCCGATATATTTTAGCATCGCCTCGGTGCCGCCCACAAAGTCGGAATGTTCGCGGATGTTGGCCGGGCATTCTGGATGGGCCACCGTAATGCCTGCGGGAACCTGGCGCTTGAGCGTCAAGAGATCGCCGACGCTGAATATCTCATGTACGATGCACGCGCCATTCCACAAGATCATCTTTCGTCCCGTGATTTCCGTGAGGTATTGTCCCAGGTGGCGATCGGGCACGAACAGGATTTCCTGATCTGCTGGGACGCGGCGAATAATCTCCTCCGCATTGCCGGAGGTCACTACCCAATCGGAAAGCGCCTTGACCGCCGCCGAGCTGTTGATGTAGGTGACGGTCTGGAAACGCCGGCCGTTCTCGCGCAGCATCTCTTGGAAGCGGAGCAGCTTCTCGGCCGGGCAGCTCTCCGCGAGGCTGCATCCCGCCTGGAGGTCCGGAAGAAGCACTTTTTTCTCGGGGTTCAGCATCTTGGCCGTCTCGGCCATGAAGTGGACGCCGCAGAACACGATGACCGGCGTTTTGACTTTGGTGGCTTCACGGGCCAGCTTGAGGCTGTCGCCGGTGAAGTCGGCCAACTCCTGGATGTCGCCCTCCTGGTAATAGTGGGCGAGCAGGGTGGCGTTCTTGGCTTTTTTGAGGTCTTTGATTTCTTCGATTAGATCGATCATGGCGGGATCCTTGTTTTTTGTGTGGCGAAGGACAAACCCACATCCAGCGATTTACAGACGGCCTTGCGTCTTCTATTTCATTCTATGCTTTGGGAAGGCCTAGCGCATGCGATTTCCACAAATCCCGTAGAATATTGCCATGACGCCGCCCTCGACTACCCTTCGAAAGTTATGCCAGGTTCGCGATTTGATGCGCGACTGCCTCGAAGAAGCTCTCACGCTAGACGAACTGAGCGTTGAGGCCGATCTATCCGCCTGGCACTTTCTCCGCGCCTTCCGCTCCGCATTCGGCGAAACTCCGCATGACTTCCTCACCCGACTACGTCTCGAACGCGCCCGCGAGTTGCTGACCATCACCAGCCGGCCCGTCACGGAAATCTGCTTCGACGTCGGCTTCTCATCTTTGGGCAGCTTCAGCACGCTGTTTCGCCGGCAAATCGGCATGTCGCCCGCACAATTCCGGCGCACGGTACGGACCTGGATCACGGTTCCCGGCCGGCATCCATGGGCGTTCGTGCCGTATTGCTTTCAATGGATTTGGTCGCCGTCGACCGTTTCCGAAAAGTAGTCTGCGCAGGGCCAGGACGTGCTGGTGCTCGGTTGCGCTCGCGGTCTACCTGGCCCCGAGCCGTTTCGCCGCCTGTGCCGCATCACGCGCCAGCGGCGTATTCCCGGACTCGGCCGTGGACTGGAGAACGGCCCGAGCTGCCGGCGTTCCGATAAATTCGAGCAGCTCGATGGCCCGCCGTTCGCGCAGCCGAGAACCCGTCAATCGCCCGCGCCAGTCGTGTTTTTGAAGGAACGCTTCAAGTCGGCGCTGGACATCGAGCGAGGCGATCCGCGGTAAGCGGTCGCGCACCTGCGATAGGACCAGCGTACCCAAGCGATGAAGTTCCCTGGAAGCTGCGTCGCGCTCGGCGAACTCGGCGGCGTCGAGGCGTTCAAGCAGGCGGTCGAGTTCCGCGTCCGATGGAGGGGGCGTCGCCTTCAAGTTTGCCTTGAGGAAGGCCACCGTGGCAATCGGATTGGCTGCTAGCTCGCCCAGGGCCCGGTAGGCCGCCTCATCGTCGGTCGAACCCAGGGCCTGCCAGCAGCGGCGGCGGTCCGCATCGGACATGGCGGCTGCCGCCTCCGGACGCGGCAGGGCCACGTCCCACACCAGGCCGGTGCCGTCCCTGCTGGCGGATACCAGCCGCTGGCCGTCGGGTGTGAATGCCAGTTGGCTGACGCTGTTGAGATGCCCCCGCAGCTGGCGGCGAACGGCTCCAGACGCCGTCTCGTACACGGTGATCGTGTAGCCCTTCCCGAACATGTCCGCAACCGCGAACTGGTGGCCGGTCGGTGACATCACCAGACGATCTGTGTAGCGCCACGTCGCTTGTGGGTCCGGCACGGCGAACGGCGTGAAGATTTTTCTCTGAACGGGATCGAACAGGACCAGCGCGTTCGCCACCGCGTCTGAGTCGCCGCCGAGCACGATGGCCTGGCCATCCGGAGTGAAGCCGGCGGTGCGGAACCGGTTCGGGAACTCCCAGATTCCCTTGGTTGCTCCGCTTTGGACATCGAACAGGCCCAGCCAACCGACGCTCGAGCGGACGCGCTCGCCCGGCGCACCCTCCCCGGCCAGGACCAGCCATTTGCCATCCGGCGACACAGTGAAGGTGTTCACCTGCCGGTTTTCAGGCGCCTTGAACGATCGCACCTCTCGTCCTTGCCGGTCGAAATGGAATGCCTTGTCCGGGCGGTCCGATGCGATCAGCGATCCGTCCGGCAACCACGTTACTGGGAACGTAAAGGACTTCGTCATGGGCAGTTCGGCAAGGACCTTGCCGGTCGCGACATCGATGAGCCCCGCAGCATACTGCATCTCCTTGTCGCGCCAACCTGCCACGGCCCTTTGGCCGTCAGGGCCAAACTGAATCACATGAAAGGACTCCAGCGCGTCAAGCGTGGTGCGTCTGACTTGCTTTCCCGAGGCCAGGTCCCATCGGCAGATGGTTCGGTCTACGGCGCTGGTAAGCGCGGTACGGCCATCGTCCGCGACCGCCACGGCCGTCAGCCTGCTGGCGTGGCCAGGCTGCTCGTTGAGCACCTTGCCGGTCGCCGCTTCGCAGATCGACAGGCTGCCGCAAATATGACCAATGACGAATCGCCTGCCGTCGGGAAGAACGCCGAGGCTGTGCACCGAGTTCAAGAATTCGTCACGGAGCTGCCATAGCCGCTTGCCCGTGCAGGCATCGAACCCAGCGATGGCCTCGAAACGTTGGACGGCGATCAGTGTGTGTCCGTCCGCGGTAATGGCCAGCCCGTCGATAATGAACGGCAAAAGGGTAGACTGCCCCGGTGCAAAGGCCACGAACCCGAAGCGCTCTTTCCCGGTCGTGAGGTCGATGGCCGCTACCCGGCCTTCCTGGTTGAGGGCGTAAAGCGTCTGCCCATCCGGGGCGATCGCCAGCGTTCGCCCCAAACCAGCCGGCGTCTCGTAGGGGTCCACGTCCGGGCCCGCGTCCTTGAACGTACGCAGCTCCTTCCCGCCCGGCCCGTTGAATGTCAGGACTTGCTTCCCCGTCATCGCGTCCCATACGAAGACAATGACCTGAGGCGCGGGCTGCCCGGGGACCAACCATCCCAGCCGGTTCGTTGTAGACGGCGCTTGCTGCTGGACGATGCCGATCAGCCGTTTGCCGTCCGGAGTGAACGCGAGACCGAGGAAGCCGCCCGGCATATCCACGGACCATCGCGGGGCAAGAGTGCGTACGCCGCGGTCGGGGACGAGGGGCCACACATTGAGTTTGCCTTCGTTGCCGGCCCTCCCAGCGCGTTCGCCGCCGGCCAGGAGTTTGCCGTCCGGCGAGACCGCCGAAGCGGCAAACGTACCGTTGCCGGACGAGTTCATCTCGTCCGGGCGCGTGGCCGTCGGAGGCGACGCCTTTTCGTCGGTGAACTCCCACACCGCATACTCATCCCGGCTGATCTTGACGATGGCGAAACCTCGACCATTGGGCAAGACCGTCATCGCCTGGACCGATTCACGCGGCAACGCAACCCGCCGTATCGCCCGGCCAGTCGCACCGTCCCACACGGTGAGGTACTCCGTGCTGCTGAGGTTGAAGCCAGCTGTTACCAGCTTCCTCCCGTCGGGAGTCGCCACAATCTGTTTTGGCCACATTCCGGCTCGAAAGCGACGCGTGCCAAGCCGAGCCACAGCCCCCGGTGGCAGCGGGTCGCCCAGGGCATCGGTCCGAGCGACGTCCTGCGGAGCGGCAGAAGCGCGAGCCGCCGGCGCCGTCTGCTGCGGTGTGCCTTGCTCCGGCTGCGGCGAGGCCACGCTGACGGCGGCCCAGCCGATACCGAGCGTAAGCACGCCCACTACAGCCACGAGCGCGAGGGCCTTGTAGATCGCTCCGCTCATGACGACCTCTTCGGCGAGCGCCGCGACGGTGGGCGTGGGCGAACCAGCCACGGCCGCCACGACTGCCCCTGCCAGGCGCAGCGGTGCTGCCTGCACCGGCGCGGTCGCCGCCAGCGCCAAGAGGCCTGCGCCGAGGCCGCAGCCGCGGCGCGTCAACCCACCGGCCAGCCGCTTCCGCCCACGTTCGAGTCGAATCTTGAGAGTACCCACGGAGATGCTCAGCCGGCCAGCCGCTTCATCCCGCGTCAAACCTTGGAGGTAGCAGAGCACCAAAGGCTCGCGGTAACGAGGCGGGAGCCGATCCAGCTCCTCATCCAGTGCCGTGAGCAACTCCTGGCTCGTGAGCTGATCGAGTGGCCGGACCGGCTCCGCTGCGGCAGCCTTTCCCTCGCGCTGCGCCCGCCGCCGGGCGGCTAGCCGGGCATTGGCAGCCACCTTGCGCGCCGTGGCGTATAGCCAGTTCGCGATCGACGGCTGCCACCGCCCTCCCTTTGCCTTCCGCGCCAGGACCACGAACGTCGCCTGACAGGCATCCTCGGCATCCTGAACACTGGGCAGCACCCGCCGGCAAACCCCCAGCACCATGCCGGCGTGGCGGTGAAAGAGCGCCGCGAATGCACGTTGATCGTTCGCGACCGCGAAGCGATGCAGTAATTCCCGGTCGGGGAGCGCGGATTGCCACCGGGCGGATGCGGTCTGCATCACTCGGCCAATGATATCCAGCGCGCTCTTTCCCATCACGATACTCCCGCCATCACTATATTCGCCCTCATCATGTGCGCCGACCGATGGACGGCATCAATCCCGCGTGACAGGCTACCGGCCAGGTGATGCCGCGACGTCCCGCCCGGTTCTTCGACCGGGGCTAAACTCAAAAAATCCGAGACATCGCAATTTTCGAGAAGTAATCCACCGGCTCTCCGCGTATATTCCTTCCGGACATTCACTTTCTCTGGAGGTTTCACCATGATCACGCGCTTGAGCCATGCCACCATTTATGTCCTCGACCAGGACGAAGCCTTGAAGTTCTACCGCGACAAGCTCGGCTTCGAAGTCCGCACCGACGCAACCATGGACAACGGCTTCCGTTGGCTGACCGTGGGTCCCAAGACCCAGCCGGACCTAAATATCATCTTGATGGCCGTCAAAGAAAGCCCGATGTTCGAGGCCGACAAAGTCGCCATGCTGCGCAAGCTGATCGAATCGGGCGCGCTGGGCGCCGGCGTCATGGATGTGGACGACTGCCAAAAAACGTACGACGAGCTGAAAGCCAAGGGCGTGGAATTCATGGGGCCGCCCGCCGACCGCTTCTACGGCATCGAAGCCCTTTTCAAAGACAATTCCGGCAACTGGTTCAGCATGACACAACGGAAAAAATGATTTTCCACTTTTTCGCTTATTGAAAGGGCATTCCAATGAAGACGAGATCGATTCTCGCAATTGTGGCTTTAACCGCGATGGCATCCGTTGCTATGGCGCAGGATGGTCAAGCTCCGGCCGAGCAGGACAAACGCCTGAAGTATTTCGTGGGCGACTGGGACGTCACGGTCGATTTCAAGCTGCCCGAAGGCAAGGAAGGCAAAGGAAAAGCCGCCTGCCACACCAAGGCGATTCTGGACGGTAAGTTCATCCACCAGGAGTACAAGAGCAAGTTCATGGACCAGCCGCTCACCGTCGTGCAGATCCTGGGCTACGACAGCATCAAGAAGAAATTCGTGGAATTCCAGCTGCATGCCAACAACAAAGAAGCGCATACGATGCACGACGAAGGCAGCTTTTCGGAGAACGGCAAAACGCTCAACCTTGTGGGCGACTCGATCGATGGGTTCACCGGCAAACCCGTGAAGCTGAGGACCGTGACGACCATCACGGACGACGACCACTACACGCTCGAATGGTTCATCACGGAAATGGGCGGCAAGGAGGAACGGAAGGTCGTACTAAAACACTCACGCAAGAAGTGACTCGGCGTTTAGCGGGGAGCCGCAGCCGACCGTGCCGCGCGGT
The DNA here is from genome assembly GCA_016195405.1 of Planctomycetota bacterium. Classification (GTDB taxonomy): domain Bacteria; phylum Planctomycetota; class Planctomycetia; order Gemmatales; family Gemmataceae; genus JACPZP01. Next base: position 89,586 of record JACPZP010000070.1, on the reverse strand, counting down.
CGCCTCTGTCTCTCCGCTAAACCGCGCCACTAAAATCCGGCGAGGCTCCTTTGGATCGAAATCGCGGCGGGACCGTTGAGAACGACGAAAAGCGCTGGCATGTAAAAAAAGATGAAGCACGACCCCGCCAGGACCAAGCCAAGGCCCGCACGCAGCAGGGGCTTTCCGGAACCAATGACGCGACTCACGAACGCGCAGCCCCCGAGAAACAGGATGGCATTCAGCAGGAACATGACGCCCCCACTTAAGACTAATTTGACGCCGATCGGATCGCGCCACAATAGCGACACGTCTTCCTGGTAAACCGCCTGGGCGACCCACGCGGCCAGACCCAAACCGGCCACTTGGAGACCCAACCAACACCACTGCCACGGCGCAAAGAGCGGCTGGCGCGATCCATTTTGTTTCTCATTTGGCAAAGCTGCCGACGTCATTTTTTCGCCTCCACAGAAACAGCGCTGTGTCCAATAGTCAAATCGCGAATCACGTAGACGATTCCCGCGAACACCAACAATCCCACGACGCAGTTAAGCGGAATTGCGCACAATACTTCGAGAAGAGCGGCGTCGCCGAAGAGCGTGAATCCGCGCCCCGCATTGCCTTCCCCTCCCGAAATAAGCAGGACCAAGAATATGCCGGGAAACGCCAGTGCGCAGCAATTGCCTACCCGCCTTCCGAGCCGCTTGGCGCCGGCACTGTAGAAGCATGCCGCGGCAATCGCCCAGCCAAGCGCTTTGCCAAACAAAGCCCAGCTGAGGGGCAGGAAGATGTAAAGGAAGAATGCCACGGCCAGATCTCCCAAGAAAACGCTTCACAGGGCTACGCAACCCTAGCACTTTCTATGAGAACCGGCAGTTTATCGCATAACCGCTTACTGCGAAGTGATTTGTGTTTTCCTACCCGCCAACATCCTTCAGCATTAACTCGTTCATTCTCTTGGCGAATTCCAATGGATCTTGCACCTTGGCGCCTTCGGTGACCAGCGCTTGGTCGTAGAGCAGCCGGCAGTATTTCTCGATTCTTTGATCACCGGGTTTGAGGGCTTGCAGCCTTTGAAGCGCTTCGATGACAGGATGCTCCGGATTGACTTCGAGGATGCGCTTGGTCGCTTTGCCGGCCTTCTCACGCTGGAGTTGGCGCATCAAGTGTTCGGTGTAGGCGCTGAAGCCTTCCTCCGACGCTACCAGGCAGACGGCGCTTTCGCGCAGCTTTTTGGTGAGGCGCGCTTCCTTAATCTGCTCGATCGTCTGCTTGAAGAGGCCCAAGAGCGGTGCGAACTTCTTCTGCACGTCATCCGGAAATTCGCTCTTCGACTTCTCTTCCTTGTTGATGGCGCGGATCCGCTTGTCTTTGTACTTGCCCAGTGCATCGAGCACGATCTCGTCGCCCGGCTCGTCCAGAAGCAGCACTTCCCAGCCCAGGGCCTTGAACGACTCCAGGTGCGGCGACTGCTGCATCACCTCCCGGCTCTCCCCCGCGAGGTAGTAGATGTCCGTCTGCTCGGCGGGCATGGCGAGCAGATACTGGGCCAAGGTCGTGAATTTGCCGGGGTCGGTCTTGGTCGATTCGAAGAGAAGCAAGTCGGCCAGGCGACCCTGGTTTGTGTGGTCCTGGTAGGCGCCTTGCTTCAAATAAACGCCCACTTCCTCGAACAGTTTGATATAGATGTCGTACTCGCGGTTCTTCATTTCCTCCAGCGTGCCTAGCACTTTGTTGGTGAGGTTCGAACGTATCTTCTCCAACGGGGCGCTGTGCTGCAGGATTTCCCGTGACACATTCAGAGGCAAATCGGGCGAATCGACCACGCCGCGGATGAAGCGAAGATAATGCGGCAACAGCAAGTCCTCGTCCGCCATGATGAAAACGCGTTGGATGTAAAGGTGCAGTCCGCGCGCCTTGTCGCCCCACATGAGATCGAAGGGGCGATGTGCCGGGATGTAGAGCAGGGCCTTGAACTCGATCTGTCCCTCGGCGCTATAGTGGACGGTCTTGAGCGGCTTATCGAAATCGTGGGACAAGTGCTTGTAGAACTCGTCGTATTCCTCTTGCTTGACCTCCGACTTGGGCCGTAACCAAATCGCCTTGCGGGCGTTCAGTGTGTCTTCCTCGATGAACTTTTTCTTGTTCGGATCCTCCTTCTCGACATCCATGACGATGGGGTGTTCGACGAAATCGGAGTATTTTTTCACAAGCTCGCGCAGCCGCCAGGGATTGACGAATTCCTTATCCTCAGGCTTAAGGTGCAGGATGACGTCGGTGCCGCGCTTCTCCTTGGCGCACGGCTCGACGGTGAACTCGCCCTGGCCGTCGGATTGCCAGCGGACGCCGTCTTCCGGCTTGCCGGCCATGCGCGACAAAACCGTGACCTTGTCGGCGACCATGAACGAGGCGTAGAAGCCGACGCCGAATTGGCCGATGAGTTCGGGCCGATTCTCGGCCTGCGCCTGGCGCAGGCTTTCGAGAAAGGCGCGCGTTCCCGATTTGGCGATGGTGCCAAGGTTCTCGACGATGGTCTCCTTCGACATGCCGATGCCGTTGTCGGAGATGGTGAGCGTGCCTGCCTGTTCATCGGGGATCAGCTTGATCTTCCACTCCGAATCGCCCTCGACCAACTCCGGCTTAGTGAGCGATTGAAAGCGCACGGTATCGATGGCGTCGGACGCGTTGCTCAAAAGCTCGCGCAGGAAGATGTCCTTGTGCGAGTAGAGCGAGTGAATGATGAGGTGCAGAAGCTGCTTGAGTTCAGCTTTGAATTCGCGGGTTTCGGACATCGGTTTTTCCTCTTCGTTCTTCGTTTCGTTTTGATTCGTCGTATCCCTATAGAGAGCAACACCCGTTTGCTCGAATGTGTTTGCGTTTCAATGTTCCTTTAGGGGATATCCATGCATTTGCAATATGCATTAGTAGGATTGCTCGCATCAGCGTTCGGCCACACTGGAGCGCTGCAAATCGGCGCGAACGGAAAAAATGCACTAGGAGACGCCCCGGACAGCCCGCGTCTCGCCGCCGTCGACAATGAACTCAAATTAGGCAACAAGTCGGCGCTCGAGAAATTCTGGCAAGACATGAAAGGTAAAGCCCCGCTGGTCGAGGCGATTCCAGGCGGCAACGGCGACTTCTTCGTCACCTACCTATGGCGCGGCGACAAAAACACCACGCACGTCCACATGATCGGCGGCTTGCCCAGCAGTGGTCCCAAGCCGCTTGCCCGCTTCCTCGATACGGATCTGTGGCACCACACGGAGCGCATGCCGAAAGACGCCCGTTATAGCTACGGTTTCCTCGTCAACTGGGCTCGCGGCAAGCCGGCGAAATTGCAAAACGATCCTCTCGGCGCCAAAATCTATGCTGAGCAATCGGTGGTCGAATTACCCGGTGCACCGCCGCAAACATGGTCGGAGAAAATAGACGGTGTGCCCGAGGGCAAGCTCGAAACGTTCAAAGTCAAAAGCGACTTTCTGAAGTTCGACCGGGCGATCACCGTTTATACGCCTTCAGGGTACGATCCCAAGCGTGCGGACAACGGTCTTCTTATCGTGTTTGACGGCGAATCATGCGGCGGCGATTTGGAAGGCTTCAACCCGATTCCGGGGCACATTATCCTCGACAACTTGATCGCCACGAAAGGGATCGCACCTATGGTCGCGGTCTTTGTGGAAAGCGGCAACACGCGCGATCGCGATCTTGGCTGTTACCCGCCCTTCGTGAACTTTCTGGCGAAAGAACTGGTGCCGTGGATTCGCGCCCGCTACAAGGTCACGGCCGATCCGACGCGCGTCGTGGTCTCAGGTTTCAGCCGCGGCGGTCTCGGCGCCGCGTACTGCGCGTTCAAGCATCCGGAACTTTTCGGCAACGTTCTGACACAATCGGGCGCCTTCTGGTGGCATCCGGACGCCGACAGCGACGCGCTCCTGCCTTCCAAGCTGAGGACCCGTAAAGCCCTTGACCGCGAACCCGGTTGGCTGACCCGCCAAATTGTTGCAAGTCCAAAGCTGCCGGTGCGATTCTACATCGAGGCCGGCAAGTTCGAGGAAGTCATCCTTAGTGAGAGTCGGCGATTGCACGACGTGCTGCAGGCGAAGGGCCACTCGGTCATTTATCGCGAATTCACCGGCGACCACGACTACATCACCTGGCGCGGCTCATTCGCCGACGGACTCTTGGCTCTTATTGCAAAGAAGTCCGATCAGCCGTGAAATCCCGGAAAATGCTGGCTTGAACCCATTCGATCTGTAATCATTTCGTCCAGTCAGTTTGCGTTTCGCGCTCGCGCATTCGCAGCGTGTATTGGAACTGCGCGAGCGCGAAACGCAGACGATTGAACCGATTCTCTTTTGGGGCCTGCCTCGCGAATTGGCTCTGGACGCTGGCGCGTCTCGGAGGTTGCCATGATCTTGCTGGCCTGCGGGCATTGCGGAGCGAAGCTCAAAGTCAAAGACGAGCTGTCTGGGCGAGCTGTCCGGTGCCGGAAGTGCCAGCACACCTTCACCGTGCCGTACCCTGTGGAAGAGGCCACTGTGCCGCCGCAACTCGGCGGAGCCCACATGGCCAACGAAGCCACCACCTTGTCATCGTCTCAAGACGAGTCGATCCTTCATGAAGCACGGCTGACGGAGACCGTCATCGAGGACCGACAGGACCCAGAAATGCCCGACGACATTTTTGTCGCCGGCACTCGATACCAGGGCGAAGGAGAGATTGCCCGCGGCGGCATGGGCGCCATCGTGCGCGCCGTCGATCAGGACATTCGCCGCGAGGTCGCCGTCAAGTTTATCTTGAACCAGGCTGACGAACGCCAGAAAACTCGATTCATCGAGGAAGCGCAAATCACCGGCCAGCTTGAACATCCCAACATCGTCCCCATTCATCAACTCGGGGTACACCAGGATGGCCGATGCTTCTTCTCGATGAAGATGGTCAAAGGCCGCAGCCTGGCCGACCTTCTCAAGAAGCAAGGCGAGCCGGGAGCGTCAGCGACCGGAGGAGGCTTTTCCCTAGGCCGCCTGCTCAACATCTTCACGAACATTTGCAACGCCCTGGCGTACGCCCATGCCCGCAACGTGATCCACCGCGACCTGAAGCCCGCCAACATCATGATCGGCGACTTCGGCGAGGTCTATGTGATGGACTGGGGACTGGCGAAGGTCCTGGGCCAGAAGTCAGACGTTGACACCCCGTTTAGCCCCGGTTCGAAGAACCGGGCGGCCCGCGTCGCCGCGGTGGCGACCAACCGCGCCGCCGACTCCAACCTGACCCAGGCCGGCGCGATCATGGGAACGCCCGCATACATGCCGCCCGAACAGGCGCTGGGCGAGGCCGTCGATCAGCGCAGCGACATCTATTCTCTGGGCGCCATCCTCTACGAGATTCTGACCCTGTCGCCGCCGGTCGGTCGCGATGTGGACCAGATCGCCATTCTCCTGCGAGTTGCCGAAGGCGCTATTAGGCCGCCCGAGAAGCAAGCACCTGAGCGGGCCCGCCAAGGCTTGATTCCGCCGGAATTGTCGGCCATCGCGCTCAAGGCGCTCGCTAAGGATCCCGCCGACCGCTACCAAACCGTCGAAGCGCTGCAGCGAGACATCCAGCTCTTCGTGGAAGGCCGCTCGGTCAGCGCCAAGCGCGACACGGCTTGGGAACTGTTCAAGAAGCTCGTCAAGCGCAACAAGGGCGTCAGTTTGGCCACCGCGGCTGGGCTGTTGGTTTTGGCCGTCGTGCTGGGTCTTGCATTCTACTTCATCAATCAGGAACGCCAGGAGGCGGTGGCCGCGCGTGACAAGGCAGAGGACAACTACCAAGCTTTCTTGAAGGAACAGGAAGAGAAGCGTGCCGCCAACAAGAAATCGGCCCCTGCGTTCCTGCGCGCGGCCCGGCTCCTGTCCGGTGAAAAACAGTTCGAGGACGCCTTAGCTCAGGTGAACCTGGCCCTGGACTACGACCGGGAACAAACCGGAGCTTATCTGCTCAAAGGCCAGCTTCTGCTCGGTCTGGAGCGCTACACCCAGGCGTTGGGGCCTTTAGAGGCGTACCGCAAACGCAAGCAAGATGATCCGCTGGCAGTGAAGCTGGTGGAGTTGGCCGCGAGGCCCGAACCGGACAAGGGCGACTATCTCTGGGCCCTGTATGATGTGTTTCAGAAGCAAAAGGCGACTCCCTTTGCCGATCGCATGACCCACCTCGTCGAGGCCCTTCGCGGGCCGCAAATAAAACTCCAGCCCCTTTATCAGAAGCGCATCGAAGCCGCCTGGCCCGGACACGGCAACCGGCTCTCTCTGGACAAAAACGGCAACCTGAAGTTGGACCTTAGCTCCACTCAGATCCGCGACTTGAGTCCCATCAAGGAAATGAAGTTAGCCATATTGGACCTTCGCGGTGCGCCGGTCGAGGACTTGACGCCGCTGGCAGATATGCCGCTGACTTGGTTGAACCTGTACGGTTGCCTGGCCCTCAAGAGCCTGCGGGGCCTCGAGGGCATGAAGTTGACCTGGCTGAACGTTGAACGGGATATCTTGCTGTCCGATCTGCAGCCGCTCAGCGCGATGCCGCTCAAGTGGTTGAATCTGTCCGGCTGTGGTCAGGTCAAGGACTTGGAGCCTCTGCGCGACACGCCTCTGGAGAACTTGTACATGGCGGCTACAGGCGTGGCAAGCTTGGAGCCGCTGCGCGGCATGAAATTGAAGAAGTTGACTCTGCAAAACTGCGGGTACGTCAAGGACCTATCTCCGTTGCGGGGCATGCCGCTTGAGTCGCTGCACCTGGCCTGCTATGGCAGTCCAATCCGGGACTTCAAGCCGCTACGCGGCATGCCGCTGCAATTCCTGGACATGGGTTTTTCTGCCATCCACGACCTGGAAGTGTTGCGCGGCATGCCCTTGAAGGAATTGCACATGGGCGCGTGCGGCAATGTCCGCGACCTGTCTCCTTTGCGCGGCATGCTTCTGACCAAGCTCACTGCGGGTCCCAAAGTTAAAGACCTGGAGCCCCTACGCGGCATGCCCCTGACGGACCTCAGTCTCCGAGAGTGCAGTGATATCAAGGACTTCGGGATCTTGAAGGACATGCATTTGACGTGGCTGTCCCTCGCCAAGTGCACGCAGGTCCGAGACCTGGAATTCATGCGAGGCAAGAAGCTTACCCACCTGAACATTGGGGAGTGTACGCAGCTGGAGGACCTGACGGCGCTCGCGGGTATGGACCTGCGCTACATCAGCTTGACTCCGCGCCACGTCAAGAAGGGCATGGAGATCCTGCGCGGCATGAAAAGCCTGGATTTCATCGCGGTGGAACGAGTCGGCCAATGGAATCCGCCCGAATTCTGGAAGCTATACGAAAAGGGTGAGTTCAAGAACTAACGAGTTCTTTCATGATCACGCGACCCCAGCGCGCCCTGTATTCGCGGAAAATGCTGGCTTGATCGAATCCGATCTGTAATCATTTCCTCCAGTCAGTTTACGATTCGCGCTCGCGCGTGCCCTGCGTGAACTGGGTCTGCGCGAGCGCGAAACGCAAGCGATGCACCCGATTTTCTTCGTGGGCCTGCCTCCATGCTTGCCAAGCTCCACACCTTTGCCCTGGTTGGCATCGAAGGCGTGCCGGTGCACGTCGAGGTGGATGCTTCCGCCGGGCTGCCCAAAACGATTCTGGTGGGTTTGCCCGAGGCGTCGGTGCGCGAGAGCCAGCATCGCATCGAGCGCGCCTTGGCGAACCTCGGCTACGACCGGCATCCGGGTCGGACGGTGATCAACTTGGCTCCCGCCGATCTTCCCAAGGCCGCGGGTGCGTTCGATCTCCCCATCGCTCTGGGTCTGCTCGTCGCCACGGGCCAACTGCTTCCCGAACAACTGAAGGATTATGCGACTGCCGGCGAATTGGCCCTCGACGGCAATTTGAGGCCGATCAAAGGGGCGCTGGCGATCTCGATGGCGGCGGCAGCGGCCGGATTCAGAAAACTGCTCGTCTCAGCCGAGAATGCCCGCGAAGCCGCCGTCGTCGACTCGATCGAAGTCTACGGCGTCGGCTCGCTTGTCCAAGCAGTTGGAATTTTGTCCGGCCAACTTCTAGCGGAACCGACAGCTTCCAATCTCGAGGAACTCTTTGCGCGCCTGGGAACATACGAGATCGACTTCGGCGACGTGCGCGGCCAAGAGTTCGCCAAGCGGGCTCTTGTGGTCGCCGCCGCCGGGGGACATAACGTTCTAATGATCGGGAGCCCCGGCACCGGCAAGACCATGCTCGCCCAGCGCTTGCCGACGATACTGCCGCCGCTCACTTTGGGTGAAAGCTTGGAAACGACGCGCATCTACAGCGCCCTGGGCCGGCTCAAACCCGATCAGCCGCTCCTGGCGACGCGGCCATTTCGCTCGCCGCATCACACCATTTCGGACGCCGGCATGGTCGGCGGCGGCAGCACGCCCGCGCCCGGTGAAATCAGCCTTGCCCATCACGGCGTCCTTTTCCTCGATGAGTTGCCGGAGTTCAATCGCCGCAGTCTGGAAGTATTGCGCCAGCCGCTCGAACAAGGCTCGGTGACGATCTCACGGGCGCTCAACTCGACGACCTTTCCCGCCAGCTTCATGATGGTGGCGGCGATGAATCCCTGCCAGTGCGGCTACTTGGGCGACAGCAAGCACGTTTGCAAGTGCAATCCGATGCAGATCGAACGCTACATGGGCCGAATAAGCGGTCCGCTCTTGGATCGCATCGACATGCACATCGAAGTGCCCTCGGTGCCGTTCCAAGAGTTGTCGGGCCAAGCCGAGGGAACTTCGAGCGCCACGATGCGCGAGCAAGTGAGCAAAGCGCGGATGATTCAGAAGGAGCGCTTCGCCAAGTCGCCGTCGCGCCTCAATGGCCGCATGACGAGCCGGCAACTTCGCAAGTTCTGCCCGCTCGACCAGGAAGGCAAGGGTTTGCTTCAAAACGCGATGGAAGCCCTGGGGCTATCCGCCCGCGCCCACGACCGCATCCTGCGTATGGCGCGGACCATCGCAGACCTGGAGGGAGTCGAGAACATTCAACCGGGGCATGTGACGGAAGCGATCGGATATCGGAGCTTGGATCGCAAGTTGTGGCAGAGGTAACTTCAAGTTATTCTTTACTTGCGATGCTTCATCATGATCGATCACCGCGGCTATCTGATCCGGGAACGATCCCAACTCAGGTCGGGGACCGAACGGATCGCGCGCCCAGACGGTTCGAGGCGCTTCAGTCCACCTACAATCGTCGGAACCTGGTCGGAATGGATCGTCCTGAAGAAACTAGAGCTGGGTGTCTTTGAAATGGTCGGCGTAGCGAGTTCGGAATCTGAAGCGCGAAAGATGATAGACGACGTGCTCGGCCACAATTAGGACGCGAGTGCCTTACAGAATCTGCCGAATCACCTCGCCCCGACACGCGGCAATCGGCCGCCCTAGCCGGTCGAGGATTTCGCTCTCCGGATGGATGCCGAGGCAGTGAAGAATGGTTGCAGTCAGATCTTGCGGCTGCACCCGGCCGTCCGAAGGCTGAGCGCCCTGAGCGTCGGAGGCCCCGTGGACGATGCCGCCGCGAACGCCGCCGCCAGCCAGCGCCACCGAGAACACCGGGCCCCAATGATCGCGGCCGCCACGGCCGTTCAAGCGCGGCGTGCGGCCAAACTCCGCCATGCAGACCACCAGCGTTTCGTCGAGCATGCCGCGCTGGTTTAGGTCTTCGAGCAGAGCCGCGAAGGCTTGGTCCGTTGGCGGCAGCAGCACGCGCCGCAAGCGGTCGCTCTCGTCGGTGTGCGAATCCCAGCACGGATTATCCGGCGGTTCATCGGGTCCGCGATACCAGTTCACTTGCACGAGCGACACGCCGGCTTCGATCAAGCGTCGCGCCAGGAGGATGCTTTGTCCGAACGGGCTGCGGCCATAGCGTTCGCGCGTGGTTGCCGGTTCACGCTCGAGCTGCACGGCGCCGCCTGCTTGGGCGGACACGAGTATGTCGAATGCTTGCTGCTGCTGGCGCGAGAAGGTCGTTAGCGCCCCGCTTCGGTCAGCATCGCTAAGCGATCGTTCAACGCGCTGCAGCAGAGTGTGCCGTTCGTGCAGCCGCGGCGCCGGCAACTGGGCGTCGAGTGAGAACTCCGGAATGCGGAACGGAACCGCGTGCGGCTCGCAGGTGAAGAGCCAGGGATTGGCGGCTCGACCGAGGAAGCCAGAATCTTGGCCGGGCCAGACGGAGCCGTCGGTGTTGAAAATGCGGTTGGGAAGGCGGATGGCGGCGGGAAGAGCAGCCACCTCACCCCCAACCCCTCTCCCCCGATGGGGCGAGGGGGGACGAAGAGCCTGAATCAAAGCGCCGAGCGTGGGCCAATCGTTCGGCGGACCGGGGTTGGCGTTTTCGACCTGCATCGGCTGGTGGGGCCGGCCGGTCATCATGTAATAGCCGCTCGAGGAATGGGCGTTGTCGCCGGTGGACATCGCCCGCAGGATCGCGAGCTTGTCGGTCATCCGCGCCAAGCGCGGCATCAATTCGCCGATATGGATTCCGGGAACCGCGGTGGCGATGGGAGCGAAATCGCCGCGAATGTTGGCCGGAGCGTTGGGCTTGGGATCCCAGGTCGAGTGCTGCGGCGGTCCGCCCATCAAGAATAGCACGATGCACGATTTCGCCTTGCCGAACGAAGTCCCCGGCTGATCCGGTTGATCCGCCGCAGCGCGCGCGTGCCGGCCAGTTAGCAGACACGGTAGCGATAATCCGAGCGCACCGAGCCCGCCGACGCGCAGCATCTCACGCCGCGTGACTTGATCACACAAGCGAGCCTTAGCTCCGAAAATGGGAAGCATTGCGGTCCTTCCGGCGGGTTGGACTTCTTCAGGAGTGCCCATCAATAATACCGTTATCCGCGGTCATCTCAAAGGGAAAAGTGAAATTCAGAAATTCAGCGCAAGGCCGTTCGCGACGGTCGTTACCCTCGCGGATCGAAGTCTAATCGTCCTGGAGGCATGACCATGAAATGCTCCGCATTGTGCGTCCTCATCCTCTTTCCGGCTTGCGCACAGAGTCAGGATGCAATAGGGAGTGCGAGCCGCGATCTTACCGTGCGCGAACTTTCGTTTCTGCTCAGTCAATCGATTTCTACATTCGAGTTTCAGCAGCGGCGACCGCTCAAAGACGCCATCGCAATCCTCCAGCAAGCGTTTCGTCAAAAAGGTGTCGAGCTTCCGATCCACTTGGACAACGCGGCCTTCAAGGAAGAGAATCCCGACGCGCCGGACGTTTACGAAACCGAAGTCAAACTGCCGCAGTTTCCACGTTCGCTTCCAGCGGGGCGGCTTTTTGGCGTCCTGCTTTCTCAGCTTCCGACCAACATCGGCAGCTACCGAATCGTGCCTGGCGTCGTGCGCATTACTACGCAGGAACAGACGGCCATTCCCACGTTATTGAGTTCACCCATCGACGTGCGTTTCCGGCAACGGCCGCTCTGCCTGTGCATGGAAGACCTATACGACCAAACCGGTGTTGCTGTTTATCTCGATCCGCGCGTCGGTGCCCGCGCCCGCATGCTCGTGAACATGAACTTTACGAACGAGATCAGCCTTGGAACCGTCCGAATGCTGATGAGCGAGGTATGCGGCCTCAAGCTTCTCGTGAGTGAGGAGGTTGTCATCATCACCACGCCGGCAATCGCGCGGCAGTTCATCAGAGAGCGAATGCAGAACCCCTACCTGCTTCCGGATTGGAGTATTCCCGGGCGAACGCGGCGGCTTGAACCGGCGTGAGGTAGAATTACGGTAATGGTTCCCTGGGAGCGGTACGTTTCGCATGAGGGTATCCCCACGGAATTGTCCGTATGCCCTGAACTCGATGGGAAAATCCGGCACGGCAGGTGAGGCGCTTTTCTCAGAATGAGTGTTCGGAGCGACGGTGGCGGACAATTCGAAGTAGGTGCGCGCGCTGCCGCGCAATGCAATCTAACAAACGCTTTCCGAAAGTAAGTTACTTCATTCTCCCCTCCGTGTTATCCGTGGTTTCGGTCATTCCGGCTCGGCCCAGTCCGCGCAGAATGCGTGCTGGCATCCGCGACATTTCACCTGGCAGCCCAGGTATTTTTGCCGCAGCCGCGAGGTGTGCTCACAGCTGGGGCAACGCAACTGAAAGTGACTGTCCTCGCCGTCCAGGCCGTTCCAAACGGATTCCGGCACGCCTTCCAGAACGACGTCCTCGTGCTCCAACGTGGTTAACAGTTCGCGCGTCAACGGCGTGACCTTGGCAAGGCGGCCGGCCAACCGGCGGACTGAATGTTCGTAGACGTTACGTGCCAAACGCCCGTTGCCGAAGCGCTCGTCTCGACGATCGAGCAGGTGCCGGAAGCCGAGCAGCAACTTAGCCCGTGTGCGCGACGGCAACTCGTAGAGGTCGCGCTGACTCATCGTCTCGAAGATGCGGCCCAGCTCGACCGCCGTGTAATCCGGAAACGCGAAGACACGGTTGAAGCGTGACGACAGACCAGGGTTCGTGTCCAAAAGTGCTGTCATCGGTCTGGGGTAACCGGCCAGCACCACGACGAGCCGCTTGCGATCATCCTCCATTCGCTTGAGGAGCGTTTGCAGGGCTTCCATTCCGTAAGGGTCGTCGCCGCGCTCGGCGACCAGGCTGTAGGCTTCGTCGATGAAGAGCACGCCGTCGAGGGCTTCATTGACGCGGAGGTTGGTCTTCGGCCCGGTCTGGCCGGCGTATTCCGCGACCAGGCCCGAGCGGTCGGTTTCGATCAGGTGGCCCCGCGCGAGGATGCCCATGGCGCCCAAGATGCGGCCAAACAGGCGCGCCACCGTCGTTTTGCCGGTGCCGGGGTTGCCGGTGAACACCGCGTGCAGGCTGACGGCCGTCTGGGGTAAATCGTGCTTGGTGCGTTCCTCCTGCATTTTGAGGAAATGCACCAACTCGCGCATCTCCTGCTTGATCGAGTCGAGGCCGATCAAAACGTCCAAGTCGCGGAGGACGTCGTCCACCTGCTCTTGGCCGCCGCCCGGTAGAAACCGCACGCCGGCGGCTTCTCGAAATTGGTGCTGTTGGCCAAGCTCAAAATCACCCGCGCGTTTCTCGGCATAGGGGTTCGTCGAGCGCGGACTCACGGGCGGCGGCGCTGCTGCCAAAGGAACCGGCTCGATGGCGACCTGCATTTCCTTGATGATCCATTGCAGATGCTCCAAGGCGCGCGGATCGACGCGCCGATTGACCTGGGCGATGACCAGTGCCAGCCGTTGCACGAGTGCGAAAAGTTCACTGGAGCGGCGGCGAAACGTCGACAGGCGCTCGAATGGCCACAAGAGGCTGTCCCAGCGAAGATTGGTGGTGTCGGCATAGTGCCGTAGGGTTTCCTTGACCTGGGTCTCGTCAAGGCGCCGACCCCATGCATGGGCGAGCAATTCGCCGGCCAAGCGCAGCTCGCCGGAGCTGACGCGCTGGTCGGCCTGGGCCATCTCGACGAAAACCTTGAGAACCAGACCGCGGTGCAGATTGAGCATTCGCTCGACGAACGGCTCGACCGGCCCCTGGATCAACTCGGGATTCTGCTCGGCGTAGTCCAGCGCACAGCTTCGGAAGAGTTCTTGGCACTGTTCCAGAAGATCGCGGAACTTCGCATCGGAAGCTACATCATGATCGTCAGGCGACCTGGACATGACACGTTTCCGCACGATGAAGGACAATGAGGAACACCGACATGATAACCTGCCATTCGCCCCGGCGGAATGTCATCTTGCCGGCCGGCGCGGGCGCTGTTTCGCCGAGATGGACCTGATGACGAGCCGGTTGGGACTTGTTTCATCGAGCGGCGTGGCAGCGGATTCAAGCGCGGCCGCGATCAATTCCTGAACCGCCGGCTTATCCAACACGGCGGCGTCTTCGAGTCGGATCCAGCGCACCCTCTTGCCGGCGCCTTTCAGCAACTTGTGCGGATCGTGGAGCTTGGCCCCGAATAGAAAACAAAGACCGACGTATCGTGGATAGAGCACGATGGAAAACAGTGCTTCGGAGGAGCGGTCCGTCGTGCCGAACCCGATGACGAGTGCGTTGTAGTTGTCGTAGACCATCTCGACGGCGCCTGGCAGCAGCTTTTGCATCTTGGCGCGCGCTTTTTTGGCGAGGGCGGCGATGGCGGGATCGTACTTGGCGAGGAAAACGGCTAGCTGGCGTTGGGGCGATTGGGGTTTCATTACGCGTACTCAAGTGATCGGTTTGTCGCGCAGGAGGCCTTGGAGCCGCGAGTGACGCTCAAGTGGAAACTCATTGTTGACCCATTGACCGAGATACCCTTCGACCCCGTGCTCCTGCAACATTTTCTGCGAAGCCACCAATACGGCAGCAGCGAAGATGCGATTGCGGCATTCGGCTTCTAGCAGAAGCTTGCCCTTCTCATCGGGTCGATTATCAAAAGTTTTTGGAAATTCAAGGACACGAATGAGCATTCGATTGTCGTCCAGGCGGGTGAAACGTAATCGGTATGCGCCAGGCTCCTCCGCGAAAGCGGCTGTAGCATCTGCGTCGCCTTCCAAAATCCTAATCACAGCACCAAGCAAGTCGCCGAGGGCGTCCGAAAGGTAAGAAGCCGTCAAATCTAGGTGCTGTTCGCCGATTGTTAGGCTGCATTCCGCCCAGCCCCTGGCAACCAGCCTGAATGAGAAGGAAACGCCCATTGCAAATTCTCAACTGGCGCCTATCGCAATATTTTCGCCATATGCTCCAGTGCCAGCATCAATGCATGTGTTCCCTTTCGCCCGTACCCCTGCGCCTGCACCGCCAGATAAAGCTGATTCGCCAGCGCGAGGCCCGGCATCACCAGGCCCATCTTCTTCGCCTCTTCCAATGCGATGCCCATGTCCTTGATGAAATGCTCGACGAAGAAGCCGGGTTCGAAATTGCGGTCGATGATGCGTGGGCCGAGGTTGTTTAAGGACCAGCTTCCCGCGGCGCCGACGCCGACCGACTGTAGCACCGTCTTAAGATCGAGCCCTGCATTGTAGCCGTATAAGAGCGCCTCGCAGACGCCGACCATGTTGGAGGCGATCAGCACTTGGTTGACCATCTTGGTGTGCTGGCCGGCGCCGGGGCCGCCTTGGTGGATGATCGTCTTGCCCATGCACTCCAGGAGGGGCCGGATCGCTTCCACCGCCTCCTTGTCGCCGCCGACCATGATCGACAGGGCCGCGTTCTTGGCGCCGACGTCGCCGCCGGAAACGGGCGCATCGACACTGGCTGCGCCCTTGGCCTTTGCGGCCTCGTAAATCTCGCGCGCCAAGGACGGCTCGCTCGTCGTCATGTCCACCAGGATTGTTCCAGGTTTGCTGCCGGTCAGGGCGCCCTTTGGCCCAAGGAACACCTCACGCACGTCCTTGGGAAAACCGACGATCGCGAAGACCACGTCCGAATTCTGCGCCACTTGCAGCGGCGTGTCTGCCCAGGACGCGCCTTCACTGAGGAGAGGTTGGGCCTTTTCTTTCGAGCGATTGTAAACCGCCGCCTTGTAGCCCTTCGCCATCACGTGCTGGCACATCCAGCGGCCCATCACGCCGGTGCCGATCCAACCGATTCGTGTCTTGCCCGGTTCCGCTTTGGTCATCGCCATGGTAAAGCTCTACGCAGAAGGAGGAACATAACAGGAGTTACGCAGGCCGATTTATGGCAATGGCCGCACAACGTCAATTGGCGCGCGTAACGTCACACGTCCGCTGTGACGATCGTCTACTGCGGCGGCTTTTTTGGGAAGTTGGTGAGCGTTCCGGGAACGAGCAGTTCGCGCTGCCATTGCGAGAGACGTGGTTCGGGCACGCGCTGGGCGATCCATTTCATGGCTTGCGGCATCATGAGCCGGCCGGTGGCCAGGTCGTGTTTGCCGTCGGGGTGATAGTCGACCGTGATATTGATGCCGCGCTCCCGGGCACACCAAAGAAAGCTTTCCACCTGGGCGGAGATGTTGAATTCGTCCTTGCCGCCGTAGGCGACGAACATGTCCAGTTCGCCGTCTCGCAGGTTGGTGCATTCCATCAGTTCGAGCGGGTTGATTCGGCTCATGCCTGCGACGGCCTCTTGGCCGCGGCCAAAGAGCGGGCCGAACAAATCCCGGAAGCGCAAGATGAAGAACTTGCGCCTGCCCAACGGCTCCCAACCGTTGAATTCGGAACGCAGATCCCAGCATTCAACGTCGAATTTGGAACGATAGCGGCCGCAGCAATCGACGTAACGGATGTTGAGGAGCGGATGGAAGCCGAGCGCGACCTTGATGCGGTCGCGGTGCTTGATCGCCAGCGCGAAAGCGGCCGACCCACCCATGGAGGCGCCGACCAAGGCGTGGGCGTCGCGGTCAGGAAGGATCGGGAAGTTCTGCATTAAGAAGCCCCAGACATCCTCCATCAAGTAGTCTTCGAAGTTGCCGACCCGCGAGTTGGTCCAAAAAGTCGCCGGCTTGAACGCGGACGCGCGGCCGGTCATGCTGCCGTCGGGGGCGGCGACGATGACCGGGGGAATCTTCCCGGCGGCGATCGCCTTGTCGAAGCGTTCCACTTGAGTTTGCAGAAAGAAATGCTCGTCTTGGGCCGCGCCGTGCAGGAAGATGGCCAGCGGATATTTCTTTCGGGTGTCGAAGCCCGGGGGGAGATAAACGTATAAATCGCGGCGCTTGCCCAGCGCGGGAGACCAGATGCGGCGGTCATGGCCGTGGTTATTGGTGAAGTCGAGGAGCTGACCCTGGATGTGGCTGTTGATTCGCTGTACTTCGAGAGGTCTGGGGAAGAAGCTGGGCGCCTGACCGAGGCCGACGCCGTCCATCCAGAATGCGATCAGCCACCAGCAATTCATGGGTGCCTTGCTTGTCGCGCGGTGGAGTCAGACCTTCCTTGAGACAAGGTGAAGATCGGCAAAATGGGGGAGCGGCTTTTGTGGAAGTTTGCTGTTTTTTTTCATGCGGTTTCAAAAGGGGGTCAGGACCTTGTGATTTTGGAGGTCCTGACCCCGTTTTGAAACCGCTCTTAAGCTGCCGCCAATTTCAAACCGCGCAGCTCGGCCGTTATTTCGCGGTTGAGGGTGCTTTCGAGATCGACGAGGATGCGGCCGGTGACGGCGCCATCCATGACGCGATGGTCGAAGGATAGACGCACGTCCAGGCGTCCTTGATCGTCAAACAGGCCGTAGTGAAGGGTGGAGGTCAATAGGGGCGTCAAGTGCAGTAGCCCTGCGCCCTGGGCGGCTACGGAGGATATTCCGAATGTGCCGAAGTTGTGACAGCGGCGGCGGCCGATGACGTTCAAGGCGCCCCACCAAAACATGCGCCGAAAGGGCCAAGGAACGCGACCCAGGCGACGGCAACGAACATAAGAGCGCAACGATGTTAAGGGCGCTTCCTTATGGTGGCGCACGATGGCGTCGAGTTCGGCGAGGCTCCGGTTTTCCGGGCTGCGCAGAAGGCAATAGAGGACGATTCTCTCGTTGGGCAGCTCGCGTTCCACATTCAGCGTCGCGATTGTGTTGGGATGCTCATAGAGCCGAGGCCAGGGAAACTTCATGTAAGAGCGGCGCAGCTCGGGATAGTCCCGGGCTATCATCGCATACGCTTTGGTGAACAAGACGCACCAGCCCGTGCGGGAAGCGGCTTGGCGGCGGGCACTAATCAGCGGCGCTAGGTTCATGCGGCGCTCGACGGACACTCCGGGAACGTAGCTGCTGAAATGCATCAAATCGGTGACGACGCGGCGAAATGGGGAGATCGGGTAGTTTTTGCCGACAGATTTGACCATGGCTCTCTCCAAATAATCAACCGGCAAAAACCTTTCTCCATTGCTGTTAAGCTTTTTCGGCAAACTATACAAGCCGGGTTAAGTCCGTGTCTCCCAGGGTCGCAATAATCTTTAGAATTTCTCGATGGCTTCAAGGCGGAAATCGGCCGCGGGTGCGATGAGCTTGCCGCCTTTCTTGAAGACTCAATCGGAAAATGAGTTGCAAAGCGCGTTCTAGGCATTTAACATGGAATGGGTTGCAGTTTTCGTGTGCGCCAATCACTCAATCATGATGCGACTGCGCTTATCTGCCTGGATTTGGATCACGGGCGTCGTGTTAATCACATGGGCGGGCGCGCCGCCTTCGGTCCGCGCCGAGTGCGGCGATTACGTCATGGTCCGGCACGGATCGCCTCGGAGCGACTCCTCACCGGCTCCGCGAGAACAATCGTCCGAAAAACCAGCGCCGCCGCGCAGGTGCAAGGGCCTGATGTGTGTCCCGCAACAAGCGCCTCCGCCCGTCCCGGTGCATGCGCCTGTCCAATCCGGGCAAGACCTGTGGACCGGACCAGGCGAAATCGTCGCAGTCCTCCAGGGACGATTCTGTCTGGCATTCAACGATTCGCGTGTTCCTTTTCCCGTCTTCACCGACGCCATCTTCCACCCGCCTCGCTGATGTTGGAGTCCACCTTCAGGCGGACAAAACCCGGCAAGAGCCGGTAATCCAACAAATTCATCGACCAACTCCAACAGGCGGGATCTTCTCATGGAATCCACCAATTTGGCGGCGGATGCCGGTGGGCTGTCACCGGCGTCCGGCCCCGTCATCATGGTTCGCGGCAAAATCTACGAGCCGGCGGTAGGGCCGAAGCTTCGTGTTCTGCTTTTCGTAAACTTCGCACTGTTCGCCTTGCTCGGCGCCACGGGATTCTACCTGTTGGTAGTGCGCAAACTTGATGTGATCACCTGGTTCTCCATTCTGATCTTCGGAGTGCACGAACTGGCGGGCGTGATCATGATCGCGCCCTTCCTGATTTTCGGCTTCATTCACCTTCTTAAGGCGCGCCACCGCAAAAACCGTCTCGCCGTCAAACTTGGCATTGCGCTGTTCGTAAGCGGCATTGTCGTGCTCGTTTCCGGCATCGCCCTCCTCCAATTTGACGGCTTGCCGCAGGTGCCGACCACTAGCTTTAGCCGATTCATCATGCTGTTCCTGCACGCTGCCGCTCCCGTTCTAGCCGTCGTGCTCTATGTCTTGCACCGCCGGGCCGGGCCGGACATCCAATGGAAGTGGGGCATCTCGTGGGCCGCGGGCGTGGCGGCATTCGTCGCCGTCATGGTCCTCATGCACTCGCACGACCCGAATCGGCTCTCGCGCAAAGGCTCCACAGAAGGAGAACAGTACTTCCATCCGTCGTTGGCCCGCACATCCGACGGCTTCTTCATCCCCGAGCATATGCTGATGGCGGACAAGTACTGCATGAAATGCCACCAAGACATCTATCACGACCACTTGCACTCCTCGCACAAGTTCAGCTCGTTCAACAACCCGGCATATCTGTTCAGCGTGCGCGAAACCCGGCTGCGGGCCAGCGTGCGCGCATCGCGCTGGTGCGCCGGCTGCCACGACCCCGTGCCGTTTATCGGCGGTAAATTCGACAATCCCCAGTACGACGACGTCAACGATCCGACCGCCCACGCGGGCGTCACCTGCACCGTTTGCCACAGCATCACGCACGTCGCCAGCCGCTCCGGCAACGCCGACTACACCATCAGCTCACCGATCCATTACCCGTTCGCGTTCAGCGACAATGCGTTTCTTCAATGGTTGAACAACCAGCTCATCAAGGCCAAGCCCGATTTCCACAAGAAGACCTTCCTCAAGCCCGTACACCGTTCTGAGACGTTTTGCTCGACCTGCCACAAGGTCGGCCTTCCGCAGGAGGTCAATCATTACAAGGAATTTCTCCGCGGCCAAAACCATAACGATTCGTTCCACCTGAGCGGCGTCGGCCACGGCGCCCGCAGCTTCTACTACCCTCCCAAAGCGAAGAACCGCTGCAGCGATTGCCATATGCCGCTCAAGCCGAGCGACGATTTCGGCAACCAGGACTTCGACGGCACGGGCACGCGCAAGGTCCACAACCACATGTTCGTCGGGGCCAACACCGGGCTGGCGAAGCTCGCCGATCACGCCGGGAAAGACGCCGTCATCAAGGCGCACACCGACTTCCTGCGCGGCGGCGTCGACGGCAAATCGCCACCCGTGCGCGTTGACCTCTTCGGCCTCAAGCTCGCTTCGATCGATCGATCACGCGGCGTGCCGACCATGCTCGGCCTGGCCGCGCTTTCCGGACCCGGCACCCTCGTCTCACTTCAAGCTCTCGATCAGATGGCGGAGCGTGGCGTCGAGGTCCCCTTGATCGAGGACCGTCCGCTCCGCCCGTTCCTGCCGAAGCTCGTCCCCGGCAATTCTTACCAGGTGGATGTGGTCGTGCGGACCTTGAACATGGGCCATCATTTCACCCAGGGCACCGTGGACTCCAACGAGGTTTGGGTCGATTTCCAGGCCCGCTCCGGCGCCCGTCTCCTCGGCCGGTCGGGCGGCATGGATCAGGGCGAAGATCAGGGCCGGGTCGATCCGTGGGCCCATTTCATCAACGTCTATTTGCTCGACCGCAACGGCAATCGCATCGACCGGCGCAACCCCCAGGACATTTTCACGCCGCTCTACGATCACCAGATTCCGCCCGGCGCCGCCCACGTCCTCCATTACCGTCTCGACGTGCCTCGCGATCTCAAGCCGGGCGAGCCGATCGAATTGTCGGTGCGCGTCCGCTATCGCAAGTTCGATTACACGTACATGGAGATTGTCTACGGCCAAGGCAAAGTTCCGAAATTGCCGATCGTCGATCTGTGCGAGGACGGCGTCGTTTTGCCGCTTGCCGGCTTAGCAGAAGTGGTTCCCCCGCAGAAATCACCCATCACGCCGGCTTGGCAGCGCTGGAACGACTACGGCATCGGCTGCTTTCTTGAAGGCGGCGTTGAAGGCAAGGTCGGCGGCGAATTGGGTCAGGCCGAGAAAGCCTTCGCCCGGTTGCTCAGTCCCGAATTCGCCGACGCCAAAGATGCCCATCCGCACGGCCACTTGAACCTTGCCCGCGTCCACTTCGCGTACGGCGGCGGCGAGCGACTCGATAAGGCCCGCCAAGCGTTGATCGATGCGGCCAAGTGCGATCCGCCCGCCCCGTGGTGGACGGTGTCGTGGTTCAGCGGCCTGGTCAACATGCAGAATTCGCGTTTCGACGAGGCCATCGCTGAATTTGAGAGAATCTTGAAACCGGTCAAGGACCAACCCGCGACGATCCGCGAGGAATTGCAGAAGCGCAACTTCGATTTCTCGCAGGACTACGTGGTCGTAAACGAACTAGGCAAGGCGTTGTTTTTCCGTTCCCAACAAGAGCACGAGAAAGCGGCCCAGGACGCTTTCCTTCGGCGTGCGGTCGCACAGTTCGAGAAGACTCTCGAGATTGACTCCGAGGATGTCGTCGCCCATGAATTTCTCGGCAAATGCTGCAACCGATTGGCCGAAGATCGAAAGGCCAGCGCCGAAGAGGCTCGCGCGAACAATAGCGATGAGCGGCGGTTGCTCGATCTGACCGAGCGAATCACCGCGGCGCCGGCAAACAGGGACGCTTGTCTGCAAGCGGCTGTTGAACTTGCCGGCGCGCTGTCGAGCCCTGCCGACACAAGCCGGGTTGGAACTCCGGCGCTGCTCAAGCTGCGTCGCTCGCTGGCTTTTTTCGCACAGGTCACGCAGGATGAGTGGATTCGGCTCGCGATTACGCCTGTTCTGCATGCCATCGACGGAAAGCTCCTCGACCATGCCATGCCGATCGCGCAGCGGTTCGCCACGGACGGCGGGCGGGCGAGCGAACTCGAGGAAGTCCTGGTGCAGCTCGCCAATCGGCCGCGTCTCGGCAACGTTCGGCCCGCTTTTACGGCGCTGACAACGGTCCCCCAGCAAGGACTTCCGGTGCAAAACGCCCTCTTGACGCTGGCGGATCGGGACGTGCTGGGCGGCGGGCTGCCGCCGACGCGTCTCTTGACTCTGGTCAAGGTCAAGCAGCTCGTCCACACAATGAAGGACGCCAAAAATACTTCGACGGCCAACGACGCCCTTCGCCTGTTGGCCCGGCTGCACCAGTTGTTTCACGCGATCTATAGGCCAGACGAAAACGCCCAAGACCGGGCCGTGTACATCGCCCGCAGCCGCAACCTCGCGGCCGACCGGGCTTCGCATGCGATCACCATTTACGAGTTGCGCTAGGCGCGTGGGGGGCGTTACGACTACGCCGGCAATGAATAGTGGCGACCGGTTTCCAACCGGTCGCGTCGGCAAGTTGGAACTCGCCGCCACATTGACCGCGTAGGCCTGCGTAGCCCCCTGTTGCATTGAGGCATCAACCACGAACATCCGGAGCGAGGAGCTATTCATGTGCGGAATAAATTCCCAGTGTTTCGTGCGAAACTCCCTGTGCTCTTTGAGCGTAACGGCGTGCTTCACCGGCCTGCTTATCCTGAGCGGCTGCGGTCGCAACCCAGAGCAAACCGACAAGGATGGCTCGTCGACCGGCCCAGGGACGCGCGAAGACTATTCCAAGCTCGTGCCCAAGGTCCGCTTTACCGACGTCACCGCGAAGGCGGGTATCCACTTCACTCACGTCAACGGCGCTTTCGGCAAGAAGCTTCTCCCCGAGACCATGGGCGGCGGCGTCGCGGTTTTCGATTTCGACAACGACGGCAAGCCCGACATCCTTTTCATCAATTCCTGCTATTGGCCCGGCTTCGAAAAAGACGGCAAGGCGCCGACGCTCGCCCTCTATCGCAATAAGGGCAACTTTGAGTTTGAGGATGTGACCGAACAAGCGGGCCTCGCGGTCACTATGTACGGCATGGGCGTGACCGTGGGCGATTACGACAACGACGGCTGGACCGACATCTTCATTACCGGCGTCGGCGGCAACCGCCTCTTCCACAATGAACCTGACGGCAAAGGCGGTCGAAAGTTCGTCGAAGTGACCGCGCAAGCCGGCGACCTGAACGAGGGCCAAAGCTGGTCCACGGCAAAGGGTGACGACTTCCTCAAGGTCAGCACGCCGATCAGCTTTCCCAGCTCCGCCGCCTGGTTCGATTACGACAATGATGGCAAGCTCGATTTGATCGTGTGCAATTACGTCACTTGGTCGCCCAAATTCGACCTCGACCAGAATTTCACCCTGCAAGGCAAGGCGCCGGCCTACGGTCCGCCGCGATTTTTCAAGGGCATGTTTTGCTCGCTCTACCACAATGAGGGCAACGGCAAGTTTAAGAATGTCACCGGAACGGCCGGCCTGCAGATCCTCTCGCCGATCGGCGAACCGATGGCCAAGGCCCTTGGCGTGGTGGTCAACGACATCGACGAGGATGGCTGGCCCGACATCGTCATTGCCAACGACACCGTGCGCAACTTTTTCTTCAGAAACAACCGCGACGGCACGTTTAAGGAGATCGCCCAGGAAGCGGGAGTCGCCTATGCTGAAGGCGCCGCCCGCGGCGCCATGGGCATTGCCTTCGGCGAATATCGGCCCGGCAAACGGGCCTTGGTGATCGGCAACTTCGCTAACGAGCCCAACACGCTCTTGCGGCTCGACCACAAGGAAAAGCTCCTTTTCTCCGACGTCGCCCTGATTGAGGGCCTGGCAGGTCCGAGCAGGATCGTTCTCAAGTTTGGCCTGTTCTTCTTCGACTTCGATCTCGATGGCTTGCTCGATCTCTTGACATGCAACGGCCACCTGGAACCGCACATCAATGTGGTGCAACCGGGCCAATCCTACAAGCAGCCGGTGCAGCTCTTTTGGAACATGGGGAAAAAGCGAACCTATGAACCGGTGGGGCCCGAGCACGCCGGACCGGATTTGTTTCGGCCTATGGTTGGCCGGGGCTGCGCCTTCGCCGATTTCAACGGCGACGGCTTTCTCGACGTCGTTCTGGTCGAGAACGGCGGCGAGGCGCGGCTCCTCAAGAACGAAGGCGGCACCGGGCACCATTGGGTCCGCGTCCTGCTCGAGGGCGATGGCGTCCGCACCAACAAGAGCGCCATCGGCGCCCGCGTCATCCTCACCGCCGGCGGCAAGACTCAATCCCGCGAAGTCACTAGCGCCGTCGGTTACCTGAGCCAAAGCGAGTTCGCCGTCACCTTCGGCCTGGGTGAGTCGACGAAAGTGGACAAGATCGAAGTGATTTGGCCGGGAATTAACGCTGGGCGCAGTGTGTTGGAGAAACTGGAGGTGGACCGCCTTTATCAAATCAAGCAGGCGAAGAACTAGTTGGTAGGTTGGTAGGTCCGGCGAGCCGAGCCGGACCCACGGCGCCAAGGTCCCGCCGGCTCGCGAGACCAACTCACGCTTCCGAGCAGAAATCGTGCGCGTCGAGGGTGAATTCACAAATACTTGGTAGTAAATGAGTTCAGGATTTCGTTTCACTCGAGCGGCACGTTTTGCACCAGTACACCCCTGGAATTGTCCGTATGCCCAAACTTCGATGAGAAAGTCCCCGGCGATCTATTCACTTCACCCGGATGTAAGTGACCTTAGAGTTTTCGGTGAATAGGCTCTTGCCGCCGCCTTTGTTCAGGAAGGCGGCCAAGTTTTCACTAGTCACTGTCAGCCTGACGCCTGAGACTGTGGTCTTCTTTCCGGCTTTGTCGGCCTTTTTTCTCTGAACCGTCCCCTTCAGTTTCCCGTCTTCCACGGCCTTGGCCGTCGCGTCCAAGTCCATGGTCCAAACGGTCAGCCTATCATCAGCCACGACGTACTTCACGAGCAGAAATGGCGACGGCTTTTCACCGTCCCATTTCGACCCCTCAAGGCAGTGCTTGGGATCGAAGAGATTTAAGTAGTGCTCGTTGCCGATCTTCGTGACGAAAAAAGCCTGAGCGGTGTGATCAACCTCGTTGTCGACAAAGGTCGTGATTGTATGCGCGATCATGACTCCCGCGGGAAGGCCTTCCGCCGCGAGCTTCGGCCGGCCGACGTACATATCCGAGCGTGCCTTCTCGGGATCGCGCCATTGTCCGGCCAAGCGCGCGTCGGGCTTGGCTTCGGCCGGATCGGAAAGCGGATGGCTCGACTCCACGACACATGAAGTCGTGGATAGGAAGAGCAGCCCAACGAACAACCGTGCCCGCCGTTTGAGTGTCGAAACTCGCATGATCGACCACCTCCGCTTATTCATTACCTCGAGATTCTCGGCTATGCCTTTGCGACGGTCAATACAGTCCGAAGAAAAACCCGTGACGGAATTGGGTTGTGGTTGTGAAAACGGCGCGGTTTATCGGCTCCACAGGGTCTTTGTTTTCACGTATGATAAAAATGTCGCTCTGTGGCCACCGCCAGCTTTGCAATTTGTTCTTGCAACCAGGTGCGCGCATGATCCCCTCTCCAAGCGGCCTTAGCAGGCGCGATTTTCTCAGGACTTCTGCGGGCTTTTCTCTCGGCGGGCTGCTCGGTCTGGGCCTCGATTTGCGGGCCGCCCAGGAAGAGACGCGTCGCTTCCGCATCGCCGGCGTCAAGGAAGTTCCCAGCGTCTGTCCGTACTGCGCGGTGGGTTGCGGCCAACTCGTCGCCGTGCGCGACGGACGCATCATCAATATTGAAGGCAACCCCGAGAGCCCGATCAGCCAGGGCACTCTCTGTCCCAAGGGAGCGGCGACTTACCAGTTGGCCGTGAACCCGTTACGGCTTACCAAAGTTTGGTATCGCGCCCCTGGCGCCACCGAATGGGACAAGACCAAGACACTTGATTGGGCCATGGACCGTATCGCCCGGCTGGTCAAAGAGACGCGCGACGAATCGTTTGTAGAAACCAGATCGTATGAGGAGCTGGGCCTACCGCTTCCCTCTGTGTCCGCGCAGCAAGCGCGCAAGCGCGTCAATCATACGCTGCGCATCGGCTCCTTGGGCGGAGCGACGATGGACAACGAATGGAATTACGTCCAATGTAAATTGATGCGGGCCCTGGGGGTGGTTTTCATTGAGAATCAGGCACGGATATGACACAGCTCGACCGTGCCCGGTCTGGGCACTTCGTATGGCCGCGGCGGCGCCACCACCTTTGCCGCCGACTTGCAGCATTCCGACGCGATTTTGATCATGGGCTCGAACATGGCCGAGTGCCATCCAGTCGCATTCCGCTGGGTGATGAAGGCCAAGGCGCGCGATCCAAACCCATGCAAGTTGATCCATGCCGACCCGCGTTTCACGCGCACCTCGGCGATGGCCAACACTTATGCGCCGGTCCGCGCCGGCAGCGACATTGTCTTTCTCGGCG
This sequence comes from Planctomycetota bacterium, assembly GCA_016195405.1. Classification (GTDB taxonomy): domain Bacteria; phylum Planctomycetota; class Planctomycetia; order Gemmatales; family Gemmataceae; genus JACPZP01. The sequence goes on along the minus strand of JACPZP010000070.1, from coordinate 63,487 downwards.
CCCTGATCCACCACATGGTCGACCAATACGAGCGCATTCTCGCCAAGCCGGAAGCGGAGCGTGACGCCCGTGACAAGTTCTTTCTCGATTACCTCATTCACTACACCAATTCCGCCAGCATCATCACCGAGGATTTCCGCGACACCGAGGACAACGACGGTGTCTTCTCCGGCTTCCAGCCCGCCCAGCGCCGCTATGACGCGAGCAAATGGCGCTACGAGACCGACCCAAGAGACGCGGCCAGCGCTGCGGCTCCCGAAACATTCACGACGGCGGTGGTGTCACTCGTCGGTCCGCCCGCGCACCAGGATCCGACGCTCACCCACGAGCGGTGCGTCTTCCGCATCCTCAAGAAGCACTTCCAGCGCTATACGGCGCAAATGGTCGAAGAGGTTTGCGGAACCGCGCAGTCTACGTTCCAAGAAGTCGCCCATACGCTGTGGAGCAATTCGGGGCCGGACCGCACTTCGGCAATCTGCTATGCTGTCGGCTGGACGCAGCACACCACCGGCGTCCAGATGATTCGCGCCGCCGCGGTGCTGCAATTGCTCTTGGGCAATATCGGCCGTCCCGGCGGCGGCATTCTCGCCCTACGCGGCCACGCCACCATTCAGGGCTCTACTGACATCGCGACGCTCTACAATCTTCATCCGGGCTATTTGAATACGCCGAGTGCTCTCAAGCGCCACGACACGCTTCTCGATTACATTCGTGCGGAAACCAGCGCGACTTCGTATTGGTCCAACTTCCCCAAGTTCATCGTTAGCCAACTCAAAGCGTGGTTCGGCGACGCCGCCACTGCCGCCAACAGCTACGCGTACGACTTCTTGCCCAAGATTGTAGGCGACCATTCGCACATGCCAATGATGGTCGCCATGGCGCGAGGCGACATGGACGGTTTCTTCGCGATGGGTCAGAATCCAGCGGTCGGCGGACAAAATGCCGGCTTCCAGCGCAAGGCATTGGCCAAACTCAAATGGCTCGTGGTGCGCGACCTGTACGAAACGGAAACCGCCAGCTTCTGGAAGGATTCACCCGAAGTTCAAAGCGGCGAGTTGGTTCCGCGCGAAATTCAGACGGAAGTCTTCTTCCTCCCCGCCGCCGCCGTTGCGGAGATGGACGGCAGCTTCACCAACACGCAGCGCCTAGTGCAATGGCATGAGAAAGCCGTCGATCCTCCCGAAGATGCCCGTTCCGACATTTGGTTCACCGTGCACCTCGGACGGCGCCTCAAGGAACTTTACCGCGAAAGTCCGTTGGAGCGCGATCGCCCCATCCAGTCCCTGGTCTGGATTTATGTGAATGAGGCAGCCAATCGCGAGTGGCGCATCAAGGACGAGCCTTCGGCGGAGCTGATCCTCAAGGAAATCAACGGCTACACGTGGACGCCGGGCCGGCCGCTCGAGGGTGCGCCGGCGGCATCCTTCGCCGACTTGAAGGATGACGGAACGACGGCGTGCGGCGCCTGGATTTACACGGGCATCTATGCCGGCGGCCGCAATCAAGCCGCCAATCGCCGTGGTGACGATTGGGTCTCGCTGGGCTGGGGCTTCTCGTGGCCCGCCAATCGCCGCCTCATGTACAATCGGGCTTCGGCCGACCTCGCGGGCAATCCATGGCCCAAGGAAGCGCGCCTGGCACGAGAGCATCCGCGGGCCGGCCGAGCTTTGCCTGGTTTTGTCTATTGGGACGCAGCGCAAAACCGCTGGATGGGCCTGGACGTGCCCGATTTTCCGCCGACCAAGCGCCCCAGCGCGCCGGCCCAGCCGCGCGGCGTCGGCCTCGATTATCACGACGGCGCTTCGCCATTCATCATGAAGGGCGACGGCAAAGGCTGGCTCTATGTCCCCGCCGGGCTTGTTGACGGACCGTTGCCCACGCATTACGAGCCTTATGAATCGCCGGTGCAGAACACCGTGTATCGCCAGCAAAACAATCCCGTGACAATCCTCTACAACGTCCCCGGCAATCCGTATGCGCCCGTCGGCTCCCGGGAGTTTCCACACGTGCTCTCCACCTATCGCTTGACGGAGCATCACCTGTCGGGCACCATGAGCCGCTGGCTTCCCTGGCTGGCGGAATTGCAGCCGGAGCTGTTCTGCGAGCTGTCGCCCGAACACGCCGGCGAAATCGGCGTCGAAAACACCGGCTGGGTCGTGATCTCAACGCCGCGTGGTTCCATCCGCGCCAAGGCCCTAGTGACCCGGCGCATTCAGCCGTTTCGTCTGCGTGAGCGCACGGTGCACCACGTCGGCCTGCCCTGGCATTGGGGATATAAAGGCGTCAGCACCGGCGACGTGGTTAACAATCTCTCGGCCCTGGTCGGTGATCCGAACGTGAACATTCACGAGGCCAAAGTCTTTGTATGCGACGTGAGAAAGGGATGAGCCAATGCCCGAACCAAAAGGCTTCTTCACCGACACCACCGTCTGCATCGGCTGCAAGGCGTGCCAAGTTGCATGCCATCAATGGAATGATTTGCCCGCGGGTCATGGCCGGTCGAGATCGGAGTTGCCTGTGCTTTCCGGGAACAGCTACGACAACACGGGCAGCTTCTCCGACGTCAACTGGCGGCACGTCAAGTTCATCGAACAACCGCTAACGCAAGGTCCCAACCGCGTGGCCTGGCTCATGATGTCGGACGTCTGCAAGCATTGCGTCAACGCACCGTGCTTGGAAGTATGTCCGACCGGCGCCATCCTCCGCACCGAGTTTGATTCCGTTTTCATCAGCGAGCCGGCATGCAACGGCTGCCGCGATTGCGTGTCGGCCTGTCCCTTCGGCGTCATCCACATGAGTGAAAGCCGTGGCGTCGCCCAAAAGTGCACGTTGTGCTACGACCGCTTGAAAAACGAAATGGTCCCGGCCTGTGCCCAGGCCTGCCCGACCAATTCCATTCAATTTGACACGATTGCGAACCTGAAGCGGAGGGCCGAGCAGCGCGTCAGTCAGCTTCATCGTGAGGGGGTTCGCGCCGCCCACCTCTATGGCGCCGACGACAAGGTGCTAGGCGGGCTCAATTCGTTTTACCTCCTGGTCGATAAGCCCGAAGTATATGGCTTGCCGTCGAACCCGAAGGTGCCAAGCCGAAGCGTCGTGCAGTCTTCGTTCTGGGGCATCATGACAGCCATCATGACGGGGCTGGGGATGTTGTTCGCGTTTCGGAGCAGAACGACGCGGTCGCCGCTCGATCGAGCCGAGACGCAAAAACCAGCCGCCGGCGCCAAGGAGCGTCCCATCACATGAACGTCTTCGTTCACGATCCCGCTTGGGGCTGGTGGATCATCGGCTACTTCTTCCTGGGCGGCTTGGCGGCGGGCTGCTACTTTGTGGCCACGCTCGTTGAGTTGTTTGGCCATGAGGAAGATAGGCCGATTGCGCGACTGGGATACCGGCTCGCTTTTCCGCTCATCTGCGTTTGCGCGGTGTTCTTGATCGCCGACCTGGATCGGCCGGAACGCTTTTTGCACATGGTGCTGCAATCCGAGGTCATGGACGAGGCCCTGGAGCAAGGTTGGCCCAGAGGCGGCTGGGGCACGATGGCGCAGGCGGTCATGCTTAAATGGTGGTCGCCCATGTCGCTCGGGGCGCAGGCAGTCGGCATCTTTGGGCTGTGCAGTTTTCTTTCGTTCCTGGCGAGCGCTTGGCCGGGAAGCTGGTTTGGCCGTCTGCTCAGCACACGTATACTCGGCGGGTTTTTCAAGCTTCTAGGCAGCGTCGTCGGCTTTTTCATCGCTGCCTATACTGGGGCGTTATTGACCGCCACCAACCAACCCCTCTGGAGCGTGTCCGATTGGATCAGCCCCTTGTTCTTGACTTCCGCGGCATCGACGGGCATCGCGCTACTGTTGCTCTTGGGACGCCGCATTCCCCACGAGAGCCGCGCTCGTCTGGAGCGTGCCGATCTATGGGTTCTCGGACTGGAGTTGTTCGTCTTCCTGATTTTCCTCGCCTCTCTGGGCGGCGTCTTGCCGTTGGCGCTTCAAACGCTCGAGGGCATGCTTCTAGTAGGTGTCACGTTGGTCATCGGCTTGCTTGTGCCGCTTTGGCTGCACCTGAGCGTACACCCACCCACTCGTGCCGCTGCGACTTCAACGGACGAAACGACGCCGGAGAGCCGGGTGTCGCTCGCCGCCGTTTGCGCTCTCGGCAGTGGTTTCATACTTCGATTTAGCATCGTCCGCATCGCGCCCGCCTTGCTCCACCGCTTTCCGGAAGTCAAGCCAAGCGACGTCGAATTTCCTCTATGGCAAACCAACGCCGGCAAGGCGTTATTGGTCGTCACGCTGCTTTTGGCCGCGCTGATTCCCAATCTCCTGATGCGAAAGTGGCGGCTTTCGTCGGGCCAGACCGCTCTTGCCGGCGCCGTCTCCATTCTCGTGTTAGCGGGTGTGGCCAACTATTCCGCGAGCCCGTCGCCGGGTACGCCGGTAATCGGCCCGGACATCCGCGTGAGAATATCGCCGGAGGAAGGCCGCGAGCGCGGCGGCGGGCCCGGCGCCAGCAACATCAATCGCCCGAAGAAGTTTTTCTTCCACAGCCAAGTGGAACAAGCCACGCAATAAATGCGCGCCGGATGAACACTCCGCTTTCCAATTCCCTGCGTCCGCGCGATTTCGCCATGTTGCTGCTCGCCTCGCGCGATTTGCGGCCCCGCAAACGCGCCCGCGATCAGCGCGCCGACACGGCCGGCTTGGACTTGAAACGCAGTGTCTTGGAGAAGCTGGCCGATCACGACCCAGAGCCGGGAGAATTCGAAGCGGGGCTGCTTCGAATCCTTGAAGAAATCGGGCCGCCCTTGGGTCCGACACGCGCGATCGCTTCCATGATTCATGAGGAATGGCAAGCGGCATGCATCAATCCGGAATGGGTAGCACAGCTCCTTTCGGAAGCGGTGGGTGACAAAGGGCGAGGGGGTGATACTTGACAGCGGCGATCGCGGAGGGATTGGCGGAACTTGGGAAGCTGGCCAAACGGCGGCCGTCTTTGGCCGACTCCTGCGCGACTCTCAGGGATATCTTGACGGCGATACTCTCCGCGCCGGCTGTGGAATCTCCTCCATGTCTCGATGAGATTTTTTGCCGCGACAAGCTGGCAAGCGGCATACCCCTTCTGCGCGGTGAAAAGGTGACCCTTGATGCGCCGTCCTTCCGTCACCGCTGGCGTGCCGTCTGCGAAGCAGCAGCGCGTCAAAATCCAGGCGCTCGCGGCCTTGCGGATGCCTTCGCGGACCCTCAGCATTTGTTTGACGAGGTGCTGGCAGGTCGGCCGGAATCCGTGCATGAAGCTGCGGATGCCGTTAGCATTGACCCCAGCATGACGGCGACGATCTTGCGTCTAACTTCGTTCCCGGTCCTGGCCAAAGTCGCGGCAGACCTGGAACCATCGCGGCGGCAGGCTTCCTGGGAACATGGCTGCTGCCCCACTTGCGGCAGCTGGCCGCTCTTAGGCGAGTTCCGTGGTTTGGAACAACTTCGCTTTTTGCGGTGCGGCCTATGTGCCTCCGAATGGGGATTTCCCCGCCTGTGCTGCCCGTTTTGCGGTATTCGCGACCATCGTGAACTCGGCTACCTCCACATCGAAGGCGAGGAAGCCCGCTTCCGTGCCGCCACGTGCAATGCCTGCATGGGATACGTGAAAATGGCGTCCACTCTGGCCGCCCTGTCGCCGCCACAGCTTCTCGTTGCCGAGCTTGCCACCGTGCATCTCGACATGGCCGCTGCGGAGAGAGGATACTTGGTTGTGTAGGCTGCGCCATGTAGCTGAACTCGTAAGAGTTCGGAATCCCCGAATTCTCACGAATTCAGCTACGTCAGTAGTTTTGCTATCATTCCATTAGGTCCGATCACTGACTTGAATTGAGCAATCTGCCGTGCCGACGACGCGTCCCGATTTCTTCGATATCCGAATGAGAGGGTTCCGCGACCGGGCGGAAGTCGAAGACGTTATCGCGCTCATTGACACACGCGTGCAGCCTCTCGCAGCAGAAGACATCGCTGTTCCGGACGCAAACGGGCGCGTAATGGCGGAGGATGTGCGCTCCGAGGCGGCTGTGCCTGGATTCGATCGGGCCGCCATGGACGGCTATGCAGTGCGCGGCGAAGAGACGTTTGGGGCGACACCGTACAACCCCCTGGAGCTTCGCATCGTCGGCGAATCCATGCCGGGCAGGCCGTTTGCCGGAGGAGTCGCCACCGGACAAGCAGTGCGAATCATGACGGGCGCGCCGATTCCATCAGGCGCCGACGCGGTGTTGCCGGTTGAGGTCGCTCAGGAAGATGCAGGCAGGCTTCGCGTTTGCGAACCGATTTCGCCGGGCCGAAACGTCGGCCGCCGTGGGGAGGATGTCGAGCCGGGTTGCGTGATGTTGGCCGCCCGGCGAATGTTGCGGCCGCAGGATCTTGGCTTGCTCGCCTCGGTGGGCGTGGCGACGGTTGGAGTGATCCGCCGTCCACGCGTGGAAATCCTCATAACCGGCGACGAGCTATTGCCCGTGGGGGCTAAGCCCGAAGGATGCCGCATCGTGGATAGCAATTCGGTGATGTTGGCGGCTCTGGTGCGACGCGACGGCGGCGATCCGCGCGTCGGCCTGCCTTTACCCGATCGCCGCGAATTGCTGCGCGAAGCGATGCGCCACAGCACGGCGGACGTGCTCCTCGTCTCAGGCGGTAGTTCCGTTGGCAAAGAGGATCATGCGCCCGGGCTTCTGTCGGAATTGGGCGAACTCGCGCTCCATGGTGTTGCCTTGCGTCCGGCAAGTCCAGCGGGCGTCGGCTTTTTGGAAAGCCGGCCCGTCTTCCTGCTGCCGGGCAATCCCGTGTCGTGCTTGTGCGCTTACGACTTATTCGCCGGCCGGGCTATTCGGCGACTCGGCGGACGCTGCCCGGAGCTGCCCTATCGCCGGGTTCAAGTGCCGTTGGCTGCGAAGATCGCATCCGCGGTGGGGCGCGTCGACTATGTACGAGTTCGAATTCGCGCGGGCCAGGCCGAGCCTCTCGCGGTCAGCGGTGCGTCGCTGCTGAGCACGACAACCGTGGCGGATGGCTTCGTTCTTGTGCCGCGCGACAGCGAAGGCTATCCGCCCGGCGCGATGGTGACGGTCTATCGATACGACGATCCCTATGAATGACGCGTTCCAACAACAGCAGTTCCTCGACGTGATCGACCGCGACGAAGCCGAACGCCGTTTCCACGCCGCGCTCGATCTTCGGCCGCTTGAAGCGGAGACGGTGGCGCTCTCGGCCGCACTGGGTCGCGTATTGGCCAAGGACGTGGCGGCGCCTATAGATGTGCCGAGTTTCGATCGCGCTAACGTTGACGGCTTCGCGGTTCAGGCCGCGGACACCTTCGGCGCTAGCGAAGACCGGCCACGGCTGCTGAAGCTCAATGCCGAGGCCGTGACTACCGGTATGACCCCGCGCGGTACGGTCGCCGCCGGCACCGCGACGGCAATCGCAACCGGGGCGATGCTGCCGCGCGGAGCCGACGCGGTCGTAATGATCGAAGCTACCGACGTGTGCGATGATCGCCTTGTCCTGCGCCGTCCCGTTGCTCCCGGGGCCAACATCACGTTTGCCGGCACGGACATCGGCCGCGATGAGGTCGTCCTCCGCCGCGGTGAGTTTCTGACCTCCCGGGAGACGGGCGTGTTGGCCGCGCTGGGGTTCGCAAACGTCGATGTGGTTATGAAGCCGCGCGTTGCAATCCTCTCGACCGGTGATGAGCTGATCGCCCCGGGCGAATCGATGAAACCCGGCCTGATCTATGACAGCAACAGCAGGGTTCTTGCCGATGCTGTCCGCGAGCTGGGGTGCGAACCCGTCATGCTCGGAATTGTCCCCGATGACGAAGCGCTGCTCGTTGAGACGTTGCAGCGCGCTCTCGTTCACGACGTCGTTCTGCTTTCAGGCGGCACTTCGAAGGGCGGCGGCGATGTGTCGTTTCGCGCCGTCGGCCAACTCGGCCCTCCCGGCATCGTCGCTCACGGCGTCGCGCTCAAGCCGGGCAAGCCACTCTGTCTGGCTGTGATTAATCCTTCACATGTGGCCAAAGATGTGCAAGGTGTGGCCGGGGCTGAGTCTTCGAAGCCCCGGAACGAGTCGCCGCGCGGGCACGCCGGGGCTTCGCGAAGCCTCAGCCCCGGCCACGCCGTTATTCCGGCTGTGGAGCTCAAGCGTCCGGTCCCGGTTGCCGTGCTGCCGGGCTTTCCGACTTCGGCCATTTTCACCTTTCATGAATTCATCGCTCCCGTGCTGCGCCGGTTGGCCGGTCGCCGCGAAAGGCCTGCGACGCTCGTCTCCGCACGATTGCCGATGCGCGTCAACTCGGAACGCGGGCGGACGGAGTACCTCTTGGTGAGTTTGGTCCACGATTCGGCCACGAGGGAAGCGGAGTTTGTCGCGTTTCCGATGGGCAAAGGTTCCGGCTCCGTGACGGCCTTCAGTCGGGCCGATGGATTTGTCGTGATTCCTCGCCAGCGTGAGTACCTGGAACAAGGCGATATTGTCTCGGTACATTTGCTCGGCGCCGACGTGCAGCCCGCGGATTTGGTTGTCATCGGCAGCCATTGCACTGGCCTGGACTTTTTATTGGGCGAGTTGCACGGCCGAGGCGTGACCAGCAAGGTACTGAGTGTTGGCAGCACAGGCGGACTGGAGGCGGCGAAGCGCGGCGAATGCGATCTGGCGGGCGTCCATCTGCTCGACCCCGAGACCGACACATACAACCGGCCATTCCTCACCGAGGCGATCGATCTGGTTCCGGGTTACGCCCGCATGCAAGGCATCGTGTTCCGCCGCGATGACGGACGTTTCGAAGGACGCGGACTGGGCGAAGCAATCGCACGAGCGCTTGCTGATCCGACGTGCGTTCTGGTCAATCGAAATCGAGGAAGCGGCACGCGCCTGCTTATCGACCGCTTGCTCGGCAGCGCACGGCCCTCGGGGTATTTGACAGAAGCGCGCTCACATAACGCGGTTGCGGCGGCGGTGGCGCAAGGTCGTGCGGATTGGGGCGTGGCCATCGAGCCGGTGACACGCGGCACGGGCCTGGGATTTCTCGCGCTACGGCAAGAACAATACGATTTCGTGATCCCCAAGGCACGGCGCGACAGGCCGGCGGTCCGGGCGTTCGTCCAATTGCTTGCCGACCAGAGCACTCGGAAGGAATTAGCGCGGCGAGGATTTCCGATCTATGGCGAGCCGGGAGCGTAAGCGACCGGAGTGGAGTCAGCAACCCATGCCTTCGCCGAAGGTTTCGGAAATCACGGTGGAATTCTACGGCATGCCGCGTGCGCGAGCGGGGCGAAAGGAGATCCACGTGTCCGCGGCAACCATCGGCGAGGCGCTTGCCGCCATCGTCGAGGCCTGTCCCGCACTGAAAGATCTCCGTCAGCCGGACGGAAGGCTCGCGCCGCACTACCTGCTGTCCGTGGACGGCGAGCCTTTTGTAGTCGATACAACACAGGCGTTGAAGGCGGGAGATCGGTTACTGCTATTGTGGGCGGACGTCGGTGGATGAGGCGAAAAGCCATGTGCGGCTATCACGGGCGCTACCTTCGGATCGATGTCTCCAGCGGCAAAGCGGAATGGCTGCCGCTGCCCGAGTCCGTGTTGCGCCGTTTCATCGGCGGCGTCGGTTTGGGAACCTGGCTGCTGCACCACGAAGGCCCCATTGAGGTTGATCCGCTGACGCCGGAAGCGGCGCTGATTTTCTGCTTCAGTCCGTTCGTCGGCACCTCGCTGACCACCTCCGCCAAGTTTGCCGTGGTCGCCAAATCGCCTCTGACATTTCGGCTCAACGACGCGCTCTCGTCTTCGCATTTCGCACTGGCGGGAAAGCGCACTGGGGCCGACGCGCTGGTGCTTGTGGGCGCGTGTGCCAAGCCGAGCGTGCTCGTGATCGAGGACGGCACCGTCCACCTGGAACCAGCCGACGAATTGTGGGGGCAGCCGATCGACGAGGCAACGCAACAGCTCGGCAAGCGCTTTGGACCCGATCACCACGGGGCGGTCATCGGCCCAGCCGGCGAGCATTGCGTTCGCTATGCCACCATCAGCCACGCCAACCGACATGCGGGACGCGGCGGACTCGGCGCCGTGATGGGGTCCAAACGGCTCAAGGCGGTGATGGTTGCCGGGCGCCAGCATATCGCAGTCGCCGACCCGGCGGGAGTCGCGGTGGCGGCGCGCGATCTATCGAAGCGTTCCTTCGGGCCGGCCACGGCGAAATACCGTGAACTGGGCACGGTTGCCAATTTGCTCACGTTCAACCGCCTGCACGCTCTGCCCACGCGCAACTTTCAAGCGGGTCAGTTCGCCGAGGCAGAAGCGCTCTCCGGCGAATCTCTCAACGAAGCTCGCCGCGTCGCCCGCAATTCCTGCGCGGCCTGCACCATCGGCTGCGAACATATCTACCGGGGCGCGGACGGCGAGGTGCGCCTAGAATACGAAAGCCTGTTCGCGCTGGGACCCTTATGCGGCATTGGCGACAAAGACGTAGTTTTGCGAGCGGCGAAACTTTGCGATCGTCTGGGATTGGACACGATTTCCGCCGGCGCGACGGTGGCATTCGCAATGGAATGTGCGGAGCGCGGGCTCTTGAAAAACGACGACTTGCGTTTCGGCAATGGCGATATGCTCTTGTCGCTTTTGCCGCGCATCGCGCGCCGCGAGGACGAACTTGGAAATCTGCTGGCGGAGGGAACGCGACGAGCGGCCCAGCGCATTGGCGGCGACGCATCGGATTTTGCTCCTCATGTCAAGGGTCTGGAACTGCCCGGCTACGAGCCGCGCACGCTTCAGACCATGGCCCTGGGCTTTGCGGTCGGTTCGCGCGGCGCGGATCACAATCGCAGCGGCGCCTATGAGGCGGATTTCTCCACGCACGCCGACCGCTTGCACGGCTCAGACGCATCGGCAGCTCTTGCTGTGGACACCGAAGATCGCGCCGCCCTCATCGATTCTCTAATTCTGTGCAAGTTCTTGCGCGGCGTGTTCTCGGACCTGTACGCTGAATCCGCAGACCTGCTAAGGCACGTCACCGGCTGGGACGTAAGCGCCGACGAGTTGCGCGCGACGGCGCGGCGTATCGTGACGGCCAAGAAACTGTACAACCTGCGTGAAGGATGGACGGCTGCCGAGGACACGTTGCCAGGGCGCTTTCTCAGCGAAGGCCTGCCGCTCGGCGCCGCGGGAGAAAACAAGCTGCCCCGTGAACGCTTACAGTCCATGATCGCGGCTTACTACGCGGCCCGAGGATGGAGCATGACCGGCCAGGTTCCTGACGACCTCATTGAACGGCTCGAGCTGGAAGACGTTGTAGTTGCTCAAAGGGCGTAGGATACGACCGGCGGCACATGACGAGACAGGCCAACGAGAACATTGCGAGAAGCAGGAAGCCGCCCACGAACGATCCGGTGGTTTGCCTAAGCACTCCCAAGACCAGAGGTGGAAAGAACCCGCCCAGGCCCCCCGCGGCGCCCACCAATCCGGTAACGCTCCCCACGGCGCGCGGAAAATGTTGGGGAACAAGCTTGAAGACGGCGCCATTTCCCAGGCCGATGGCAGCCGCCATGCCCAGCGCCCCGATCGTAAAGGTGGCCATGATGGGACAGGCCATGAAAAGCGCCGTCACGGCCGTGCAAGGGAAGACGCATAGGAGGATTTTCTGGCCGCCGATACGGTCGCTTAGCCAGCCGCCAATGGGTCGCATGATGGTGGCCAACAGGACAAACCCGGCCGTCCGCAGCCCGGCATCGGTCGGCGTCAGCGCGAACATCTCCGTGAGGAATATCGGCAGGTAGATCGCCATGGCCACGAAGCCGCCGAAGGTCAGGAAATAAAAAAGGCTCAAGATCCAAGCCATCCGCGCACGGAGAGGCTCGAGGTAAGCGTTCAAGGGTTTGGGCGGCGCCATGCGGGGCGAGTTTCGGGCCAGGAGCAAGAATAGAATTAACCATGCGCCCGTCATCGTGGCGAAGCTCCAAAAGCCCCACGAGAATCCCAAGGCCCCTGCGAGGACCGGAGCGCCGAAGGCCGCCAGCGATTGGCCGACGTTGCCGGCGCCGTAAACCCCCAGAGCCATTCCCTGTCGCTCCGGAGGAAACCAGCCGCTGACGAAGCCGACCCCCACGGAAAAACTAGCCAGCGCGATACCGATGAAAAAGCCGCACGTCAGCAGTTGCCAATAGCTGCTCACCCAGCCCATCAGGAGCGCCGGAAGAATGGAACAGGCCATGACGGCCAGAAAGACTCTCCGGCCTCCGAATCGATCCGTCAAAATTCCGAGGGGGATGCGGCCCAGACTCCCCAAGAGCACCGGAATCGCCAGGGCGATGCTAACTTCCAAAGTATTCAGCTCGAGACGTTGCCTGAGCAAAGGCATCATGGCGGAGACGGAGCCAAAAATGGCGAAACAGACGGCGAAGGCCCCGGTCCCCAGCGTCAGTTGCAAACGATTCCCAGATGGCCCAGAGGGAACTGCAACCGATGACATAGTCTTTCTCCGCGCTGCCTCAGGCCATCCAAGAAAGTCAAGCCACGACGACCTTTAAGCCACGACGGCCTCTTGCTCGGCGTGCGTCGGCAGAGCATTCGAGTCCGCGCTGTCCACGATTTTGACCCGGAAAACGATGCTCCCTACCTGCAGCACGTCTCCGTCATGAAGGGAATGGTCCGCCATATCGAGAGCGGAGAAATCCTCCGGAGGCTGGCCCGGTGCGCGCTGACCGATCGTCGTGCCGTTGACAAAAGTCCCGTTGCGGCTGCCCATGTCGCGCACTCGAATCTCTGGTGGATCGATATCCAGGAGACAGTGATGCCGCGAAACCTCCAAGAAAGACAATTCATTGGGCGGGCGAAGACAGCAATCCTCAGCCCGGCCGACCGTGCAAATTGTGCGGTCGTTAAAGACATATTCCTCTCCGTCCCATCTGCCGTCCTGAATCGTGAGGATGACTTTCCCAGCCATGGCTGTTTCTCCGAAGGGGGTGAGGTTGGAATGGGCGAGAGTAGCGGAAATCAGCGTCAGCGGAAATCAGCGTCAGCGGAAATCAGTGGGCAACATGGTGGCCACAAGAGCCGCACAACGGCAGCGCCCCTAGCGCGGTCGCGCTATGAGCAACGCCAAAGCGTGCCGCCAGGTCGTCGGCAAGCGCCAGAAACCTCTCATGAGTGCCCAAGCCGATATCTTCTTCCTCCACGCTTGTGAAGGAGTCCATGAGAGTCTGCTGATCGACGACATTCAGGGCGCGATCGGCCATGACAAAGAGCACATGGTCTTCCTTGAAAATGTGCTGGCGCAACAGGTCGACATAACCCCGAGCGTACTTGGCGAAACGCTTCACGGCCTCGCGTTTGCCACGGGCCGCTTCGTCAAGGGCTGCTGCCATGCCGGCAATCTGCTCACGGCCGATGGCATGTTCGTGAAGCATCACGCCGGTGGGGCCGCCGTCGCGCGGAAAGCCCTTCGTTTCCATCATGGGGAATAGGAACTTTTCTTCCTTGCCGTGGTGACAGCGGTCGGCGAAAGTCTTGAAGAAATCGAGCGCCTGGCGGGCTGCTTCGCCATCGAGGACGCCTTCTTCGCGCGCCTGCTCGGCCATGGCTTCGAGGCAGCCAAGGACCTGCTCTATCACGCGATGTTCGCTCATCAGGATTTCAGTGGGACGCATCTGTCAGTCCTCCCAAATGGGCACGGTTAGAAACCTACCAGCGTCGCAAGCAAGACCGCACAGTTCAGGCGGTCACAGGGTAAAGCGCCAATGGGAATCGCAATTCGCGTGCCGCGTGGTCGGAGCAGGGCGCGGACGGTTCAAAGTGAAGCAATCATGCGATTTCTACGCAAGGTCGCGCGGTCCGAAGCCGGACGCGCAAGCTCTCGCGAACCTTTTGTGTGCCGTTTCGTCCCAGCGCGCGGCCGCTTTGGCACACCTAAATGCTTCCCGATCATCGAATCGTTTGAAGGCGTCCCGACTTTTCCGCCGCAAACGGATGTCGGGCGTCGCGTTAGGCTAATTCCCCGCATCGGAGCCGACAGCGCGAAGTCCGATTTTCGCTTGGCATATGAAGTGCTGCCCTCCTTATTGGGGAAGCACCGTCGGTAAGCCGGAAGGGGGTAATTCATGTTTGACGACATCGAAACCGCGGAGTATTTGGAAGAAATTCGGACCAATGCTTGCAGCCGCTGCGTGGAAAAGCCACCGGGCGGTCCGCCCTGCGCGCCCCTGGGAAAGCGCTGTGGTGTGGAAATGCATCTGTCGCAGCTAATCGGCGCGATCCACGATGTACACAGTGATTTTCTGGAAGATTACCTGAGCCACGATCGTCAGGAGATTTGTGAAAAATGTCCGTACTTGCACAGCGACATCTGTCCGTGTCCTATGGACTACTTGCTGGCGCTCATCGTGGAAGCCGTGGAGTCGGTGGATGAACGTCGCCGGCAGCGAAGGATTGCGAACGGCCGCAAATGGCCGACGCGACAAAGACCGACGCTCGAAGCAATCCAACAAGCATTTGACGAAGCCAAGGGGACGTGGACGGGCTGCGACTGGCCCACGCATTTTGGCAGCTCCGGGCTGGACTTAAACGGTTGGACCTCTGCCAAGGCGGAATCCAGGGTGCGAGAGCTTACGGAAGCAACGGCAGACTGGCGCGGCGCCGCCCGCTGGCTCGCACTCGTGGAACAACACGCCCGCGAAGCGGAAAGCGAAGCTGCGAAGGCAGTCGCCGCCGTTCAGGCGCGATACTGGCATGGCGCCTTGAAGCACGCCCAACGTGCCCGCGCCTTGGAGTTTGCCACGGGTAGGCCTCTCTGGCACGGTTTTCCGCTTGCGTGGCAGCGCTTCAGCAGAATCGTAGAAGAAGCAGCCGGCCCAGAGGAAAAGAGTGACCTCGCTATTAGGCGGACTCAAGACGCGCTCGCGTGACGTGGCAAGCTCTCCATGAGGTAGGGATCGTGGCACGGAACAAGCGCCGCCCGTGAGAGGGCTCGCACGACGAGCAAGAAGTAACCCGCCATTGCGCCTAGCGTCATGCTTAGGCCGATCATCAACGAGCCCATTCCATGGTCGGCCGGCAGAATCATCAAGTAAAGGTCGAGCCAGCGGCCTAAAAGCACCACAACGCAGACCTGGACGAGGCGCTTGGCGCTGCGTTTCGCCGACCTCGGAAGCAACAGAAGGAACGGGACAATCCAGTTGAGTGCCAGGTTGATATAGAACAGCGGTTCCAAGACACCCTGAAGACGGCGCAGGTAGTAGGGCGTCTCTTCGGGGTTGTTCACGTACCAGATCAGCATGTACTGGCAATACCACAGATACGCCCAGAACGTGGACATGCCAAAAAGCAGCTTGCCCAGGTCGTGCAAATGGTCTTCGGAGAGAATGGCGCGAAATGGGCCGCACTGACGCAGCCAGATGACGAGCAAGATGCAAACCGCCAAGCCGCTGACGAAAAGTCCAGCGAAGTTATAGGGACCGAAGACGGTGCTGGTCCACTCAGGCTCGCGCGACATCACCCAATCGTAGCTCGCCAACCAAAACGTGATTCCGAAAAGGACCACAAACAATGCTGACCAGCGGCGATTCTGAATCGTGTGCGCCGGAGAGTCGTCTTCGTCCTGCCGTCGTGAGGTGTGGACCAGGGCGTAAATCGATCCCATCCAAATAGCTACATAGACAAGCGAGCGCGCCAAGAAAAAAGGTCGATTGAGCCAGGCGTCCCTGAAGTCCGAATGGGGTTCGGTGGCTTCGCTCGTCCATGGATACATTTCCGGGTAAGCGACCAGAGCGAGCACAACCAACAAACCGCCTACCGCAACCAACGAAGCCATCGCCTCCGGCACGCGCCGCAGCGCCACGCTCCAGCCGGCGGCGGTCAGGTATTGAAACGCCATCAGCAGCCCACCCGCCAGTCCGAAGCCCACGCCAAGGAAGCCCACAAGCAACAGATTGGTCCAGGACGCGTCCGGCGTTGTCGCCAGACCAATGGAGAACCCGCCAATGCCAAGGCAGATCAATACGTATGCCAAGCGGGTCAGGGGCTGAGGCGTCTCAAAGCGAACGTCTGGGCCGGTCATTTTGTTTCCGCCTTTTCCTTCGTTCTCCGCGATCAGAGACGCCGGCGGCGGCACGCCGCGCAGGCTGACCGGACCGTCCCCCTTGCCGCCGGCGCCGTGACAGACGGCGCATTGCTGGGCAAATACCTGGGCGCCGCGCTGACGCCGCACTAAATCGTCCGCGCGAAACGGATTTTCCAGTTCTTCTCCAGCCCGTTCGGCCTCTTTCGGCGTCGGCTCATAATGCAGAGGCAAATGTCCGCGGGCGATTGTCCCCTCCGGCGGCGGCTGCATCGCCATGTGCCGGGGCAAATCCGGGTGCGGAGCAAAGCTGTCGAAGGGCACGGCATGCGCCATGTCGGGCAGGAATTCCCAATTCGGCCGCCCAGGGTCGTTTCCCAGCGTCCAAATGCAGAATCCCACGATCACGAAGGCCAAAAGCAGCACACTGTTTACGACTCTCAGCGAAATGGGAAGAGATGTTTTGGCAGCCTCTTCATCCACTTCCTTTGTCTCTGTTGACTGATAATCGCAAAAGAGCTGGAAAACGGCATCGGCGTCCGTGGCGGCTTTCTTCGCTTCGATCACGAGCACAAACTGATCGTCGCTGGCCGCCATTTCCTCACAGCCAGTCCGCTTGCCTGGATAAAGTCGGCTAACGCCGAAGAACGCAAAGACCACGCCGAAACCGGCGCAGAGCACCATCACTTCGAAGGCGACGGGCACAAACGCCGGCCAGGAGTTGAACGGCCGGCCGCCGACATTGAGCGGCCAATCGACCGCCATGGTCCACTGTTGAAACGCGAACGCGATCCCTACGCCAACAAGGCCGCACAGGAGGCAGATACGGCTAAGGCGCGACGGCGCCAGTCCCATCGCTTCGTCCAGGCCATGCACCGGATAGGGCGTGTAGGCATCGACAATCGGATAGCCGCGCGCTCGCGCTTCTGTCACGACAGCAAGCAGGTCATGTTCCCGCGCAAACATCCCAAGAAGCAAGCGCCGATTCATTCGTGGCCTCCCTTGGGTTGGCGGGCATAGCGATTCACGCCTTTGATCTCCGCGATGGCGATCATCGGCAGAAATCGGCAAAAGAGCAGAAAACACGTGAAGAAAAGCCCGAAGCTGCCCACGAGCGTGGCCAACTCCACGAGCGTCGGCGTGTAGCTCGACCAGCTCGACGGCAGAAAATCGCGGTAGAGTGAAGTCACGATGATGATGAACCGCTCGAACCACATGCCGATGTTCACCAGCAAGCTCAGTGCAAAGACCGCGAGCACGTTCGTGCGGATTTTCTTGAACCACAGAAGTTGCGGCACGACCACGTTGCACCCGACCATGATCCAGTAGCCCCAGGCCAGCGGCCCCAGGGCACGGTTCATGAACACGAAATACTCGTAGGGATTGCCGGAATACATCGCCGTGAAGAACTCGATGCCATAGGCGAGCGCGACCAGACAGCTGGTGGCGAGCACCATCTTGCACATGGCGTCGATGTGAAGGATGGTGATGTAGTCTTCCAGGTGCATGACCTTGCGGGCGATGATCATCAGGCACAGCACCATCGACATCCCGGAAAAGATGGCGCCGGCGACAAAGTAAGGCGGAAAGATGGTGGCGTGCCATCCGGGAAGTATGGCCGTCGCGAAATCCGTGCTCACGATGGAGTGAACCGACACCACGAGCGGCGTCGCCAGTCCCGCCAACAAGAGGTAGACGAGTTCATAGCGGTGCCAGGTGCGGCAGGAGCCGTTCCAGCCCAGACTGAAAAATCCGAAGAGGCTTTTGCGTTTGCCGGGCGGCGCACGATCGCGGACCGTGGCCAGGTCCGGAATCAAGCCGATGTACCAAAAGATCAGCGAGATGAGGAAGTACGTCGAGATGGCGAAGAAATCCCAGATAAGCGGCGAGCGAAAATTGACCCACAACGATCCGCGGTCATTGGGATAGGGCAGCATCCAGAACGCCAGCCAAGGCCGGCCCATATGAATCACAGGGAACAGTCCGGCGCAGATGACCGCGAACAACGTCATCGCCTCGGCCGAGCGATTGACTGCCGTGCGCCATTTCTGCCGAAACAGGAAAAGGATCGCCGAGATCAATGTGCCGGCATGACCGATGCCGACCCAAAAAACGAAGTTGGTGATGTCGAACGCCCAGCCGACCGTGCGGTTAAGCCCCCAGACGCCGATGCCGGTCATGATTTGGTAGGTGACGGCCACGATGCCCAACAGCAGCATCGTCGATGAAACGAGGAACGCCGACCACCACAGGTTCGTCGGCCGTCGCTCCAGCGGACGGCAGACGTCCAGGGTGATCTGCGCCAGTGTCTTGTTCCCCTTGACGAGTGGTTCGCGCAGAGGGGAGCAAACTTCAACCATGACCTCTGACCTCGCCTTCGGGCCGGTTGCGTACCAGCTTCAGATAATTCACGGCTGGCTGGGCATTCAGTTCCGCCAACACCTGATAGCGTCGCCCATCGCGCACCAGTCTTGACACCTCGGTGTTCGGGTCGTTCAGATCTCCGAAGTGGATCGCTCGCGCCGGGCAAGATTGCTGGCAGGCGGTTTGCACGGCACCGTCGGCAAGGGGTAAGCCCAGGCGGCGGGATTCGAGCTTAGCCTCCTGAATGCGCTGGATGCAGAAGCTGCATTTCTCCATGACGCCGCGCGAGCGCACCGTCACATCGGGATTCAGCACAAGATTTTGCAATGCATCGTCACGAGAATAGGCGAACCAGTTGAAGCGGCGCACTTTGTACGGGCAGTTGTTGGCGCAGTAGCGCGTGCCGACGCACCGGTTGTAGACTTGCTGATTGAGTCCCTCCGAGCTGTGCACGGTCGCCAGCACCGGGCAGACGGTTTCGCACGGCGCATTGCCGCAGTGTTGGCACAGCATTGGCTGGAAAGCAACATCCACGTCGCCGCTTGTCCGGCCCTCTTCGGAGTAGTAGCGATCGATACGAAGCCAGTGCATCTCCCGCTGTCGCCGGACTTCGTCTTTGCCGACGACCGGGACGTTGTTTTCCACCTGGCAGCCGACGACGCACGCCGAGCAGCCGTTGCACGCGTTCAAGTCGATGACCATGCCCCAGCGATGGCCCGTCACCGGATGATCGTTCGGCCACAGGTCGGCTTGCGGCTCGGGATGCTCCGGCCGATGCCCGCGTGCTAGACCCGCGACAGTCGTTTCCTGAATCATGGGACGGCGCGCTTCACCAGCGGGCGCGAGATGGGCCGGCACACTGATGCTTTGGTGTGTCTGTGTGCTGGCCAATGGGTGGGATCGTCCGGTGCGCGTGAGGCGGGCGCTTAGCCGCTGGTACTGGAGGGAATTGCCGGCCAAGATCAGCAGGGGTGCGGCGTTTATGCCAACTTGGCCGTTTTCGTTAAGCGTTAGTCTAGCTTCCAACCAATTCGGCCCAATATTGCCAAAGCGCTCCGATAGTTTGCTGCCGTAACCGAGCGGAATGGCCAGGAGCTGATCGTGCTGTCCGGGTTGGAGATATGCGGGCAATTCGACCGAAGCTCCCCCGACCTCGACACGTACCACATCGCCTTCGCGGATGCCCAACCGGTTCGCCGCCGTCGGGGACAGGCACACGTAATTGTCCCAGGCGACTTTCGTGATCGGATCGGGCAATTCTTGCAACCAAGGATTGTAGGCATGCCTGCCGTCGAGCAAGCCGACCTTCGGGTACAGCGCGAGGGCGAAACTGGCCTCAGCAGGACGCTCGGAACGGATCACAGGCCGAATTTGGTCCATGGCGAAAGAGCGCGGCAACTCCTCATGGATCGATGTCTCAATGACCCCATCATGAACGGCCTGGTCCCAGAATCGCTGAAATTGGTTTTCGCGCGTCTGCTGCGGAAAGATGTTCGCTTGCCAGAATTCCTGGATAAGCTGTCGGGCCGATCTACCGCCTCCCGACCAAGTGGCCAGGCTCTCGAGGATCGTACGTTCATGTCCCAGCGGCGCGAAGGTCGGTTGGGCCAGACTGAAAAGCCCGCGAATCGGCTCGGCATCATTCCAGCTTGCCAAAGCATGTGGGCGGGGGCAGACGTACTTTGCCACGGCGGCCGTTTCGTCGAAGCGCTCCGAGCAATCTATCAGGAGCGGCACACGCTGCAGCGCCGCTGTCAGCTCTTGAACGCCAGGCAACGTATACACGGGATTGGAGTCGAGAACGAGAAGCGCGGCGACGCGTCCGTCCTTGAGTTCCTGCACCAGGCGCTCGACCTCCGCGTCGTTTCCCTGTTTTTGCAGCGACGGTTTTTCCAGATCGATGGTTGCGCCGTAATTGCCCAACAAGTGATTGACAAAATTGCACACCAGTTGCTGATCTACATCTTGGCTGCCGCAAAGGACGAGACCGCGGCCGCGCGCCTGCCACAGACGATCTGCCACCCGATCCAAAACGGAGCCGGGAATGGATGCGTCTTCCAGTCCTGGTGCGTCCCATGAAACGCCGGCGCGCCGCGCCAATCTTGATGCAAGATGACTGAGGATCCCCATCTCACCGGGAAGGACGCGCAAGCGTTCATCGGCCTTCGCTCCCGTTACGGAAAGCCTGCCCTCAAACTGTGCATGCCAGGAACATCGCGGTGGATTTCCGTCCAACGACCGCCCTTCCTGATACGCCCTCGCAAACTCGACGGGCGAAATCCACGTTCCTAGAAAATCGGCATCGAAACCGACGACAACCTCGGCGCGCTCCAACCGGTAATGCGGCAGCAAGCGAATGCCGTGGGTGCGCTCGTGGGCGGTGAGGATCGCGGAGGCGGACAGGGGATCGTGAACAACGTGGCGGGCATCGGCGAAGCGGCTCAGGAAACGGCGAATCTGGTCGCGCAGCGTCGGACTGAGAATGGTTCCGGAAAGAACCCTAACGGCGCCTCCGTGCCGACGAATTTCATCAAGCTGTGTTCTGATATCGTCGTCGACCTCGCGCCACGTGCTCTCCCGGCCGTCCTTCAAAGGGCGCTGCACGCGCAGGCGGTCGTAGAGGCCGAGGACGGACGCCTGACCGACGGCGCACAACCCGCCTCGAGACATCGCGTGCTCGGGATTGCCTTCAAGCTTGATGGGCCGGCCGTCGCGACACTTCACCAGCATGCCGCAGCCTGCACTGCATTCTTGACAGGTAGAGGCGTAGTGAAGCGAACGCCCCGGTACGATTTCTTCCGGCTGCGTGACGAACGGCAGCGCCTGCCGCTCGGGCGCCGGGGTGCAGCCTGCTACGGTCAAGCCGGCAAGCGCGAATCCGGTTAGCGCGAGAAAGTCGCGCCGGCTCGGTCCATGCGGATCGACGGCGATTGGCTCGGTAAACTCACGGCTCGCCGTCTCAAGGAACTCCGAATCGGCGGTGCATTCCTCTAGGCTTTTCCAATAACTATTGGCCGTCTCCTCCGACATGGACACTTCCTTTCAGAGCCGCGCCCGTTGGGAAGCGCTCCGGTAATCCGCTTCCTTACGGGCGCGGCTCCGATTTAGTAATGGCAGGCGGCGCAATCCAGCGACGCACGCACCGGTTTGCCATGGACGCCCTTCTGATTGACATCGCGATGGCAATTCACGCACCAGCCCATGGACAACCTTTCGACTTGCCGAATCGTTTCCATGGTCTCGACGGGGCCGTGGCAATGTTGGCAGGAGACCCCAGCATGGACGTGAGCGCGGTGATCGAAGCAGGCGAAGGCCGGCAGGTTGTGAACGCGAATCCAGGGAATCGACGCCGGCGTTTTTTTCGGATCACGCTGCAGCTTTTCATCCAATCCTAAAGAGTCGTAGAGCTTCGTTAGCTCGGGGGAGACAATCTGTTTCACAGGGCTGTTTTCCTGCTTCGCCAGTTCATCCTCCGCACGTACCGCGCCCAACGGCGCGGTCACGCTTTTGTGGCAGTTCATGCACAGGCTCGACGCGGGAAATCCCGCATGCCGGCCTTTCTCCGCGGCCCCGTGGCAATAAAGGCAAGAGATCTGCAAATCCCCCGCATGTAGCCGATGGGAAGAGGCTAGCGGTTGCTTCGGCTCGTAGCCCTGTTGATTCCCCGGAAGGTGATAACCGCCCAGGCGCGACAGCAGCATAGGCACCGTGAAGGCGAGACCCACGAGGAGAAACAGCGTCGTAAGCCGGCTTCGCATAACGCGGTTTCGCATCACGCCCCTCCTCCGGCCGTTTCCTTGGGCTTGCCGTACCAGCGCACCACCTGCGGCTTGCGCCATAAATACGGGTTCGGAATGACCAGGATGTGCACCAGCCGCGTGAACGGGAAAAAGCCGATCAAGAGGAAGGCGTTGATGATGTGCAGCTTCACCATGTGCGGCATCGAGGCCACGAAGCTGACGTCCGGGTTGAGCTTTACCAACGACCACAAATATGGGGCCGCCGAGGTAGAAAACCAAGACGAACCCCAGGGATAGAACACCGCAACGTAGATTCCGCTGACGATCTGCACGAAAAGCAACAGGTATATGATCCAGTCCGAGGCGCTGGTGACGATGCGAATCTTGGGGTTGGTCCAGCGCCGCACCATGCCTGCCAGAAGGCCGATCAAGGTCATGAGCGCGAAAACGAGCGCGCTCAACTCCAGGATGTACAGGCGCAAAGGATGACTGTTCCACGCCAAAATTTCCCGCGGGATCAAAAAGGCAACGACGTGGCCGGCGATGATCGTAAGAATGCCGTAATGGAATGGCACCAGGCCCCAAAAGTGCTGGCGGTTTTCCAGGAACTGGCTCGACAGGCTCGAATACGAAAAGCGCTGGGCGCGGTAGCGCTGTATGGTCACAAGAATGAGCGTGAAGACGGCCACATACGGCAACACCGCGAACAGCACTTGGTCGAGATAATGGGCCCAGCTATCCATGATGCACTTCCTCCCGATACACTTCCTCCAAGCTGGCGCCCTGGGGGCTCAAGATCAGCGCGCGAATCGCCTCCAGGACGTCTTCCCAAGGACATTCCCGTCCCTGCAAACCCTGCTGCATCTTGTCCAGGGCAGGCAGGACGAATTTCGTCGCGAAGCGATCGGCTTCCTTGGGCGCCATTCGACCAAGCGCGCGCAAGACATGCGTCATGTGGTCGGGCAACTCGGTCGATTCCGGGACTTCCAGCCGGCGCAATTGGCCGCGCATCTCCGCCAGAAACTCGCCGCGACTGTAGTTTTCGCCGAACAAGTGCCAGCCGACTTCCAGCGAACAGACCGGATCGAGGTCGAAAATCCGCGTGTACGCCTCTTGCAATTCCTCGGTCGTCATGGTCCCCACCCGCTGCGCGAATCGAGTTACGAACTCACCGGCGTCGGGAGCCTTCTCGCACAAGGAGCGGTGGCATCGTTTCAGTCGCGCGACGTATTGGTCGTCGGGATAGGCCAACAAGCCGGCCAGGCCGTCGTAAAGGATGGACGCGGCGTTCATTACAGTCCCCTCCTCGGCCCGGTGAGGAAACCAAAGCCGGCGCCTTGGCGGTGTTCGTGCGGATCCTTCATCATCTCGATGGCTTGCTCGCGCTGGGCGGGCGGAATCACGAAGCGATCGTCAAACGTGCATAGCGACGTGAGCCGGTAAATCTCTTCCGCTTCATCCACGGTGCAATCGGCTTCGCGCAGCGCTCGTTCCGCCATGGCCATGGTGATATCACCCACCGTCACGGCCCGGCGATAGAGGCGAACGGCCTTTTGCTTGGCCAGGGCGTAGCGAACTTTGCCTTCATGACCGGCGCCGAACAGGTTGGCGAGAAACTGCATGGGCACACGCGATTCGTCGATATCGTGGAACAAGTTGTCGGAAACGTGATCGACGGTGTCGCCGTCGCGCCGCGCCATGACGGGTGACAGCGGCGGCACGTAGAACAGCATCGGCAGCGTGCGGTATTCGATGTGCGGCGGCAGGGCCAGCTTCCAAACCTTGACGAATTGGTATACCGGCGATTTCTGCGCCGACTCGATCACACCATCGGAAATGCCGTTGGTCCGGGCCGCCGCAATGACCTCCGGATCGTGGGGATCAAGAATCATCGCGCGATGGGCGTCGATGAGTTCAATGTCGGGTCGCTTGGCGACCTCTTCAATGCGCTCGGCATCGTAGAGCAACACGCCGAGATAGCGAATCCGTCCCACGCAGGAGTGAAAGCAGGCCGGCGCTTGGCCTGTTTCTAAGCGCGGGAAGCACAGAATGCACTTTTCCGATTTGCCGGTGAACCAGTTGTAAAACACTTTCTTGTATGGACAGGCCGCCACGCACGCCCGCCAGGCCCGGCAGCGCTGCTGATCGACTAGGACAATGCCGTCCTCGCCGCGCTTGTAGAGCGCTCCCGACGGGCACGCGGCCACGCAGGAAGGATTCAGACAGTGATTGCAAATGCGCGGGAAGTAAAAGTACACCAGCCGTTCAATGGCGAAGAGCTGGTCTCTCTGGTCCTCCGGCAAATTCTTCAGGTTCGGATCGTTGGCGGCATACACGGGCGAGCCGCCCAGATCGTCGTCCCAGTTTGGGCCGGCTTCGATCGTCTCCATCGGCTTCCCGGTCACGAGCGACAGCGGTATGGCGGTCGGCTGATCGTTGCCTTCGGGTGCGTTGAAGAGATGTTGATAATCGTAAGTCCACGGTTCGTAGTAATCGTCCATGCTGGGCTGGTGCGGATTGTGAAAGATGTTGAAGACGGTCTTCGTCTTGCTGGTCGAGCGCAACTCCAGCTTCTCTTGGAAAGTGACCCAGCCGCCGTTGTACTTGTCTTGGTTCTCCCATTGCGTGGGAAATCCGGTTCCCGGCTTGGTCTCGACGTTGTTCCACCACATGTACTCCGTGCCCTTGCGGTCGGTCCACACGTTCTTGCAAGCAATGCTGCAAGTGTGGCAGCCGATGCACTTGTCGAGGTGAAACACCATCGCAATTTGCGAACGGACATTCATTGGTCACCATTTCAATTCGGTCAACTTCCGCACCAGCACATGGGTGTCGCGGTTGCAGCCGGTCGGTCCCCAGTAGTTGAAGTGGAACGTAAATTGACCGTATCCACCGGCCATCAAGTTTGGCTTGAGCCGAACGCGCGTCAGGCTGTTATGCCCGCCGGCGCGCTTATTGCCCCGCAGCGGAGACTTTGGCACGCCGTGAGTGCGTTCCGGCGAATGGTAGAGCAGGCAAATGCCGCGCGGGATGCGGGCGCTGACGGCGGCCCGCGTCACCACCACGCCGTGGTCGTTGTGAACTTCCACCCAGTCGTTGTCGACCAATCCCAGCGAGGCCGCGTCGTGGTCGTTGATCCAGAGCGGCTCGCAACCGCGCGACAACGTCGTCATGCGTTCGTTGTCGCCGTAGGTCGAGTGGATGTGCCACTTGCCGTGCGGCGTCAGGTAATTGAGCATCAGCGTCGGATTATCATCCTTGGTGAAAACCAGGTCGGCGTACTGCGTCGGCAGCGGCTTGGGCTTGTAGGTGGGCAGCGCTTCGCCGAACTGCAGATACAGCGGATGATCGAGATAGAAATGCTGCCGGCCGGTCAGTGTTCGCCAGGGCACCATCGCTTCCACATTGTAAGTGAACGGCGAATAAGCCCGGCCATTCTCGATCAGGCCTGACCACATCGGGCTGTTGATGAAGCGCTGCGGCTGGCATTGCAGTCCTTTGTAACTGGCTCGCAAGCCGCGGTTGCACTCTGCTAGGTGGGCCAGCGGCAAGCCGACTTTCTCTTCCATGTTCTTGTAGGAGCGATGCGCGAGCGTTCCATTGGTCACGGTGGCAAAGCGAAGGATTATGTCGCAAACGTGTTCATCCTCGCGCAGAGACGGATAGCGCTGGCCCGCCCAAGCGACCGTAGGATGCGAGCGAAGGGTCGCCTCGTATTCGTCATCGACCTTGTACTGCGTTCCGTGCGCTCCCAGGCCGGTTGCCTTAACCAGAGGCCCGAAACTAACAAACTGGTTGTAGAGGTTGACGTAATCGCGGGTGACGACACGCATGCCGGGCATGGTCTTGCCGGGAATGGCTTCGATCTCGCCCTTGCTCCAATCCTTCAACGTCGGCTGGGCGATCTCGGCCGACGTGTCATGTGCCAGTGGCGATGCAACAATGTCGCGCACCGGCGTCGGAAAATGCTTGGCCGCTAACTGCGAGAACTTCTTGGAAATAGCCTGGAAGATTTGCCAATCGCTCTTCGACTCCCAACATGGCGGCACCGCTTTGGACAAAGGGTGGATGAAGCTGTGCATGTCCGTTGAGTTGAGATCGGCCTTCTCGTACCACGTCGCCGCCGGCAGCACGATGTCTGAATAAAGCGCCGAGGTGTCCATGCGGAAGTTGAGATCGACGATCAGATCCATCTTTCCCAAAGGGGCCTTGTCGTGCCATGTAACCTCGCGCACGGAATCCTTTGCAAGATCCTCGGCGATGGCGTTGGTGTGCGTGCCCAGGTAGTGCTTCAGGAAATACTCGTGCCCTTTGGCGCTGGCCATGATGGCGTTGCCGCGCCAAATGAACCAGACGCGCGGCCAGTTCTCGGCGGCATCCGGATCTTCCACGGAGAACTTCAACTTCTTGGTTTTGAGTTGATCTACAACGTGCCGAACGATATCTTTTTCCTCGGTCGCGCCGGCCTGCTCCGCTTCTTGGACGACGTGCAGCGGGTTCTTCTGAAATTGCGGATAGAACGGCAACCAGCCGGAGCGGACGGCGCGAACCTGCAAATCCATCGTGTGCCCGCGCGCCAGCGAGCCCTCCGGCTGGTTCATCGGCACGGTGTGATAGTCCGTAAACTCCTTCTCGTAGCGCCACTGATCGGTGTGAACATAGTGCCAACTCGGCGCGTTCTGCAAGCGCACCGCGGGCAACCAGTCACGGCCAAACGCAATGGCAGACCACGACTCCATGGGCGCGAGCTTTTCCTGGCCGACGTAGTGGGCCAGGCCGCCGCCATTGACGCCGACACATCCCGTGAACATGAGGGCGTGGATTCCCGCCCGGTACATCAGGTTGTTGTGATACCAGTGGTTGACCCCGGCGCCGATGATGATGAGGCACTTACCCTTCGTCAGCTCCGCAGTGCGGGCCCACTCCCGTGCGAAACGAACGAGGAGCTTGCGATCGATGCCCGTGTATTTCTCCGACCACGCCGGTGTATAGGGCGCGGACTCGTCGTTGCCGTCAACCGGATAGTCGCCTTCCAGGCCGCGCGGCACGCCGTACTGGGCCATGAGCAAGTCGTAAATGGTGGCGACCAGCACGGTTTGCCCATCGGCCGTCGTGAGCCGCCTGGCCGGCACGCCGCGCTCGATAGTGCGACCTTCACCGAAGTCATCCAGGCGCACCTGAACGACCTCGTCCTGGTTACCGAGGAATGTGAGCGTCGGATCGATGTCGCTGCCGTCGACGCCATGCTTGAGCAAGAGGTTCCATTTCCCCTTGGCCGTTCCCCAGCGATCGCCCGAGCTGCCCATCGGCAGCTTCGGACGCTGATCGTGGGCGTCCCACATGAGGAACTTCCATTCCTTGTTTTCAAGGTTCTCATAGGCCTTGAGGCGGCCGGCCCGAAGCATTTGGCTCGGTTGGTAGACCGCGTCGCTCGCTTGCGGTTTCGCGTCTGGTGGAGGCGAAGGAACGAGTTCAACCAAAAACGGTGCATCGGTGTACTTCTTCGTGTAGTCGATGAAGTAGGGCACCTGCTTCTCGTGATGACATTCCTTCAGGAGAACATGATTGACCGCCATCCACCAGGCGCCGTCTTGGCCGGCGTTGAGGCCGACCCATTCGTCGGCGTATTTGGCCACCTGGTTGAAGTCGGGGGCGAAGACCCACATCTTGGAGCCGTTATGACGGGCCTCGGCGGCGAAGTGGCAGTCCGGCGTCCGCGTCATGTTGAGGTTCGCGCCCATGACCGCCAGCAGCTTGGCATTGTACCAGTCGGCCGATTCGTGAACGTCGGTCTGCTCGCCCCACGTTTCCGGCGAGGCGGGCGGCAAGTCGCAGTACCAGTCGTAGAAGGAGAGCGAGACGCCGCCCATGAGTTGCAACATGCGGGCGCCGCCGGCGTAACTGATCATCGACATTGCGGGAATCGGCGAGAAGCCGGCGATGCGGTCAGGTCCCTGCGCCTTGATCGTGTGGATGCAAGATGCCGCCATCAGTTCCAGGAGTGTGTCCAAATCGCAGCGGCGAAAACCGCCCTTGCCGCGCGCTTTCTGCCAGCGCTGGCGAGCCTGGGGATTCTCAACCAGCGATTTCCAAGCCTCCACGGGATCTTCATGAGCGGCGCGGGCCTGTTTCCATAGGTCGATAAGAGCGCCGCGGACGTACGGGTACTTCACGCGCAACGGACTATACAAATACCACGAGTAGGAGATGCCGCGCTGACAGCCTCGCGGCTCGTAGGGGGGTAAGCCTGCTTCGAGGGATGGATAGTCCAGACCCTGCATTTCCCAGGTGACGATGCCGTCCTTGACGTGGATTTGCCAGGTGCAGCCGCCGGTGCAGTTGACGCCGTGCGTGCTGCGGACGATTTTGTCAGTCTGCCAGCGGTTGCGATAAAACTCTTCCCATTGCCGGCCTTTCGGATCGACCTCGTCCTTGATCCAGCTCAGAAAACCGTTGCGATTCATGTGTCCTCCGATTCCTCACCAGCGTGTACCAAATCTCGACGGACCGCGCGGAAGCGGCGTCGCCAGACGAAGTCGAACAACACGAATCCTCCGGCCGTGCCCGCCAGGCCCAGAAGAAAGAAATTGAACCGTGCCACGGACGACGTTTCGCGTTCGTCCTTGGCGCTCTCCAGGTAAGCGACCAGTTCCAGAATTTCCTGACTGTCGAGCGGATGATTCTTGTAGACCGGTTGCATCGTCGGCGTCGGCGGCGACGATAGCCAGGCGGCCAGTCCCTTTCGGCCCTGCAGCTTGTTCCACACGGCAGTGAGATCGGGCCCAAGCTGGCCGCCGCCCAAAATGCTTGCGCCCTGCACCGAATGGCACGACAGACAGGCGGCGCCGCCGTTCGCCAAGGGTTTGAGCCCGACAAAAAGCAGCCGGCCGTGTTCCATCTCCTGCTCCGTGAAGGGCCGATCCGGAATGGCGGTCAGGGCGCCGGCAAACTGCGAGCGCTCCAGCTTCGACTCGGCTTCGATGAGCACCAGCAGGTTGTCAGCGCGCTCCGCACTGATGTCTGGAGCAGTGGGCATGAGCACGCCGCGACTGTCTTGGAAAAGCCGTCCGGCATAGGCATCGCCGCTGTCCATCACCGCTTTGGGATTGAGCAGAAAGCGCGTCAACCATTCCTTGTCCTTGCGCTGGCCGACGTTTTTCAAGTCCGGCCCAACGAGCCGGCCGCCGCCGATCGTGTGGCAATTAGCGCAATTTCGCTTGAAATACTCAGCCGTTTCCTGCGCCTGAAGCGGCATGGAATCAAGAGTCAGGCAAGCAAAGCCGGCAAGGCGCACGAGCAGCCGCCCTCCGAATGAGACCTTGCGCGTGACTTCGACGGTCATATTCCCTCCTGGTTGGCCCAGGATCGAAATCGATAAGACGCAACAGAGCCAAACAGGAGGGCCGACTTGCAAATGAGATACCGTTTTCAAAATGACCGCGCGCGCGTCCGCCGTAAGACGGGATTCCGCTCCCGAAAACAATTGCTGTCAGGATTGGATCTCTGGTTTACGTTTGTAACTCAAGAATCAAGTGTTACGAATCCGCCCATCCGTGACAAAACGGCACAGCGGAGAGGTTGCATGAGATGGTTGAAGGCAAGGAACCCATGATCCAACTTCTCGTAGAGGGGAGTACGCTCTTGGCGCCCTCTCAACTACCCCGGAGAATCAGCGCGAGCCGATCGCGAAGAGCTTCGACCTGGTCGCGACATAGAGCGTGCCGTTGACCGCCACCGGCGTCGTGTAGATCTCCTCATCTATATCGATCGTCGCAAGGAGCTTCGCGGTTCGGCCGTGCGCGAAGATCATGAGCGAGCCGTCCTCGGTGCCGACGAATACGCGACCATCCACCCAGTAGGGGGAGCCCACAACCGATGCCACAAGATCATATTCCCAGAACCGCCTGCCCGTGGCTGCATCGAAACAGTGCAGATAACCGCCTTCCTCGGTGATGTAAATCAGACCGTCGTGCACCGCCGCTGTACTGAGGGTGCGGCCGAATAAAGCCCGCCGACCTTTCTCGGGTCGCGGCTCGATCGGGCCGCCAAATGCCCAGACCAGGGCCGAACCCGAGTTCAGGGCCGCTTTCGCGTCGTAGCTTTTCAGCGATACATCGCCCTTCTTGGTGATGTCCAGGCACAAGAAATAGCTCCA
This sequence comes from Planctomycetota bacterium, assembly GCA_016195405.1. Taxonomy (GTDB): domain Bacteria; phylum Planctomycetota; class Planctomycetia; order Gemmatales; family Gemmataceae; genus JACPZP01. The sequence continues at coordinate 33,151 of JACPZP010000070.1, read as the reverse complement.
GCGGGTGGGCAGTGGATGCGCGGGGGCAAGCCCCAGGCCGACGTAGAGTTTGTCCCCAAGAACGACCGGCGTGCCCACGATGTAGTTTTCGATTACGTTCCCACCCCTCTTCGTGCGCGTCGGCAGGCAATCGCATTTCCACAGCAGCTTGCCGGTCTCTGGAGCGAAGCTGTAGATTACGCAATCGCCCCCGGCAAAGATGACTTGCGCAGTGCCGCTCTGGTCAGCAAACGTGGGGCTGGACCATTGCCCTTGAATGATGTTCTCGCCCGGAAAGTTTGATTGCCAAGCCAGCTTGCCGGTCCGTTTGTCCAAGGCGATGAAACTGGGCGCTTTCGGTGACACGAGTTTGTCTTCGTCATCAACGCCGTTTCCCGTGACCGCGAAGACGAGATTGCCGATCACGAGCGGCGACGACAAAGGGGCGACGCGGTAGATGCACCACTCTCGATACGGGTGGACCTGGAGTTCCTTGATCATGTCATAACGCCACTGGATCTTGCCGTTATCCGCGTCGGCGCAGATCACTTCGCAAGCGGGTGTGATGTAAAAAAGATGTCGGCCAACCACCGCCGGCGTGGACGGAAATTGTGCGGCGGACCCGCGATCCCCATCGCCTGGAAGTCGTGCGCGATCTGCCAGAGGAATTGGCCGTCGGTTTCTCGGAAGGCCATCATCACGGGTCTCCGTCCCTTCACCGCCGGATCGCGCGGATTGCCGTTATTGGTGGCGACAAAGACTTTGCCGTGGGCCACGACGGGACTACCGAATGTCCTATCGCCCAGGTCCGCCATCCACTTGATGTTCTTGAGCTTGCCTTCTTGGACGCACCAGTCAGCCGGTAGATTCCGCTCCACAAGGTTGACCATATTGCGGCCCGGGCTGCCGCCGAACATGGGCCAAGAGCGCGGGGCCTTATCGTCAAGATTCTGAGCAGCGTAGACCGCGAAATCGGGCGGCAGAATCACGGGAACGACTGTCATCATCAAAACGGTACCGACACAGACGAACCGCCGACCAACGACGACTGGAACACTCATGGCATGCACTCCCGGTCAGAAAAGGTGTCAGGACCCTTTTATATAATCAAAGTAACCTACACCAAATGGTCCTGACTAATGCAACCTTGGGGATCGCATCCAATACAATACTACAAATCAATCCGGGAGTCTCCCGGCCCCGCCGCTTGAGCGTTCGCAGGTCTCAAAAAGCTCGCGCCGCCCCTGTCTCTTCACGTCGGCCAATTCCGGCCTACGAGCTATGTCTGTACTTTGTACGAACGCGGACGCTGTACCCGAACCACGGTCGCTCTGTGGAACGCGGCGGCAGACAGTCAAATCCACCGGGCCGTGGTGTACCTAGACGGGAAACTGAGGCCGGCAACTTCTTCAGGCTTCATCGGGTCCGGATGGAATGGAGGCCTGCGGTCACGGTCGCTCCTCGTGGTGCAAGGTTGGTCGCCGAAAACCAATTACGTCTTTTCCCGAACAGATTGAATCAAATGGTCCAGAGTTCATTCATCGGGTTGGAAAATTGATTTACACGCTCCTGCACGGCGAAATTCAACTCTCAAGTTTTTTCAACATATCCCTTGGCGAACTTCTCGCTCACCAGCCGCAGCGCATCTCGCTCGGCGGCGGCCGCATCCGCGAATGCTTTCGTTCTGCTCTGGCCGGCCGTACCGATTCTGCCAAAGCGGACCGTATGCTCAATTCCATGGACGCTGATTTCCCAGAACTTTCGGGAAACGCCGTCGATAAACTCGAAAGAACGCTGCCATGGCGCGCCGGCGGCGTCCAGAGCTTTGCCGGGCGTTTGCGCGGACAGAGGGGCTTCCGCCTTTGACTCGAGGGCTTCGATACACGCTGCAGGGGCCGACACGGCAGCTCCAGGCAAGTTTACAGCGAGTGCTGGGGACGCGATCGCGTCTTCCGCTACGCTCTGTGAATTCGCCGCATCATCGGATTCCTCGGTGATCATCCGCTCCAGCTCGTTGACCACTTCGCGGCGATTGGCAAACCAGTCTTTGATCAGCACATGGCTGACTTTCCAGCCGAAGGCGCGAAGCAACTTGGGTTTCAAGACGTCGCGCGCCAGAATATCGTCTTGCCGGTAATACTCGTCGGAATCAACTAGAATCCCTAGACGATACGCGCGGTCCTTCGGCCGACGTACCGCCAAATCACAGCGAAAACTGGACTGGCCGACCGCGCTGGCGACCTCGTAACCACGTTCCCGTAAAGCCGTCGTCAACTCCAGGAGCAAGATGTCGGCGACCGCGGCACAGACCGGCTCTGAGTCCTGGAGCCCCGTCTCCCCGAGCACGCGCCGAGCCGCGGCTTGAGCGCCTTGGGACATTGCCTCCGCATAGCGCAAGTAGTTCTTCAAGCAGCGGGCGCCGTCGTTGTAATCGTTGGTGATTTCGTGGTGGTGAATCGAGGACACCAGAACCATGTGCTGCTTGGCGCGGGAGAACGCGACGTTAAGACGTCGTTCGCCGCCGTTCTGATTGATCGGGCCGAACGTCATGAGCATTTTGCCGCTGGGAGCGCGTCCGTAACAAACGCTCAGAATGACAACGTCGCGCTCGTCGCCCTGAATGTTCTCCAGGTTCTTGATCAGAAGGCCGACGAATTGGCCCTCGTCCTCGCGCTCCATTTCTGCTTCAAGCCGTTCGCGAAATGCGGGATCGCTCCGGCCCAGCCGCTCCAGAGCATCCTGGACCTCTCCTTGCTGGGCTTCGGAAAAGGCGATGATGCCAATGCTGAGACCGGTCTCGCGCGCAAGCAATCCGTGCACCAGATGGGCAATGTAGTCCGCTTCGGCCGTGTTGCGGCGCTGCTGGTAAATGCCGTGCTTCAAGAAATGAAAACTGACGGGCCGATCGAGCAGTTGCGGCACAATGCCCGAGCCTTCTTCCGCCGACCGGATCTGGATCGCGGCGGCATCGGCAGCCGGCAGAACGACTTCGGGGACCGTGAGCAATCGTCCTTGATAAAAAGCAGCGTTGGAAAAGCTGATGAGCGATTCCGATCGGCTGCGGTAATGCCAGCCCAGCATGGTGGACGGCAGGTTCCGTGCCGCATGGTTGAGAAAACTTTGGCCTCCTAATTCATATTCCACGGCCTGGCCGTCCGCGTCCTTGATGACGAGCGCTTCCTCGTCGTTTTCATGCTTGGCGGAAAAGAAATTCGTGGGAGGCAGCTGCATTTCGTCGCCGACAACAATAACCTGCCCGGCGCGAAACAGCGAGGGCACCGCTTCCTCCAGCGTCACCTGGCTGGCTTCATCGAAGATCACCACGTCGAAATGGGTGGCGTCGAGCGGCAAGGTGTCCGATATGCTGAGGGGGCTCATGAGCCAGACCGGTTTCAAATCCTGGAGAACCACCCCGGAGTTACCGGCCACCAAGTCGCGAATGGACTTAAATCGCATGGTCTTGCCGAACTCGTGTTCCAGCTCGCGCCGGCCGCGGTTGTAGAGCGTCTTGAAATCCTTTTGTTCCGCAGTGAGCTGGGCATGGGACAAATTGGCGATACGCACATGTTCCAGGAAGCGGCGGCGCACGCGATCGCAGACGACAGCGGCATTGGCATCGTGAAACTGGTCCCAGGTTTGCTCCAGCAGCCGGACCTGCTGCTTACGAACCTTATTCGTGAAGCGCGCCAGGCCGCGTTCCGCGCGAAAGACTTCGTGGAGGGTGCGGCGCGCCAGGGCAGCTTCAAGATTTGCTAAGGACCAAGGAAAGCGCCGCCAAGCCCCCGTGAGCGGCGCGGGCAGTGCCGCCAATTCCTTCAGGAGCGGAAGAAAGTCGGGCAACTCGTCAAGGGACTCCTCCAGGAGCGCGAGCTGTTCGCGGAGCTGAGAATAGCTGTCAGATCTTTCTTCAAACAATCCTGCCAGTTCCTGATCGAGTTGGTCGACGAGTGGTTTTAGCTGGGCGAGGCGGAGCATGATCCTAGCGCCGTCAGAATCGTCCAACAGACGGCGGTACAAGGCTTGAAACTCGGCGGGCAATCCCTTGGTGCTCTCAAGAATCGCTCCGACCCGATCGGCGAATTGTGCGAATGTGCCTTCGTAGCCAAAGAGCACGCGACTCTCTGCCTCCCATTCCTCAAGGGCCGCCAATAATCCGTGCTCCTTTTCAAGCTGCTCGAGGAGCTGGGTCCAAGTCGGATTCACGGCATGAGCGCCGAAGTCATAGCGCTGATTCAAGATGCCGCGGAGCCGCCACCACGCGGGCTTCAAGAATCGCAGGAATCCGCTCTCGAAGTTTCGCGCCTGCTCCAGAGCGATGCGAGTCTCCAGCGGCGGCAACTTGTGTTTCCATCCTTTGGTGGCTTCCTGAGCTTTTTCCAATTCTCTCTCGCGGGCGCGCCGGTCGCGTTGCAGCTTGGCGAAGGATTTGGCATGCTCGCTTTCCGGGCGCAGCAAAAAGAGCTGATTTTTCGCAGCCAGAAAAGAAACCTCTTCGGCGAATCGGGTCAGAAGCGAGACCTGTTGCCCCGATTGTTTCTCAGCCCCCGGAACGTCAAGTTCGCCGAGTTGCGTTTCCAGGGCATCGAGCAGATGCTCGACGCGCGCTAGGCGCTCACGGGTGAAATCCAGGGGGCGCTCTTCCGCAACCAGTCGCGCGCTCAGGGATTTGAGCGGATGGTCCGCTAGCGATTTAGGACCTTGTAGTTCTTCCAGGGTGGCCGCCGCACGGACGATGCCTTCCCGGTGCTCTTCCAAGGCGCTGTAATTCGGCAGATTCTCCTCGTCCTGAGGAGACACCTCCGGCATTGCCTGACGAAGCTCCACGGCTCGATGGAGTAAACTCCGCAAGGGTATCTTGGCCGAGGCCGGCGCCGTCCGCATCGCGTTGTGAAACTGACGCAACGGTGCACTATCCTCGACAAGCGCGGCCAGCAGCTGCTTTCGGATCGTTTCAGGCTCTGCCCCTTGTTTTTCCGGCGTCTCCAGAAGGCGCTCGTAAACTTGCTTGAGATCGAGAATCAAATCTTTCTTGTCAGCCTGCGAATCATGGATCAAGCAGCACAGGGAATGCAGGCCGGCCTGACGCAAGCGATGGTACACGACGTCAATGGCCGCTCGTTTCTCACAGACGAACAGCACTCGTTTGCCGCGTGCTACGTAATCGGCAATCAAGTTGGTGATGGTCTGCGATTTCCCGGTGCCGGGCGGTCCCTGAATGATCAGGTTCTGGCCGCTGCGCGCCTGCGCGACTGCAGAGGCTTGGGTTGGATCGGAAAGTACGATCGCGAAGCTCTCCTCAAGAGGCGGCGCCGTTTGCGCGGCCGGTGCCTGCGGACGCGGTTCTAGCGAAAGGATGGCATCAAAGCTGGGATGGGCAGTCCCGTTCTGCAGGAGCGCCGCATAATCGCGCACCAGCGACATTCTCTGATAGCGGAAATTTCCCAAGGTCACGCTGCACAAATCAAATTCCCAGTGATACGGATTAGTCTCCTCCTCCGCTTGGGTGTAGAGCAACTTTTGTCGATCGGCGCTGGACGATTGTAGCGGCGGCTGAATGAACGTTCGGGGACGCGGAGATTCTTCGATCAGAGCGCGCAGCCGAGTCTCGGGAGGCCGAATGCGCGCTTGAAAAAGCCGCAGACCAAGCGGGTGAAAGTTGTCGCGATCGTAACTGTAGTCGAGGTCGAGGAACGAGCGGATGCCGCGGCCGGAAAGCTTGAGGCGGCGGCGATACAGTTCGAGGCGGCGCTGGGCGCGCGCGTGAATGAGGTGAATGCGAGGCCGGTCCACTTTTTCCAAAGTCACCCCCGGCTCGCTCGACTGAATCTTGGCGGCCAACAAGGCGTGAAACGTCTCCAGCGGCGTGGTCGTCAAGTCCACCGTTTCCGGCAAGTCGATCGCGAAAAGCTGCTTGAGATAGTGGCGTAAAACTGGGTTCACTTCCGCATCGGAGCTCAGTGGTTGCAGGGAATAAACGTCGCGCACCCCTTTGGTCTTGGTCAGTTCCACCGGCAGGAGCACCAAGGGCGAGTCGAAACGCTCCGGGGGTTTCTCCTTCAAATTCGACCACCGAAAATAGCACAACGCCAGCCGCAGCTGCGCGGAACCGAACTCGGTCTGATCGCGGCGGGCCTCGTTGCGAATCTGGTCGAGCAGGCTCGGGAGGTAGATCGCCTCCTCGAATCGCAGATACTTGTTGAGCGGGATGGGCTTGCCCGCGGCGACGGTCTGTTGAAAATCGTTGTTCCAAGTCAGAACCTGCTCTGGTCGAATGCTCTCGACATCGAAGGAAAGAGGAACCGAGGCCCAAGTGAGATTGACCGTCTGCATGGTCGGACGAAAGTGAAGCAGACGATTGCGGCGGGAAATCTCGAAGAGCCGCTGCTGCAAGCGTTCTAAGATGAGCTGGCGCTTGCTTCGCGGATCGGCGGATTTGAGGGCTTGCAGCCGAGTCGGATCGAAATCGAAGTCAATGTCCTGGTCGCGGTAGTTCTCGAGCGTGTGCAACAAGGCCGGCATATCTTGGGGCCGGCGATGACGGCTGAGTTCCGTCATGCGCACAATGGCCTTCGTGAGCACTGGGTGAAGGTTCGGATTCAGATCAAAAAGGTTTCGTCGATGGCGAACGAATTGAGTCAGGTCCTCGGTGTCGCTGAAATCCAGACTGCAAGTCAGGCTGGCGAGTATCATTCCGAGACTGAAGATGTCGGTGAGCGGATCGTGGTGGCCGATTTCATGCTCCCAGCACACGTAACCGGACAAGTACACGGGTCGCGTGAATTCAGCGCCTCGCTGCCCGATCTGCAGGCTGACCATGGATTCCTGGCCGTGATCCACGTCCGTGGTCATTTTGAATTCGCCAAGGACTTCGAAGGCACGGACGCTCGGCGGATCAAGCGCGCGGATCTTGCCGCCTTGAAGCGCGGGCGGGAGCCGTCTCGCTTCCTCGAACCAGATTCGAACCCCTTCGACCTTCAAGTCTTCGTTGCCGACCAGCGGAGCCACCAGATCCGCGCGATGGGCAGCAGCGACTTCCCGCATTAGCGGTAAGAAACTGGCCAAAGCATCCTCGGTGGTGAAGCCGGCGTTGGCCAGACGAGCGCGCAAGAAGTCTTGGAAGCTCATCATGCTTTGCGGGCAGCCTCGTTGGTTTTGGCAAGGACCTCTTCCGCTTCGCGCTCGATTTTGCCGAACTGCTTTTTGCCTAAACTGAGTTCCTTGACGGCTATTGTCGCAAACCGACTTTGCAGTTTAAGGCGGCGGCTCAAGACGAGAGCGGCGGCCAGTGCCGCATCACCCAGATCGCGATCGACGGTGACGAAATCGAGCATCACATAACAGTAGTAATCCTGAAGTGCGGCGTCGCTCGCGCCGATTTCGTCGATGAGCGTCGGCTCATCGGCCGGATTAGGCTGGAGTCTGAAGTCGTTGAAGAACAATCGGGCGTGCGCCAGGACGGGTTCCGTTTGAAACCACGGCGGTGTCAGCAGCAGTCGCAGCATCCTGCCCGTGCTGGTCGCGATTTTCGTTTGGCCCAGTAAGTCAAGCCGTTCCAAGGCGGGCGGGCCCTCCACCATCCGCTCAATGTCCGATGCGGCTTGGGGGCCGCGCTCCGCCCAGAGCTTGAGGGCGCGGGCCCGGATGTAGGATTCAGGGTGGGTCAATTGATTGGCCTGGACGCGACTCTTGCTGAAAATCTCCTCGGCTTGCCTGAGATAGCTTTCCGCGCTCACTTCGCTTAAACCGGTCTCCAGCTTGATTAGGGTGGCAATCACCGGGGCCGCGTCCCCGGTGACGCCGTAAGCGGCGCAGTCGGCGAATACCTCGGTGTAAAGGCGAAATAACCGGGCCGTTTCGAGGTGACTGGGAGCGGCAGCGGCATCGTTACAAAGAGCATGCAGCAATTCCGTGGCTATCAGGAACTCGCCTTCCCATTGCTCATAAAGCAGGAAATGAGCCAGTTCGTGAGCGAGCATGGCTTGCTGTTCAGCCTGGGAAAGAAGACGTGTCACCGGCCCCGTAAGGATGATGTGCGCTTCCTTCGGCAAATAAGCGAGGGACGCATTCATGCCGCCGCCTGTTTGTGCCTGGTAGAAGGTGATTGGCACGCATAATCCATATCGAGTACGAATGTCCTCGGCCAAGCCGTACAATTCCGGGTGGCTTGCCGACTCCAGTCGATAGGTTGACTTCAAAAGATCGAGACGAACGGCTTCCGCTTGCTCGTCCCGCCTTCTTGTGGAACAAAACCAACTCCAAAGATCCGACTCTTCGCTCTTCAAATACCGAACAATTGCCCATTGATAAGGCAACGGCTCCGCTCGTGGGAATTGCACTTTTTCGACGGCCATGGCGGACTTTTCTCGCGATTGAGGTATCCTGCGACTTGCATTTTATCCCGAAGGTGCAGGTGCTTCGCAGTGAGCCAGGCGCCCATGCGGTCGGGGACCTAGGTCGCGATGGGTTCGAACCCCTGCGTTTTCGACGCTGCGTTTTCGCTCTCGCCCCTGATCTTCCGTGGCTTTGAAGCGTCCGAATCGCCTTCAAATACTGCCCGTCTAACAACCTCAGCTGATGCAACCATCGCATCCAATACAATACTACAAATCAATCCGGGAGTCTCCCGGCCCCGCCGCTTGGGCGTTCGCAGGTCTCCAAAAGGTCGCGCCGCCCCTGTCTCTTCACGTCGGCCAATTCCGGCCTACGAGCTATGCCTGTACTTTGTACGAACGCGGACGCTGTACCCGAACCACGGCCGCCTTGTGGAACGCGGCGGCAGACGGCCAGGTTCCATGCGCCCATCAGGCGACCATACCGGTCGCCTTGGACCGTTTGCGTTTCATGAATCTCACTCGTCTCATGAATCTGATTGGGAAGGCATCTTGTTGAATTATGGTGCGTGGTGTGACGTGAGATGGTGATGAAAGAGTACTTTTTGGCGGCGTGGACGGAGACGGCGGGAATCAGACGGCTGCTCTCAAGCCGAACCGCAAACGAAACGGGATTGTCTAACCCTGTGAATCTGATAGCGTTTGCGGATAGACGTGAGCGCATGACCGGGGATGAGGATCATTGTGGGCCGCGTGGTGGAATGGTAGACACTGGGGACTTAAAATCCCCTGGGGCGCAAGCCCCGTGCCGGTTCGAATCCGGCCGCGGCTACTGCGGTTCGCCGACGAAAAAGCCCAGGGATCATCCCTGGGCCATTTTCTTTGAGTGTCGGCGGGAGCGCATTAGCCCTTTCGCTTGAGGGCTTTGTTGAGCGCGCCGTTTCCTTCGGGGTTTCCGACCGTAGAAGCGGCTTCCGCGGCGCCTGCGGCCAGTTGCGTGCCGTGGTCGAGGTTGCGGACCTTTTCTTCCATCTCTTTTCCCGGCTTGAAAGTCACGACGAATTTCGGCTCGACGTCGACGCGTTCGCCGGTGCGCGGGTTGCGCGCTTTACGCGCTTTACGACGCTTCACCTCGAACACGCCAAAGTTTCGCAACTCGATGCGCTTCTCTTCGAGGAGCGTCTCGACAATGGCGTCAAAAGTCTTTTGGACGATTTCCTTGGTTTTCAACTGCGTCAAACCCAGGTCTTCGGAGATTTGCTTGACAATCTCTTTCTTGGTCACGGAATGTCTCCCTGCTGAGTATCGAGGACTTATCTCCTGAATAAGAGCATATAGGTTTAAGTGTAAAGGCGACATAGGGTAATGTCAAGGGACCTTTGTCGAAGCCGCAGGAAGTTGCGCCTTGATCACGCTTTCCAAGCAATCCGGGCAGATAGCGTGGCTGAAACGCGCGCTCGAATGGTCACCAAGATAGGTCTCAACCTGCTGCCAGTAATTCTTGTCGTCGCGGATCTTCTTGCAGTAGCAGCAGATGGGGAGAAGCCCTTGAAGGTGGTTTACTTGAGTAAGCGCCTCTTGGAGCTGTTTGACGTTGTTGGCAAGGTTGGCTTGCAGGGTCAGGATGCGCTCCCCAACTCGAAGGCGGGCTTGGAGTTCGCCCAAATCGAAGGGCTTGGTCATGTAATCGTCGGCTCCCGCGTCCAATCCGACAATGACATCCTCTTTCGTAGTCTTGGCTGAGAGGAGAATGAGGTAGGCCGGCGCTTCGCGCGGCCGGCTGCGAACGCGGCGGCATACCTCGGGACCGTCCAGTTTCGGCATCATCCAATCGAGAATGGCAAGCCGAGGAGCTTCCGAGCCGACTAAGACGTCCAGCGCCTCTTGGCCATCCTCTGCTCTGCGCGCGGCGTAACCCCAGCGCTTTAGGGTCGCTTCCAGAAGACGGCAGGAGACCGGATCATCCTCCGCAATTAAGACCGGCATGCCCATGAGTGATCTCGCAGGAAACCTACGGGCAAAGAATGCCACGGATTTGCAATAGGAGCAACCTTCATTTCAACCCCGTGCGAATTCTCATGCCTTGCCAAAAATGAGAAACCGGATTAAGCCGCACAGCCTTCATGATCGCTGTTTACGTGAGTGCGGCATTTGGAGACGCCGGTCGCCCACGTGTCTCTTCGAAACAACTGCGTTCCACGCGATCGCGGCCCCGCTTCTTGGCCCGATAAAGCGCGGCGTCGGCACCCCGCAGGAGACCCTCGACGGAAACGCCGATTTCCCCAGCGTAGGCGGAAACTCCCATGCTGGCGGTGACGCGGAGTGAGCCCGTCGGCAGCGCCATCTCGGAAACCCGTAGGGCTTGCAACAAGCGCTCGGCCACTGCGACGGTTTGCTCCAAGCCGCAGCCTGGCGCGAAGACCAAGAACTCCTCGCCCCCATATCGACCCAAGCGGTCGTACGGCCTCATTTCAAGAAGCATGCGCTTGGCGACCGTCTTGAGCACGATGTCGCCGCCCTCGTGGCCGTGCGTGTCGTTGATGGCTTTAAAGTGGTCCAGATCGATCATGATTACGCCGAGGAATCCGGGCTCGCGCTGCAGCCGCGCGTATTCCGCCTCGAGTTGGCCGAGAATGGCGCCGCGGTTCCAAATGCCCGAGAGCGCGTCGTGGGTGGCCTGAAAGCGCAGCGACTCACGAGCAGCCATGAGTTGATCCTGCCAGGTAAGGATGCGCTCGCCGACACAGAGCCTGGCTTTCAATTCGAGGGCATTTACGGGTTTAATGAGGTAATCGTCAGCGCCGGCCTCGAGACCATCGATCAAGTCCTCCTTGCGATCCTTCGCCGTCAGGAGCAGCAGATAGGTATAAACCTGCTGTTTTTCCGATCGGACCTTGCGGCACAGGTCGACGCCGGAGAATTCGGGCATCATCCAATCGAGGACGGCCAGGCGCGGCGCGCCGGGCTGCTGCAATAATTCCCAGGCTTGGGCGCCGTCGACCGCTTGCAGCGTCTCGTAACCCCAACGCGTGAGCCGGGTGACTACGAGTTGGCGCGAGATCGGGTCGTCTTCGGCAATCAGAATTCGCTTGTCCATTGGTTACTCCCGTTTTACGGAAGATACGGGCTCGGCCGGCGTCGACTTGGCGGGAGCCGATTTGCCGGGAGCCGAATTGACGGGCGCTGCTTTGGCGCTCGCGTCAGGAGTTTGGACGAAAGCCCGCAGCGCTTCCTCGACTTGTTCCAGTTCGAGTGCCAGCGCCTCGTAGACGTCTCCCGCGCCGCTAAGGTCATTCGCCCGCCCCATATTCTCCAGGGTCTGGGCCATTTCCCGCGCCGCCTGGGCGGCAAAGTTGCTGACCGCCCCTTTGAGCGTGTGCGCCGCCTTATGCACCGCCATGGCTTCGCCCTGCGCCAGCGCGGTGCGGAGCTGCTCCGTCAAACGCGGCCGTTCGTCGTGGAACATGTCGACAAGCTCGCGCAAGAGGTCGACGTCTCCTTCCACCTGGGCGAGGAGGGCGTCCCGGTCGAGCAATGGTCGCTCGGTTCGCCGCGGCGGGAGCAGCTCACTGATGACCTGAAGAAGCTCGGCCGTCTGGATCGGCTTGGACACGTAGCCGTCCATGCCGGCGTCGAGGCAGCGCTCGCGGTCCCCTTTCATGGCATGGGCGGTCATGGCGATGATGGGCACATGGCGGCCTGATTCGCGCTCGGCGGCACGAATCGTGGCAGTCGCCGTCATGCCGTCCAAGTCCGGCATCTGCACGTCCATGAGAATCAAGTCGAACGGCTTTTGCCGCCACAGCTCCAGAGCGCGGCGTCCCGTGTCGGCTACTTCAACCTGGAGGCCCTGTTTTTCGAGGATGCGAACTGCTAGCTTTTGGTTGACGACACTATCCTCGGCCAAGAGGATGCGAAAGGGTGTGATGTCCATAGATGGCTCTACCTGTGGTGTTTCTTGTGGAGAGAAAGCGGTCGGTAGGGAAACTTCGTCGGCGAGCAGCGGCGCTTCGGATTGGGTGCCGAGACATTGCAGCAAGCGCTCGAGCAATTCCGCGCGGCGGATGGGTTTGCGGAGAAAGCCTGACACGCCGAGGGCGCGGCTACGCGCGGCCTCGCCGGGCCGGTCGGCGGAGGAGAGCATCAAGATTGCGGGCGCGGGAGTCAGACCCAGGTCACGAATGCTTTGCGCGACCGCGAAGCCGTCCATCTCAGGCATCATGGCGTCCACCAGCACAAGGCGGAACGCTTCGCTGCTCGCCATGTCGCTTAACCGCGCAAGCGCCTCGGCGCCCCCGGCCACGACAGTTGGCTTCATCTCCCAATGGCTCAGAATCTCTTGCAGGACGACTCGGTTGGTTGCATTGTCGTCCACGATCAAAACCGGCAGCCCGCGCAGACCTTCCCGCGAGGCCGGCATGGTCACGATCCGCGAAGGGCTCGCCTTACCGAGCCGAGCCGTGAAATGGAAAGTGCTGCCTTGCCCGAAAACGCTTTCGAGCCAGATCCGTCCACCCATGACGTCCACGAGCCGGTTGGTGATGGTCAAGCCGAGCCCAGCGCCCCCGTAGCGGCGCGTGCTCGAGCCATCGGCTTGAACGAAGGGAGCGAAAATCGTCTTTTGCTGTTCCTCCGCGATGCCGATGCCCGTATCGCGCACGGAGAAATGCAGCACGAAGTGTCCGGCTGGCTCCACCGTCTCCACCTGGACGTGCAGGAAAATCTCGCCTTTGGTGGTGAACTTGATGGCGTTGCCGACCAGATTGGTAAGGATTTGCTGCAGGCGGGCCGGGTCGCCGACCATGAAACCCGGAACGTTGGGGGCCACGTGACCGATGAACTCCAGGCTTTTGGCGTGCGCTTGCACGGCCAGCGGTTTTAGCAGCCGGTCCATGAAGTCGTACAGGTCGAACGGAATGGGATCGAGTTCCACCTTGCCGGCTTCAATTTTGGTGAAATCGAGAATGTCGTTGATCACCACCAAAAGCGCGTTCGCGGAATCGCGGACCATTTGCAGGTAGTCGCGTTGCTCGGCGTTCAGCTCGGTTTCCAATGTCAGCTCTGTCATCCCGAGGATGCCGTTCATCGGCGTGCGGATCTCATGGCTCATGTTGGCCAGAAATTCGCTCTTGGCCTTGTTGGCGGCGTCGGCGCGGAGGCGAGCTTCGCGCAGCTCTTCAGCCTGGTGGGCCAGGGCGCGCTCGATCAGCTTGCGCTCGGTGACGTCGCGGGTGATGCTGCGAACGTGGACGAGCCGGCCTTCTTCCCACAGCCCGTTGGCGTCGATGAGCACTTCCTTTACCGAACCGTTGCGGCAGCGCAGTTGTGCTTCGAAGTCGCGCACCTTTTCGCCCGCTTCGAGCTTTTTCCACATGACGGCAAAAGCCTGCTCATCGACGAAGAACCAAGCGATCGGCTGGCCCAGGTAGTCACGCTCGTTCAAGCCGATCAGGTCGAGTTCGGCGCGGTTGGCCTTAATGACGCACCCGTCCGGTCCCACCCAACTCAGGCCGACAGCGGCATGATCGAAGAAGTCGGCTAACTCCTGCTCGCGACGGCGCAGTTGTTCTAGGGCCTGTTGCCGTTGCAGAAACAGACCGAGTTGATTGCCGACGACCGACAAGGTCTGTAAGAGCGCCGCATTGGGTGCGTCCGAGTCCTGGCTGAAAAACTCGATAATGCCGACTACCTCCGACCCGCAGCGCACGGGAAAGCCAAAGGCGCTTTCGAGTCCAACTTCCAGACCTTTTGCCCGACGCCAACGCCGGCTCTGGTCGACGGAGCGAATATCGACGGTCGCCGGGCCTTCGCTCCAGATGCGGCCTGGCAGGCCGCTGCCCCGCTCGAACGTCAGCTGCCGGGTGGCTTCTTCGAATTCGGGCACGGGTCGGGCGCTCCAGAAATGCTCGCAGCGGAGGGTGCCGGCCTGGTCGTCCGCCTTCCAGAAAACTCCGACAGCCCAGTTCAGGGACCTGCCGGTGACTTCGAGAAAGCGGGTGATCGCGGCTTGGCGCGTCGCCGAGTCGGTCAGAATGCGATTGATGGCGTGCTCGGCGGCCACGCGCCGCTCCATGGCGGCATTGCGCATGCGGTTGTCGTCGCGCTCCTTGGCGCCGGCCTCGGCGGTGCGCTGGGCCTCGGCACGGGCGCTTTCGGCTTCGGACTGGCGATACGCGAGTTTCCACTGATCCCGTATGCCGCGCTTGCAATTGGTGATGACGAAGAACACCAGAATGCCGAGCCAAATCGTTTTTTCCACCCAAGACCAGAGGCTGCCTTCGGATTGGCCCAAAAAGAAAACTGGCCAACAAAAGCGCAACGCGATCAACTCGGCCAGACCGAGTGCCGTCGCGATTGCGATGACGCGCCAATCGCGGTAGAAGGCCAAGACAACCACGGAGGCCGTTAGAAATAAATGGACTTCGATTCGGCCGGAGGTCAAATAGAACAGCAAGCCGCAAAAAAGCGTTTGTGCGGCGGCGCCGACATAGCGGGTGGAGACGCAGCCCTCATGCCGCCCAGCGAGCAGGAATGGGACGCCTGCGAGGGCGGCGCCGCCCAGCAGGCAAACCACGAGTCTGCTTGAAAGCTGCGCGAGCGTTGCGCGCTGGAGGACCGGGGCCACGGCAATGACCAGCGCGATCAGCGCTTCTCCGGCAAGGAGGCAGACCAGCAAGCGATCGATGAGGCCACGGTCACGCACTTGCTGCTTGTCGAACAATTCGCGGGCGCGCGCAATGACCTCCAGGCCAACTTCAGGGGGCGGAGGGGAGCACGGAGGTTCCTGCAAAGGGGACAAGGGCACGATCCCGCAAGTCGGCGAGGTTAGGGTGCAGTTTCACCTCCTTTATCGAAGATTCCGCGAAATTCTTGCTTGTTTAGGGACCATTGGTTCCGTTCGCATGCCGGCGTAAGAATAACGAGGCACTCTGCGTGGCACTCCGCGAGGAATTCCGCTTATGCCGCCGCCGTCCGCCAAGGAATCACTCGACGCTCCTTTGCCCGGAGTGGTCGGAGATAGTCCGGCCATGCGCGGTGTCTATCGGCTGGTTCGGCTGGTGGCGCCCTCACGGGCCAGCGTGCTCCTCGTGGGCGAGACCGGCACCGGCAAGGAAGTGGTCGCCCATCACATTCATCGCCTCAGCCCGCGCGCCGACGGGCCTTATGTCCGGGTCAATTGCGGCGCCCTCAGCGAGAGCCTCTTGGAAAGCGAGTTGTTCGGCCACATCAAGGGCGCATTCACGGGCGCGGTCGACAACAAGACCGGGCGCTTCGAAGCGGCGCATGGCGGCACGATCTTCCTGGATGAAATCAGCAGCATGAGCGCCAAGCTTCAGGTGAAGCTGTTACGCGTCCTGCAGGAGCGCGAGTTCGAACGCGTGGGCGAAAGCCGCACCATCCGTGTCGACACCCGCGTCATCGGCGCCACCAACCAGTTTCTGGAGGACGAGATCGAATCCGGCCGATTTCGCGAAGACCTCTACTACCGCCTCAACGTGGTTCCGATTTTCCTGCCGCCTCTGCGCGAGCGGCGCGGCGATATCCCTTCCCTGGCCCGATTCTTTCTCGAGAAATACTGCGAGGAGAACCGCCGCGATCCGTCCGAAATCCCCGAACAAGTGCTGACGCGCTTGCAGGCGCATGATTGGCCGGGCAATGTCCGCGAACTGGAAAACACGGTCGAGCGCGGCGTGGTCTTGTCGCACGGCCAGCCGATGAACTGGGAGGCGATGCAACCCGGTCACGAAGCCAACACGCGTGCTCGCAAGAGCAAGGCACACGACCTGGAGGGAATGATCGAGAAGCTCGTGCGCCTCGCATTGCAAAAGCTGGCCCCGGACGAGAACAACCTTTACGACCGTCTCGTGCGCGGCGTGGAAAAGGAGTTGCTCGAACAGGTGCTGCCTTTGTGCGACAACGTCTTGGTTAAGGCGGCGACCCGGCTAGGCATCAATCGTAACACGTTGCACAAGAAGCTTAGCGAGATGCGAAACTCTACGGAAGACGGCGGGTGAGATTAGAATTGGCTTGCATTGCACCCCTGGGTGGACAGCCCTACATAAGAACAGGAAAAGGATTAAGAGTAGGATCCATGCTAACTCGCGCCCGAAAGATACGCTTTGCGCTTCTGCGGCGGGAAGCGTTCGATGGCGTAACGGAGCATCGTGCGTGGCATAGCGTCCAGGTTCTCACTCAGGAAGCTCTCGAGAAGGGACTCGTCACGCTGCCAACTTCGCGCAGCATCCAACCGGCGGCTTTGTGGATCAGATCTTCGTCGTCGTTTAGAAGCCGTTTGGTGACGGTGAGGGTTTCCTGACAGTCGCCATTGCGGATCAAATAGAGAGTGGCCACGATGGCGATGCGGCGGTCCCAAAGGAGCTTGGAGCGGGACAAGCGGTGAAGGGGACGGCGGCTCTTGTCGTGTAGATAGCCGCCGACGATCTCGGGTGCGGAGCAATCGACCAGATCCCAGTTGTTGACCCGCTCGGTGTTGGCCAGATAATACTCGTGAATTCGGCGGCGTTCTCCCTTGTCGGCTTTTGGCATCTGGCGGACGAGGATGAGCAGGGCGAGCGAGCGGACTTCATGAACGGGCGAGCGCAGGAGTCCATCGACTTCCTTCAGGTTCAGGGTCTGGTGGGTTCGCGCAAGCTCGTGCAAGGTGGCCGCGCGCATGCCGAGGAAGACGTCGCCTGCGCCGTATTCGCCGGCGCCGGTCTTGAAGTAGCGGGCAGCCTGGCGGGCCGACTCCACATCGCCGAGTCGCCGCATTTGGTCTTGGATTTGCTTGACGGTATTCATGACTTCTAGAATGAACATAGAGAGTGTGATTCAAGTTTGAAGAGGGTGCGCGTAATGGCGACTGAAGTCAAGCTGCCGGCCCTGGGCGAGAACGTGGAGGGCGGCGATGTCATCGACGTTCGGGTCAAGCCGGGCGACGAGGTCAAGGAGGGGCAGCCGCTCATCGAAGTCGAAGCCGAGAAAAGCGCAGTGGAGGTGCCGTCGCCGTTTGCCGGGCGCATCGTGCAGGTGTTAGTGAAAAAAGGGGACAAGGTTGGCACCGGACAGACCGTGGCCACCATTGAAGGAGGCAACGGCAAGCCGACGGCAGCGCATGGCATGGCGAAACCGAAGGCTGAGACGGCGAAGATGGCTGTGCCCGCGGAGGATACTGCGGGCGCGAAACGACATGCGGAGGGCGCGAAACCGCAAGCGGCGCCGGCGGCGAGCGACGGCGACATTGTTCCGGCGGGGCCGGCGACGCGAAAGCTGGCGCGGGAATGGGGCCTCGACCTTGGACAGGTTCCGGGCAGCGGGCCGATGGGGCGGGTCACCCAGGATGATGTGAAGGGATATGTCCGCGAACTTGCCTCCGGCGGATCGCACCCGCCCGCCGCGTCTCTGCCCAACTTCGAGCAGTGGGGGCCTGTCGAACGCAAGCCGTTCGATTCCATTCGCAAGAAAACGGCCGACCAGGTGACGCTGGCCTGGACGACCATTCCGCACGTCACGCAGCACGACCTGGCCGACATTTCCGACATCGATGCTTTCCGCAAGCAACAAGAGAGCAAGGGCCCCAAGCTTACGGTGACGGCATTTGTCCTCAAAGCGCTCGCGATCGTGCTCAAGCAGTTTCCGCAGTTCAACGCCAGCCTCGATTCAGCCCAAGGGCAGCTCATTCTCAAGGGCTATTACCATTTCGGCGTGGCGGTCGATACCGAGCGCGGACTTTTGGTGCCGGTTCTGCGCAACGTCGATAAGAAAAGCGTACGTGAGATCGCTAAGGAAATGGCGGAGTTGGCCGAACGCGCCCGGCTCAAAAAGATCACGGCCGACGACATGCGCGGCGGCACGTTCACCGTCAGCAACCTGGGCGGCATCGGCGGCACCGGCTTCGCGCCGATCGTCAATTATCCGGAAGTCGCCATTCTGGGTCTGTCGCGGGCGCGGCTGCAACCGGTCCATCGCGAGGGTCAGTTCGTGCCAAGGCTGTTGTTGCCCATGTCGCTATCGTACGACCATCGCGTAATCGACGGGGCGGACGCGGCTCGCTTCACGCGGCGTTTGGCCGAGATGCTCGAGAATCCTCTGGTGATGTTGTTGCATGCATGAGTTCCCGCTTGCGGGTTAGCGCGAATTCAAACTTCAAAGTCGCACTAACCTGCAAGCGGCTTGGGAAAGGTCAATTCATGGCGGACAAGATCGATGTCGATGTCGTTGTTCTGGGCGCAGGGCCTGGCGGCTACGCGGCGGCGTTTTTGGCGGCCGACCGGGGAATGCAGGTCGCCCTGGTCGATCTCGGCGCCAAGCCGGGCGGCACCTGTCTTCACGTCGGCTGCATTCCCTCGAAGGCGCTTTTGCACGCCGCCCATGTCGTCGCCGCCGCCCATGACGCCGCAGCTTTCGGCATCAACTTCCCCGCTCCAAAGATCGACGTCAACACGCTCCGGGCGAAGAAGGAAAAGATCATCGACGCGCACGCCAGCCATCTACTGGAATTGTGCAAGAAGCGCAATGTGACATACATTTCGGGCCGAGGCGTGTTTACAGGGCCGCAAGCGCTTCAAGTCGAAAACGGCCCGCTGGTCACGTTTAAGCACGCCATCATCGCCACCGGTTCAAGTCCCACGCGCCTGTCGAACCTCAACCTGGAAAGCCCGCGCGTGCTCGATTCGACTTCGGCGCTCAAGCTGGAGAACGTGCCGGCCAGCTTGCTGGTCATCGGTGGTGGTTACATTGGCTTGGAAATGGGCACCGTGTACGCGTCATTGGGAAGCAAAGTGACTTGTGTCGAATTGACGGGCAGCTTGCTCCCCGGCGTCGACGCCGACCTGGTCCGGCCGCTAGCCAATCGGCTTAAGACGTTGTTCGCGCAAATCCATGTCAATACCAAGGTGGCGAAGATCGTCGAGGTGAAAGACGGCATCCGGGCCACTCTTGAAGGTGAAGCGCCGGAAACCGAGCAGACGTTCGAGAAAATCATGGTCAGCGTCGGCCGGCGACCTAATTCTAGCAACTTGGGACTCGACAAGGCGGGAATCGAAGTTGACGACAAAGGCTTCATCAAGGTCGATCCTCAGCGCCGCACCACCAGTGCCAACATTTTTGCAATCGGCGACGTGGCCGGCGAGCCGATGCTGGCCCACAAGGCCGCTCACGAAGGCAAGCTGGCCGTGCAGGTGATCGCGGGCGAGCCGATGGTTTGGGAGCCGCGCGCGATCCCCGCGGTGGTGTTCACCGATCCGGAGATCGCCTGGTGCGGCCTAACCGAAACCGAAGCAAAGAAGCATAATCGCGAGGTCACGGTGGCCCGCTTTCACTGGGCCGCCTCAGGCCGGGCGACGACTTTGGGCCGGACCGACGGCGTCACCAAGCTCATCGTCGATCCGAAGAGTGATCGGCTCTTGGGCGTCGGCCTGACGGGCGCCGGAGCGGGCGAACTTATTTCCGAAGGCGTGGTGGCGATCGAGATGGGCGCGACAGCAAAGGACTTGGCGATGTGCATTCACCCGCACCCGACGTTGACCGAAACGCTGAGCGAGGCGGCCGAGTCGTTGCACGGCTTGGCGTCGCATGTCTACGTGAATCGCAAGAAAGTGCTGTAATGTCACCACTTACCAAAGGACGGTGACGCGATATTGCGAGAAAATGGGGTCGGCGCTTACCAAGGTCGCACTTTCTACGTTGGCTTGAGCGATTAAGATGCGATCAAAAGGGTTCTTGTGATGAAGGGGCATCTGCTCCAACGCCAACACATGCTCCTTGCGGATATCTAAGACGCCCACACCGTTGACTTGGTGCTGGCGAAGAACAAGATCCGACACGGAATTCGTTAGGGTAAGCTTTCCGATTTGGATTTTGACAATCAGTTCCCAAATACTCCCCACACTCAGAAGCAGAGCGTTGTTCGGGTCGCCGATGGCAGTGCGAGCATTCAGTGAAAGTTTCTTCTGGTCATGGTCCCACCACAAGAACGCATGTGTATCCAGCAGGATTCTCATGGCATACCGGACCAGAATTCCTCGGGAAGCGGAGCATCGAAATCCTCGCTGATGAAGAGCACCCCGCCCGCATTCAGATCGGGAACCCGGGATGTCACCTTAGGGACAAGCGGAACCAGCTGAGCTTGCGGAACGTTGTCCCGGGTGAGAATGATCTCCGTGCCCTTTTTTTTCGCCTCTTGCAGAAGAGCGTCGAGACGGCCAGGGAGTTCCTTGATATCAACTGTCGCTTGCATGTTTTGACCCCAATTCGCTCCTTCAATGTTAGCAGGCTTTTGTCTTCTACCCAAGATTTTCGCCTCATCCCCACAGGGCCCGCGCCACTTGTGCCGCCAGGCGCGCGTTCGCGATCACCAGCATGTGGTTCGCCTTGAGCGTTTGGCCTTCGGTGATTTCGGCCAACCTGCCTAGAAGGAACGGCGTCAATTCCTTGCCGCGGACGCCGGTGCCCATCGCCTCTTGCTCGGCGGCGGACAGGGCGCACAGAAACGACTCCGGCTCCAGGGCGACGTGCGGATCGAGCGGCTGGGCCAGAACGATGCCGTTGCCGCCGAAGCTCCAGTGGGTGCGGAAAAGGTCGGCGGCCTGGCGGGGCGTATCAACTCTCGCGGTAATGGGTTCGCCGCTGGAATGGACGTAGAAAGCGGGAAATTCCTCGGTGCCGTAGCCGACGACGGGGACGCCGGCCGTTTCGAGAATTTCCAATGTGCGCGGGATGTCAAGGATGCTCTTGGCGCCGGCGCAGACGACGGCGACGGGCGTGCGAGCCAGCTCGGACAGGTCGGCTGAGATGTCCCAGGAATGGTTCGGGCCACGATGGGCGCCGCCGATCCCGCCGGTCGCGAACAGACGAATTCCGGCCTGATGGGCGAGCATCATGGTGGCGGCGACGGTAGTCGACGCGGTCATCCGCTTGACGATCGCGACGGCCAAATCGCGCCGGCTCGCTTTCAAAACGCCTTGCCTCTGGGCCAGCGCCTGCAATTCCGCATCTGCCAGGCCGACGGTCGGCTTCCCGTCGAGGACGGCGATGGTGGCGGGGACGGCCCCTTCGTCGCGCACCGCGGCTTCGGCGGCACGGGCCGTCTCCAGGTTCAAGGGCCATGGCAAGCCGTGAACGATCAAAGTCGACTCGAGTGCGACCACCGGCCGCTTTAGCTCAATCGCCTTGGCCACCTCAGGACGGATTTGCAGGTTCGGATTATTCATGAAGCCTCATGCGGTTGGGGAAGTTTCAAAAAGGGGTCAGGACCTCTAGAATCACAGGTCCTGACCCCTTTTT
The DNA here is from genome assembly GCA_016195405.1 of Planctomycetota bacterium. GTDB lineage: Bacteria > Planctomycetota > Planctomycetia > Gemmatales > Gemmataceae > JACPZP01. Next base: position 11,558 of record JACPZP010000070.1, on the reverse strand, counting down.
GAAATCCTACTTCTTCTTGAACTTTTCCAGGGCGGCGGCAGCAGCTTTGCGAACGTTGGCGTCGGCGTCTTCCGCGGCCATCCGCAGCGCATCCACAGCCGACTCGTCGCGCGGACGAATGATTCCCAGAGCTTCGGCAGCCAGCACCTTCAGCTTGGCGTCTTTCTCTTGCAGCGACTCAATCAGGACGGAAACGACAGCTGGGTTGTTCGGGTCCACCTTGCCGATGAGCTGTGCCGTATAGATGCGCACCAAAGCGTCCTTGTCGCGCAGACCCTCTTGCAGTGCCGCGACGGATTCTTTCGTGGGATTGCCGACCTTCGCCAGCGTTTCCAGGAGCAAAGGCCGGGGAACGCTGCCGCCTTCTTTCAAAAGGGTCAGGATGACCGGCACGAGATCCTCGGCGGGAGCGCCGATGCGGCTCAATGCTTCGAATGCGTGGAAGCGAATCGGATCGCCGGGATCTTTGCTCTTGGCCGCCTCCACGAGGATCGGCACGGAGTCCTTCGCGTCCTTGCCGATCTTGCCGAGAGCGACGACGACATGAATGCGCGTTTGCTGCGCCATGACGGCGGCGTTCTCTCCTTTGCCGGGATCCTTGTAGTATTCGATGAGCGACGGCACCGTGTCCTTGGCGGCCGGGCCGATCGCGCCGGCGGCATCGACCAGGGCGGCTCGTTGCGCCGGTTCCGTCACCTTGCGGAACGCGGGTATGAGTGCGGCGACTGCGCCCTTGCCATCAGGACCGATCTTCTTCAAGGCGCGTGCGGCATGCGCCAAGGAGGCTTCGCTCTTGGCGTCCTTCAAGACTTGCGTGAGAGCCGGCACCGATGCGGAACCGATTTGGCCCAACGCGAGGGCGCCCTGTGCGGCCAACGTCTGATCCTGGTCGGCGATGGCCTCCGCAAGCGCTGGAATCGCGGCCTTAGCGGCTGGACCAATGCGGCCCAGCGCCTGCGCGGCGTGACCTTTGATGAGGTTCGTCTCGGTCTTGAGAAGCTCGGTCAGCGCGCCGACGGCGGCCGCACCTTGCTTCACGAGACCATCGGCGGCGCGGCCGTTGCCGGCCTTCAAATCGTCGGCGAGCTTCTTGACGGTTTCGTTATCGCCGGCGAGTGCGACGGACGACGGCAACAAGAGCCAGCACGCGAACCAGTTCACGGGAAGCTTTTTCATGGGAGTCATTCCTTTCGCCGCTTGCGGTTTCGCGTGACCGTGACGATTGTAAGTTGCGCAAACCGAAGAGCGGGGTCAATTGTCAATTTCCACGATTTCACCGCCGTCAGGGGTGGTGAGCGCCCACCAATTCTGCGGGCTTATCGAGTCGCCGATAGACCGGACGCTGCCGTCGCAAAACAGGGTTTGAATGCCGGTGTCGTCCAACGATTGACCAAGCTTCGGATCGCAGTCGGCCTGGCGCGGTTTACTTTGGAATTTGCCTTGGTTGTAGTAGCCGAATATCGGCGCCCAAGTGTAGAGCGCGGGATAGCCCCAGGCGGTGGGCGTGCCGTCGCACACCTGGTAGCGTTGGGTGAACATCAGGGTATTGGAAGTGCCGTCGGTGATCTGGGCCAGCGTTCTGCCGCCGGTCTTGAATACCATCCAGTTGGCGGCGTAGTTGGTGGTCGCGAGCCAGCCATTGAATTTGTTGTCAGGCGGGGCGTTCGGGTCCTGGGGATCGACGTAGGTTGCGACGACGGTGCCGCTCAAGCCCTTGTTCCAGACGTTGCCTTCGGCGGCCTTATACAAATTGTCTTGCTCGATGTACGGCAGAAGATGGAAATGGATGGTTCCCGTTTGGTTGCCAAGAGTTCCCACGGTGGGCGGGAATGCCCTATTGACGTCGTGGAAATTATGGCTGGCGAGGCCGATCTGTTTGAGATTGTTCATGCCCTCGACGCGCGACGCGACCTTGCGGACTTGTGACACCGCCGGCAAAAGGAACGCGAACAGCAACAGGATAAGCGCCAAGATCACCAATAGCTGAACGAGTGTGAAAGCGGTGCGGCGGTTCATGGTTTCCTCCAAAAATCCTAAAGCGGAGACCAGTCTCCGCACTCCAAATCTTCAATCGTTCCAGTCCCGGGCGAGCGGCATTCCGTCCGCGGGATCGGTCGCGTACCACCATGTTTCCGGACTGATCGACGGCGCCAAGGCACGAACGCTGGAGTCGCAAATTGCCACCAGTATCGCGGGTGACGCGATCGATTGCGGCAATGTCGGATCGCAATCGGCCTGTCGTGGTGTCGATTGAAACTTGCCCTGGTTGTAATAGCCAAACATCGGCGCCCAAGTGTATAGCGCGGGATACCCCCACGCGGTCGGCGTGTCGTTGCAAATCTGATAACGCTCGGCGAACATCAGCGTCTGGGAAACGCCGTCGGGAATGCTGGCCGGGAACCTATTCTTGCCCGTCTTGAAGACCATCCAGTTAGCGGCATAGTTTGTAGTGCCGAGCCGATCTTCAAACTTGTGGCTAGGCCCACCGGTGGTGTCACGATTGTCCAAGAATAGCCCGACTACTTCGCCGTTGACGTCGTTGTTCCAGACAGAACCGTCGGCCTTCTTCCAAAGCTCAGCCTCGTCCAAATACGGCAAGAGATGGAAATGAATTGTTCCGGTCGCGTTGTTGACCTTGCCAGAGACAGGAGGTAGAGCTCGGAAGGTATCGGTATGGCTGTAGACGGCCAGGGCAAGGTTTCTCAAGTTGTTCCGCGACTGCGCGTCGCTGGCCGCATTACGCACACGCTCCACAAGGGGAATCAGAAACGAGACCAGCATCAAGAGCAGCGTCATCGTGACGATCAGCTCAAACGGCGTGAAGCCGGGGCGGCGGTTCATGGTTTCCTCCAAAAATCCTAAAGCGGAGACTAGACTCCGCACTCCAAGTTCTCAATCGTTCCAATCGTCGCCAAGCTCATTGCCGTCCGCGGGGTCGGTGGCGAACCACCAGGTTTCGGGGCTAATCGACGGTGCGACAGTGCGAACGCCGCCGTCGCCGAGGGCCACCAGGATTGCGGGCGATGCAATCGATTGCGGCACGGTCGGATCGCAATCGGCCTGGCGCGGGGCCGACTGAAACTTGCCCTGGTTGTAATAGCCGAACATCGGCGCCCAGGTGTGGAGCGCGGCATAGCCCCAGGCGGCCTGCGTGTCGTTGCAGACTTGATAGCGCTGGGCGAATAGCAGCGTGTTGGAGGTGCCGTCGGTGAAGGTGTCCGGGATGCTGCTCTTGCCGTCCTTGAAGACCATCCAATTGGCGGCATAGTTCGTCGTGGCCAGCCAACCCTTGAACTTATGGTCGGGGCCGCCAGTCGTGTCGCGCTTGTCGAGAAAAACGCCGATCACCTGACTGCTGCTGCCGTTCTTCCACACCGCCCCTTCGGACTTCTTGAAAAGAACCTCGTGATTCAGAAACGGCAGCAAATGGTAATGGATGGTGCCCGTGTTGTCGCCAGCCTTGCCCGCGATCGGAGGCAGATTCTTGTAGATAGCGTTGTAGTTGTGACACGCTAAGGCAATCTCTCTTAGATTGTCCCGCGATTCAAAACTGGTCGCTGTTCGCCGAAGCCGCTCGGCAAATGGAATGAGGAACGAAAACAGCATCAAGAGCAGCGTCATCGTGACGACAAGCTCGAACGGCGTGAAACCGGGGCGGCGGTTCATTGTCATCCCCTCACAAAGCACTCAATCGTTCCAGTCCGGACCCAACACCATGCCGTCGGCGGGGTCGGTGACGTACCACCATGTTTCCGGACTGATCGACGGGCTCACCCGGCGCGAACTAGCGTCGCCGAGCGCCACCGAGATGCCTGCCGGATCAATCGACTGCGGCAATGTAGGATCACACTCGTCTTGTGACGGGGCCGACTGGAATTTGCCGTGACTGTAGTAGCCAAACATCGGCGCCCAAGTGTAGAGAGTCGCGTAGCCCCATGCGGTCGGGACGCCATTACAGATCTGGTAGCGCTCGGCGAAGATCAGCGTGTTGGAGGTGCCGTCGGGAAAGCTGGCCGGGATACGGTTCTCGCCGGTCTTGAACGTAAGCCAGTTGCAGGCGAAATTCGTAGTCGCGAGCCAATCTTGAAATTTGTGGTCGGGACCGGCGCTCTTGTCGCTGGCATTGAGAAACCAGGGAATAACGACGCCGTTGACGCCGTTCTTCCACACCGACCCTTCGCCGCGCTTGAAGAGATTGTCTTCTTCGACGAATGGCAGCAGATGAAAATGGCATGTTCCGATGGTCTCGCCGGCCTTTCCCACGGTCGGAGGCAGCCGGCGGAATACGTCGTTGAAGCTGTGGCAGGCCAGTGCCAGCTGTTTCAAACTGTTTTGCGACGATGTTTGATCGGCCACCTGCCGCACCCGTCCCACCGCGGAAACTAGAATGCCGAACAAGAATAGCAAAAACGCGATGATGAACAGGAGCTGCACGAGAGTGAAACCCCTTCGCGCGGTCGGTTGGCGGACCATGGAACGATCCTTTCCACGAGAAAAGGTGGTGAGAAATGAGCGCATGTCAGGTTAAGACGCGGTGAAAGACGTGTCAAGGAAAATCGATTACCTCATGCACTGCGGCGCAGGGTTCGAAGTTCGCTGTCGCGCAGGGCCTCGCGGCGCTCGCCGGCCGTTTCCCGCAACAATGCCTGGTAAAGCTCGATGTGCGCCTCAGTCAGCACTTGGCCGCGGCGTTTCATGACGATCTGGGCCGTCCGCAGGTGTAGCTCCATGTCGACTGATTCCTGCAGCCGGCCGTTCCACCAGCTGGAAAACGACGGCACGTGTTTGGGGGCAAACCGACCCGCGGGCAGCAGATTGCAGAAGACGCCCGTGTTCGTGCCGGTATTGAGGAGCGTGCCCAGGCCGGTTTTAGTGTGATCGCCGAGAAAACAGCCGACTTTCGAAAGGCCCGTCGGCACGCGTTCGCCGTGGATGGTGACCGTGACTTCGCCGTAATCGTTGCGCAGGTCGCTGTTGTGCGTGCCGGCGCCGAGGTTGACCCACTCGCCGACGTAGCTGTGGCCAAGGAAGCCGTCGTGATGCTTATTGCTGTGGCCGTGGACGATGCTGGCCTCGACCTCGCCGCCGATCCGGCATTGCGGGCCGAGTGTCGTGCCCGCGCGAATCTTGGCGCCATGAACCTGCGTGCCCGGCCCAATGTAGCACGGCCCTTCCAGCCGAGTGAACGCGGTCACCAACGCCTGGCGATCGATGATGACCGGGCCGCTGGTGGTGTCAGCGACGACGAACGGATCGACGCGAGCGCTCGGATCGACCCACAGCAACTCCGTGGCCCCTACGACGGCAATTTCCTGGTGGTCCGGCTCTGCCCAATCGCCGACGGCGAAATCGTTGCGGATTTGATCGCCGTTGTGCTCGACCAAGTCCCAAGGATATCGGATCATTCGGCCGCTGACGGCTCGCTGCGGCAGTTCCGCTTCGAAGCGGTCGAGGAATTCGCCGAAGTTCGCGGGCGTCAGACCGTGCAGCTTGGCTTCGGGTACGACCGCGAATGCCAACTCGTCCTCGAACATGCCGACGCACGGTTCCGAGATATGGAGCGCTCTTCCAGCGGGCGGCAGCCATCGGCCATTGACCAAGATGGTTTTGGCCGCCTCCAACCAATCGTGATCGTTGACCGCGGCGCTGGGATGCTGCATCTGCGTCAAGGAAACCAGGCCAGGCCGGACGATCATGCCACAGGAGGTCGCTCCGAAGTGCCGGAGCTGTTTTTGGCCCAACGAACTCATGCCGCAGAGGAGGTCGAAGGCGGGTCGAGTCAAGGTCAGCGGCTCGAGCTTGTCGGGACTATCTTCGAAAAGGCAAACGCGCATGGCTGAATCCTTTCGCATGCACGAAAAGAGCGGGTCGAGGATGAAAAGGATAACCGATTTTGCCGGTTTTTCCTATGCCGATCCACAAATTGCCTCCCCGCCCCGCCCTAAAGATCGGACTGGGGGAATGGAATCGGTGAAGCGGCTTTTGCTTGGAGTGAGCGATTCTTTCAGACGTGATCGGGATTTATTTCTAAAGAAATGCGGGCGGCGACCGGATGCCCCAAGTTGCCGCGCATAATTGCTTTGACCATCAACGAAAGCGGCTCATCATGCCCAACGACGCAAAGCTCGGTCTGGTTCTCGGAATCGCCCTAGTGCTCGTGATCGGCCTCGTGTTCTTTAAGAGGGACCACGGCGACGGTACTGCACCACCGACCGTTGCGACGCCGGCAGTTATCATTTCGGCCGAGTCGAAAACGTGAGCTTCTCGTACGCATCACGATCCGGCGGACCGGGCGCCACGTAAAGCTCCGGCTCCGATGATAGCACGGCAATGGTCGACGCGAACGTGAACGCGCCCTTTTTCGTATCGGAGCGGCACACGGGGCAGGCGGCGGAGTCCTTCGAACGCAAGGTCGTCTTGATGAGATCGAGGCCGGGGACGAGCGACTTGTCAGAGAGCCGGCTTTCCAGGCATTGCAGACGGGTGCGGGTGTTGGTCAGAATCTTGTCGAGCGCCTCGGACTTTTTCAGGTATGCCTTGTAGCTGGTGCGGAAATCATTGCTTACCAGCGGATGGTTGGTGTGCCAGACGGCGCTGTCCTGGCCTTTGGGCGTGAATTGGCTCACGGCGTTGGCTGAGCATTCAAAATCCCAGGCCTTTTCGGGACCGCCCAAGACATAGTTTTGGCCGGAAGCGTGCTGGACGCGGCGCAGGAACGCCACGGCTTCCTCCTCGGACTTTTGCCGTAAAACGCCGCGAATGATGCAGGCGACCGGCAGGCCGTCGTGGCAGGAATTGAGCTGGAGCAGCGTGTTGCAGCAGATGGCCACCGACTTGTTGTTCATGCCGTTGAGGGCGATCAGGCCAGGGACGGTCAGCACGAACGCCTCGGTGTCCTTTTCCTTGACGTGCAGCACCATCTGAAAGCCGTCGTGAAAGGGCGGCAGGTCGAGGTTCTGAGCGACGTATGCCGGACGGTCGCCCTTGCGGCTAAAGCCCAGGCAACTGCAGCGCTCACTTGTTGAAAAAGGGGTCTGACCCTCTAACCCCACAGGGTCTGACCCCTTTTTCAATACGATGTCCTGCCCGTTGGCCCAGACTTCGTCGGGAAGCTGAAAGACGAAGATCGTGTCATGATCGACGCCGGCCCCCTCGGCAATGCCCGCGATCTCCTCGATCAGGTCCGGCGTCCACTTCTTCATCGCCGCTAGGAAGTCCGTCTTCTTCACGAACAGCTTGACAAACTCATCGGCGTCCATTTTAAGGCCCTTGCCAAGATCGGCCTTCCAGAGCTTGAGGAGCTTGTGAATCTCTTCCTTCATCGCCTTGCCGTGCATCACCCCGCGGGCGTGCGGCTCCCCCTCCACGACCAGCACCTTCAACTTGCGCGCGGCCAGCGTCGCATTCTTCCCCGTTTCTCCGGCTTGCGCGCCCTGCCATACTGCCACGGTTGTCAGCAAACAAGCCATGGTCATGCCAAGAGTTCTCATGACGGATCTCCCATGAGCCGGGGAAAGGAAAGCAAAGGCTGGCCGCGCATCAGAGCGGCGTTCCGAATAGAGACGCTTCAAGCCGAGAGGTGATTCGGTCGCTGCCACCGTCTTGGGCCGCGCTTGTAATTCCCCCCGCCCCTGGTAAACTCACCCTACCAAGCGCCCGTAGCTCAACTGGATAGAGCAATGGTCTTCGGAACCATAGGTTGGGGGTTCAAGTCCCTCCGGGCGTAGTTTTTCCCATCCGTTCCCATCGCTTCCGAATCGCTCTCAAACCGCGTAATTTGCAGGGCTTTCGCGCTGTGACAATCTCCTGTCACTGGCCCGGCCGTTTTCCCAATTGCTCCCGGGTTTTCCCCCCGAATAGCAATTTGCGGGACAAGGTTTGGGCTAAGTTTTCGGTCGCCCGTTTTCCCCTCGGTTCCGGTGGCGGGAAGGGTTTGTCTCTCTGAATCGGGATCCGGGGGCTGGAAGGATGGTAGGGCATCCACGGCGGCGGCCAGGTCGTGCAAGAGGGCATGGGTATAGCGCCCGGTCAGGCGGTAATCGGAATGGCGGGCCAGCTCTTGGTGAACCTTGGGGGAAGCGCGCCGACCGATCAGAGTGATATAGGTGTGCCGCGTGGCGTGAAAATCCGCCACAAGCCCCGCGGCATTGCGGTAGGCCAGGAAGTCGCTTTGCTCCATCTCGGCCCGCTGGGCAGCATCTCGTACGTTCTGCAACCATGCCACGCGAGCGGCCGCCAAATCCTCGCGAATCATCTCCGCCGCCTTCTCCCGCCACGTCCCTGGCCAGAGGAGTGATTCGCTGGCACGACCCGAAATATAACTTCGCACTGTTTGAGCTAGCCTCGGGGGAATAGGCTGGACGGCTTCGCGCCGATTCTTTGCGTAAGCGGCCACGACGCGCACGGTCGGCGGGTCGCCCGCCAAGTCGAAGCTGCTCGGTGTCAGTGATGAAAGCTCGCGGGCTCGTAGGCCGGTTCCCAGGGCGGTCAGGTATACCATGAACCGATCTTCCCCGGTCAAGTCGCGAAAGTCTTCTTTGCTCTGCCGGGCCGCTTCGAGCAAGTAGGCCAACTCTTCCTCCGTGAAGGCGCGCCGGTCATGCCGGCGGTCCAGCTTCACGTTACCCCCGGACAGGTGGGCCAAAGGATTATCGGGCGTGCGCCGGTCCTTCACTAGCCAGCGGCAGAATTGTTTGACGGCGGACAGGTAGAAATTCCCGGTCTGGATGCTGATTCCTGGTTTGCCCTCCCGTCCCCTGCGCAGCTCGGCAATGAACCCCTGCACGCCGCTTGCCGATAGGTCGCTAATGAAAACGAACCCGCAACCGTCGATGACCTTGCGGGCGCGTGCGCTAACAACGTGGGCGTGAAACTCCGTCACTTCCTTGGCCCGCAAGTGGGACAGGAAATCTTCAAGGTGTCTGGCCAAGGCTTTCTTGCGGTGGGCCTCAAAGGGGTCTATCTGGCCGGCGGCTTCCTGGATGGCGCGGCGCTCAAGCTCCACGGCCAGAGCCTCCGTTGCCCGGCGGTCCTTGTAGCCCTTGACCCGGTGGCGGCCTCCATCGGGGGAGTAGTAACGGATATGCCAGCGCCGGGATTTCTTTTTGATCCGCTCGCCGGTTTTGGGATCGGTGACGGTATAAGTTGGGCGGTAGACTTCGGCCATAATGGGTCGTCCTTTCTCACAAGCGGCCGGCCGGCGCCCACGTTGTGAGTCGCGAGCGTTGGCACAACCAAAGGATCTGCTGCGGGCCTCGATTCTTTTGCAGACGGCAGCAGGTCAAGATCATACGCGGGTCGGTGTTTCCTTCAAGCCAGCCTATTGTGCCGGAGAATCACGCGCGGCGGCGGGCCTCTTCCATGGCAAGCCAAGCGTCGCGGTCCGGACAACCGGCCGCCGTCCAGCGAGTCAAGTCCTCCATGCGCCAGAGCACCCGACCGCCTAGCTTCAAGGGCACCGGTCCGATCTTGCCGCCGGCAATGAGGCGAAACCACGTCGATTGGCCTATGCCGCATATTCTGGCGGCCTCTCGCGTCGGCACAAGTAACGGCGCCAAAGCCGGGTGGACGGCGCGTTCGACAGCCGAATGGTGGTTGTCAATCGTCCCTTTCATGGTGTCATCCCGACGCGGCCGGAAACCGAACTAGACGTTCAAACGCTTGTCGTTCAAAGGATGCTTCGGTGGGAGCGCCTTGGCCGGCTGTACGGTTACGCTGGCGAGGAAGTCATTCAGTGCAGATCAGGAATTCTCACTGTCCCGCGTCCAAGACCGATGCGAATATGGCTAAGCAGCCTCCGGTTGCATAATGCGTAGACAGTGGCCGCGGAGATACCCAACCTTTGCGCGACCTGTTTTACCGTTAGATTGTCCACGGCCTGCCTCCCATCAAGAATCTAGCCGCCCGGTAGAGAATTCCTCACGTTTCATGGAAAATGTGCGAATCCTAGGCTTGACCAGATTTGATCATTTTACTAATCTAAAGTGAAAATGGCAAGCCGCAAACTTTTCGCGGAGGCGCCATGGCAAAAGCACTGACAGATACGATCTCGCCTATTGCGCGGCGGATCCGGAAGCTCGCAAACAACATCTGGGAAGGCAATATCTCGCAGATGTCACGGGCTTTGCAAATAAGCCACCCGGTACTTTCGCGGGTACTGCGAGGAAAACAGGAACCACCAGCCTCGTTGCTCCTGGCCATAGCTCGGTGGCCGAAAGTCAATCTGCGCTGGTTTTTTCTGGGCGAGGGTCATGACACAATTGGTGGACGCGATCTGACTCGTGATGGTGGCAAGTATTGTCCTGTGTCGCACCATCTGTTGCCGGGGCCACCTAAAGATTATCCACACCTGCTCTACGACACGAGTCTGCCAGTCGCTGACGCTTATTTCTCGGAGACGGCCTACTGGTACCTTGTGGCTCACGACTGTAAGATCGTGGCGAACGAAGCTGAAAAAGTGCGGGATGGTGATTGGCTGCTAATCGAGACCGGGCAAGAACCGCTCCGGCGCGTAGAGCGACTGTACGGTCATTTGATCACTGTCCGAATCGGGTCAAAGATCATGCTCGGCCGGCTAGGCTGGGGGGAAGACAATCCAATCCAGGCACCCGATGAGTTTCCCCTGCAGCTATTCGGCAAGGCTGGGAAGACGATCCTGCTTACGAAGCCTTTGGACGCCGTGATTTCACCCATAGAAATGGGCGAGAGGGCCAGCAAGAAAAGACCGCAATACGTCGAAATGACCAATGTCGTCGGCGCGTGCATCGTCATTCAGCGAAGTGGTTTTCGATGACAAGAAAGAACAGCCGACTGACGTCGCAATTATTCTGCCGGCGGTCCCTCGAAGTGAATTCAGAGTAGACACCATGAGCGGCATCCTCACACTGCTGAGCCAATCCCCGCATTTCTCCGCAGATCGCTTCCTCCTCCGTCACGGGAAGGTACGTTCTCGGGCGTTCTTCCAAATGCGAGCTTCGCGTACAGGACAAGATGATTTCACGCAACCACGCCGAGATCGAAGCCTACGATTCGGCGATGCTTGTCCGGGACTTGGGAAGCAGCAACGGCACCTATGTTGACTCGACACGCATCGGCAAGAGTTTCGTCAGAATTGGGCAGCGAGTCTGTTTCGGACGCTGTGCCTTTCTCGTCTTGGAGACTCCGGTGCAGAATGGCGACATGATCGATTCAAACGCGGCTACCGATAACAGCGATGGGGATTCGGGAAACCACAACGGCAATGGAAGTGGAGACATTCTCTCAGGCGCGCAACATATCCCAGAACTTGTTGGAACCTCTCCCAACGAATTCGAAACATCGCTTCTTGGTGCTGGTTTGGGGCATGCTTGTTTCTCCTTTGTAAAGTGAGTTGGGTAGATCGTTGCGGACGCCGACAAACGAAGGGAATCTCGGCACGCCGGCGTCCGTCAGCTCCTGGTATTTGAAGGTGATGATGCTGCCGATCGGCGGCGGGCTGTTGCGGGCGGCATCCGAAAGTCCGGTGCCGACGGCGAACTGGGTGCCGTCCGGCAACTCGGCGACAAGAGCCCCGAGACGGC